>NZ_JAWOWE010000002.1:0-649687 GCF_033340275.1 Vibrio sp. 1402
GGACGGATTCGAACCATCGAAGGCAGTGCCGGCAGATTTACAGTCTGCTCCCTTTGGCCACTCGGGAACCCCTCCAGAGGATTTTTATACTTAGTAAGATGTTTTCCCAACTCATCTCCCAAGTGCGGAGCGAATCATAGCAAACTCGCTCAGGCTGTAAAGCGTTTTTCTTACGTTTTTACGTTGAATGCTGTCTTTTTGGGCAAAGATGGTAGAAAGTCAGCGTTTTGTTTGTCCTTTGAACAGAAGAGAAGCGCGCTTTTTACTTGAATTTACACTACTTGACGTTAAACACCGTATCTACTGATAAACTGTAAGCAGTTTAATGACATAAGTTTATTCGTTTAGAAGTCAATATCATGAGCATGAAAGCCACGTTATCGTTATCTGTTTTAACGCTTTCTATATTACTGAGTTCTCCATCGGTTTGCGCTGCGATGCGAGGAGGCTCAGCGGTTACCGTTGTGACTGAACAAGTAGAAACGCACGAGATCAATCAATCCTTAACTCTTATCGGCAAATTAAAGGCAGCGGAGTCTGTGGTTGTCGCATCGGAAGTCGCCGGCAAAGTGAATCAAATCGCTGTTAAAGCGAATCAAAATGTCCAGCAAGACCAGCTATTAATTAAGTTAGATGACGATAAGGCTCAAGCCGCTTTGATTGAGGCAAAGGCGTACCTTAAAGATGAACAGCGTAAGTTAAAAGAGTTCCAACGTTTGGTTAAGCGGAATGCGATTACTCAAACTGAAATCGATGCACAAAAAGCCAGTGTTGAAATAGCACAAGCGAGGCTTGATGCTGCTCAAGCCAATTTAGCTGACCTCCATATTACTGCCCCATTTTCTGGCACTGTTGGTTTTATCGATTTTAGCCGCGGCAAAATGGTCAGTGCGGGTACTGAACTTTTGACGTTGGATGATCTTTCCGTCATGGAACTGGATTTACAAGTACCGGAGCGCTATTTATCGATGCTTTCTATTGGTATGGAAGTCATCGCTAAAACCAGTGCATGGGGTAGCCAGACCTTTACTGGTCAAGTCACAGGTATTGATACGCGGATCAGCGCCGAAACACTGAATCTTCGCGTGCGTATTGAGTTTGATAACCCAGAAAATCAATTGAAGCCGGGCATGTTGATGAACGCTTCACTAGCATTTCCTGCTATTAAGGCGCCAATCATTCCTGTTCAAGCACTTGAATACTCCGGAACTAAACGTTTTGTATATGTAATTGATGAAAATAACAAAGCTACTCGTCAAGAAGTGTCGCTAGGTGCTCGTGTTGGTAACGAGGTGGTGATCGAATCTGGTGTTGAGATTGGTGACAAGATTGTGGTTCAAGGCATTGTTAACATGCGTGATGGTGTCGAAGTGAAAGAAATTGTCGCGCCACTAAAAGCGAACACCACGGATGTGACACGCAATGACAGTGAATCGGATGAGGAAGAAAACTAATGTTACTGTCCGACGTTTCAGTTAAACGCCCTGTCGCGGCGTTGGTTCTGAGCATGCTGTTGTGTGTGTTTGGCTTTGTGTCATTCACCAAATTAGCCGTTCGTGAAATGCCTGATATAGAAAGCCCAGTCGTTTCTATCAGTACGCGTTATGAGGGTGCATCGGCGACTATTATTGAAAGCCAAATTACCTCTGTTTTGGAAGACCAGCTTTCTGGGATCAGTGGAGTTGATGAAATTAGCTCCACTACTCGTAACAGCATGTCGCGTATCACGATCACGTTTGAGTTAGGTTACGATCTCAACACAGGTGTGAGCGACGTGCGTGATGCCGTAGCTCGTGCTCAGCGCTCGCTACCTGATGAAGCGGATGACCCTATTGTTTATAAGAACAATGGCTCGGGAGAGGCGTCGCTCTACATCAATCTCAGTTCTGCAGAGATGGACCGTACTCAATTAACCGATTATGCCGAACGTGTATTGATGGACCGCTTTAGCCTGATCTCTGGGGTTAGCTCCATTGATCTCTCCGGTGGTTTGTACAAGGTCATGTACGTGAAGCTTAAGCCAGAACTAATGGCTGGACGTTCAGTTACAGCTTCGGACATTACATCAGCTTTACGAAGTGAGAACCTAGAAAGCCCAGGTGGTGAAGTTCGCAACGACTCAACAGTAATGTCCGTGCGTACGGCTCGTACTTATAACACGCCTGAAGATTTTCAATATCTTGTCATTAAACGCGCAAGCGACAATACACCTATCTATTTAAAAGATGTAGCAGATGTCTTCATTGGTGCAGAAAACGAAAACTCAACCTTCAAAAGTGATGGTGTAGTAAACATCAGTCTTGGTGTGGTACCGCAGTCAGACGCAAACCCGTTAGAAGTAGCGAAGCTGGTTAGGTCTGAAGTCGATAACATCCAGAAGTTCTTACCAGAAGGTACACGTCTTGCGATAGATTACGACGCGACAGTGTTTATCGAGCGTTCAATCGAAGAGGTGTACAGCACGCTATTTATCACGGGCGGCTTGGTGATTTTGGTATTGTACATTTTTATCGGCCAAGCTCGTGCAACCTTAATTCCTGCGGTTACGGTACCTGTTTCTCTGATTTCTTCGTTCATTGCCGCGTACTACTTTGGGTTTTCTATCAACTTGATCACCTTGATGGCGTTGATATTATCGATTGGTTTGGTGGTGGATGACGCAATTGTGGTTGTAGAGAATATCTTCCACCATATTGAACGCGGTGAATCGCCATTACTCGCCGCATATAAAGGCACAAGAGAGGTTGGTTTTGCTGTTATAGCAACAACATTAGTGCTGGTGATGGTGTTCTTACCGATCTCTTTTATGGATGGCATGGTAGGTCTACTATTTACAGAGTTTTCTGTATTGCTGGCTATGTCGGTCATATTCTCCTCTTTGATTGCCCTGACGCTGACTCCTGTATTAGGTAGTCAGATTTTGAAAGCGAATGTAAAACCAAATCGATTCAATGAAGCGGTTGATCGCTTGTTTAGCAAGCTTGAGAGTGGCTATCGCGCATTATTGAAAGGTGCATTGAAAGTACGTTGGGCTGCTCCGCTGGTGATTCTAGCTTGTTTGGGCGGTAGCTATTTCTTGATGAATCAGGTACCGGCCCAGCTGACCCCACAAGAAGATCGCGGTGTGATATTCGCGTTTGTGCGCGGTGCAGACGCTACGTCATACAATCGTATGTCAGCCAATATGGATATTGTCGAAGACCGATTGATGCCATTACTAGGGCAAGGTTATCTGAAGTCATTCAGCATCCAAACGCCAGCGTTTGGTGGCCAGGCAGGAGACCAGACAGGCTTTGTGATCATGATTCTAGAAGATTGGAACGAACGTGATATCACGGCTCAGCAAGCCCTTAACAAAGTACGGAAAGAATTGGCAGGTATCCCAGATGTTCGAGTGTTCCCATTTATGCCAGGTTTCCAAGGTGGTTCGAGTGAGCCAGTTCAGTTCGTATTAGGCGGCTCTGATTACGATGAGCTCGTTGTTTGGGCTGAAATGCTAAAGAACAAAGCAGAAGAATCACCAATGATGGAAGGAGCAGAGATAGATTACTCGGAAAAAACGCCTGAGTTATTGGTTACAGTTGACCGACAGCGTGCCGCAGAGCTAGGAGTCAGTGTTAAAGACATTTCTGACACCCTAGAAATCATGCTCGGTGGTAAAAGCGAAACGACTTATGTTGAACGTGGCGAAGAGTACGATGTGTATCTTCGCGGTGATGAAAATAGCTTTAATAATGCTGCAGATTTAAGTCAGATTTATCTGCGCACGAATAGCGGTCAGCTAGTGACGTTAGATGCGGTCACAAAAATTGAAGAAGTGGCGGCCTCTATTCGTCTTTCTCACTACAACAAACAGAAGTCCATCACTATTACTGCCAACCTGTCGGAAGGTTATACATTAGGAGATGCGCTGAATTACCTAGACCAGGAAGCCATCGACAACTTACCGGGTGACATTTCGGTGAGTTATTCGGGGGAGTCGAAAGACTTTAAAGAGAACCAAGCGAGTGTTGCTGTTGTGTTTGCATTGGCACTACTAGTGGCGTATCTCGTGTTGGCGGCTCAGTTTGAAAGCTTCGTAAACCCGTTAGTGGTCATGTTTACGGTGCCGATGGGTGTATTTGGTGGCTTCCTTGGTTTGGTTATTATGGGCCAAGGTATGAATATTTATAGCCAGATCGGCATGATCATGTTGATTGGTATGGTGACGAAAAACGGTATTTTGATCGTAGAATTTGCCAATCAGCTACGTGATCGTGGCGTTGGGTTTGAAAAAGCGATCATTGATGCAGCTGCGCGACGTCTACGTCCAATCTTGATGACTGCGTTTACCACACTTGCTGGCGCAATTCCGTTGATAGTATCGACAGGGGCGGGTTATGAGAGCCGTATTGCCGTGGGTACGGTAATCTTTTTCGGGATGGGGTTTGCGACATTGGTGACCTTGTTTGTTATCCCGGCAATGTACCGATTGATTTCGGCGAAAACACAAGCACCAGGTCATGTAGAAGCAGAGTTAAAAAAAGCAATTAGCCATGATACGAAGGGCCGTATAGCGCACCCTTAAATCAAACGTTAAAACATAAAAGCCGAGGTAATAACCTCGGCTTCTCTTTATCGGTTTAAAGTTAGCTCGGAAGCGTTCGATTAGAAGCGTTTCCCTAGGCTGATTTGTACACCTTCGTAGCTGTCGTAAAAATCTTCAAAACCCATATCCGCGACATTATAAATGTACTCTGCGCGTAACCAGATATCTTTGCTCATATCCCAATGGACACCAGCACCGATGTTGAATAGCGCGCCTGAATCATCTGTGACTTTTTGTTCGTTTGGAACATACATTTCAGCTTGAGTGCCAAGCGCAGTTACGCGACCAAACAGTGACAGCGGCGTATCGCCTAAGTTATCACTTGTTACAACAGCAGACATACCTGCTTGGTAATAGTGAAGATCTAAGTCAGTTTTTAGAGCATCGTTCTTAAGTTCATTTTGTGAATAGCGCAGAACCCCTTCAAACGCGAGGTATTGGTTTATATGGTAACCCCAGCCAACTGTGATATGTGGTGTTGACCACTCATTGTCTCTATCCGAGCCGAAATACGGTGTATCAAAACCAACGTTACCAGTACCCAGATAAAAATAAGATTGATGAGCTTGTTCTTGAGCAGCTAAAGTTGGCACGCTAATGGTCAAGGCAGACAATAATAGAATGGCGTTTTTCATAACTAGACGATAACCTTGGTAAAAGACCGTTGTAATGATTTGTTTAAATGTTAATTTAATCAATAGGATGGATGGTAATTATCATATCAGCTTTTATCAAAGGTAGTGATTTTAGAATGGGAATTGTTGCGCTAAAGCATACTTCTTACTCATGACTACCGACTAACTAGATATGGTGACGAAAGCTAGCTAAATAAGAGAGAAGGAAAGGAAAGTGGCTGAATTCAAATACAAAAACTTGACTCAAGAAGAACAAGATAAGTTAGACGCGGCGACATTTCGCCGTTTATTGGCGCATTTAGATGCTAACAAAGACGTACAAAACATCGACCTGATGATCCTTGCGGGCTTCTGTCGCAACTGCTTTAGCAAATGGTATAAATCTGAGGCTGAAAATCTCGGTTTGGATTTAGATATTGATGACGCTCGCGAACGTGTTTACGGCATGACTTACGATGAATGGAAACAAAATCATCAACCAGCGGCAACGCCAGAACAATTGGCTGCGTTTGAAGCGCGCCAGAAAAAGTAAAACCCAGCGATAAAAACAGCCCACATGAAGTTGGGCTGTTTTTTAAAGTCCAGTTTGCACGTTAAGCGTTAGTTGAGCCGCAACAAGCTGGCTCAACGCAACCTTTTGCTTGAATGACTTCGAGTTGAGCTAAGTAAGGTTGAATATCGCCGATGTTCTCTTTTACCCATGTTAAGTCATAATACGTATCTAGGTAACGCTCTCCAGAATCACATAGAAGCGTCACGATAGAACCCTTCTCACCGCGTTGTTTCATCTCACAAGCCAATTGCAGCACACCGTAAAGATTGGTGCCTGTTGATGCGCCGACTTTACGCCCAATCAGCTGAGATACCCAATGGGCGGTTGCCACACTGGCTGCGTCTGGAATTTTGCGCATTTCATCAATGACACCAGCAATAAAACTTGGTTCGACACGTGGTCGCCCGATACCTTCAATTTTGCTGCCAGTATCGCCTTTCAATGAGTGATTTCCTGACTGGAAAGCATCGTAAAACACTGAGTTTTCAGGGTCTACCACGCAAAGCTTAGTGTCGTATTTTTGGTAACGAATAAAACGGCCAATGGTTGCTGATGTGCCGCCTGTTCCAGGACTCATCACTACCCAGCTAGGAATCGGGTGATCTTCTAACTCCATTTGGCTAAAGATAGAGTTCGCGATGTTGTTGTTACCGCGCCAGTCAGTAGCGCGTTCAGCATAAGTAAACTGGTCCATGTAGTGACCATTTAGTTCTTGAGCCAAGCGTCGAGACTCGTCATAAATCTGATCTGATCGTTCAACAAGGTGCGCTTTACCACCGTAAAATTCAATTTGTTCGATCTTTTTACGTGCAGTGGTTTTCGGCATGACGGCAATGAACGGTAAGCCAAGTAAACGCGCAAAATACGCTTCCGAAACGGCAGTGCTGCCTGAGGACGCCTCGATTACAGTGGTTTCAGGACCAATCCATCCATTACAAATCGCATAAAGAAACAACGAGCGTGCCAATCGGTGTTTCAGAGAGCCTGTTGGATGCGTGCTCTCATCTTTTAGGTAGATATCGATACCATCAAGAGAAGGCAGTTCAAGTTTAAATAAATGAGTATCAGCAGAACGTTGGAAGTCTGCTTCAATTTTACGCACTGCATTGTTGATCCAATTGTGGTCAGTACACATGGCGTCTCTCCTTGGGAAATCGATAGATAAGTATTAGATAGGGATAATTTATCTATAATTTTCGAGAAAAACTTTGCTATTGTTACTCTTAATAAAGATTTTTGTAGAAAAATTTTCTACATTTTATGGGTTTTATAGAAATGAGTTTAGATCGAATAGATAAGCAGCTGCTTGCTTTACTACAAACCGACAGCACCTTGTCATTAAATGACGTGGCTGAGCGAGTCAATCTTACTACAACACCATGCTGGAAGCGCTTGAAAAGGTTGGAAGAAGAGGGCTACATCGAAAAACGCGTGGCGTTGTTAAGTGCAGAAAAGCTCGAGCTATCTTTCATTGCATTTGTTCAGTTAAAAACGATTGATCATTCCGAAGGTTGGTATCACCATTTTGTTACAACTGTGAGTGACTTTCCTGAGGTAATGGAGTTTTATCGTATGGCTGGCGAGTATGACTACATGATGAAAGTACTAGTCAAAGATATGAAGTGTTTTGACGAATTCTATAAGCGGTTAGTTAATAGCGTAAAAGGGCTATCTAATGTGACTTCAACATTTGCTATGGAGTCCATTAAATACACAACAGAGTTACCAATCCTAAAATAACTCGCCCTATAAGAATTCTATCTAATGTTAATTCTACCTTTTAGTATTTTAAATATTAAAAGGTAGTTTGATTATGCTTTTAAAACTATTTCCTACCAGATATTTTATAAATATAAACGATATTTATTCTCTCTTCTATTTTTCATTAACCATTTGTTTTTGCAGTCCATTAATCCTATACATCATAATGAAAGAAAAAATAACGCAATTTTTTCTCTTTATTTTTCATGTTTTATTTTATTGAATATTAATTTTTACTAAATTAATGGAAGAGCTTGATTTAAACGTTTGCTTTTTGTGTTTTCATGTAATTTGGTCGCTATTTTTGAGTATTTATTTTTAGGATTAATACAGTAGCAATTACTTAAGTAATAAAGTACTCAAAAATGGGGATAGTGATTAATAAAACATCGTATTATTATCGCCCCATCTTGTATGTAACAAAGTATTACTAAAAATGAACAGAAATTACTATTTGCTTTTTCTCGCAGCTTTACTCGCTGGCTGTGGCGGTGGGGGAGACTCTAAGCCGAACAATACGAAGACACCAACTACGATAACAAAGCAGAACCGTCCGCAATTAAAAGTGGAAGACACGGTATTGAAGTTTGAAGGAGTGGGAACGGTTACTGAAGCAAAACTGAGCAATGTACATGGGTCGGTATCTTACCAAGTCATTGACTCTAATCCGCCAAATGTCGTGAAAATTAATGACTCAGGAATACTACAAATTCTGCGCCCAGGAACGGCGACTATTCTTGCTACAGATAGTAGCTCTGCTTATGAATCTTCTGAAGCAAGATTTTCTGTCACTGTAGAGCGAGGCATCAATACTGAACTTTCAGTGAGTGATCTGAATTTCAATGCGATTGAGTCAGAAGGAAAAGCGTTGATCGTCCGTGGCCAAAAAGGCGAACTGAGTTATGAGGTAGAAAGTGGTCATAACTTGATTCGTGTTGATGAGAACGGTTCGGTATATTCATTAGGTTCAGTTGGTCAGGCATCGGTGCTGATTACTGATTCAGGTAACGACTTTTACTTGCCGAAACAAGTTCGCGCTACGGTTAAACTGCATGCAGTAGCTCCGGGGCAATTACAGTTCGCTTTGCTTGAAGACGAGTATCGAGAAGGTTTGACGTTAGAACCAGTGCGTCTAGATAAAGCTCAAACGCAACGTATTTCTTACAAAATTATAAATAGCGTACCAGACAGCAAGGTGGCCGAGTTGCTAGATCCTGAAACGGGTTTGCTTCTTGTTCATAATGTTGGTCGATTAACGGTTGAAGCGACTGCAACTTACAGCGACGCGTTTCTGGATAAACAGCAAACAGCGCAATTTTTTGTGGATATAAAACAAGGCAAGCGTCAAGAAATCAGCGCAGCGGATATCGTCACAACTTATGAGGAAGGTGGACGAATTTTCCCTAAGGTGACGAACGCCTACGGTGACTATGAGCTGAGAATCATTCGTGGTGAAGACGTTGTCGCTAAAACTGAAAATGGTGAAGCATTACTGATCAAAGGTGTTGGTGCTGCTGAAGTGGAAATTTACGAGCATGACATGCGTAATTATCCTGCAAGCAAAACTCGCTTTGATCTTGAAGTTAATCGCGCGCCTCATCCCGTTATAAAAGACATTGAAATGCCGCTTACCTATCAACCAAATCTTTCAATCCCTCTGGCGTTTAAAGGGCAAAAAGGTAACGTAAATCTAGTTAGCAGCTTACCTAATGGCTTACGAATGACTGACGGCAAGTTGGAGGTAGTGACTGCGGGTGAGTACGACCTTAAGTTTGAAGACGATGGTGGGGAGTTCTACCAACCTATTCAATTTAATGTCGTCATTAAAGTTGCAAAGGCTGAAGGCCAACCCATGGCAACGCACGATTATGACGTTGTATACAGCAACAAATACAGTTTTGATCTTCACCGTGATTTTGGTTTGAGTGCTGACGAGCAAATTGAGATTGTAGATAACACCGCACCAGATGTTGTCGGTGGTTTTAGTGAAGGACGTCTCCATGTGTATAAAGCGGGTAAAGCGACGCTAACTGTGCGCAGAAAAGAGAGCGCGAATTATACTGTTGGTCCTGATCAAAAAGTCTACGTGACAATTTTGAGTGCGCCGAGCCGAATTGAAGTTCAATCCGATGTGGAAGAGATTTGGAAGGTTGGCCAAACATTTGTTGCGCCGAAAATCTCTGGTACGGTTGGGGAAGTTACGTACCGATTTGCAGACAACGCAGCAACAGATGTAGTTTCCTTAAACAGCCAAACGGGTGCCATGCAAATTCTTAACGCGGGTAGCACAAAAATTATTGTTTCGGATGCGGGGGACGACAAAGTGGATCCGGGTGAAAGTAGCTTCTCGGTCACGATTAAACAAGGCACAAACCCTGTATCGGTTACTTACCCAACGGTAGAATTCTCCGCTGGTAGTGTTATCTCACCAGTGATGAGTGGTGGGACTGCGAAGGCAAGTTACCGTCTTATTAACCAAAAAGATCCTGTGGTCGAGCTAGTTTCCCCTGATACGGGGCGTTTGAAGATTTTGCACGCAGGCGAGTACCAAGTAGAGGTTACTCTTACTGGACGCAACTACAAAGCTAAAACAATCGTCGTAAATGGCACTATTAACAAAGCGAATCACCCTGGTTTAAGTGCTTCTACAATGAAGGTGGAATTTGAACCATTTAAAAAGGTTAAGCTAGACTTTGGTACACCAATAGGAAACCGCAGCTATCAAATATCCAGCTCAACAATTAAAGGAGTCGCTTCATTAGATGTTGATAAGGAAGAGCTGACGTTACTTGACCTCCCGCCAGTAAAAAGACGTTGGATTTCTCTCGACGTTTCTGAAGGAGAATCTCGAGATTACAAAGCGTTGGAAAGTAAGAAAGTCCAGCTGTATCTAAGCTTTGCAGATGAAGGTGTTGCGGATCAATATACATTGCTTGAAACTGAACAAACAGTATTGTTTAGCACGCTAAATGCACGTGAGTTTTCTAACTTAGAAGAAAGTGAGTTTGGTTTGATGAACGTTCGTTCAGTGCGTGAGCCAACGGACGAAGAATTGAAACTATACGGCAAAGGTAAGATTGCACTACTTGCATTCAAGCCGGTGGGTAACGATGACCAAACTCTAATAAAAGGAGCGTGGGTACACTTAGCTCGATTTGATGGATGTACATCAGAGCTGTTCGAAGATGATCTCAAGCCTTTTGAAGCAATTGACTATGATGACCCAGGGTACTGCACCAACGGCAGCACGATTCGTATGACTCGGTTCTTAGTAATTGATGACTCGAAGATGGAAAAGGTAGAGTATGAGTTAGTAGCACCTGTGATTACTTACCGTCGTGGGGTTCGTGAATTTTTAGCAACGAATAAAGGTGGATTCTATGCCGACCCAAATGTCATTTACGGGAAAGGCGAATATGGTTACCCGAAATCACTTTACGAATGGTCGGTTGTTAACATGAAGTATCAACCAAATTAATCATCGTTTGATACCCATTAAAAAAGGAGTGCGGAACAGCACTCCTTTTTTCGTGTAACGAACACGAGCTATTTCGTGTAGCGCATCACCCCTTCTTGCACGGCGGTCGCCACTAAGTGACCTTGCTGGTTGTATATTTCGCCTCGGACCAACCCACGAGTATTGCTCGCCGTTGGGCTCTCTATCGCATATAGAAGCCATTCATCCATCTTAAACGGACGATGGAACCAGATAGAGTGGTCAATGGTGGCCACTTGAAAGTTAGGCGTCATTAATGAGACTTCATGTGGATGCATTGCTGTCACAAGGAATCCCCAATCGGATGCGTAGGCCAGAAGGTACTGGTGAATTAGCTGATTCTCTGGCATTTCACCATTAGCACGAATCCAAAGGTACTGTTTGGGTTCTGCTTTTTTGGGCTTCAAAGGGTTGATAACCGTAACGGGGCGAGTTTCGATTGGCTTTTCCCCGCAAAATGTTTTGCGTAAGCGTTTGGGTAGAAATTCTGCAATATGGCTTGCGAGCTCACTCTCTGAGGCAAAGTTTTCTGGACCAGGGATATCTGGCATTTCTTTTTGATGATCAAACCCAGGTTGATCGCCATGGTAGGATGCGGTTAGGTAAAAAATAGGGCGTCCATTTTGAATTGCTTTTACGCGTCTAGTGCTAAAGCTACGGCCATCTCTCAGATTTTCTACGTCATAAATAATAGGTTTTTCTGGATCGCCAGGGTACAAAAAATAGCTATGGAAGGAGTGTACCGTGCGTGTTTCTTCAACGGTGTAGCGCGCAGCAGAAAGTGCTTGCCCAATTACTTGACCGCCATAAACTTGAGGCAAACCTAGGTTTTCACTTTGGCCACGAAACAAGCCTTCTTCTAATTTTTCGAGTTGTAGTAGGCTGAGCAATTCTCGTAGTGGTTTACTCATTGTGTCTCCTCACCGTTGTCTTTCATTCCAAGTTACCTCAACAGCCTCACTCTTGTGAAGTGGCATAGTTAAGAACTATTGAGTAACTTAGAAATAGTATTGTTCCAATTATGAAACAAAATCAATTGTTTGATAAATTCTAACTCAGTCAAACTATTGTCAAATAAAATGACAGGAAGCAGACAGTTTTATATTCCACACCTATAATTGCTTCGGTTTAATGCTCTTTTCGAGGAATATATGAAAAAAACACTACTACTTGTTACTTCTCTACTCTTTGGGGCTGCGTTAGTGGGTTGCCAAACTTCTCAAAATACAGAAATGGAATCTACAGAGGCGTCAATGAAGACGATTACAGGTACAGTGGCTTATCGCGAGCGGATTGCCTTGCCACCAAACGCAGTGGTTACTATTGCGTTAGAAGATGTGTCCTTGGCGGATGCGCCAGCAAAAGTGTTGGCGAAACAGACATTCGAAACAGAAGGTAAGCAAGTTCCTCTTTCTTTTGAGTTGAGTTACGACAGCAATGAAATCAAACCAAACCATCGTTACAGCGTTCGTGCTCGCATTGAGGTAGATGGAAAGCTGCGTTTTATCAGCGACACACATAACGGTGTTATTACAGATGAAGCACAAACTCACCAATTAGATATTCGTCTAGTTGGAACACGTTAATACGACGTACTGAGAACAAAAAATGGCAGCTTAAGGCTGCCATTTGTATTTTTTAAGTGAAGTTTTGCCAACTTCCGATACTTCAATCCCTTCTGCTTCTAATTTCTTTTTTTGTCGCTCTAAGTCTCTGCCTTTTAAAGATATTTTTCCTTGGCTATTTACCACTCTAAACCAGGGGAGTTTGCTGTCTTCTGGTAGGTTACCCAGTGCTTTACCAACATGTCTCGCATAGCCCGGATAACCGGCCATTTTTGCAATTTCCCCATAGGTGGAGACTTTTCCTTTTGGAATTTGGTGAATTACAGCAAAGATTTGCGCTAAAAATTGGTCCATACTCAAAAGTGTCTATTTTGGATTACTAAGGAATGGTAAACCATTGGACTTGTATATTGCTAACGGTTCTTAACCCTTGTGTTTTCAGCGACTCACTTTGAAGAATTACATTTTCTGTTCTTTAGTGTCGTTGGTTGATGAGCCTTAAACAGCATGAAGCAAACGCAAGCTAAGCTTGAATCTAGACCCTCTCAACGACTTTCAATCCCAGTTTTTGCCGTTGAGTTACCAAGTAGGTGGGGAAGCCAGGAGGCGCTATGATTTTATCGACACTTCAATTTTTCGTTACGACCTTACTCGCTGTTGTCTGCGTTCGGGCGATGAGTTTGAGCGAGGGTGACATTCCCGTTCTTGCACTTATGATCCCCGCGCTGTGGGTTCTGCCACAAGGTGGGTTCGCTGGCTTAGTATTGCTGGGCGCGATGATGGCTTTTGGTGCGACACTCTCAATGCAGCCAATTGCTTTGTCGGTTGGTGTTTTGATCCTTTTCCCACTTTTAATGGTGGTGTTTTCTCGTAGAAGCTCTTTAGGCGTGTTGCTCACCGCTGGTCTTATTGTACTTACACTGCAAGTTGGTCTTATGGTCACACAGCAAGGCGGTAAGCTGGATGGGTCTGCTTGGGTTACAGTGGTTCAAACCATTGCGGTTATGGCGATGTGGTGGTCGGCTGCGCATTGGACGCCATCCAATAAACACAGCTGGTGGCCGTTGTTTTTGTTGCTCCCTTTGTGGATTGCAGGCCTACCGTACGCCGTTCTTATGGCGTTAAGTTTGACGGGAATGTTAGCGTCAATGGAAGCACTTGCGAAGCTTCAACATACCATTCGTTGGAGCAAATTATTATGTTGGACATTGCCGACTGTGGGTTTTGCCGCCTTAGTCGTCAGCCCGACCACGGATGTGCCAAACCCTGTTTTCGTGGTTTGGATCTGTTTGTTAGGGACGGCTTGGATGACTGACTATATTTTACGTAGTAGCGATGAACAGGCTGAATTATGAGTTTTTAGTCAGGTAAAAAGTGACATGTGCGGCAGAGTATCGAATTGGTTGTGGAACAAAATGGAGATTAGTATATGTTCTTCATTTCATATTTACTACACTTCCAATAATAATAACCACAATATAAGTGGTTGATTTAAGATAAGTTTGTCATGACAACTTTTGCTCGAACACTGTTGCTTTTTGCATGTTGCCTCTTGAGTTTGAATGTAAAAGCCGAAGCCCCTTTAATTGCTCATTATAAAGTCGCGACTGAAGCGGATGATGTCGTCACTCGTGTTCTTTTCAATGCTGCTTCAAAGGAGTTTGGCTTTACCGTTCAATACGTGAACTACTCCAGCTTTGATGCCATTCTAAATTCAGTAGCGAATGGGGAAGCGGACTTTGCTGCGAATATCACTTACACACAAGAACGTGCTCAACGTTTTAGTTATTCCCGCCCAACAAATATCGAATATACCTACCTCTTTGGTTTAAAAGATTCGACGTTGAGTGACATTTCGCGTGTTGGCGTCCCCAAAGATACAGTTTATGCCCAATTACTTAAACAACACTACCCTGAGCTAGAACAGATCTCTTATCAAGGTCACGAACAAGCAGTAACACTGCTACGTTCAGGTGCTGTGGATGGCGTTGTCGATGCCATTAACCAGCTCAAGCCGATGCTGATGGAGGGGTTTGACGCCAAGATGCTCAATGATCAGATTTCGATAAAGCCCGTATCCATCATCAGTAAAAAAGATCATCATCTTGAAGAGTTGGACACGTTCGCTACGTTTATTCACGGGGAAGCGGTGCAAAAGCAGCTTCGCGAAGAAATTTCCCAGTATCAATTTGAATTAAGGCGAGCAGCGTTGCGTGATTCTATTCGTTTATTACCCCTTGATTTTAATGAACCAATACGGATTAAGCTCGAATCTATCTTTCCATATGTTGTATACAACGCAGATGGTAGTGTCGAAGGGATGACGGCTGATGTAGTCCTGAGAAGCTGTGAGATCTTGGCTTTAAACTGCTTGATCATTAGTGAGCCTGGTGAAAGCTGGGGTTCTATGTACCATGAGTTTATCCAAGGTAATTTCGAAATTTTGGCGCCGTTAACGGTCAGCCGTGAGCGGCGCGCATTTAGCTACTTTCCAAAGCCCCATTACGCGCCAGCATCGGTGATGGTCAAGCGTTTAGGTTACAAACCGAGCACATACTCTCATGTTTCACAGTTGATATCTGAGCGGATTGGCGTAGTTAAGGATGACTTTTTCGATCAAATGATGACGCAACTGTTACCGCTAAAAGAACTCAAACGTTATCGTACCCAACAAGAGCTCATTCAGGGGCTACTAAATGAAGAAGTCGATTACATTCCGATGGATACGGCGATGCTCAATCATTTTTTACGTCTCAGTGAATTGGTTCCGATAGAGCAGGATACCGCTATTGGCGAGTTTTATGAGTCACAACTCTCTGTTGGATTGGTCGCGAATGAAAAAGGAGCCATGCTTGCGCCTTTCTTCAGTCGAGCGATAGCGATGTTAGAAGTTGATAAGATCATTGCTCAGTACGATGTACGCCCAGATTGGCGTACCGCACTTGAATATGAGATTCGATTAGCGACGCAAACACAAGCTGTGTTTATCTTTGTATTATTGTTTGCTATTTGTGTTTCGCTTTATCTTTACCGTCAATCGAACACTGACAACTTAACAGGGTTAAGGAATCGTCGTGCGTTGCAAGTAAAGTATCGAAAAGGAGTAAACAAAGATCTATCCATACTTTACTTAGACATTAATCATTTCAAACGAATCAATGACACTTATGGTCATCGCGCTGGGGACGAAGTTTTACAACTACTGGCGCTAAAAATTCATTATGTCTGGTCGGGAAGATGTTATCGAATTGGAGGGGATGAGTTCATATTACTGGGTTATCCTACGCAAGCCGAGTTAACTAGAGCAATGAGAGAGCTCAGTAGAATCGATGTGAAAGGCAAATTATGTAGTGATTTGGAGTCTATAAGTATTTCTATTGGTTTCTCTGCAAAAAGGGAACGGCACATGAGCTTAGAGCAAGCGATGCATTTGGCTGATGAAGACATGTACATGAGTAAGCAGTCCTCACGGCACGACTCCTCTTATCGTGACTGCACGGTTTCATCATAAAGGAATGAATTGATCGAGTTTTGTTCAAACGGTAATGAAATGATGAAATTCAAGGTTTTTGCTCTTGCATTATGAGAGCTGATACTGAATAATCGCCCCATCGATTGAGGCAAGACCTCTCGAAAAGAACTATGGGGCTCTGGTCCTCTCGCAACAATAGCTCGTGAACTCGGTCAGGTCCGGAAGGAAGCAGCCGCAGCGTGTGACTTGTGTGCCGGGATGTGGCTGGGGTCCCACCCTTTGAAAGCCCTGCGTTATCGCAGGGCTTTTTTCGTTTTTGAGCCTTCTTTTATTTTGGCTACGCTTGGTGTTCAACGTCTTCTGATGATCAAGCTTCTTGAGGTTATTTAGGTATAATTTATAATCTCATCCGCTCGATACCGAACTTTCGTGAAGATTGTTTAGGGTACACTCGCCGAATAACCATTTTCACCTGGGATACTTTAATGATTTCAAAAAACCAATTAAAACTGCTTCGTGCTTTAGGTCAAAAGAAACAGCGTAAAGCGCATGGCTTATTCCTAGTTCAGGGTGAAAAGAACGTACTAGAGCTAGCAAGTAGTTCATTGAAGGTGAAGCAGGTTTTTGCAACAGCGGCATTTCTCGAACAAAATGCTGGTACGCTAAATCGTTTTGATTGTGTTGAAGCATCGCTTGATGAATTGACCAAAGCGAGCACGCTTGTGAGCAATAATGCGGCCATTGCTGTGGTTGAAATTCCGAGTGTAAAAGAGCCTCAAGCGAAAGGCTTGATGATTGCGCTAGATGGTGTATCCGACCCTGGTAATCTAGGTACGATTATTCGTGTTGCAGACTGGTATGGCATCAAGCACATTATTGCGAGTACAGATTGTGCTGATCCTTATAATCCTAAAACGATCAGTGCGACCATGGGCAGCTTTGGCCGCGTACAAGTGAGTTTGGTGGATTTGCCAAGTTATTTGGAACACGCCAAATTGCCAGTATATGGCGCGTTTTTGGAGGGAGAGAGCGTTCATAAAACGGATTTCGCTGCTGAAGGTATTTTGTTGATGGGCAGCGAATCTCATGGTGTGCGCGAAGCCGCAGCAAAATTCGTGACAGATAAGATCACGATTCCGGCGTTTGGCGGTGCCGAATCACTGAATGTCGCGATGGCGACTGGCATTATTTTAGACAACATGCGCCGCCAACATAGCTAACGCAACAATTACTTAATAACAAAGCCAGTCAATTTGACTGGCTTTGTTGTATTTATTGCCTAGAAAAATCAGCCTGGCTGAATCTTGCGTTTAACGAAATACAGTGAATGTTGTTCGGTGAGTTAATTTTGTTTTAGTTCAATAGGCTGTGCCTATAAATAAAATTACTCCTTTCCATTTAGTAAAATCAGGAAATTAGGCGACACTTATCTAAAGGCCGCAATAAAATGCCCTTAAGGAGATAAGAATGCATTCATTAAAAGTAAAAGATTACATGACGTTGCAAGCGGTGACTTTCACGAAAGATATGTCACTTTCGGCAGCTTTAAACAAAGTAATGCAAAGTGTCACACTAGGTGGCCCTGTCATTGATGAAAATGAAAAAGTGGTTGGGTTTTTATCGGAGCAAGACTTATTAGATAAGTTGGTGAAAGCAAGTTATCACTGCCAAGATACACATACGGTACAAGAGTGTATGCATGATGATGTCTTATCTGTTTCTCCAGAAATGTCAGTAATTGAACTGGCTGACATGATGAAAGTTGGAAAGCCGAAAATGTATCCAGTGGTGGATGGCAAAGGTAAGTTGGTTGGTGTTATCACAAGAAGAGACGTGCTGCGTGCCATCGGAATGACATTAAATGAGTGTTTTAAGCATCCCGTTTAACCTCTCTGTTTAAATTTTACGGAATATTGCTTTTAAACTGGTTTGGAAAGACGCTTCGGCGTCTTTTTTATTTTCTATCGCCGAACTGTACAAATTTATCTTGACCTTGGAGCTTACTCTAAGGTTTATCCTTAGCAATAGGTAAATCACCGATACCAATAAGGAAAAAATTATGTGTACAAAACATCAAGGTTGCCAATCTAGCAAAATCAAAACTGCGGTGCCGCTTGGTGCAAGCGAGTCATGCTGTGCGCCAGTAAAATCTTCCCTCAATATCTCTCAGGCCAGTGTTGATGTTTCTGAAAGCTCTTGCTGTAGTGGAGGAGGCTGCAGCGTTGACACAGGCGAGGAAGACGATCCCACAAGGGAGAGTAATTCCTCCGTTCGGAACGCTTGGCTTGTGTCAGGTATGGATTGCCCATCTTGTGCGCAAAAGCTTGAGAAAGCCATTACGTCTTTACAAGGCGTCAGCCAAGCCAAGGTTTTGTTTGCAACAGAAAAACTGGTCGTCGATTTTGATGGTCTAGAGCTGATAGCTACGATAGAGCAGACAGCCCAAAAAACGGGTTTCCCGCTCTCTTCACTGGATGCTCCAAAACCAAGCACTACAAAGAAAGGCTGGCTTGGCGTCATAAGAGACAACATCCAAATTCTCTCGATTGCTGGTGCAATGGCTACTGCGGCAGTAATTTCTAAGATCGACCCTCAAATAAGCGCTTGGTTATTCACTTTGACGTGTTTACTTGGTTTATACCCAATCGCGCTCAAAGCATTTAAGTTGGCGCGTAGCGGTACGCCTTTTGCGATTGAAACGTTAATGAGTGTAGCGGCGCTCGGCGCTTTATATTTAGGTGAAACCGCCGAAGCCGCAATGGTGTTATTGCTTTTCCTTATTGGTGAAAAGTTAGAAGCATATGCATCATCTCGCGCGCGAAGCGGTGTCCAGGCGTTAATGGACTTAGTCCCAGAAAATTCAATTTTAATAATTGATGGTGAACGTAAAGAAGTACCAGCTGCTCAGCTTAAACCAGGGGATATCATAGAAGTCGCCCCCGGAGGTCGTTTGCCTGCCGACGGTGTTTTGCAAGATGCGCTTGCGAGTTTTGACGAAAGTGCGTTAACGGGAGAATCTGTTCCCGTTGAACATCAAACCGGTGGCAAAGTGATGGCCGGGGCTGTGGTTGTCGATAAAGTGGTTCGCTTACAGGTGACTTCCCGTCAGGGCGAGAATGCGATAGACCGAATTCTTCATTTGATTGAAGAAGCAGAATCCCGTAAGGCACCATTAGAACGCTTTCTTGATAAATTTAGCCGTTGGTATACGCCGCTAATGATGCTGGTGTCTCTGATGGTTATCGTTACGCCGCCATTACTATTTGCCCAACCGTGGGAAACGTGGATCTATCGAGGACTCGCCCTGCTGTTGATTGCTTGTCCATGTGCATTAGTAATTTCAACGCCTGCGGCGATCACTTCTGGCTTGGCGGCAGCTGCTAAGCGGGGCGCATTGATCAAAGGTGGTGCGGCGCTTGAGTTGCTTGGCAAGGTTGAGTCTGTCGCATTTGATAAAACTGGGACACTGACGCAAGGTAAACCAGAAGTGACTGATGTCTTTGCTTTTGATATGGATGAAGACAAGTTACTTAGCCTAACTGCGTCAATCGAGGTTGGTTCAAGTCATCCTCTAGCGGTTTCTTTAGTTACCAAAGTGCAAGAGCAGGGGCTTACTATTCCTGAAGCGTTGGATAAAACCGCGCAAGTAGGCTCTGGTGTCACTGGTTACGTCGATGGAAAAATGGTCCAAGTGGTCACGCCTTCAAAGGCAGACTTTCCACTTTCTCAGGAAGCCATAGAGCAAGTAGTTACGTTGGAACAACAAGGTAAAACGGTTGTCATTGTTCGTTACGATGACGAGGTCATTGGCGTGATCGCATGGCAAGACACATTGCGCTCAGATGCCCAGCAAGCCATCGCAATGTTGAAGGAACTTGGGGTCACGTCGGTGATGCTAACGGGTGACAACCCGAGAAGTGCAGAAGCAATGGCAAATAGAATAGGCTTGGATTATAAAGCGAGTTTGTTACCTGCAGACAAGGTGCATTACGTCGAGAAGCTATCACAACAACACACCGTTGCGATGGTGGGAGACGGTATCAATGATGCTCCAGCCATGAAAGCTTCGAGTATCGGCATTGCGATGGGAGGCGGTACGGATGTTGCGCTCGAGACTGCTGATGCGGCGTTAACACACAACCGTTTGATTGAGCTACCTGCCATGATAGAACTGTCGCGTGCGACGCTAAGTAACATTCGTCAGAATGTCGCGTTAGCGCTAGGTTTGAAAGGTGTATTCTTAGTGACAAGTTTACTTGGTGTTACTGGGTTGTGGGTTGCTGTATTAGCCGACAGTGGTGCAACAGCACTGGTGACATTGAATGCGTTGAGATTACTTCGTTTTGAGTCCAAGCAGATCAAATAACTGACCTAACCATTGATCCCACTCATTAATAGCCCGAGGCATTCGTGTATCGGGCTTTTTTTAACCGTATTCACCTGATGCGATCAGACGTTTTTCTCGTCCTTGAAATCACGCATTGCTATGCAACAAAATGATCTAATGCCCCTTAAAGTGTGATCAATACCAGTTTTGTTTGAAATTTCATTTTCATTACATTTTGTCATTGTGATTGTGATCACTCTATGTTGGTGAAAGGTTCGCTACAGTGCATCTGTACCCAATAACTGATTAATGAGCTTATTGTTCATAAAATAAGCCACAATAAGGAGCGACTTATGTCTCAAGCTGTATTCCATTTAGGTGTTACTGAAGCTGATCTTAATGGTGCGACTCTAGCGATCATTCCTGGTGACCCAGCGCGTGTTCAAAAAATCGCAGAACAAATGGAAAATCCAGTATTTCTAGCAAGCCATCGTGAATACACGCTATACCGTGCAGAGCTAGACGGTAAACCTGTTGTGGTTTGTTCTACAGGTATTGGTGGTCCTTCTACCTCTATCGCAGTTGAGGAATTGGCACAGCTTGGTGTTCGCACTTTCCTACGTGTTGGTACAACGGGTGCAATTCAACCGCATGTAAACGTGGGTGACATGATCGTAACGACGGGGTCAGTTCGTCTTGACGGTGCGAGCCTACACTTTGCTCCTATGGAATTCCCAGCAGTTGCTGACTTTGAAGTAGCAACCGCAATGAAAGCAGCGGTAGAAGAGTCTGGCGCTACAGTTCACATGGGTGTGACTGCATCAAGCGACACGTTCTACCCTGGTCAAGAACGTTACGATACGTTCTCTGGTCGTGTTGTTAAGCGTTTCCAAGGCTCTATGCAAGAATGGCAAGACATGGGCGTACTTAACTTCGAGATGGAGTCTGCAACACTGCTAACAATGTGTGCGAGCTCTGGTTTAAAAGCGGGTTGTGTGGCTGGTGTTATCATCAACCGTACACAAAAAGAGATTCCAGATCATTCAACTCTGAAAGAAACGGAAGCGCGTTCAATTAAAGTGGTTGTAGAAGCAGCGCGTAAAATGCTTTAAGCCGCTATAGTTGGCATTTAAACAAACAGAAAAAACCAGAGGCTAACCTCTGGTTTTTTTCTACTTATAGAAATGCGTACAGCTAAAATTTAGGTATAAAAAAAGCAGCATTAATGCTGCTTTTTATCGTTGTGAATTTTAGCTTTTCTTAATGGCACTATATCTCGTCTGAACCGCCCGCGTCTTTAAACCAAGCCGTTAAGTGCGTTCTTAAATCTTTAAGCTCATCAGGGCCAATCAGGGCTAGCCCTAAGTCTTCAGCACGAGTAATGTCATTGTGACGAAGAGGACGGAAGCTCACCAACATTGCGCGCGCTTGTAAGCCACCTAATAGATCGCGAAGCGATTCTAACTTATATAAAGTATCGTCGCCGTCATCTCTCATGCCTTTGGTTTTGCACTCGATGATGTGCAGCTTGTTGTTTACAACTGTTGCGACATCTAACTCATTGCGTACTTCACTTTCACCAAGTTTACGATAAACCTGAACATTTAACGATCGATCTTGGATCGTCGGCATGGTGTCTTGGATTTGCTTCACGGTGCTGTGAACCAAAGTTTCTAACCACTCACCGTTTGAAAAGCGTCGAGCATCTTCATCTGCAAACGTTAAAACGCCATTCTCATAGGTGGCGATTTCTGCTTCTACTAAATCTGAAAGCAACATGTTGAGCTCACGGTAGCCCTGCTGTTTTTCGGAGAGCTCGACATCAAGCTTTTGTTCTTTGCGGCATGTGGTTGCAAGGTAGTTAAGTGTTGCTAGACCTGGCCCAAGCTCAAGCGCATTTGAGGCCCATCGTTCACCAAGTTCATACAATTTTTTATCAAGAAGAGGTGGTAAATCAACGTGGTGAAACTCGCCGCGTGCACCAAAGATAGTGAGGTAATCTGCAATCGTAATGTGATCTTCGACTTGGGTATCTTCTTTGCCATCAGGGTATAACCAACAAAGCTTATCGCTACTAGGCTCAACCACAAAAATTGGCCAGCGATAGGTACGGAAAACTTCGTACACCGACAACAAGCGATGACGAAGACCACAGCTCGCGTTCAATTTTACATCTTCGCCGCGTTCATGAAGGTCTTTTGCCAGTTTTTGAATTGCTTGTTTGATCAGCGATGTATTAACAGCGGATGGAATTTCAAAAAATTCAGAAGTAATTTCTCGTTGATCTAAAACGGCACTCAGTCGGTCAAATATATCTAACTGGCTCTTGTCTCCGATGAAGACGATATGTGTGCTTAGCGTACGATTATCTAATAGAGGAGTGACCAATCTCACTGGGTCTTGGTCGATAATACCAACATGAACAGCCATAGATTTTCCTTTTTATGAGGCCGCTCGAAAAGAGTTGTGCAAGGGGATGAGCTGGCCTTATTTATCATATGTAGACATGGCCGACAAAAAACAAGGGCGACTTAACAAAAAGTCGCCCTTATACAGTTGATTGCACTAATTAATGCTCTTAGTTATAAAGTATTTATAACTTAAAGCGGTGGACCAATTCATTTTGCTGATGAGCCAAGTGGGTCAGTGATTCACTGGTTTGTGCGATACTCGACATGGCTTGGAAACTTTCATCGGCGATACTGTTGATATCTTCAATGCTGCGAGCAATGTCTGTTGATGTTTCACTTTGCTCTGCTGCTGCTTGTGAAATGTGCGTACTCATTTGGCTGATTTCGATGATTAGCGCCTGGATCTCTTCCATTGAGCTGTTCGCTTTTGATGCTTGCTCAACCGACATCTCCATATCGCTCATACAGCTTTGTATGACTTGGTTCGCCGATTGCGAGCTAGCTTGCAGATTACTGAGCATGGATTCAATTTCAGTGGTTGATTGAGTCGTTCTTGATGCGAGTACTCGTACTTCATCTGCCACTACCGCGAAGCCGCGACCTTGTTCACCAGCGCGAGCCGCTTCAATTGCCGCGTTCAATGCCAGTAGGTTGGTTTGCTCCGCAATGTTGCGGATCACATCAAGGATAGATCCAATTTGACCACTCATCTTTTGTAGCTCAGAAACTGCGGAAACCGATTCGTTCAAACGTGTTTCTAGTTGATTAATGGTTGAGATGTTACTGCTCATAACATTTCTGCCTTCTTCAGAGGCAGATTCGACGCGTTGCACCATTTCTAGCGAGCCTTGCGCACTTTGCGCGACTTCTTGCACTGAATGAGACATTTCTGTCATCGCAGTAGCGACGTTTGCCGTTTGTTCGCGTTGAGAGCTCAATTTAATTTGTGCTTGCGAAGAGGTGCGTTCGTTGGTTGTCGCGGTTGACGATAGGTTTTCTGACGCTTCGTTGAGTTTCACCAAGATCTCGTGAAGGTTGTCGGCGAGTGAGTTAATGTGTCCACTCACACGGCTGAATTCGTTGTTATAGCGAATATCGATACGCTGTGTCATATCACCTTCAGTCAGGCTTTCTAACACTTTTAGAATACGAGTCAACGGTTCGCGAACGCTTTGTGCGATGTGGTAGCCAATCGCTGTCGCGAGTAAAACGACAATAACGCCAATGATGATGGCTTTCGTTACACCCGCCGAATATATGTCACCTGCGTCTGCCAATGATTCATTGAGCTTATCTGTTGCGGTTGTCGTGAATTGCTCAAGAATCGCCATGGTTGAATCCACTTTATTTGCTAGGTTGGCGATATTGTTATACAAAGCGGCGCGAGCATTGAGGTAATTATTATGTTGGTCTAGCACACCGCCACGCATACCAACGTCACGAGTAAATTGCTCTACAGATTCGCCAAATGCTTTTTCTAGCTCAGGAAGCTGAGTCACCAACCCGCGGAATGCGTAATTCAAGTGTGTTACTGCTTTGCGGTTTTTAGCCACGGCTTGCGTAACAAACTCAGGGTTGGAACTGGCGAGGGCATCAGAAGTAATCACTTCGGCATCTTTTAACTTGATAAAGTAGCTCTTTGCCATGACTTTGACAGAAATGCTGGTTTGATCTGCCACATATTCTTTAAGACCAACCGACAGTTCGGTATTCAGTTTTTGGAAGCGGCGTGAGGATTTTTGCACTTCTTCTTGAGCCGCGAACATTGCTTCGTAGTTGTCCATGGCCTCTAGAGCTTCTGTAAAATAGCTCTGCTCTAACGTTTTTAACTCTGAAAACGGTTCGGCAAGAGAAGGGTAGATTTGGCTTGCGGTTTTCAGTTGAGCCAATGTGGATTCGAAGCGCTGTTGAGATCTAGCAAATTCCTGACGCATTTCATCCATGCGTTGTTTATTCTCTGTCGTCAGGAAGTCTTTAAATGATTTGTCGGCAGAAAGCAGCTCAACACTGGTTTGATTAGATAACGATACCAACGGTAGGGATGATTTAGAAACCGTGCCAAATTTTCCGTGAATATCACTCATTCCTCCCATCATAATGGCAATTGTGACGGCAAATAGGATGATGATCAGTGCAAAGCCGGCATACATCCTTTTAATAACTGAACCTCGCATAAGTGAGCTTCCTCTCCCAAAAATAGACAAGCTACCCAAGTATTTTTGAATTTACTTGGGTATAAAAATAATAATTGTCTTAAAAAAGTAACAAAATTCATTGGATTGTATTCAGTTTGTGATGCGCATTTTATGACGCACACGACAAAAAAAGCTTCGTTAATTAGCATTTGATTAATAATGTTAAGTGAACACTGTTTTTATTGAGCTCCGCTTTTGGTTGGCGCATACTAATTGGGGTCTAATTACGTTTATAAAATGGAGTCCTCATGGCGGAAGAAACGATCTTTAGTAAAATTATTCGCAAGGAAATCCCTGCCGATATCCTTTATCAAGATGATTTGGTGACTGCGTTTCGCGACATTAACCCTCGCACACCAAGCCATATTCTCATTATTCCGAATAAACTGATCCCAACAACGAATGATGTAGAAGCTGAAGATGAAGCAATGATGGGGCGTTTGTTCACTGTTGCTAGAAAGTTGGCGAAAGAAGAAGGTATTGCTGAAGACGGCTATCGCCTGATCGTTAATTGTAATCCACATGGTGGCCAAGAGGTTTACCATATTCACATGCACCTACTAGGCGGTCGCCCTCTAGGTCCAATGGTATTGAGCTAAGCTTTTAAAAGTGGGTGGCGATTCACCCACTTCTTTTTCCTGTCGAATGACACATTTGTGGAGATAAATGTGAAACTAGGTGTAAAGCTGTTAGGGCTGATGAGCTGGGCTTTAATGGCCTCTGGCTGCGCGAATTTATCTGCGGGCAATCTGTTTAGTCATTACAGCAACCAGAATCAAGAAGTTTATCAAGCCGTTGTTGCAGGGGAATATGCCAAAGCAAAACAACTTCAATCAAGTGAAGTGGGTGGCGAGATACTTGGCAATTTTGAAAAAGGTCGCATCTCTTTTCTTGCTGAAGATTACCCAACAAGTTTGAATGCGCTAGAAAGCAGCGATCGTGCTGTACGTGTTCAACAAGATCGTGCGACGATATCTGTGTCAGACACGGCAACGAGCGTCGGCTCTCTCGCAGTGAACGACAATCTCCAAGACTATCATCCCGCCGATTACGAACTTGGCTTTTTGCACCTGTATCTAGGACTAAATTACTTACAGAAAAACGATTTAGAAGGGGCACTAGTTGAAGTGCGTCGAGCTAATCAAGTTCAGGAAGCAGCAAGAAAGGCGCGTGAAAAAGAGCTAAAAGCAGCAGAGAAAGACCTTAACAAGCAAGGCATGTCTGCCAATTTAGGCAGTGTGTTAGCGAACTACCCTGATGCTGGTAAAAAACTAAGCGCGGTACAAAATGGTTATCTGTTCTATCTTTCTGGCTTGTTATATGAAGCGTCGCGAGACTTAAACAGTGCTTATGTTGATTACCGACGAGCACTCGCTGTAATGCCAGACAACAAGCAAGTTGTGGAAAGTACCTTATACGCTGCTAAGAAGCTGGGCATGCGTGAAGACTTGCGCATGCTAGAGAAGCGGTATGGCAAAGCACCTTCTGGATTAACTCAGTCACAAGGGCGAGTCATCGTTATTGATGAGCAGGGTGTTGTTGAGGCGATGAAAGGGTGGCGTATTGATTTACCGATTTACGACAGTCGCGATAATGGCGCGATTTATTCGTTGGCGCTTCCTTATTATCAGAACCGAGGTGCTCAACGTTTTAGCGATGTTGTTTTAAATGGTCAGGTATTGCCTTCCAGTACGCTGACTGATGTTAATGCGATGGCGCAAAACGATCTTAATGAACGTCTTACTACAATAGTGATCCGTCAAGCTCTTCGTGTTTGGGCAAAAGATCGAATCCGAAAAGAGGCGGCGAAAAAAGGCGATGATGTGGGCAACATACTTTTCAATGTATGGAACACATTGACCGAACAGCCAGATACAAGAAGTTGGCAAACATTGCCAGCGCAAGTGAAAACGGCTTCAAAAATCGTGAAACCGGGAACACAAAGTTTAAACTTGGGTGATCAAACCTATCAGTTTGAAGTGCCTGCACAGCAGACTACATTGGTATGGGTATCTCGTCAGGGAGCACACTCAACCGTGTGGCATAAACAGCTAGGGAGACTGTAATGAAAGCATGGCTTGTTTGTTTAGCAATGGCTATTGGTTTAGTTGGATGCGCCGAAAACACGGCTGGTATTCGAATTGATGGCCAAACGCAAAAAGTATTTTTTAATGATAACGTTTTAGGTAGTCGCTTATTAGTTGACAACATCACCACCACTTACGTTGATGATCGCCCACGAGGAGTCGTGCTGCTGAGTAGCAATTACAAAGGTGATCAGCACATTCTTTACCGATTTTATTGGTATGACAACAATGGTTTAGAAGTGAATACCAAACCTGGTCCGTGGCGAAAAATGATTGTGCGAGGATTTGAGCAAGTCACGTTATCTGAAGTTACTGTGAATCCAAATGGCACAAAATTCCGTGTGCAAATTAGAGAAGCACAAGACGATTAATCTTAACGGCTCTGCCGAAGCTGCCGCGCTAACGATGCGCTGGTATTGAAAAACTAAGGAACTCTCATGAAAAAAAGTATTATTGCTCTTTTAGGTCTTGCCGTCATTTTAGGTGGCTGTTCTAACAAAGTCTCTTACGGCGATGCGCAAGCAACAGAAACCACGACTATCGATTTTGGCTCAACAGATTTACAAAAAATCGCGGCTGAAATGGTGGATAGCATGATGATGTCGGGCTCTGTAGCAGCAATTACTCGTGACCAACGTCCTATCGTTTTTGTTGAGCGAATTAAGAACAAAACCAGTGAACATATTGACACTGAATCCATTACTGACACGATCTCTACTAAGATGTTGAACTCAGGTAAGTTCCGCTTTGTTGATATGGATCGTGTTGAGTCTGTGCGTGAACAACTTAACTTCCAAAACACGGATGAGCTTGTTAACCAAAGCACAGCGATCCAATTTGGTAAAATGGTTGGTGCTCAATACATGCTTTACGGCAACCTATCTAGCATTGTGAAAAATGCAGGTAGCGATAAAGATGTATACTACAAGATGACCATGCGCCTAATGGACCTAGAAACAGGTTTGATTGAGTGGGCGGATGAAACTGAAATTCGTAAAGCGCAATCTAAGAGCCTATTCGGTCTTTAATCGAACAGGGTGGAGAAGTCATCAATGGCATGGTTTTCTTGGCAACAAGCAAAACAGTTAGATCCGAGTCTTAACGCTCTCGATGGCTTCTTTACGGAGCCTCCGGTAAAAGTACAAACTGTTACCGGGGGGCTAACCAACCGCTGTTGGCGGTTGGAATCTTCTCAAGGCCTTGCATACATCTGGCGACCGACCAGTCATGTCTGCAAGGCTTTTTCAATTTCTCGTCACAGTGAATATCAAGTGCTGAATGCAGTCTCTTCATTGGAAATTGGCCCCAAGCCAGTTTTTATTCATGAGCAAGGGTTGCTGGTGGAATGGATAGAAGGAGAGGCACTGACGGAGTCAGGCTTAGCACTAAGCAATTTATTATCCATTGCGGCGAAGATTCATCAATATCCGATAAGCGCAATTCCTTTGGTTCCATTTTCATATATTTCTCGCATCGATCATTATTGGCTTGAGCTTGATGGTCAGTATGTGGGTACGGAGTTTGATGCTTTGTACATGAAATGGCGCACGGAACCGAACGTTGAACTTGTTCCGCTTGCCCTATGTCACTTCGATCTGGGGTGTTATAACCTAGTGCGAGGGGAGAGTGGGGTGAAAGTCATTGATTGGGAGTATGCCGGGATTGCTGACCCTAGGCTAGATTTGACCTTAACTATTCAGGTCGCGAATGCGCCTGTGGAAGAAGCGGTAAAGCAGTATTGCCAAATTCGAGGTATCGAAGATGTGTCTCTTTGGCTGAGAGGTGTACACGCTTGGCAACCAAGAACCTTGGTGATGGCGATGCTCTGGTATCTACTTGCCTATAAATTGTGGGGAGATGAACAATACTTAAACAGTGCGTATGAGTTGAAAGGCTCATTGTGTATGGAAGATCACTGTTTTGAGAACTCGTGATATTTTCCCCTTTAACAGTAAGGAAATAGTGGTAGTTTTAATAAAAGTACCAGATACACACAGGGAGAGGTACACATGATTATTTACTTACACGGCTTTGACAGTACAAGCCCGGGTAACCACGAAAAAGTTCTTCAACTGCAATTTATCGACGACGACGTTCGTTTTATCAATTACAGCACCCTTCACCCAAAGCACGACATGCAACACTTGTTAAAAGAAGTGTCTAAAGTTATCGATCAATCTGATGACCCAAGCCCGTTAATCTGTGGGGTAGGTTTAGGTGGTTACTGGTCTGAGCGAATTGGTTTTCTATGCGGTATCAAGCAAGTGATGTTCAACCCGAACTTGCACCCAGAAAAAACGATGGCTGGTCGAATCGATCGCCCAGAAGAGTACGAAGATATCGCAACAAAATGTGTTGATCAGTTCCGAGCGAAAAATCAAGCGCACTGCTTAGTGATTCTCTCTAAAGATGATGAAGTGCATGACAATTCGAAAACGGCAGCTGAGCTAGAAAAACACTATCAAATCATTTGGGATGAAACTCAGTCTCATAAGTTCAAAAAAATCTCTCATCATTTACAAGCGATAAAGGTATTTAAAAATACTTATTAATGTTGAGTGTAGACAGTAAAGCGGCGTTTTTATCGGCTGCTTTGCTGCGATTCCTTCTCTTGAGTATGCCGAGCCACTGTCTCTTTGAAAGGCACATTTTCTTGGTTTAACGCTTTGAATATTGTGTTCTCCTTACCGTTTTCTTACTTCCCTCCTATGTAGCACGAACACCTTGTTGTAGAGTAGTCGAAAAGTAGTCAATCCGTACTCGTTACACGGATTTTGGTTGCCTTCAAAGTTGGTCTCTATATAATGAACCGGACTAAAATAATTTGATAAATATCAAAAAAAATTGAGAGCGAGTAATAAACTTGCCCAAAAAATTCTGGCGTCGTATGCGTGCCAGATAAACATGCCAAACCCTGACAAGTCATTGATAGATAAAGAATCAAAGTGGGTGGTAGTTTTTTAATCCAAGTAATTGAGACACCTCTAAGAACCAAGAATTCATCGGTTGGATGGATGCCACAAATGTTTGTGAGTCATGCATCGAGCTGAACCCCATATATTCATTTTTGTAGAGGAAAATCATTGTGACACGCATTATCGTTGTAGGCGGCGGTGCAGGTGGTCTTGAGTTGGCAACTAAGCTTGGTCGAACTCTAGGTCGCAAAAACCGTGCGCAAATTACGCTAGTCGATCGAAAAGCGAGCCACTTGTGGAAGCCATTATTGCATGAGGTTGCTACAGGTTCTTTGGACGAAGGAGTAGATGCACTGAGCTATCGAGCTCATGCAAAAAACCACAGCTTCGACTTCCAAATGGGTAGCCTTCAAGACATCGACCGTGAACGTAAAGTGATCATCTTAAGTGAGCTTAAAGACGAACACGGTGAACTTCTTATGCCAAGCCGTGAGCTAGAATACGACATTCTAGTGATGGCGATTGGCTCGACATCAAACGACTTCAACACGCCTGGCGTTCGTGAAAACTGTATTTTCCTAGACAGCCCTGAGCAAGCACACCGTTTCCGTACAGAAATGAACAACGAGTTCCTAAAGCTGCACGCGAAAAACGGTAACGGTACGGTCGATATTGCGATTGTTGGTGCTGGTGCAACTGGCGTTGAACTATCAGCTGAGTTACATAATGCTGTTAAAGAGCTGCGCACTTATGGCTTCGGTGATCTTGATTCTAGCAAGTTGAACGTCAATCTGATTGAAGCAGGTGAGCGTATTTTACCAGCGTTACCTCCACGTATTTCTTCTGCTGCTCATCAAGAGTTGGTGAAGTTGGGCGTAAACGTGCGCACCGCCACTATGGTGACTAAAGCTGAAAAAGATGGCCTTACTACAAAAGATGGTGAGAAAATCCCAGCTCAAATCATGGTTTGGGCTGCAGGTATCAAAGCTCCAGACTTTATTAAAGATATCGCTGGCTTAGAAACGAACCGTATCAATCAGCTTGTAGTGAAAAACACACTACAGACAACACGAGATGATGACATCTTTGTTATTGGTGACTTAGCACAATGCACCCAGTCTGACGGTTCGTTCGTGCCGCCACGCGCTCAAGCTGCACACCAAATGGCAAGTCAGGCATTTAGTAACATCGTCGCGAAGATCAACGGGCGCGAGTTGAAAGACTATGTATATAAAGATCACGGTTCATTAGTGTCTCTAAGTCGCTTCTCAACCGTTGGTAGTCTGATGGGGAACCTAACTAAAGGGTCGATGATGGTAGAAGGCCGTATTGCTCGTGTCGTTTACATCTCATTGTATCGCATGCACCTAATGGCGTTGCACGGTGTATTCAAAACCGGTCTGATGATGCTCGTCGGCCGCATTAATCGCGTGCTGCGTCCAAACCTTAAGCTGCACTAAGGTTTTAAATCCACTCTGTGTGGATGTGTTGTATCTTAAAAAATGGAGAAGCCACCGCAAGTCGGTGGCTTTTTGTTTATGTTAGATCTGTCGGTAAAAGTGAGAACACAACGCCATCTTTAGGCTTACCATGAAAAATAAACCGGTTTCTGGCGATGGCTTCTTTTTGTGCACCGACGGACTCAATTAAGGCTTGGCTAGCTTCGTTGTCGGGGTCACAAACAATCTCTAGTCGAGTTAAACTTAGCTTTGCGAAGCAGAATTCTGCTAAGGCTTTAACGGCTTCTTGGGCATAGCCTTGCCGTTGATAGCGGTCGGCAACCCAGTAACCAATACTCGCCATATTAAACGTATGATATAACTCATTAACCGCTGCCATTCCAACCAAAGTGTTACTTTGCCGCTCATAGATACCGAAACCAAAAGCCTCAGTTTTGACCCAGTTAAGACGGGTTGCCAACAGAAAGTCCTGCGCGGTTTTCAATGTGACGTTTTTATCACACCAGTCAAGCCATTGGTGCAGCGAAGGGGATTCTGCAAGTAATCGTTGTAGTGAATGTGCTTCTTCAGCAGGGATGAGCTTGAGCGCTAAGCGGGGCGCAATGATTTCAAAGTCTGGACTCATGAACTAATACGACTTCCATGTTGAGTGTAAGTAAATTGAAAGCTGTCTATTTATACTTGAACGCAGCTATTTTCCTTGCTCTGCGTTGGTTAGGAATAACTGAGGTATAGCAGATAAAAACAAAGCGCAGCTTTGCTGCGCTTTGTCGAACCGCTCGTGCTTATCGAACCCGACGAACTTGAATGATCATACCCATCAACGGGTTATCTAGGTAATGAGTCTCGCTGCTACGCATACGACGTTTTTGATCCATTCGATAACTCTTCAGGAATTTCTCTTCGGTTACTGTCGGCGATATTTCTGCCAAGTTACCTACTTGGACGTTACCATCTACTTCACCTAAGTCATCCGCCAATTGCTCAGTTGAGGTTGGTTCAAAACGCACCTCTCTAACACTTGGTTCGCGCAGATCTAGTGTTGTTTCGGCGAAGAGGTAATGCTGTACGTATATTTGGAATCGACCATCTAGTTCATATAAAGGACCATTGACCGTCTCTTCACTGTAACCGTCGCTGGAAAATGTTTGATTGCCATTGATTGGGCGGCCATCTGCTTGATAAGAATCAGAGAAATCTCGCCCGCCGACGATGCGGAAAATTGGGGCGCTAGATTTACCTCGGTCACCTTGACGCCAGGCTACGTGTTTAAGCACTTTAAAGCCGGCATGATTATTTAGTGCCGCTTCTTGCGCGTTGAGACGGAAAGAAGAACTTGGCAAAAGTGTCACGCCTTTAGAGCGGCGGTAGGATTCACTCTCTAGGCTACCGACATTTTCCATATCGATTTTTGGCAGTTGATTCGGCCAAGATTCTGTTGTGCTTTCAGCGTCGACTGCTCGCTTGAAAATGATCACTTCAATATCAAATTGGCGCTGTGCCCAAGAGGGCATTGAGACACATAGAAGCAATAACGGGATCAGTATTCTCATTCGACTATTAGCTCGTTGGTAATAAATTCTGTTTAAAATCATTCAGTAAGTCTTGAACAAACTGAATGCGTTTACGTCGGTCCACCAATGGTACGCTAAACTTGAACTTAGTTGGACCTTCCATTGCAAATTTTTGCGGCTGTGATTGCAGCAGTTTAACTAAATACGCTGGATTTATGTCAGCATCAGGGTAAAACTCGATAAATCCACCTTTATCATGGGCTTCTATCTTTTTCGCTTTTAAACTACCAGCCGAAATTTTCAATTCTGAGACGGCAAGTAAGTTCTTTGTTGCGTCTGGAAGCAGACCAAAGCGATCAATCAGTTCCACTTTTAGCTCTGATAGTTCATCACTGCTTGTGACACTCGCAATGCGTTTGTACATCGACAGTCGTGTGTTTACATCTGGAATGTAATCATCTGGTAAGAGCGCTGGGATTCGCATTTCCACTTCAGTTTGCTCACGAAGCAGCTCATCCAAAGATGGCTCCTTGCCTTCTTTTAATGCTTGCACTGCTTGTTCCAGCATTTCCATATAAAGTGTAAAACCAACGGATTGAATTTGCCCACTTTGCTCATCACCAAGCAGCTCACCAGCACCACGGATTTCTAAATCGTGGGTTGCTAACGTAAAGCCAGCACCTAAGTCTTCCAGTGAAGCAATCGCATCAAGACGCTTGATGGCATCTTTGGTCATGGCTTTTGGATGTGGCGTTAATAAGTAAGCATAGGCCTGATGGTGCGAACGTCCAACACGGCCACGCAATTGATGCAACTGCGCCAAGCCAAGATTGTCCGCACGATCCATGATTATGGTATTTGCCGTTGGTACGTCGATACCGGTTTCGATGATGGTTGTACACACCAACACATTAAAGCGCTGATGGTAGAAGTCATTCATGATTCGCTCAAGTTCGCGCTCGCGCATTTGACCATGAGCCACGGTAATGCGTGCCTCTGGGATGAGTTTCTGTAAGTCTTCTGCCGTTTTTTCAATGGTTTCAACCTGATTGTGCAGGAAGTAAACCTGACCACCACGCATAATTTCACGCAGTACCGCTTCACGGACCACTGGCTCTTCTTTTTGTCGAACAAAGGTTTTAATGGCTAAACGGCGTGCAGGAGGTGTCGCGATGATCGACAGGTCTCGCATGCCACTCATTGCCATATTCAGTGTGCGTGGAATTGGTGTTGCGGTGAGGGTAAGAATGTCCACATCCGCACGCATTGCTTTGACCTTTTCTTTTTGACGAACCCCGAAGCGGTGTTCCTCATCAACGATCAACAAACCTAAATCTTTGAATTTAATGTCGCTCGAAAGCAGCTTATGCGTACCAACGACAATGTCTACTTTACCATCGGCAACGTCTTGCAGAATGACTTTTTGTTCTTTGGCAGATTTAAAACGAGACAGTACTTCAACTCGGATTGGTAAGTTGGCAAAACGGTCACGGAAGTTTTCGAAATGCTGCTGAGCAAGCAAGGTTGTTGGTACGAGTACGGCGACCTGTTTACTGTTATCCGTTGCGACAAATGCTGCGCGCATAGCGACTTCCGTTTTACCAAAGCCCACGTCACCACACACTAAGCGATCCATCGCTTTTGCCTGGCACATGTCTGACAATACGGCATTGATGGCCATCGCTTGGTCATCTGTTTCTTCAAACGGGAATGTTGCTTTAAATGTTGCGTATTGCCCACGATCTAGCTCAAATTTGAAGCCAGGTTTTAATTCTCGTTTAGCATACACATCCAGCAATTCTGCTGCGACATCACGCACTTTTTCTGCCGCTTTACGACGTGCTTTTGCCCACGCTTCACCACCTAATTTATGCAGTGGCGCACTCTCTTCAGCGCCGCCAGAATAACGGCTGATAAGATTCAGTGATGAAACTGGCACGTAGAGCTTGGCATCGTTTTGATACTCAAGGGTGACGTATTCCGTTTTCATGCCACCGGCTTCAAGTGTTTGTAAACCGATGTAGCGGCCAATACCGTGATCAATATGAACCACAGGTTGACCGGGTTTTAGTTCCGCAAGATGGCGAATAACGGTGTCACTGTTGACGGCTTTTTTATCTTTGCGGCGTCGCTGGATAACACGGTCACCGAGTAGATCACTTTCACAGATCAGAGCGAAGTTCAGCTCTTCGTGAATGAAACCATGCTCTGCTGCGCCTAAGATCAAGCTGAATCGATCACCCGAGTCTAGAGCTTGGTAAAGTGAGCCATGTACGACCGGCCGAACTTTGATGCCTTGCAACAGCTCCGTTAGTGCTTCACGACGACCTTCTGACTCTACCGAGAAAACGATTTTGCCGCTGAATTGCTCACTAAACTGACGAAGGCGCGAGAGCGGCTCTTTATTTTGTTGTTGAACGCCAAGCTCGGCTAACGATTGTACTGGTAGGTTTTGACGACCGGCACGCTTAACCACTTTATCTAGGCTCAATTGAGCGATAGGGAGCTGTTTTAGTTGACTGAAAAGTTCGTCTTTTTTCAACCAAAGCTGTTCAGGAGTCAAAAGAGGACGCAGCGGATCAACTTTTTTCTGGTCGTATCGATATTCGACATCGGTTAAGAAAGTATCGACCGCAGATTCGATATCACCATATGTGATGACTTGAGAGTCTTCTGGCAAATATTCAAATAAAGTCTCGGTATGGTCAAAAAACAGCGGCTGCCAATACTCAATACCAGCGGGCCACGTGCCTTTGGTCACTTGCATGTAGATTGATTCAGGCTCGCGGCGTGCGTCGAACTGGGTGCGCCAACGTGTACGGAAATCTTCAATCGCTTCTTTAGTGGTTGGGAACTCATGTGCAGGCAGCAATTGGATTTGCTGAATATCGTCGATAGAGCGTTGGTTCTCTGGATCAAACGTGCGAATGGTATCTATTTCATCATCAAAGAAGTCGATGCGGTACGGGTCATTGCTGCCCATAGGAAAGAGATCCAGAATAGACCCACGACTTGCATATTCACCTGGTCCAAAGACTTGATCTACATGGCGGTAGCCAGAATTTTCAAGTTGTACACGTAACTTCTCTAGCGAGAGCCGATCACCAGTTTTCACCATTAAAGTGTGTTGCAACAGAAAATCACGTGGCGATTGGCGTTGCAATACTGTACTGACCGGGACGATGGTTATGCCATCACGTTGACTTGGCAGTTGGTATAGGCGTGCGATACGTTCAGAGATGATTTCTTGATGCGGAGAAAAGTTATCGTAAGGCAGCGTTTCCCAGTCGGGGAACAGGCTTACCGTTTGGTCGGTGAATTGCTCAATCTCTGCCTGAAGCTTTAAAGCGATTTGCGGGTCAGGCACAACGAGTAGCGAGTGACTCGAATGCTGCTTGGCTAGCTCTGCAATGGCTAGAGGTAGAGCTGCGCCCGGCAAATTACCTAGCTGTTTTTTGTCGCCACGCTCTGAAGGGTTGGTGACGGAAAGAATCGTTGCTTTTGTCATAGGAATTATTTTTTATCTCGCTCCATCGAGCGCTGACGTAAAAGTTTTTGTTGTTGATACAGTGCCGCCTTTATCAGTAAATCTTGATCAGATTCTCGGAGCATCTTGTATCTAAGCGTGATAATGAAATCTTGCTCTGAAGCATCACATTCTTCTACTTGAGCGTAACAATAAATCGCCGCAGCAGGGTGATCGAGGAACAGTTTAACACGAACGAGTTGTTGAGTAGTTAACGCTGTATCTGAGCGGAAACTGAGTTGACTAGCACCAAACTGCGTCGTTTGATATCGAATGGAGGCGTCATCTTGTTGTGAAAGCATAAAGCTCAACAAGAGGTTAAGTTTCGCGTTTTGCGTATCAAGCAAGTTGATCACATGCTTTAACTCTTTGTTTTTCAGCTCTAGACGCGCGTTGTCTGCCAACATATCTAAGTGACTAAATTCACTGGCGACAATAAATGGTGCTGGAATTTCGGAGGCAAATGTTTCTTCATCTGGCAAAGCAAAGTCCGCACTCAACGTTTCGACGTTGATGGTGAGGTTATGATGGACGGTAAAGTATTCTTGCTCTGTCATATAGTCGATCCTTTTGCCAGTGAGCGCTCCCTGTTCACTCAACAAACAAAGAGAAATAGGGCACTGATTATCGCTAACTGAATGAAGTTATCAAGTTTAGCCGGTTTGTCCTTGAACTTTTTGCCCTAAATACAGACTTATTGCATGTCGTTGACAAATTTAGCGATTCTCTTGTCTTCTTAATGAGAAGAGTAAGGTAAGATAATCCGCTAAAGCTTTATATCAAAACAACCAGTTGGTTTGTCTTATATGTATCATCCTATCTCATTGTTTATTGGCTTAAGGTATCTTCGGGGACGCTCTGGAGATAGGTTCAGCCGATTTGTTTCTTATATGTCGACGGCGGGTATTACGATCGGTGTAATGGCGTTGGTGACGGTTCTTTCTGTGATGAACGGGTTTGAATCGCAGTTAAAAGAACGCATTTTAGGTGTGCTACCTCATGCCGTTGTTTCGCAACACGATGGAAAAACGCCTATGACCGAGTCTGCCCCTCCATTTGTTCAAGCGATGTCGAGTGAATCTCAGCCGGAACCTATCGTTAGAGGAGAGGCTGTTATTCAGAGTTCTGCACAGCTGACGGCTGGTTACCTCATCGGTATTGAACCTAAGAAAGGCGATCCGATTAGCAACCATTTGATTGCCGGACGATTATCGTCACTTCAAGCAGGTGACTACAATGTATTTTTGGGTCACAGTTTGGCGCGTTCACTAAAGGTCTCAATCGGGGATAAAGTGCGCTTGATGGTGACCAACGCAACGCAGTTTACCCCACTTGGCCGTATTCCTAGCCAGCGAAACTTTACTGTCTCAGGCATTTTCAATACGGGATCGGACGTTGATGGTCAATTAATGATTGTGAACATGACGGATGCATCTAAGCTGATGCGTTTCCCTAAAGACACGGTTTCTGGTTGGCGTGTCTTTTTCTCTGACCCATTTATGGTGACGGATTTTGCTGACCAACCCATGCCTGATGGATGGGAATGGAGTGATTGGCGCGAACAGCGTGGTGAGCTTTTCCAAGCGGTGAAAATGGAAAAGAACATGATGGGACTTATGCTAGGTCTAATTGTGGGTGTCGCTGCATTCAATATTATCTCCGCTTTAATCATGGTGGTAATGGAGAAGCAATCAGAAGTCGCAATATTGAAAACTCAAGGCATGACTCAATCTCAAGTGATGACCATTTTCATGGTGCAAGGTGCAAGCAGTGGTGTAATTGGCGCGATTGTTGGTGGCGCTGCGGGCGTGATCTTGTCACTTAATCTAAATGCGATTCTTGAATCTGCTGGTGTGGCGCTATTCAGCTTTGGTGGTCATCTACCCATCTTGATTGATTCACTGCAAATTCTTTTAGTGGTGGTATTGGCGATTGCTCTTAGCCTTGCTGCTACGCTTTATCCTTCTTATCGAGCATCTTCTGTTAAACCTGCTGAGGCACTTCGCTATGAATAAGCTATTAGAATGTCGTGATATTCGTAAAGTCTACCGAGAGGGTTCGTTAGATACGGAAGTGTTGAAAGGCGTAAGTTTCGATATCGACAAAGGGGAGTTGGTTTCTATTGTTGGCTCTTCTGGTTCGGGAAAAAGTACCTTATTGCATATTTTAGGTGCGTTAGATGACGCAACTCATGGTGAAGTTGATTTTCTAGGGCAAAACCTATCAGCTTTGAGCTCGAACAAACAGGCGGCATTACGCAACAAGCACCTTGGTTTTGTATACCAGTTTCATCACTTGTTGGCTGACTTTACTGCGCTTGAAAATGTGGCGATGCCACTGATGATTGGCGGTGCTAAAGTAGCGGATGCAAAACAGGCGGCTAAAGCGCTGTTAGATAAAGTTGGTTTGAATCATCGGATGCAACATAGACCCTCCGAGTTATCGGGCGGTGAGCGTCAGCGTGTTGCGATTGCGCGTGCATTGGTGAATAAACCTGACCTGGTCTTGGCTGATGAACCTACGGGGAACTTAGATCACAATACGGCACTGTCTATCTATGATTTGATGCGCGAGCTCAATAAAGAGTCAAACATTGCATTTTTGGTTGTCACGCATGACAAAGAGCTGGCAGCAAAAATGGATCGTCAAATGCACATGCAAGATGGTTTGCTCGTAGATCGTTTTGTGACTGATACAGCATCTGCGGAGGGCTAGTTTTGTTTACCTCTTTAGCTTTGATGATTGGTGGTCGCTTCAGTCGAGCGAAAAAGCGCAACAAGATGGTGTCTTTCATATCGCTTTCTTCGACTATTGGTATTGCGGTTGGCGTTGCTGTGATCATTATCGGTTTGTCTGCAATGAATGGCTTTGAGCGCGAGCTGCAATCGCGTGTGTTGTCTGTGATCCCACACGGCGAGTTAGAAGGTGTTAATGGACCACTTCAGGACTACACCAAAACGATGAATCAAGCTCTAAAACATGAACATGTTGTTGCGGCAGCACCGTATGTTCGTTTTACGGGTTTGGCAGAAAAAGGCAGTAAGCTAAAAGCGATAGAAGTTCGTGGTGTAGAGCCTACTTTCGAGCAAGCGGTGTCGAGTTTGTCGAATTTTATTGACCAAGCTGCTTGGCAAAACTTTTATGCTGGTCAGCAGCAAGTGATCTTAGGCCGAGGTGTAGCAAACGAGCTAAATGTCGGCGTGGGGGATTATGTGACGTTAATGATTCCGCAAACAGGCGGCGCAAATAAAGTGCAGGCTCCTAAGCGTGTGCGCGTGAAGGTGTCAGGGTTCTTAACGTTGAATGGCCAAATCGACCACTCTCTAGCGTTAGTACCATTAGCTGATGCGCAGCAATACGCGAGGTTAGGGGAAGGGGTCACAGGCATTTCACTAAAAACTGACGATGTTCTCAATGCGCCTTCTATTGTTCGCGAGGTTGGTAGCATGGTTGATGTTTACGTGTATTTGAAAAGCTGGCAGCAAAAGTTTGGTTTTTTGTATCGCGATATTCAGCTCGTGCGCACCATTATGTACTTGGTGATGGTACTGGTGATTGGCGTGGCATGTTTTAATATTGTGTCTACGTTGATGATGGCAGTGAAAGACCGAGCGGCGGAAATTGCAATTTTGCGAACAATGGGAGCAAAAGATAGCCTAATCAAACGCATCTTTGTTTGGCAAGGTGTATTCTCTGGTGTATTTGGTAGTCTCGTCGGCAGTGTTATCGGTGTCTTAGTGGCGTTAAACCTGACTCCGTTAATTAAAGGGTTAGAGAGCTTAATTGGTCATCAGTTTTTATCGGGTGATATTTACTTCGTCGACTTCTTACCATCACAACTACACTGGCCAGATGTGGCATTGGTGTCAGTGACGGCGATAGTGCTTAGTTTACTTGCGACGTGGTATCCTGCTTCGCGTGCCGCAAGGTTGAATCCGGCGGCTGTACTGAGTTCTAAATAGCGGATTGTTTTACAATATGCGAAAAACAAAAAGGACCGAATTCGGTCCTTTTTTGTATTTATCCTACTTGAGTAACATCGCGTTTCATTCTAACTGTTAGATGCCCCTCAACTGATAGCTCAAATGCTGATTTTTACGCAGTAAGGTCTTATCTTATTTTGCGTTTTTGCCAGCTCCGTACCACCGAGTAGCGCCAAAGCCCTCGAATTCCGAAGTAGCCAATAATCGCGGATACAACCCCACAAATTGCGCAGCCCAATAGAAATGGAGGTCCAATGGTGCTCATTTGCTGCATGATGAATTCCCACGATAGTTCAAAGTGAAAAGGTTGCGGGGGAAGACGCATCACTAGAGCACCTAGCTTGTACGCAAAGTAAAATAGCACAGGCATAGTGATAGGATTGCTGATCCATACCAAAGCGACGGAGAGGGGCAGATTGACACCCAACATAATGGCCAAACCAGCGGCCATGATCATTTGGCTCGGCAGCGGAACAAAAGCCATAAATAACCCGACAGCAAAAGCCCCTGATGCCGAGCGGCGGTTTAAGCACCACAAGTTTGGGTTGTACAACACATTGCCGAAGACCTTCAATGCTTTTTGGCGTTTGATCAATTCATGATCTGGCATGAAGCGTTTTATCAGCTTTCTAGGCATAGGACAGCATGACTCTCTCAGAAAAAAGTTGGACCTTGGCGTTATTTGTAGCGAGCGTAATCTCGTCAGCTTGGTGGCCGACAATACCAGATTGGCGTTGGTTGCTGCTGGGAATAATAACCACTGGCTCAATAATCAAATTACGTCGTGGCTTAATTAGCATAGGCGCAATTGCGGGCTTTATGGTTGTCATCGTCCACGGCAATGTATTGGAGTCTCAGAGACAAGCCCTTTTTCAAGCAGGGGAGAATATTACCATAATTGGTAAAGTTGACAGCCCTTTTACGCAAATAAGTCACGGTTATGAAGGTATTGTCGCTATAGAAGCGGTAAATTCTCAAACTCTGTTACCTTTTCTTAAACCTAAAATCCGTCTTATTACGCCTTTTCCACTCGATGTTAACAGTGAGTTTACGACATCCATCTCGTTAAAGCCGATTACAGGTCTACGCAACGAAGCTGGCTTTGATGCTGAAAAGCACGCGATGGGTAAAAATATTATCGCCCGAGCGGTTGTTAACAAAGATGCTAAGTGGATTGTTCGTTCTAATGTATCTCTGCGTCAATCCATTATTGCCGATGTCGCTGATGATGTGTCTTCCCTTCATCATTTCTCGTTAATAAGTGCGTTAGTTTTTGCTGACCGTTCTTGGTTGTCTAAGGAAGATTGGCAAGCGCTCAGGGACAGTGGTTTACTGCATTTGGTCTCCATTTCTGGTTTACATATTGGTATGGCGTTTACTTTTGGGCTAGTCGTGGGCGGTACCGTTCGTTATCTATTACCCCAATACCAGTTGTTACCTAGCTTATATGGGCTGATCTTCGCTGTTGCCTACGCTTGGTTAGCGGATTTCTCTCTGCCTACTACGCGAGCAGTGTCGGTATGCGTTGTTTACGTTCTCCTGAAGTATACTCTGGTGCACTGGACTTCTTGGCGAGTTCTTTTGCTTGCAGTATCTCTACAACTGCTTGTCCAACCTTTTGCATCCTACAGTATGAGCTTTTGGTTATCGTACCTCTCCGTTTGTGCGGTATTGTTCGCAATTAATTTGATTCGACATCAAAGGGGAGGTTGGAAAGCGCGATTAAAAGCGTTATTGCTTACTCAATTGATGTTGAGCGCTTTAATCGTACCTGTTAGTGGCCATTTCTTCTCCGGTTTTAGTTTGTCCTCAATAGCCTACAACTTGGTATTTATTCCTTGGTTCGGATTTATCGTTGTACCTTTGATGTTTCTAGCCCTGTTCTCATCTTTGTTTCTTGAAATGATAGCGAAGCCTCTGTGGCATTTGGTGGACTGGTCATTACAGCCATTGAGCACGTCAATACAGTACGCAGTAGGTTCTTGGCAACCCATTAGCATGGAAATGACAATGCTGGTTATGGTGATAGTGGTTTGCTTAATATTTCAACGGTTCATGTCTCAGTACGCGTGGTATTTGTTACTCGGCATCGTTATTAGTATCAAGTTTGCAGCGGAGTATGAACCGCATTGGCGTATCGATGTATTAGATGTAGGTCATGGCCTTGCAGTGGTTGTAGAAAAAGACGACAAGGTGTTGCTGTATGACACTGGTAAAGCATGGCAAAGCGGCAGTATCGCAGAGCAGGTCGTCACTCCGGTTTTGCATCAACGAGGTTATGAAAGCATAGATACACTGATTCTAAGCCATTCCGATAATGATCACGCAGGCGGCCGCTTTTTCATTGAAGATGCCTTTTCTCCACAGCGTAAACTTAGTAGTCAATTCTTTATCGAATATGAGCCTTGCACTAGAGGCGACCAATGGAAATGGCAAGGATTAAACATGGAAGTGCTCTGGCCTCCTGCACTTGTTCAACGTGCGTATAATCCGCACTCCTGTGTATTACGACTTACTGACCCTATTTCTAACTTTAGTATGCTTTTTACTGGTGATATTGAGGCCATTAGCGAGTGGATTTTGCTTAGAGAACCCGGAAAGTTACAAAGCGATGTGATGCTAGTCCCTCACCACGGGAGTAAAAGTTCATCGAATCCTCGATTTATCGAGGCGGTGAGCCCGAGTGTGGCGGTTGCTTCTTTAGCAAAAAACAATCGATGGGGAATGCCAGCGGAAAATGTCGTTGCTTCATACCGAAAGCTTGGCGTTACTTGGCTTGATACTGGTGAGGGTGGTCAGGTAAGCTTCTTTATTCACCGTGATAATTGGCGCTCAGAAACCAAACGTAGCGATACATTTGAGCCTTGGTATAGGCAGATGCTGCGTAAGGGAGTAGAATGAGAGTCTTAATGTAAGAAAATAAAGCACTTCTATGTCGATAAATACTGATGAAACGACTTGGCAGACGTTTAAGCGTCTATGGCAATTTATTCGCCTTTATAAGTCAGGTCTTGTCGTTGCAGTCATTGCATTAGTTATTAATGCTATATCAGATACCTATATGATTTCCCTGCTAAAACCACTACTCGATGAAGGTTTTGGGAACGCTGAATCTGATTTTTTACGCACGCTTCCATTGATTATTTTTGCCATGATGTTCATCCGTGGCATAAGTGGATTTGTCTCCACCTACTGTTTGAGCTGGGTATCTGGCAACGTAGTTATGCAAGTCCGTCGCATGGTGTTCAATCACTTTATGCATATGCCAGTGTCTTACTTTGATAAGGAAAAGACGGGCAACTTATTGTCGCGTATAACCTACGACTCAGAGCAAGTATCAGCGGCAACTAGCCAAGCGTTGGTGAGCATTGTGCGTGAAGGCGCAAGTATCATTGGTCTGTTAGTCTTGATGTTTTACAACAGCTGGCAATTGTCGCTAGTGCTGTTTGCTGTTGCTCCCGTTGTGGCATGGGGTATTGGTGTTGTTTCTAAACGTTTTAGAAAAATATCCAAAAATATGCAGACCATGATGGGTAACGTAACTGCATCAGCAGAGCAGATGCTGAAAGGCCATAAAGTTGTGTTGAGCTATGGCGGCCAAGACATCGAACGTAAACGATTTGAAAAAGTCAGCAACCAAATGCGTCAACAAAGCATGAAGTTGGTGACGGCTCAAGCGGCGGCTAACCCTATCATCCAAATGATTGCATCACTTGCAATTGTTGCCGTTCTTTATTTAGCAAGTATTGATTCGATTAAAGAGCAACTGACTCCAGGTACATTTACTGTTGTGTTCTCTGCAATGTTTGGTCTGATGCGCCCACTTAAAGCGCTGACTAACGTTACTTCTCAGTTCCAACGTGGTATGGCCGCGAGCCAAACGCTCTTCGCGTTAATTGACCTCGAGCCTGAGAAAAACGAAGGTAAGTTGACAGTTGAACGCGCAAATGGCGATGTTTCAGTTAAAAACGTAAGCTTTACTTACACTGGTGCAGAAAAACCAGCATTGGAAAATGTCAGCTTCGATATTCCAAGAGGAAAAACGGTGGCGCTAGTTGGCCGTTCTGGCTCAGGTAAAAGTACCATCGCGAACTTGTTCAACCGCTTCTATGATGTTGACAGTGGATCTATCACATTAGATGGGCATGATATTCGTGATTACGAGCTAAAGAATTTACGTCAGCAATTTGCACTAGTATCGCAAAATGTTCATTTGTTTAATGACACGATAGCAAACAATATTGCGTACGCAACGGATGGCCAATACGAGCGCAGTGATATCGAGAAAGCGGCAACACTCGCGCATGCGATGGAGTTCATCGGCAAAATGGATGATGGACTTGATACCATGATTGGTGAAAATGGTGCTAGCTTGTCTGGTGGTCAACGCCAACGTGTTGCGATTGCGCGAGCTCTATTGCGTGATGCTCCAGTGCTGATTCTTGATGAGGCAACTTCGGCTTTGGATACCGAATCCGAGCGAGCTATTCAAGCTGCACTTGATGAGCTGCAAAAAGACAAAACGGTACTTGTAATAGCGCACCGCTTATCCACAATCGAGAAAGCCGATGAAATTCTTGTGGTTGATGATGGTGCCATCATTGAACGTGGCAACCACGCTGAGCTTATTGAGAAAAATGGTGCGTATGCACAATTGCACCGTATTCAGTTTGGTGAATAAGCGCGGTGATTGAAAAAATCTGGTTTGAAAGCCATCCAATAAAATATCTCTTGTGGCCGCTTTTGTGGCCACTGAGTTTATTATTTGGAGCGATAAGCAAGTCAAAGCGAAAGCAATACCAAACTGGCCGCAAGCAAGCTTATAATGCGCCTATACCTGTTGTTGTGGTTGGCAATATCACTGCTGGTGGCAATGGTAAAACACCAGTTGTTGTGTGGCTTGTTGAGCAACTACAGCAAATGGGCTTTAAGCCGGGGGTTGTTTCTCGTGGTTATGGGGCAAAGGCTCCTGCCTATCCGTTAGTGCTAAAAGAAGATACGCCAGCGAAGCATTGTGGCGATGAACCTAAGTTGATTCATCGCCGTACAGGAGCACCTGTTGCGGTAGATCCTGTGCGTTCAAATGCAGTGAAAGCACTGCTAGATTTGGATGTGGATATCATAATTACGGATGATGGATTACAACATTATGCGTTAGGCCGTGATATTGAGTTAGTGATTGTGGATGGGAATCGCCGGTTTGGGAATGAAAGCCTGATTCCATTAGGTCCTTTACGTGAAGGTATTGAGCGACTTAAAGAAGTCGACTTTATCATCACCAATGGCGGTCAAGCGCATACGGGCGAAATCGCAATGGCTTTAGCACCCTCTAAAGCTATTAATCTTAAGACTAAGCAACATGTGGATGTCTCGGAGTTGAAAGATCTCGTCGCATTTGCGGGCATTGGGCATCCTCCGCGTTTTTTTCATACACTAAACTCGATGAACGCAGATGTTAAAGTCACAAAAGGTTTTGCTGACCATCAAGACTTTGATCAACAAGAATTAGAAGCATTGGCTCAACAAGGGACCAATGTGATTATGACCGAGAAAGATGCCGTCAAGTGCAGCCATTATGCGCAAGATAATTGGTGGTATCTGCCTGTATCTGCCCAGTTTGAATCAAACGATGCAGAGCAAATTTTAAATAGAATAAAAGAGGTTAAAGCGGCTTATGGATCACCGTCTACTTGAGATTGTAGCTTGCCCTGTTTGCAAAGGTAAGCTGACGTACGATAAAGATAATCAAGAGTTGATCTGCAAATTGGATCGCCTTGCTTACCCGATCAAAGAGGGTATTCCAGTTCTGCTAGAGCCTGAAGCTCGCACTATGAGCATGGATGAGGGACGCTAATGTCTTTTACGGTTGTCATCCCTTCGCGCTACGCATCGAGCCGTTTGCCTGGTAAACCGCTAGCGGATATTGGTGGTAAGCCTATGGTTCAGTGGGTTTATGAACAAGCGCTACAAGCGGGTGCGGAAGATGTCATCGTTGCAACTGATGACGAGCGTGTTGCGAAAGCGGTTTCGTCATTTGGTGGTAAAGTTTGTATGACTTCTCCCCACCACGAATCAGGTACGGAGCGTCTTGCCGAAGTTGTTGAAAAGATGGCTATTCCGTCAGACCACATTATTGTTAATGTGCAAGGGGATGAGCCTTTGATTCCGCCGTCCATCATTCGTCAGGTTGCTGATAACTTATCTGGGTGTGAAGCCCCGATGGCGACGTTAGCTGTAGAAATAGACTCGGAAGAGGAAGTGTTCAACCCGAACGCTGTTAAAGTTGTCGCAGATGAGCAAGGCTATGCGATGTACTTTAGTCGAGCAACCATCCCTTGGGATCGCGATAACTTTGCTAAACAAGACAAAACCATTGCCAACCCATTAATGCGTCATATTGGTATTTATGCTTATCGAGCTGGTTTCATTAATACGTATGTCAACTGGGCACCAAGTGCATTAGAGCAGATTGAGTGTCTTGAGCAACTGCGAGTGCTTTGGTACGGTGAAAAAATTCATGTGGCGGTAGCGAAAGAAGCACCAGCGGCAGGGGTTGATACGCCCGAAGACCTAGAAGCCGTGCGCGCGATTGTTGCAAAGCAAGCGTAACAAATGCTCATATAGATTTAAGAATAAACAAGGCTCCTGAATTAGGAGCCTTTTGTTTTACTTGTATCGCGGTATTAGTTAAATGTTAGTGTCGTATTGGTTCCGTTTAGGGCAGGTCGCTAAGACCTCTCGGTGACCGGTGTCTTTCACTTCTTGGAGAATGACATCAAAGCCCCATAATCGATACACGTGCTTTAGAACTTCTTCGTAACTATCATCAAGTGGGATGCGGTTGTGAGGAACGTACTGCAACGTAAGCGATCGATCACCACGGACATCGACATTAAACACCTGAATGTTTGGCTCAAGATTAGATAAGTTGTACTGAGCGGCTAGGGTTTCTCTAATGCGTTTATAACCCATCTCATCGTGTATCGCAGCGACTTCAATAAAGTTCTTATGATCATCATCGTTGATCGCAAACAACTTGAAATCACGCATTAATTTCGGAGAAAGGTATTGGCTAATAAAGCTTTCATCTTTGAAATTATGCATCGCGAAATGCACTGCATCTAACCAGTCGGTTCCTGCTAGGTCTGGAAACCACTCTTTGTCCTCATCAGTTGGTTCTTCACAGATACGCTTAATATCTCGGAACATGGCAAAGCCTAACGCGTAGGGGTTAATGCCATTAAAGTAAGGACTGTTATAAGGCGGCTGAGCCACGACACTGGTGTGGCTATGTAAGAACTCTAGAATGAATTTTTCAGACACCAAGCCCTCATCATAAAGATGGTTGAGTATGGTGTAGTGCCAGAACGTTGCCCAGCCCTCATTCATGACTTGCGTTTGTTTTTGCGGATAAAAATACTGACTGATCTTACGGACGATCCGAACAACTTCACGTTGCCACGGCTCTAGCAACGGCGCATGTTTTTCGAAGAAGTAGAGCAAGTTTTCCTGAGGCTCGCTTGGGAATCGCTCTTTAATGTCTTCCTCTTTCGTCTTGGCTGTCGGTACGGTGCGCCAAAGCTCATTAACTTGAGATTGTAGGTATGCTTCGCGTTCTTCTTGTCTTGCTTTTTCCTCTGTAATTGAGATTTTCTCTGGACGCTTGTAGCGGTCTACACCAAAGTTCATTAACGCATGACAAGAGTCGAGCAGCTTTTCCACTTCTTTTACGCCATACCGTTCTTCACACTCGGCTAAATACTTTTTCGCGAACAGCAGATAGTCGATAATAGAGCTGGCGTCAGTCCACGTTTGGAATAGGTAATTACCTTTGAAAAAAGAGTTATGGCCGTAACACGCGTGCGCTATCACGAGTGCTTGCATTGTTACCGTATTTTCTTCCATCAAATAAGCAATACAAGGGTCGGAGTTAATCACAATCTCGTAGGCTAACCCCATTTGACCATGTTTATAGTTCTGCTCTGTTTGAATGAATTTTTTACCAAATGACCAGTGGTTGTAATTGATTGGCATGCCGATACTTGAATAGGCATCCATCATCTGCTCTGAAGTAATCACTTCTATTTGGTTAGGGTAAGTGTCTAGGCGATAATGCTCCGCGACACGCTTAATTTCTTTGTGGTATCGCTCTAACAGCTCAAATGTCCAATCTGGTCCATCTGGCAACACTTTACTGTTACGCTTCTTAGGCGCCTCTCCTGAGAGGTTTCTCGTTGCGGTATTCATCGCTAGCCTCCTTACGCCGTTTCTTTTTGGAATAGTTCACGAAAGACTGGGAAAATATCCTCCACAGAGCGAATGTTTTTCATTGCGAAATTAGGAAACTCTTCAGTGAGTTTTTCGTACTCATGCCATAGAGTTTGGTGCGAGCGCCGCGTGATCTCTATGTAAGAGTAGTACTGACAGTTTGGAAGTAATTTGTTCACTAACAGATCCCGGCATCTTGGCGAATCATCTGCCCAGTTGTCACCGTCGGATGCTTGAGCTGCATATATGTTCCACTGACCAATCGGGTATCGCTCTTTTACTATTTCATCCATTAACTTGAGCGCGCTAGATACAATGGTACCCCCGGTTTCTTGTGAGTAGAAAAATTCGTGCTCGTCCACTTCCTTCGCTTGGGTATGGTGGCGGATAAAGACGACTTCGACATTCTCGTAGGTACGAGTTAAGAACAAGTACAAAAGAACATAGAAGCGTTTTGCGATGTCTTTCGTTGCCTGATCCATCGAACCGGATACGTCCATTAGACAGAACATGACCGCTTGGCTCGATGGTACCGGGCGTTTCTCATAGTTCTTGAAGCGTAAGTCGAAGGTATCGATGAAAGGCACGCTTTCGATTTTCTTGCGCAGTTCTTCAATTTCAGCCTTCAAGCGGTTCTCTTCAAACTGCTGAGCAGGTTCAATATTTTTGATGCGAGCAAGTTCGTCTTCTAACTCTTTAAGAAGTCGTTTCTTACCAGCAGTCATTGCAGTACGGCGCGCAAGAGATTGTTGCAGAGAACGTACTACGGCGATATTGGAAGGGATACCGGCAGTTTGAAAGCCTGCACGGTGTGTTTTCCATTCAGTGATTTTGGCAATTTGGTTTTTTTCTAGATTAGGCAGCTCGAGATCTTCGAACAAAATATCGAGGTACTCATCTTTTGATATTTGGAATACAAATTCGTCTTGGCCTTCTCCATCTGGACTGGCGTTCCCTTCTCCTGAGCCGCTACCCTGACCGCCACCTTTGGGACGCTCAATTTTATCACCAGTAATGAATTGGTCGTTACCGGGATGAACTCGTTCGCGAACACCACCTTTGCCTTGATGAAATATAGGCTCGTTGATGTCTTTGTGAGGGATAGAGACGTCTTCGCCCGTTTCCGTATTCGTAATCGAGCGTCGATTCACTGCGTCTGCTACCGACTCTTTTATTTGCTCTTTGTGGCGCTTCAAGAAGCGCTGTCGATTAACAGCGCTCTTGTTCTTGCCATTGAGCCTTCGGTCTATAAATTGCGCCATGAAATAGCCCTCTTCATGTTTCACAAGCGACCTAACTCAATACTGGGTTAGGATGACTTACGTACTCGTAGGTACCACTCAGAAAGTAGGCGAACCTGTTTCTCGGTATAGCCTTTTTCCATCATGCGAGCGACAAAGTCGTCGTGCTTCTTCTGATCTTCAGAAGAGGTTTTCGCATTAAATGAGATAACCGGAAGTAGCTCTTCGGTATTGGAGAACATTTTCTTCTCGATTACTGTGCGCAGTTTTTCGTAGCTGGTCCAAACCGGGTTTTGACCATTGTTATTCGCTTTCGCACGAAGCACAAAGTTAACGATTTCGTTTCGGAAATCTTTCGGGTTAGAAATACCAGCTGTTTTTTCGATCTTCTCTAGCTCAGCATTCAGTGAAGAGCGATCAAATAGCTGACCAGTTTCTGGATCTCGGTACTCTTGGTCTTGAATCCAGAAGTCTGCATAGGTGACATATCGATCGAAGATGTTTTGGCCGTATTCAGAGTAAGACTCAAGATAAGCGGTCTGAATCTCTTTACCGATAAATTCAACGTATCGAGGTACTAGGTAGCCTTTCAAGAACTCGAGATATTTCTCTGCTGTTTCAGCAGGGAACTGTTCGCGCTCAACCTGTTGTTCAATCACATAGAATAGATGTACAGGGTTGGCTGCCACTTCGGTTTGGTCGAAGTTAAATACGCGTGACAAAATCTTAAAGGCAAAACGTGTTGAGAGACCGTTCATGCCTTCATCGACACCAGCATAATCACGATACTCTTGATAGCTTTTTGCCTTTGGATCCGTATCTTTCAGCGTTTCACCGTCGTATACGCGCATCTTAGAGAAGATGGACGAGTTTTCAGGCTCTTTAAGTCTAGAAAGAATACTGAATTGTGCCAGAGTCTCGAGCGTGCTTGGTGAACAAGGGGCTTGAGACAACTCACTGTTTTCAAGAAGTTTTTGGTAGATTTTGACTTCTTCTGAAACACGTAGACAGTAAGGTACTTTCACAATATAAACACGGTCTAAGAACGCTTCATTGTTCTTGTTGTTACGGAAGGTCTGCCACTCAGATTCGTTTGAGTGAGCCAGAATCATACCGTCGAATGGAATCGCAGAAAGGCCTTCTGTACCGTTGAAGTTGCCTTCTTGCGTTGCTGTTAGCAGCGGGTGAAGCACTTTGATTGGTGCTTTGAACATCTCAACGAATTCCATTAAACCTTGGTTTGCTTTACACAGCGCACCGGAGTAGCTGTAAGCGTCTGGATCGTCTTGCGAATAGTGTTCAAGCTTACGAATATCGACTTTACCAACCAATGATGAGATATCTTGGTTGTTTTCATCGCCTGGTTCAGTTTTGGCAATACCGATTTGGTCAAGGATAGAAGGGCGTACTTTCACTACTTTAAATTTGGTGATATCACCACCAAACTCGTGAAGACGTTTAGCGGCCCAAGGAGACATGATCGAGCGAAGATAACGGTGCTCGATGCCATACTCTTTTTTCAAAATATCGCCATCTTCTGTGGCTTTGAATAGGCAGAATGGATGGTCATTCACTGGGCTGCGTTCGCCGTTAGCAGTAAGAACATAAATAGGCATCTGTTCCATCAGAGCCTTAAGCTTTTCTGCAAGCGAAGACTTACCGCCACCTACAGGGCCGAGTAGGTAAAGAATCTGCTTACGCTCTTCTAGGCCTTGCGCCGCATGTTTTAGGTAAGACACAATTTGCTCTATGGCATCTTCCATGCCATAAAAGTCTTTAAAGGTTTCATAACGAGAGATAACACGATTCGAGAAGATTCGGCTTAGTCTCGGATCCTTTGCCGTATCGATTATCTCTGGTTCACCAATCGCCATCAGTAGGCGTTCTGCTGCATTAGCATAAGCGCTTTTGTCATCTTTACACAGGGCTAAAAACTCCTGTAACGACATCTCTTCATCTTTTGCAGCTTCATATCTTGATTGATAGTGGTCGAAAATACTCATGTCGCTTTCCCCTTTAATAGTCAGTCTACCGACGAACGTTGATTCAGGCTTTCCACCAACAGTTATGCTCGTTGTTGTTTGAATATACGTCCTGTTATCACATTTGGTTCGTACAGAATGTAAGATTGGCGACACCAAAGACTTTGCTTTATGGACGGTTTTTTCGTTACAACGGTGAGCGGTGGATATGAATTTTTCAATCACAGCCTTTCTCTACTTAAGCCTAGTCGGGGATTTGCAATTTTGCTTAACAATTATGAATTTATTGTAAAAGTGACATTTGAATCACTCTTTTATTAAGGACGAATTTATGTCGTGAATAGGTGCAATAGAAATCAAATATTTGGCAAAGACGGAAGAGTCTCAGTGATTCGTTGTTCTACATTGAGCAAGGCAAGTGAAAGAGGTAGGAAGAGAGCAAAGTCTTAGATAAGTTTGTGACAGGGTAAATAACAAGGAGAGCGGGCGCTCTCCTCATTCTTAGACGACCATTTTATGCGCTGAAGATTTGCGCTAGTTCGTTTTCACATAAATGATACTGACGAGGGCAGTTACGCCAAGTTTGCAGCATACGGCGGTATTTATCTAGCATCGGCATCTGGCTGTTAAAGTGATGATCTGCCTTGTCAAACTGAGGGTACAAACCTTCAGAATCGATGAGAAAACGTACGTAATGTACTTGTTGCGCTTCTGAAGCGATATCAAATCCCAAGAACTTCAAGCGACGTTGATCCACGTTGCTGCGATCTTCATCGTCTAGCATGTTGTAAGACTCTTGCATCGCATGATACATCTCCATAACGTCGATGATCTCACGACACTCTGCTTCTGAGAGGCAGCCGAAATCTTTGTTCAACTCTCGCATTTGTAGTTCATAACCACGTTCAACGATCGTTTGTAAGCGTTTGTATTTGGCCGCATTACTTGGATCAAGTTGAGACATAAGGTTGTATTGGTTTGATAGAATCAAACGTTGAGCGTTTGACATTTCCATGGTGACCTCACTAGATATCTAATACATTTTTAATGTGCTTAGGTTAACGCTTAAGACATGAGTGAAACATGATCTCAACACATATTTAATACTAAAAAATGGCAAGAACTGTCACTTTTGACCAGTTTGAAAACACTTATTTATGGTAATGATTGTATATGTAGTCTCGGTCTGAAAATACTCTCAGCCACTCTGGCTTGAATACGGTTAAAACCGCCAGTGCCATACCATTTAATAGACCTTCTGGAAAGGCGAGCAACGGCACAAAAACAAAGTAGTTATGTTGAATGGTTTCCCAATCGTAGTGACCAACTGATAGGTGATAAAAAGAGTTAATGATGAGGTGCAGACTTCCTGTTATCGCGCCATTGAAAAATCCAGCAACGAAGATGAAAACAAAAATGTTTCGTGGCAAGTAGTGGTAACTCAGAAGAAACACTAAGTAACTAATGAAAATCGGAATTAGGGCAGATAGAACTAACGACGTGGGTAAGAGTAGCAAGGACACATCATGTAGTAGGTGGTTGACCAGCATTGCAGGGATACTGAGTAGAAATGCCATACGCCAACCATACATCATCGTCAGCGTTGTTAGCGCAAGAAAATGAATCTGTAATCCTTCTTTTACACCTGCTTGAGCTGTCCATAAAATACTGAAAAAGAAGAGCGTTGCAAAAACGAGGTGCTGAAATCCTTTCTCTTTTTCCAGTTTGGGCCAAACGACTTTTTTCCAATCTGGTAGGCAGTAGACTACTACTATCCAAATTGAGACAACAAGAGAGCCTAAGTTAAACAAATCCATGTTACTTCCTTCCTATGCGAACATGACGCAATCATTTCTATCGTTCTTTTTCTACCTAAATGACCGCAGAGAAACTCACTGATAAGGCTTAGATATAATCAAAAAAATACCAGCAATAAGCTGGTATTTTAAAGAGGTTAGTCTTGCGGTTCACTTAGTATTTTACGTTATCGTTGTATTGAGCAAGAATGGATTGAATTTCATCCATGGTTTCTTTCGGTGGCGGGTTTACGCCTTCGAGTGGGTATTCTAAGCCTAACGCTTCCCACTTATGAGCCCCTAATTTGTGGTAAGGAAGTAACTCGACCTTTTCGATGTTATCCATGTCTTTAATAAATTCACCAAGCATGTGTGCTGCTTCTGGGTCATCTGTGTAACCAGGCACGACGACATAGCGAATCCATGTTTTCTTTCCGATTTTTTGTAAGTAACGAGCAAAGTCCAATGTGCGTCGGTTGGATACACCGATGAGATCTTGGTGCACTTCGTCTTTCATGTGTTTGATGTCAAGCATGACTAAGTCTGTTGCATCCAGTACTTCATCGATAACATCAGTGTGCTTACGAACATAACCGTTAGTATCTAGACATGTATGAATGCCTTCGGCTTTAGCAGCGCGGAAAAAATCACGTACGAATTCCGGTTGAAGCATCGCTTCGCCGCCAGAACAAGTAACGCCACCACCTGATGCATTCATGAAGTGGCGGTAACTTTTCGCTTCGGAAATGATTTCTTCAACCGTGACTTCTTTGCCATCATGCGTGTCCCAAGTATCGCGGTTATGGCAATACTTACAGCGCATTAAACAACCTTGCAAGAAGACGATAAATCGAATACCAGGTCCGTCTACGGTACCACATGACTCAAATGAGTGAATACGACCAGCTGTTGACATCTTTTGCTCTCATTACTAGTAAATTCTAGCTGTTATTTTATTACAAAAAGCAGGGTTAAAACAGCTTTGTCGGTACTAAAGGCAAGGTTATTTGAAGAAAGAAAATAGATGGAGCCAATCTACATAAACGCTTGAACACGAGGTGGTTAATACCTACCCCGAGAACTTGCCGTGTATCTAGATTGACTTCGATGCTGGGATAATCCAGTTTTTAGAAAAAGGCGAACACGGAGAACGAGCCTGTCCCATAAACATCGGTTTGGGCTTCTTCATAATCCGGTGTTTTAATTGTAAAGGTGATGCTTGCACCGTAATTTTGGTTGTACCAAGATACCCCCGCGACGGCACTTGCTTGCCAATTTTGCAGTGTGACGTCGTATGGCGCTGACGGTTCAGGAATGCCAGGACGATCTCCTTCGATAGTCATGTCATTAAAGCGGTAACGACCTTCAAACCCGGTGAACAAGAACCAACTCGACGTATTCTGAGCGATCATACTTGCTGAAAAAGGGCTTTCGACACTGATATTGGCGGCTCCGATGCTATTCGCTAGGTTTGTACCCCAACGAAACATGACGCCTTGAGAGACATCACTACGGAAGTTACCCGCATTGATGTCGTTAATGTTGGTGATCTCCCATTGTGTTTTTTGTTCTTCGCTGCGCATCAATTTGTTAAATACGCGGTAACCAAGGCTGAACGCAACTTTATCTTCAATCTGGTAATCCCAACCTTGAGGGTCCGTCGATCCTGTTATGCCGTGAACGATTTCTTGCGCCTTTTCTGATAGCGAACTTTCACCCGTAGCTCCTATGGTGAAATTGTACCGTACAGCTTTGTCACTCGTTAGGGAAAGGTAGTTGATTTCGGTGTGTAGGTAACCGGCATATGGGCGATCATTGATTAGTGGATAATCGGCTTCAATGTCGCTTGGAGTCCACATTTTGTGGCCAAGAACCAACTCTATTTTATCGATATTGGCGTGCTCTGAGTTAGCTAGACTCAGCCATTTCCATTGGCTTTCTTGTATCAGTTGGTCTGTCGCGTACGAAAGGAAAACACCATTCGTATAGTCTTGATCGACGCCAAAAATACCATCGTTGTCGATGGTAAAAGAAACCGTAGACTTAGTGGATGCTATTGCAACTGGAGAAAGAAGGGTAAGAATAATTAATTTACTAAATCTCATAGACTTTATTTGCTAACTTTTTTCGCATCATACGTAAGAATGCGGGCAAAAGTCTTTCGCGATATCACAACTTTCATTCAAGAAATAAAAAAAGGCTGATGCTACTTAGCATCAGCCTTTGTTGTATTACTAGAACGTTATTTCGCTATAGTCTTATAGAGACTCAGTGAATGTACGCGCGATTACGTCAGCTTGTTGCTCTGCAGTTAGAGAGTTGAAGCGAACAGCGTAACCAGATACACGGATTGTTAGCTGAGGGTATTTCTCTGGGTGCTTAACTGCGTCTTCTAGAGTTTCACGGTTAAGAACGTTCACGTTTAGGTGTTGACCACCTTCGATACCCGCTTCGTGGTGGAAGTAACCATCCATCAGACCAGCAAGGTTAGCGCGTTGTGAGCCCTCATCTTTACCTAGTGCGTTAGGTACGATAGAGAATGTGTAAGAGATACCATCTTGTGCGTCAGCAAACGGCAGTTTAGCAACTGAAGTTAGTGATGCTACAGCACCTTTCTCGTCACGACCGTGCATTGGGTTTGCACCTGGAGCAAATGGAGCACCAGCACGACGACCGTCAGGCGTGTTACCAGTTTTCTTACCGTAAACCACGTTTGAAGTGATAGTAAGAATTGACTGAGTAGGGATTGCATCACGGTAAGTCTTAAGCTTACGGATTTTGCCCATAAATACAGAAACAAGTTCACATGCAATGTCATCAACGCGTGGGTCGTTGTTACCGAATTTAGGGTAATCGCCTTCGATTTCGAAGTCGATTGCTAGACCGTCTTCGTCACGAATTGGCTTAACTTTTGCGTATTTAATTGCAGATAGTGAGTCAGCCGCAACAGATAGACCAGCAATACCACAAGCCATAGTACGTTTAACGTCACGGTCGTGTAGAGCCATTAGTGCCGCTTCGTAGCTGTACTTATCGTGCATGAAGTGGATAGCGTTTAGTGCAGTCACATATTGTTTCGCTAGCCAATCCATGAAGTGGTCCATTTTCTCCCACAGTTCATCGTAGTTAAGAACATCACCTTCGATCTTAGGCATTTGCGGGCCAACTTGGATTTTTAGCTTCTCATCCACACCACCGTTGATGGTGTAAAGCATTGTTTTCGCAAGGTTCGCACGAGCACCGAAGAACTGCATTTGCTTACCAACAACCATTGGAGATACACAACATGCGATCGCGTAGTCGTCAGAGTTCATGTCTGGACGCATTAAGTCGTCATTTTCGTACTGAATAGAAGAAGTATCGATAGATACTTTCGCACAGAACTTCTTGAAGCCTTCAGGTAGTTGCTCAGACCAAAGAACAGTGATGTTTGGCTCTGGAGAAGGACCCATAGTGTATAGTGAGTTTAGGAAACGGAAGTTTGTACGAGTAACTAGCGTACGACCGTCAAGACCCATACCACCCATAGACTCAGTTGCCCAGATAGGGTCGCCAGAGAATAGGTCATCGTACTCAGGAGTACGTAGGAAACGAACCATACGTAGTTTCATTACGAAGTGGTCGATCATTTCCTGAGCTTGTTCTTCAGTTAGCTTACCAGCCGCGATATCACGTTCGATGAAGATGTCTAGGAACGTAGAAGTACGACCTAGAGACATAGCCGCACCGTTTTGAGATTTAACAGCAGCTAGGTAACCGAAGTAAGTCCACTGAATAGCTTCTTGCGCAGTTTCAGCAGGACGAGAAATATCACAACCGTATTTTGCAGCCATTTCTTTGATTTGACCTAGAGCACGGTGTTGCTCTGCGATCTCTTCACGAAGCTGCATTGTCATTTGTAGGTCTTCGCCGTTCTCAAAACGCTCTTGTAGAGAAGAGAACTGCGCGAATTTATCCTTCATTAGGAAGTCAATACCGTATAGAGCAACACGACGGTAGTCACCGATGATACGACCACGACCGTATGCATCTGGAAGACCAGTCAGTACGCCAGATTTACGACACGCCATGATTTGAGGAGTGTAGATATCGAAAACGCCTTGGTTGTGAGTTTTACGGTATTCTGTGTAGATTTTTTTAACTTGTGGGTCTAGCTCGCGGTCGTAGGCTTTGCATGAACCTTCAACCATGCGGATACCACCGTTAGGGATGATCGCACGTTTTAGAGGAGCGTCAGTTTGAAGACCTACGATAGTTTCTAGGTCTTTTTCGATGTAGCCTGCATCGTGAGCAGTGATGGTAGAGATAACTGAAGTATCAAAATCAACAGGAGCGTGAGTCGCGTTCTCTTGTTTGATGCCTTCCATTACCTTAGCCCAAAGCTTGTTAGTCGCTTCAGTACCTTCAGAAACTAGGAAAGATTCGTCGCCTTCGTACGGAGTGTAGTTCTTCTGAATGAAATCACGAACGTTTACTTCGTTTTGCCAGTCGCCTGCAGCAAAACCTTCCCAAGCTTTAGCAAATTGCTCTGCCATGACATACCTACCTTTTTAGTAGAAAAAAATACGTACTGCTTCGCCGTTGAGCCAGCTATCCCCAGATAAAAGAGGGGAACAGTACACTCTTATGAATAACAATATTTATAGTCTTAAATTTACGTATTCGATTTACAAAACTATAAATATTGTCACTAGTTTTAACGTTTCTCTTTTTAAGCAACAGTTAGAGGTTAAACTAAAATTTTTTTGCAAACCTTAAACTAAATCAATAAATCCTCAAAAATCTCGATAAAAATGGGGTAGCGACGAGCGCTACCCACAAATTTCTGGACTGCTAGCTTATAGCCAAGCTTGGATGCCATACTGGCCTTCAAGCATACCAACTGCAAGCATAGCAACTAAACAGATAACAAGTACGCTTACTGGGATCACAATCTTGTCTACAAATGATAGGCGAGACGCGCGCTCTTTATCTCCAATTAAACCGTTGTTATCTAAAAGCATAGTTAGTGCCCAAGCTAGAACTGGGTTAACAACGGCAGAACCAAAGATACAGATACCTGCTGCTTGTGAGTCTTTCGAGTCCTTCACCATCTGCATGCCAGCTTCAAGCAGTGGTAGAGATACACCAACGAGAAGAGCAACGCGCATAACTGGAGGCCATACTGCAACGTCCATAGGAAAACCAAGGATTGCAACAATAATACATAGAGAGCCTAGTAAGATGGCACCAGCAGGAATAGGGCGTTTCGCGATTGCAGCAGGGATCATGTAAGTCCCCCAAGATGATGTGATGTTACCACCACCCACTGCAGTACCGACCATTTGGCGAACGGAACACATTGTCATTGTGTCATCAACGTCCATCAGTACTTTTTCACTCTTACGTGGGTAGTTCATTTCTTGGAAGATACGGTGACCCAAGAAGTCAGGTGACCACATTGCTACCGCAAGAATGGCGAATGGTAGAGAAGCGATGAAGTGTTCCATATTAGGAAGACCAAGCATCCAACCTTCTTCTGTTGAACCCCACCAGTAGATTGGATTTAGGTTTGGAAGGCCTGTCTCGGTTACGAATTTAATATCGAAGCCTGCGCCAAGAGCAAGTGCGATTGCAAGCCCAGTGAAGGCACAAACAGGGATCGCTAGCCAGCGTTTGTTCACTTTAGCAAGGAACGCGTATAAGCCAATGGTAACCGCAAGAACAATTAGACCGATGTAACCCATGCTACCAGCGGCAACCGTATCGGATTGCAAACCAACAGCCCAAGCTTGAATAGAGTTAATTTGGCTCATGGTTCCGGTTAAACCTAAGAAAATAAGAAGGCCACCAGCCGTACCTTCAGAGGTGAGGTTAACCAGTTTTGACCCACCTTTTAAGAGGCTCAAAATCAAACCAAACACACCAATGAGAATTGCTAATGCAAGAGGGTGAGCACCAGCAAGAGCGATGGTACCAATAAGAGGGATCATTGGGCCGTGGTTGCCTGCTAGGTTGGCTTTAGGGTTAATAAAACCAGAGGCAAGTACACAGAAAAGAAGTGCAGGGATGAGCATTTCTACACGCGCAACTTCGATAGCAAAGTCCTTGCCTAAGTTTACGTGGTCCCATGCTGCAGTAAGACCTTCAGCCCAAGACATCATTACCGCAGAGTACATTGCGATAATACCGATAGTACCAGCAAGTGCTGGAACAAGGTCTTCAAGCTCAAAGCGGAAGTCACGACCTGGCAAGTTCAAGCCAAAACGACGTGGCTTCATAATTTGTAGTTCGTGGTCTAGGTAGTCTGAACGGCTTGCGAACTCAGATGCTGGACGATGAAGCTCACGGTAGCTCTTGGTCTCGATATCTGAATCAGAGTGCGTTTTGTTAACTGCGTCTGACATAGATTCCTCATATATTTAAAAGTTATGAATTCTTCATTCAATTGTGTTAGTCCGCATCCTGCGGCACGCTTATGCTAGCTATTATTAGATTTGTTACACGTCGACACTGTGCCTAAGCATAGCTAATAACTTATTGTGTTGAGGCACAAAAAAAGCCTCATCTTTTGGCAGGAGTCTAGCAAGATAGCCATTTAGGGTGATTGATTTAGATCACTTTAAGAATGGTTGTGAAATAAAACTACAGAAAGTTTCTGGCATGCGAATGAGATGCGGAGAACTTGTGTAATTTCATTACACAAGTTGCATAAAATTAGAACTTTTTGTCCTTTTGCACGAGATGCAGATTAAATGTCAATATTCACGATGATTATATAAAGCTGGCTTTATTCTTGCTTTGGACAGAGCAAAGACAATTTTTTGGCTAATCATTGCCGCTCAGTTTAGGAAAAAGACATGAAACAGCTTAAAGTACTGCCACTAGTGGCAATCATCTCAGGGTTAATGGTCGGTTGTGGCGGCGGTGGTGGCGGTGGCGGTGGTGCAGCGCCGAAAACTGCGTTTACTTTTGATTTTGCTATACCAGCAACAATGGCTGAAAGTGAAGCAACTACGAAAGGTTGTACTGTATATGACCACAAAACTGAGCTGAACGGCGATAAAACGGTTTTAACCTATAGTGCAGCGTCAAAAGAGCAAGTGACCAACTATGTTATCGGTTACTACTCTGATGCCGATGGCAAAAGATCCGGAGACATTATCAAACCTACCACTGATAACTTTAAGTTTTATCTTGAAGATATCCCTGACGGCGGCTTTGTAACGTTTCAAGCAATAGAATTTAACGGCAAAGAAGCTCGCGTAAACACGTTTTCAAAAGAGTTCTTGGAAGATAAGAAACTACGTAATGCTACTTTTGCACTAAACCGAGACTCTTTGAACAAATGCTTTACTGGCGGTAACTTAGCAAGCAATAAGTTTACTAACTTAGATTACCGAAATGCTGAATCAGGTGGCGGAGATTACAACTTTGTCTCGCAAACCGATATTTTCACGTCTCCGAACCCTGATATGTTGCCTACTGATGAACTGATGGGGCTTAAAGGTGAACCAACGGCACTGTTTCAGTATGAATCAGGTTCAAGCGACAAAGCGCTTTACCAGTATGGTATTGGTTCGTGGGGAACTGGTGAGATAGCCTTAGTTAGAGCGGATAATACGTCAAACATTTATTCGTCTTCTGACTATACTTACGACTCGCTCAACATTGGCTTTGTTACTAACGGCTTTGCATATGACGCGTTGAAGCTGGATAAAACGGCCGTTGAATATAATCGCCCTAGTGCAACGAATAAAGAAACTTGGGTATACATGGCGTTCTCAGAGAATCAAGTTAATGGTTGGGAGTCTCTACTTAACGAAACGATCTCTGACGGATGGGATATTGACGTTGATCCGAGTGCTTACTTAAATATTGATAACCTGCCGAACACAAAACCAAGTGTATCAACGCAAGGAAGTGCAGAGTCCGTGATTGATCTGGACATGGGCTTAACATCGTCTACTGAAGGCTTTACTCGTGTCGCTTACTTTGCAACTTCAGGCGACTACAGAGTCACACATCGCATTTTCACAACAAGTGATAGTGATTCTGTTGTTGTTCCAGAATTGCATTACTACAACTTCCCAACATCGGCCGTTAACGGTTTGAAAGTTTCAGCTTCGGACGATTTTAATCGCACTGCTTTGGTAGTGAATGAAGATAGTAATATTGATTCTAAAGTTTTCATGAGCTTCTTCTCCAATGGTGAAGCGTCAGAGCCTGAACTAGATGAAGACCTAGATGGCATCATTACTTCTGAAAAAGAAGGCTTAGAAAATGAAGTGACATTACGTACTTCAAACTCGTTGGTAGTCAGTCGTTTTAATTAATTCATTGCGACCTCGAATAGGTTTCAATTAACACTTTTGTAAATTTATTAAGCCCCTTTGAAAGGGGCTTTTTTATATTTAATATTCAACTTTTGAAGAATATGTTGCTATATATTGCATATTAATTTGTCTATCGTATCTTTCTATTCGAATTATTTAGGTTAATAATTTGTTGCAAGTTTCAAAGGGCGGTGCTAATTTGTTCCGAATTAGAGAGGGCGGAGTCCCTTAATTGCAGTGACAAAAACACAGGGAGTAGGGCGCATGAATGATGTACCAGCGCTAGATATAAAAGACCTGCACAAAACATTTGGACAAAATGAAGTTTTAAAAGGCATTTCACTTGCCGCGCACAAAGGAGATGTTATCTCCATTATTGGCTCTTCCGGCTCAGGTAAGAGTACCTTTCTCAGATGTATCAACTTGCTAGAAACGCCTACCGCGGGCGAAATTTGGGTAAATGGTGAATTAATCCAAATGAAGAACAGCAGAGCAGGTGAATCTGTTCCTGCTAATGAAAAGCAAGTCCAACGTATTCGCTCACGCCTGGCAATGGTTTTCCAAGGTTTCAACCTCTGGTCTCACCTAACCGTACTAGAAAACGTGATTGAGGCGCCTGTTCATGTCTTAGGCGTTCCAAAATCTCAAGCGATTGAAAACGCAGAAGTCTTGCTTAAGAAGGTAGGCTTGTATGAGCGTAAGGATTATTACCCTGGGCACTTATCTGGCGGCCAGCAGCAACGTGCAGCTATTGCCCGTGCGCTAGCAGTTGACCCAGAGGTGATGTTGTTTGACGAGCCAACTTCTGCGCTTGACCCAGAACTTGTAGGAGAAGTTCTGGGGGTAATGAGAGATTTGGCAGATGAAGGGCGAACTATGCTGGTGGTCACGCACGAAATGGCGTTTGCGCGTGACGTATCAAACCATGTGATGTTTTTACATCAAGGCTTAGTGGAAGAACAGGGAAATCCAGCTAAGCTATTTACAAACCCGGATTCAGAACGATTACAGCAGTTTATCTCATCCATTTACTAATATTTGTTAGGCGGCAGACTATTGCCTCCTAAGCCAACACAACAAACAAAACGAAATAAAATAGCAATCACAGGAGTATGGAAATGAAAAAGTGGTTATTAGCAGCAACGATTGCTGCAACGGCAGTATCAGGTGTTGCCCAAGCGAAAGAATGGAAAACAGTTCGCTTTGGTATCGAAGGTGCTTACCCTCCGTTTAGCTGGACAGAAACTGATGGCTCAATAAAAGGCTTTGACGTAGATATGGCAAATGCACTCTGTGAAGAGATGCAAGTGAAGTGCAAAATCGTCGCTCAAGATTGGGATGGTATTATCCCTTCTCTTCTTGCACGTAAGTACGATGCCATCATCGCAGCAATGTCTATCACTGAAGAGCGCAAGAAAAAAGTCGATTTCACTGGCAAGTACGCACAAATCCCAAATAAATTTATCGCTAAGAAAGGTGCGGGTCTAGATTTTGATAATCTTAAAGATGTCAAAATTGGCGTGCAACGTGCGACGACACATGACAAGTACTTAACTGACAACTACGGCGATGATGTTGAAATTGTGCGTTATGGCTCTTTTGATGAAGCGTATCTTGATCTAGAAAATGGTCGAATTGCTGCCGTTTTAGGTGATGCGTCTGCTCTAGAAGAGGGTGTGATCAACAAAGCAGGTGGCGAAGCTTATGAGTTTGTTGGACCATCGTTAACCGATCCAAAATGGTTTGGCGAAGGTATGGGTATCGCTGTTCGTAAACAAGACAAAGATCTGACGAAGAAACTCGACGCAGCAATTATTTCACTACGTGAGAAAGGTGTTTACCAAGAAATTGCTGGTAAATACTTTAACTACGATGTGTACGGTGAATAAACCGTAATTAAGCGACCGTTGGCTTGTTCCTAGAAGTAGTCAACGGTCGATTTTTTGAGTTTAGGGATTAGGAACTCACCTATGCTAGATTTACAAGGATACGAAGCTTCGATTTTGAAAGGAGCTTTAGTAACAATAGAAGTTGCAGTGCTTTCACTCATTCTCGCCATGGTCTTAGGCATGCTTGGCGCATTAGCTAAGTTAGCGCCTTACAAATGGGCAAGGGCGATTGCCACTCTTTACACCACCGTCATTCGCGGCATTCCAGATTTGGTTCTGATGATGCTAATTTTCTTTGGTGGACAAATACTTTTAAATAACAGCCTTTACTCCATCAACGAAACGCTCAACGAGTGGTTTGCCTCGAGTGATCCAAACCATGAATGGACGTCTTACTTACCTGATTATATTGATGTCAGCCCATTTATAGCTGGTGTACTCACGATTGGTTTTATCTTTGGCGCCTACATGGCGGAGACTTTTCGTGGAGCGATCATGGCGGTGGACAAGGGTGAATTAGAAGCGGCGAAAGCTTATGGGATGAGTTCTGCTTTATCGTTTAGAAGAATCTTACTTCCTCAGATGATTCGTCATGCATTACCTGGATTTGGTAATAACTGGTTAGTGTTACTTAAGACCACAGCGTTAGTTTCCATTATTGGTCTGGATGACATGGTGAGAATGAGCTCATTGGCAGCAGGTACAACGAAAATGCCGTTCACCTTTTACATGGCTGTCGCGCTCATCTTTCTATTTTTTACCAGCGTTTCGACCGGGCTACTCAAGCTTGTTGAGCGTAAGTTCAGTATTCATGCGAGGTAAGTTATGGACTTTTCTTTGATTATTGAAAGCTTTCCAACTTATCTTCAGGGACTTTGGACAACAGTTTGGTTAGTGGGATTAGCGTTGGTTATTGGCTTGTGTGTCTCTATCCCATTAGCCGTGGCACGCAATAGTACCAATTACGCTCTAAGCTTACCTTCTTGGGGATTCATTTACTTTTTCCGTGGAACGCCGCTATTGGTTCAGCTGTATTTGATTTACTACGGCATGGATCAGTTTTTCCCTGTGAAAGATACCTTGTGGGAGAACGCTTGGTTCTGTGCTTTGGTCGCTTTTATTCTGAATACATCGGCTTACACCGCAGAAATTATTCGTGGTGCGATTAATGGTTTGCCGAAAGGTGAGGTGGAAGCTGCGAAAGCCTATGGCATGAGTAAGTTTATGACATACAGACGTATTATCTTGCCGAGTGCATTGCGTCGAGCATTACCAGCTTATTCCAACGAGGTCATATTTATGCTGCACGGAAGTGCAGTCGCGGGCATCGTTACCATCATGGATTTAACTGGTGCTGCGCGTCTAGTTAACTCGCGCTACTATGCACCATTTGAGTCTTTCCTGACGGCGGGGCTGTTCTACATGGCACTGACGTTTATGATCTTGTGGTGTTTCAAAGTGGCAGAGAAGCGTTTCTTAGCTTATCTGCGTCCTTTAAGCTAATTATCAATAGAGGCAATAGCATCGGAGTGGGTGCTATTGCTTTTGATAATTTTGTTATCTTCATTCCTATTTTTTCAGTCGATGTAAAAGACTCTTTCTTATTATTCATCAACTTACATTAACATTCGGTAAACTCATTGTTTAGTAAGTAAAAATGAAAAAAACAATTCTATCGTTGGGCATTGCCGCCTTAGCCACAGGATGTGGTGGGGGAGAGGGAGAATCACAACCTAATGCTCAAGTAAAACCAACGCCAGCTCCAGTTCAACAAGCTCTTGAAACTGGTAATGCACTGCTCGTTTCTGACCCGAGCGAATTCATTCGTAAAAGTCGTCAGGTTGTAGAAGCTCACAAGATGCAGTCGAATACGATCAAATCTGCAATTGCGAAAAACCTTTCAGGTCTTTATTGGGATCCAACCCATGATGCCGCGATCTTGGCACCTCAGTATGGCTTCAACGACACCATCTTGATGACCAATAAGGCCATGGCAAGCGGTTACAAAGATCAAGCTCTGTCAATTGGCGTTGCCGGGGAAAAGTCTAATGGTCAACGTTACGCACTATTAGGTAGTAACCCATTTAGAACGGCACAACGTTTTCCCGACTCTTCCAACGCAGCGATGACGAAATGGTTAAGTAATCTGGTCACTTGGTTGTCGGGCGGAGTTACTTCAAACGTCGTCATCGCGCAAATGGACCAGTCTTATTACTTTCCGGATGAGCAAGCGACTCGGAATTGGCTGAAAGACAATGTTTCACAAGAGTTGGCGTTTAACGAGGCCAACCTATGCGATGGTTCGAAGCTACTTAGCTGCTTGCAAACCAATACTCCAAACTTATTGATCTTGTCACAGCATCTGCAATCTGGCGACACCAACCAACAAGTACTCGATGCTCTGGCATACGCTGAGCAAGCCCAAATTCCTGTTCTATACCTGCATTGGGATGGAGGACTAACTGAACTTGGCCGAGACATTTTGGAAAAATTCCATGTTGATTATGTGGGAGATAACTATTGGCGTAAGTTAGGCTTGGTTGATTGGGCGCCTTCATCACTCATGAACTTCGTGCCAGACTCTGTTGCTACGCAACAAGCGCTGTTGTCTCGTTTTGAATCTCAAAACTTCAATGTTGACTTGTCACAGTGTGAGGACAAATCTTGTCCTGACACTGCGAATATGGAAAGTCAATTTTATGCAGGGGCAAACAGTATTCGCCATCGGTTGAAAAAGCTTGATGAACAAAAAGTAGATTTGTTTAATCAAGACGGCTACCAATACGAAAAACTCATGGTATTGCTGGCTGATCATTATCGTCAAACGGTTGTCTTCCCAATGGACAAACAGTCAACCCAAACGACCGAATTCCTAAAGTCGTACTTTGCCGATTACGTGCAATACAACAGCCGAAGCGTAAACCCAAAACAACCAAATATGGGGAACTTCAGCCGTAGTGAGTTTAGCCCTGAAGTAAAGAGAATCAGCGCAACTATTAATATGGAATCAAAGCGTAATTTCCGCTCTGCTGGTGTGTATGCGCTTCCTGGGGAGACCTTTACGGTCACGCGCAATGACAGTAATGAAGTGACGACTAAAATTGTCATCAACAGTTTAAGAAGTGGCGCAACTCATGAGTTCAGCAAAGATGGATACACGCGACCAAAAATGCTGACTTCTTTCGCCTATGAGGTGAAGCCGGGTGAAACCATCACGCTGACTTCACCTTATGGCGGGCCTATCCAGGTTCACTTTAACAATAATGATGTGCCAGTAGCTCTAACATTTAGCCATGTAGCGCAACACCCTGTATGGAGAAGTGAAAAGGATAACGATGCGTTTATTCAGGAGCTTGAAGCGAATTTGTTCGATTGGGCTGAGCTGATCACTCCTGGGTTTGAAGTACACTCAAAGCGCGACAAAATGTTGGAGTCGGTCAACGATGAGATGTGGTCGACACCAGCTGAAATGGCGCTAGCGACAGAAGAGTATGTTCATAACTACCCACATGTCTTGGCTGGTTTCCAAGGGCCGGGGATCGATGAGGTTCCGGAAATTATCCAGTATGCCAAAAATCAAGGTTGGGAAATCGCCAATATTGATATGGTGAAGCATATGAACGCTGACCAAGCGACGTGTGGTTACGGCTGTTCTGGTAACCCATACGATGCTTACTGGTCATTCAGCCCACTCGGTCACGGTGATTTACATGAGCTTGGTCATGGCTTGGAAAAAGGTCGATTCCGATTTGCAGGCTGGGAAGGGCATTCAACGACCAATTACTACTCGTATTACAGTAAGTCTCGTTTCTTCCAGAATACGGGGAAAGTTTCAACTTGCCAAAGCTTGGATTTCAAAGGCCAGTTTGAATTATTGCAAGTTAGCCGAACTCAAGCGGATCCAAACGCATACATGGCTGCGCAAAATCAAACCAGTTGGAGTTGGGGCGCTCGTGTTTACATTCAAATGATGATGGCGGCGCAGCATGAAGGTGTGCTTAAAAATGGTTGGCATTTATTGGCGCGCTTGCACCTGATTGAACGTGAGTTTAACCGCTTAAAATCGGACGATGCGCTTTGGGATGAGAGACGATTGAGCATTGGTTTCGCCAACTACTCTCGGGAAGAAGCAAATAGCATCTCAAACAACGACTGGTTGCTTATTGCTCTGAGCTACATCTCTCAGCGAGACATGACGAGCTATTTAGATATGTGGGGCTTCTCGTTCACAGAAAAAGCGAAACAGCAGGTTGTGGCGCTGAATCTACCGCCGATGCCGCTCACTTACTTTGCAAGTAGTAATACAGGCTACTGTCTGAACGAATTTGCTCAAACACCGATAACTATTGATGGTCAAACGGTTTGGCCGCTGAATCAGTGATTAACTGGTAATTTGTATGAAAAGGGAGACAGAGTCTCCCTTTTTATTGGACTAAGCTTAGCGTTGAGTCTCGCTTATAGCTTTGCAATATATTACTTAAATGTTGACCAGATTGGTGCGTGATCTGAAGGCTTCTCGATACCACGAAGCTCATAGTCGATACCAGATTCAATACACTTTTCCGCTAGAGAAGGGGTTGCCAAAATGACATCAATTCGTAGGCCACGGTTATCATCAAAACCGCGAGAACGGTAGTCAAACCACGAAAATTGATCGTTCACCTCTGGGTATAGCTTACGGAAGGTGTCCACAAAGCCCCAGTCTAGTAAGGTTTTCAACCATTCGCGCTCTTCAGGTTGGAATGAACATTTACCTGTTTTTAGCCAACGTTTACGGTTTGGTTCGCCGATACCGATATCTGCATCAATAGGGCTGATGTTGATGTCACCCATAACAATCAATTGCTCGTCGTTATTGTGATGATCGTTTAGGTAGGTCATCAGATCTTTATAGAATTGGCGCTTGTATGGGAATTTGGTTTCGTGGCTGATGTTATCCCCTTGAGGGAAATAGCCGTTTAGCACAGTGACCTTTTCGCCGTTTTCATTTAAAAACGTTGCCATGATCATGCGCTTTTGATGTTCCTCGTTATCCGTCGGGAACCCTTTTTGTACGTGTAGAGGCTCTTGCTTACAAAGCATTGCTACGCCGTAATGTGCTTTTTGACCATGGAAATACACTTTGTAGCCCATGGCTTCGACAGCTTCAATCGGGAATGCTTCATCGTGAACTTTAATTTCCTGAAGACCAATCACATCAGGTTGGTGTTTGTCGATTAGCGCTTGGAGTTGGTGCAGTCGCGCACGTAGTCCATTGATGTTAAAGCTGATTACTTTCATTATTTATCCTTTTGGGGGCGTACTTTTTTATGAATAGTATCATTGTGTAAGAGCACTGAAAATGAGTCTCGGTGAAAGGATTGAAACGCTCTGAGCTACTTTGCTTTTAATTTGTTTTCTAAGTCGTTTTGCACGATCTTTAAAGCGTTAAGCGCAACTTCTGGATCTATCTCATTGCTCTCAAGCAAATAGATTAAATCGACAGCCAGTTTGATCTCTTCAGGTGCGTCATCTAAAGGCGAGGTTGGTTGATCAGCCATTATTGATGTTTTTCCCTATGTGTAATTTGGTTCTCTAGCTTAAGAAGTGCTGCTTCACAACGCGCTAAACGTTGCTCGGTTGCTAGTAATACTTTTTGAGCGTCGGCACGCATAAAACTCGGAGCGCTTTCGACAGCACGTTCTTTTTCTAACACCATCTCGCGCAAGCGTCTTGCCCACTCTTGGTGTTGAGCGAGTTCCTGATAAAGCACGTTGATAGGCTTGCGGAAATAGCTGCTATGTTTGATTTCATTCTTACGAATTTTAGTGGTAGAAATCTCGCGTTGAATTGCACCGATTTGCGCCACTAACCGTTCAGTGAGGTACTCAGCACGCAAAGCGGTGAGCTTACCTTCATTTTGCTCACGCACAATCGCATCCAGCGTGGCTTTTGCTTCTTTTACGCAAGGAGTAAGTAAGCGAGAGCGGCAACCAAATAAACGCTCATCAAAAAGCGGAACATGATGTTCGCCTCTTTGACGGTCAAGAACAGCGGCTTGCTTCGCCATTTGTTCTAGATTTTCCTGGAGTTGAGAAATGTTCATGACAAACCTACAAACCATGCGTCATAAGCCAATTTAATGGCTAGTATGCTGACGACAGTAACAAATACAGGACGAATGAATTTAGAACCAAATCTAATAGCGGAGTGCGCGCCAACAAAAGCACCAGCCATTAAACATACTCCCATTGTTAAGCCTAGCACCCAGTTGATGTGTCCGAGGAATGCAAAAGTGATCAAAGAGGTAAAGTTACTGGTAAAGTTCATTGCTTTTGCTAAGCCAGAGGCGAGCAAGATATTCAGTCGGTACAGCGCCATTGAACTTACTGTCCAAAAAGCCCCAGTTCCAGGCCCTGCGAGTCCGTCGTAGAATCCTATGGATAAGCCTTGCATGTACTGTTTTTTATGAAGTTTTGGGCAAGGCTCGGGTATTGGACTTTGATGAGCAGAGTGGGGTGTTTTATGAAAAACGGTATACAACGCTGCCGCCAAAATAACAAGCGGCAATCCTTTTTCCAGCCAATCCGTACTAATCGCATCTACAAATAGCGTACCTAATGTCGCTCCGACGAGTGTTGCCACGAATGCACGCCTCCAGCATTGAGGTTTGAATAGACGTTTTTTGTAGTACGTAAATGCTGCAGTAGAAGAAGCAAAGGTAGCGGCAAGTTTATTGGTGCCTAGTGCAATATGAGGCGGCAAGCCTAGCGAAAGTAGAGCAGGTACGGTAAGCATGCCACCACCACCAGCAACTGCATCAATAAATCCTGCGACAAAAGCGACAAGCGCCAACACCAACAGCATGGTTGGCTCAATCATTTCCATAAATGGTGATTCTTCTAATATTCTATTTTACGTTTAAATGGAGGTAGTGAGTCGATTAAGGCTTGTCCGTATCGCTTAGTGACTAGGCGTCGATCAAGAATCGTTACTCTACCAGAATCTCTCTCTTTACGCAGTAAGCGACCTACGCTCTGGATCAGCTTTTTGCTTGCGTCTGGTACAGTTATTTGCATAAACGGGTTTCCTCCTTTTTTCTCAATGTATTCGGAATGAGCCTGCTCAACAGGGGAGGTTGGAACGCCAAATGGAATTTTTGTAATCACCAAGTTTTCAAGTAATTCGCCAGGTAAGTCTAGCCCCTCAGAGAAACTGCCAGTACCAAATAAGACGCTGGTTTTATTTGATTCTATTAACTTTTTATGTTTTTTTAGAATTTCTTGACGTGAGCTTTCACCTTGAACTTGCAACGCCCAGCCTTTTTTTATGAACTCCGAAGAGAGTGCCTTCGCGACTTGGTTCATCTGCCAATAGGATGAGAATAATACTAAGTTGGCTTTCTTGTCTTCCAAGTACTTAGGCAATATCTCGATAAGATATTCAGTAAATTGAGGCGCTGGTGGTTCATATTTCATCGCAGGGATAAGCAATTCTGCCTGGTTTTGGTAATCGAATGGTGACGCAAGCGCTAAAAACTGAGTGCCTGATTCTGGTTTTCCATCAATACCAACCTGATGGCAAAAGTAATGGAAAGAGTTTAATGCACGCATCGTTGCGGAAACCAAAATGGCGCCAATACATCTGCTCCAAATCTGTTGGTCGAGTTGCCATCCAATTTCAAGTGGCGAAACACTCACAATGAAATCACCCTCGCGATCGGGGTGGGTTTCTAACCAGCGAGCTAAAGGCGCACCTTTTTCACGAGTTGGTTCAGCCATTAAATGCCATACTTGCGCTAGGTTTTCTAACCTTTGAATGTAGAAACCGAGCTCTGCAAGCGCTGGTTCAGCCAACCTTGTCGCAAGCTCCCCGTCTTTTACTCTTTCCGCAATAAGGTCGGCAATTTTTGCCACACTCTGATTTGCTTTTTTACTGAACTGTTTTAGTTCTTTGGATTGGCTCTCTAGCCACTCAGGTAGTTCACCGTGTTCGAAGCGGTAGATACCCTCTTCAAATTGAGCTGGGTCGAACTGTTTGGGCAATTGAGTCAGTGCCGGTATCAAGTTCTGAACCGCGTCTTGAAGGTCGTTGCGAAATCGAGCTACGCGTTTCTCGTCTGCGAGTGATGAAAACTTACTAATCGACTGATTCAACTTCTCAAGCCATGCTGCCGCGCCTTTTAAACTCGCAGATGCTGAAGCATGGTCACGAGCGACGTGAGGTAAGTGATGTGCCTCGTCGAAGACGTATATTGTATTTTCTGGCTCAGGTAAAATCACGCCGCCACCTAAATCTGCGTCTGCCATGACGAGAGAGTGGTTAGCAATGATGACATCGTTTTTATCCAACTCTGAGCGCGCTTTTTGGAATGGACAGCCGCGGTGGCCTGGTAAACTGTTATTGCAACTGTGTTTATCACTGACAATCAGTTGCCAAAGCTTATCATCGATGGTTTTAGGCCAAGAATCACGGTCACCGTCCCATTTCCCTTGCGCAAGAGAGCGATGCATTGTTTCCAACAGCTCTATATCTTTTTGCTTAGGTTTGGTTTCAAACATGGCTAACTGGCCACCATCAGCACCGCTAGCAGTGGCGAGCTTTTCAGCGCAACAATAGCGTTGACGGCCTTTTGCCAAAATAAAAGAAAACTCGCGGTCAGTAATCCGACGAAAAAGAGGGAGGTCTTTATTTATGAGCTGCTCTTGCAGAGCGACGGTCGCCGTTGAGATAACCACTTTTCTATTATTATGTACAGCCACGGGAATGGTCGCCATTAGATAGGAGAGCGATTTACCAATTCCAGTCCCTGCTTCTGCAACGAGTATTCGGTTAGATTTGTGATACTGACCGCACAGCGTTTTTGCAATCTCTGCAACAAGGTAGTTTTGTGCTCTTCTAGGCACAAAGTTATCAAGTTGATCTTGAAGGTTTTGATAGCTATTACGAATCGATTTTTGAATGTTACTGGTCAGCATACGGGCCTCAAATGCGTTGGAGGCGAATAGTAGCACACATCACTAGTTGTACAGTAGTTCACAAAACGGAATGCTTTTATAAGGAATATAGATCTCCTTCACAAAAAAATATTGAACCTTATCTTAATGAAATTAATTTCATTATATGAAAAATATAAAACTCCAACTTGGTCTGATTTGTGGGTTTTTATTCTTTTTTTTGTTTTTTTAAATTTACTTATTGGATTAAAAAACCATTTGTTAATAATTTTGTAAATTACAAATAATAATGGAGATTGGTTAGATGTTCGTCGAATAAATAAAGGTAAACTTATCAAGTTATTGTTTTATAATGGTATTTTGTTTTTTTTACATTGGTATTTAGAAAATTTGACAGCCAGAATAATCTTTTGCACTCTTAGCTCCAGATTTTGAGGAGGTGCTGTATAACGTTTTGTTAACGCTCTACCTCAAACATATAAAAAAAGGGAACCGGACAAGGATATCCCGAACTAAGAAAAGGCAGTGGATTAATTATGAAAAAAACTCTATTAGCACTAGCTGTAGTTGCGTCTGCAACTTCAGTGAACGCAGCTGAAGTATTCAAATCTGAAGAAGGTTCTGTAGATTTCTACGGTCAGCTACGTCCAACTCTTCTATTCACAGAAAAAACTGATCACACAGCAGAGCTAAACACTAGCTCTTCTCGTACTGGTGTGAACGCGGTTTACGTTGTTGACGAAAGCCTAAAAGTTCTGGGTGAAGTTGAAATCGGTGTTGCTCTAGGTGACAACTACGACGCAGGTGCTGATTCAAGCGAGCGTACAGATGACTCTGTATACGTACGTCGCCACATCATCGGTTTTGATATGGGTGATATGGGTACTCTTCGCTTCGGTAAAGAAGGTACTTGGGCTGATGACGTATACTTCGCAGATTACTCTTACTTCTTCGGTGGTAACGCAGCGGAAACTGCATACGGTCACGCTTGGAACAACGATTCTCAAATCAAATACGCTTACGAAAATGACGCGTTCTGGCTAAAAGCTGGTTACGCGCTAGGCGAAAAAGATTCTAACGAAGAAGTACTAGAAGTATTCGTTGGTAAATCTTTCAACGACCTATCTCTACACGCTGGTGTACTTACTGCGAACAACGACATCAACGTAACTAAAGAGAAAAAACTAGTTCTTAATGGTGTAGAGCAAACAGTTTCTCACACAGAGCGTACTGATAACGAAAACCTATCTTTTGAAGTAACTGCTGAGTACGCACTAAACGAGCACACTCTAGGTGCTACGTACTACTACAACGAAAACGAAGATAAGCTAGGTAAATCAACAGTTGATTCACACTACATCGTTGTAGCTGGTATGTTCGCTGTTGCTCCTAAAACAACTCTATACTCTGGTTACGAGTACCTAGCTCAGTCTACTGACGAAGCAGGTAAAGTAGACGCAGACTCTTCTTGGTTCTACGCTGGTGTTGAATACAAGTTCTCTAAATGGGCACGTGTATTCGCAGAAGCGGGTTACACTTTCGAAGGTACTGACTTCGACAACAAAGACACAGACGACGCAACTAACTTCGGTGTTGGTGCTCGTTTCTACTGGTAATCAATACCCAGTTTGATATTGTAAGACCCAGCTATATGCTGGGTCTTTTACTATGAAGATAAGGATGAAAAATTCTATGCAGTTATCATTAAAAGTGGCAATGGCACTGTCTATTTTTGCCAGTACAAACCTCTACGCTGCAACGACTTTAGTGGTTCCAGAAGACGTGAAGTTATTGGCCGTCAACATGGAGAAGCCAGATCTAGAAGGTGGTCTTTTTTCTAGTGAGAAGACAATCGAACTACCTGACGGAACGAATCAAATTGTCTTCAAATATCAACCTACATTCGAAATTAACGAAAACCTTAAGACGGTTTACAGTGATGTAATCGTTGCTAAATTTGATGCTGAAAACGAAAAGCTAACGTTTGAACTGCCAGAGTTTAAAACTCTTCGCCAAGCGCAAAACAACATCTCGCCTCTAGATTGGCAATTACTGGATACCAAAGGCCAACCTATTGCTTTGGTCGAAGATGTATTAGAGTCAGATGGTGTTCAAATTGGTCGTAATTACCCTCAAGAATCTCGCAACTACAATATTGCTGGCGGTATCGCGAGTGTTGCCGTTAGTTATGTAACTGTGAATCAGCATCAACAATCAGTAAGTGATATCGAGCCTCGAGTTGAGACTAGTGATACCCGTTCAACAGCCGCATCGAACGACAGCCCAATGGTTGATGTATTAAAGACGATGTACCAGAAAGCGTCTCCGGCGGAAAAAGAGGCCTTTAAAAACTGGCTTGCTGAGCAGTAATCCCTTAGTTCATTAGATAGGGCTTAACTGAAAAAGTATGAATCTAAAAAGCAGGCTTTAAGCCTGCTTTTATCTTTTCTGCTTGTTAGAGAGAGATTTCTCTCCATTCACCAGGCATTAGGTCGTTAAGGACGATATCACCCATCGAATGACGAATGAGGCGCAAAGTAGGGAAGCCAATGTGCGCAGTCATGCGACGCACCTGACGATTTCTTCCTTCAATAATGGTAATGGCTAACCAAGTTGTAGGGATATTTGCTCGAAAACGAACAGGAGGCGTTCTGTCCCAGACTTGTGGTTCTGGAATAACTTCAACTTCGGCTGGTAGAGTCATACCATCTTTTAGCTCTACTCCCTTTCTCAATTTTTCAAGATCTTGCTCCTGAGGAGCGCCATCAACTTGAACCCAATAAGTCTTCGGCGATTTTGACTTTGGCTGCGTTAGCTTCGCCTGCAAGATGCCATCGTTAGTGAGTACCATCAAACCTTCGCTGTCTCGGTCCAATCGGCCAGCCGCATAGACATTTTTGATTGGGATATAGTCCGCTAACGTTTTGCGACCATCGCCATCGGTAAATTGACTGAGCGTATCGTAAGGCTTATTGAAAATAATGACTTTACGATCTTTAGGGGCCACTTTTGGCTTTTGGCTTTTTGTTGGACGATTAGGGCGGCGGTCTTGTTGAGTACGAGTCTTCGAGCCATTGCGAGCTCCTGAGTGTTTAAAATGGCCCGTTTTAGACTGGTTACGACTGCGACCTTTTTCCTGACCTGTACGAGATGACATGTTAACTACCCTGCAAAAATGTAAATGAACTGTGTTTGAAAGTTTTAAGTTTTCTCATGATCGGATATGATTTGCGCGCCTAAAACTAACAAACGCGCACAGAATGATAGACTAATTCGTGTTATTTGTTTAATTATATCAGTGCACTCATGGATTCAGAGCTTAGAGCTTCAAACTACAACAAAGAGTGCGAACCGCATGTGGCGTTAGTGAGGAGACATGTACTCTAACGTGCAGCAATGCGTCAATTAAACCAACTCAGACGCTGAGTTGATCAGCCAACAAGTTGATTAAAAAATAGGGAAATTTCATGCCTACAGAAAAACCTACAATTATCTACACCATCACTGATGAAGCGCCGGCGCTAGCAACTTATTCATTACTACCAATCATTCAATCATTCACAGCATCGTCTGGCATCAATGTAGATACTCGTGATATTTCACTAGCAGGTCGAATTATCGCTAACTTCCCAGAGCATCTAAAAGAAGAACAGCGCATTGGCGATGCGTTGACTGAGCTTGGTGAACTAGCTCAAACTCCAGAAGCAAATATCATCAAGCTACCTAACATTTCAGCTTCAGTTCCTCAGCTTAAAGCGGCGATTAAAGAGCTTCAGGCGAAAGGTTACGATTTACCAAACTACCCAGAAGAGCCGAGCACGTACGAAGAGAAAGCGATTAAAGCGGCTTACGACAAAATCAAAGGTAGTGCGGTTAACCCAGTACTTCGTGAAGGTAACTCAGACCGTCGTGCTCCGACTTCGGTAAAGAACTACGCGAAGAAAAACCCACACTCAATGGGTGCATGGTCAGCAGAATCTAAGTCTCATGTTGCGAGCATGTCAGACAATGACTTCTTTGGTAGCGAAAAGTCTACAACTATCTCTGGTGCAACAGAGGTCAAAATCGAGTTTGTCGGTAATGATGGTACAGTTAAAGAGCTTAAGTCTGCGTTCCCATTACTAGATAAAGAAGTCATTGATACTTCCGTAATGAAGAAGAAGGCGTTGGTTGAATTTTTCGAGAAAGAGATTGCTGAAGCGAAAGCACAAGACGTGCTGCTGTCTCTTCATATGAAAGCGACGATGATGAAAGTTTCTGACCCTGTCATTTTCGGTCATGCAGTAAAAGTTTACTACAAAGACGTTTTCGATAAGTACGGTAAGCTGTTTGAAGAGCTAGGCGTTGATGTAAACAATGGCATCGGTGATGTTTACTCAAAAATTGAGTCTCTACCTGAAGCGCAAAAAGCAGAAATTGAAGCGGCCATTCAAGCGGTTTACCAAACTCAACCAGAACTTGCGATGGTTGATTCTGATCGTGGTATCACAAACTTACATGTACCAAGTGACATTATTGTAGATGCTTCTATGCCAGCAATGCTTCGCTCTTCGGGTCAAATGTGGGGACCAGATGGTAAACAAAAAGACACCAAAGCGATGATTCCAGATCGTAGCTACGCAGGTATTTACCAAGCGGTTATTGATTTCTGTAAAGAGCACGGCGCATTTGATCCAACCACTATGGGTAGCGTACCTAACGTTGGTCTAATGGCTCAGAAAGCTGAAGAGTATGGTTCTCACGACAAGACATTCATTCTAGACGCTGCGGGTACTGTTCGCGTTGTTGATGCTTCAGGTAACGTACTGTTAGAGCAAGCGGTTGAAGAAGGTGATATCTTCCGTATGTGTCAGGTTAAAGACGCACCAATCCAAGATTGGGTTAAACTAGCAGTGACTCGCGCACGTGCAACAGGTGTTCCAGCTGTATTCTGGCTAGATGAAAACCGCGCGCACGATGCTGAGCTCATCAAGAAAGTAAACGCCTACCTACCAGATCACGATACTGACGGTCTAGAGATTAAGATCCTATCTCCTGTTGAAGCTTGTAAGTACTCACTAGAGCGTATGAAAGCGGGCCTAGATACTATCTCTGTTACAGGTAATGTTCTTCGTGACTACCTAACAGACTTGTTCCCAATTCTAGAGTTAGGTACGTCTGCTAAGATGTTATCTATTGTTCCATTGATGAATGGTGGTGGTCTATTTGAAACAGGCGCTGGTGGTTCTGCTCCTAAGCACGTTCAACAAGTAGAAAAAGAGAATCACCTTCGTTGGGATTCTTTGGGCGAGTTCCTAGCGCTTGCAGCTTCGTTAGAGCATTTAAGTGTAGCGACAAACAATCCTAAGGCTCAGGTTCTAGCAGATACACTAGATAAAGCGACCGGTGAGTTTTTAGACACCAACAAATCTCCGTCACGCAAAGTGGGTGAGCTAGATAACCGTGGAAGCCACTTCTATCTTGCACTTTACTGGGCGAAAGCGCTTTCAGAGCAAACGGATGATGCGGATCTTGCTGCTGAATTTGCACCAATTGCAAAAGCGCTGTCAGAGCAGGAAGAAACGATCGTTGCTGAGCTAAATAATGCGCAAGGCGTGAAAGGTGAGCTAGGAGGTTACTACTTACTAGACGATGCATTGGTTTCTAAATTGATGCGTCCAAGCGAAACCTTTAACGCAATCATTAACAAGTAAGTTAGTGTAAAAACACGTCGTTTTCGGCGTGTTTCCTATCCTGTAAGTGCGTTGTAAGTGTTCCTTTTGTAACACGTGCTCTAAATAGTAAGAAACCCGCTATCTTGGCGGGTTTATTTTTCTCTTCAAAACATCAACGTGGCGTTTCGAGAGCAATATTTTTATATTTCGACAGCGCTCTAATTATTTGGCTTGGCCTTCAAGAGGCACGACGCTACTCGCGTGACAGCCTTTGGGACCTTTTTCAATCTCGTAAGAGACTTGTTGGCCTGCTTTCAGTGTACGATAACCGTCCATCTGGATAGTTGAGTAGTGGGCAAAGATATCTCCCTCTTCTTCATCTGAACAAATAAACCCAAATCCTTTGGCATTGTTAAACCACTTTACTGTACCTGTAGCCATGCTTTACATCCCTCATGCATTTTTTACTGATGTTGTTACTGCAACCAAGTTATACCTTTAACTTGGTACTACCATTGTCAGCGAATGCCAACAAACGTCAAATCAATGATAAGTCACATTCATCAAACCACTTAAAGAAGAGAAGTTTCAAAATGATGATTTATGCATCGACACTTTCCACTGTAGTCAATGAATTTCGACAGTCAATAGCAGTGAGCAACAAACAGAAACATAATTGAAAACAAATCACTTTTGAGATTAACAAATTTGCAAACAGTTTTTCGTATATACGCAGAAGTTTAGTCAATTTGCCTATGAAGTGGCTCATACTGAAAAAGCCATACTGTCCGTGTTGCTTATGGGAGAAGAATCCTCTGACTGAATAAAAAATGAAGTTTTCGTGATAATTACCGTATTCTCAATGAGGAAGTGTGATCCAGATAGAAGATGATGGGGTGGTTTGCAATAGTCCGAAAGCAATAAATAGAAAGTTCTTTTATAAGAAAAAATGTGTAACTTATCGACAAGCATCTTTTATTTGCGCCGTATCAAGACGTGCATTAGTCTCTATATTAGGTAGCAACTTTTATCGATCAAAGATCGAATTCGGTGCCATAACTCACTACACCGCGCTGCACGCTTGTGGTAGATTGTTTTTATAGGTCGAAAACATCAACCCTTTGATACGATATCTTTAGATTGCCATGAGTAAAAATTTTGAATGGGTCACTCCGGACTCTGATCTTCTGGAGCGAGAAAGTACGAAAGTCCAGCCACCTAAGCTGTACAATGTCGTACTCAATAATGATGACTATACACCTATGGATTTCGTCATAGAGGTGCTTGAGCGATTTTTCTCACATGATATTGATAAAGCAACTCAAATCATGCTTCAGGTCCACTATGAAGGAAAGGCAATTTGCGGCACATACAGCGCAGAAATTGCCGAAACAAAAGTAGCGCAAGTTACGATGTACGCAAGGGAAAATGAACATCCGCTACTTTGCACTATGGAGCAAGCGTAAACAAAGAAGACTTGCTCGAACAACCCCAGTTGTTTTTTCGGGAGGTACTTATGCTAAATAAAGAACTAGAGTCAAGCCTTAACGGTGCATTTGCTCGGGCGCGAGATAAACGCCACGAGTTTATGACTGTCGAACACCTCCTACTTGCATTGTTGGAAAATGATGCAGCTAAGGAAGCCCTTCTAGCTTGTAAGGCGGATCTTGACGCTTTACGCAACGAACTCGATATTTTCATCGATCAAACTACGCCTCTTATCCCAGATAGTGATGAGACGCGTGAAACGCAGCCGACTTTGAGTTTTCAACGTGTACTACAACGCGCCGTCTTTCATGTACAGTCGTCTGGTCGTAATGAAGTAACAGGCGCCAACGTGCTTGTTGCTATCTTCAGTGAACAAGAGTCGCATGCCGCTTACTTACTGAAGAAAAATGACATCTCCCGATTAGATATTGTTAATTTCATCTCCCACGGTATTACTAAAGCATCAGGTGCAGGTGAGGATTCATCATCAGACTCGTTTAGCTCAGAAAGTGTTGAAGAGCCTAATTCTGAAGAACGCCTAGAAAGCTTTGCGACGAATCTTAATCAAGTCGCTAAAGATGGAAACATCGACCCACTCATTGGACGTGATAAAGAGTTAGAGCGCACTATTCAGGTACTTTGTCGACGCCGCAAGAATAATCCACTACTAGTGGGTGAGGCAGGAGTTGGTAAAACAGCCATTGCGGAAGGTCTTGCATGGCGAATTGTCGAAGGGCAGGTCCCTGAGGTCATTCAAAACAGCGTGATTTATTCACTAGATATTGGCTCTTTGCTCGCTGGTACCAAATATCGCGGTGATTTTGAAAAGCGCTTCAAGGCGATTTTGAAACAACTTGAAAAAGAAGAAGATGCCATTTTGTTCATCGATGAAATACATACCATCATCGGTGCAGGCGCGGCATCTGGTGGTCAAGTCGATGCAGCAAATCTTATTAAGCCTCTTTTAAGTAGCGGTAAGTTGCGTTGTATTGGTTCGACGACATACCAAGAATACAGCAACATTTTCGAGAAAGAGCGTGCGTTGTCTCGCCGTTTCCAAAAGATAGACGTTGTAGAGCCTTCATTGGATGATACAACTAAAATCTTGATGGGTTTGAAGCCGAAGTACGAAGCTCACCATGAAGTACGTTATACCAATAAAGCACTGCGTGCCGCGGTAGAACTGTCGGCTAAATACATTAATGAACGCCATCTACCAGATAAGGCCATTGATGTCATTGATGAAGCTGGTGCGCGTAGTCGTCTTGCTCCTGCAAGCCGTCGTAAAAAAACGGTCGGAGTGGCTGATATCGAATCAATGGTTGCCAAAATGGCGCGAATTCCAGAGAAGTCGGTTTCTTCTTCAGATAAAGACATTTTGAAAAACTTAGATAGCAAAATGAAGATGTTGGTATTCGGTCAAGATAATGCGATTGATGCATTGTCCGAGGCGATCAAGCTGACACGTGCAGGTTTAGGTGTAGACAACAAACCTGTTGGTTCATTCTTGTTTGCAGGCCCAACAGGGGTTGGTAAAACAGAGGTGACGGTGCAGTTATCTAAGCTTCTAGGTATCGAGCTACTTCGTTTTGATATGTCTGAGTATGGTGAGCGTCACTCCGTAAGTCGCTTAATTGGTGCGCCTCCTGGTTATGTCGGTTATGACCAAGGTGGTTTGCTAACCGATGCTGTTATTAAGCACCCACACTCAGTCGTATTACTTGATGAGATTGAAAAAGCGCACCCTGATATCTTTAACCTGTTGTTGCAAGTCATGGATAACGGTACGCTAACGGACAACAATGGTCGCAAAGCAGACTTCCGTAATGTCATTCTTGTTATGACAACTAACGCAGGTGTGGCGGAAACCGAGAAGAAATCAATTGGTTTGATTCAACAAGACAACAGTCACGATGCAATGGCGGAAATTAAGAAGGTGTTTACTCCTGAGTTCCGTAACCGTCTTGATAACATCATCTGGTTTAACAGCCTTGATGAAAGCGTTATCCATCAAGTGGTTGATAAGTTCATTGTTGAACTGCAAGTGCAACTTGATGCGAGAGGCGTTTCAATGGAAGTATCGCAAGACGCTCGCCATTGGTTAGCACATAAAGGTTATGACAAAGCTATGGGGGCTCGCCCAATGGGGCGTGTTATCCAAGAACAGCTTAAGAAGCCTTTGGCTAACGAACTGTTGTTTGGATCTTTAGTTGACGGCGGTACAGTGAAAGTAACGCTGGTCAACGATACGCTTGAGTTTGAATACTTAAGTGAGAAAGAGACAGCGATGCATTAATCGTTAGTCGGTAACAAACGCAAAAGCGCACGAGAAGATCGTGCGCTTTTTTATCTGAACTAAATCGGAAAAAATTATGCAATAAAAAACGGAGCAGCTTGCTCCGTTTTTTATTGCATCCGAAAATCAGAGATTAACGAGCGCGGAAGACGATGCGGCCTTTTGACAGGTCGTATGGAGTCATCTCTACAGTTACTTTGTCACCCGTTAGGATACGGATGTAGTTCTTACGCATCTTGCCAGAGATGTGAGCAGTCACAACGTGACCGTTTTCAAGTTCAACACGGAACATAGTGTTTGGTAGAGTGTCAAGGACTGTGCCTTGCATCTCGATTACGTCTTCTTTAGCCATTTAATCCTCTTTAGAAATTAGGCAATATTAGCGGGCTATATTCTGCCGCTAAATAGTAATTATGTAAAGTTGAGGCGTATTCTACCCTCGCCAACGCTGATTTACTAGCCTTTGGTGGCGTTGAAAGCGTGTTTTGTAGCTCATTGCTGGGCACTCATCAATCTGATATCCCAAATATAGCCACTGTTGTTTGTTTTCTTGGCAGTATTTAATTTGATAAAGCACCGCTAATGTCCCAAGAGATAACTCGTAGTCAGGGTCAAAGAAAGTATAAAAAGCACTCGAGCATTGTGGCATCAAATCTGTCACTGCAATGGCAAGCAATTGATCTGATTCATCGTAAATGTGTAAAAACGACGTTGTCAGCCAGCTGGTTTGAGCAAATCGAGCAAACTCATCACGCTTTGGTGGGTACATAGTGCCGTTTTTATGCCGTTTGCAGATGTACCGACTGTAAAGCTCAAACCATTCCTCATCCATTTCAGGTTTCATTTCCCAGCGTAAAGACTGTGCTTTATTAAGCAGCCTCTTCTGACTTTTTGATAGTCTAACGTCTGGAATCGAGACTCGAATTGGCTGGCAAGCGGTGCAATGCTCGCAATGCGGTTTATATATGGTATCTCCGCTACGACGAAAACCGTTAGCCATGAGCAACTGGTAATTTTCTTCAGTATGCAGCCTTTCATCAAGCGCCACCGCAACCCGCTCTTGCCGTTCAGGCAAATAACTACAAGGGTGATTATTCGTCAACCCTATTCGAATATGTTGTATATCCGTACTCATACTGAATCCTGCAAAACTTGGGGCTGATAGGCATCAAATAGTGTTTGCTTTTCTCTTAAAGATAGTAGTTTTTGCATAAATTCGTCACGCTCAAGTTCAAATGCGCCAAGTGATGCCAAGTGAGAATTCATAACTTGGCAATCGATTAATTGACCTTGCTTTGACGCCAAATGGTTGCATAAGTACCACAATGCAATTTTGGATGCGTTATCTTTTAGACTAAACATCGACTCTCCGCAAAAAAGTTGGCCCACGCAAATGCCATATAGTCCGCCAATCAGGTTGTTGTCATGCCATACTTCTACAGAGTGACAGTGACCAAGTTTGGCTAACTCAATGTAGGAAGCTTGCATTTCCTCGTTGAGCCATGTTTCCTCTGCAGGGCGTGTTGAAGAACATAGTCTAATCACTTCTTCTGTCGCGAAATTGAGTGTTACTTTATAGTTATGTTTACGCTGAAATTTTTTGAGACTTTTAGATGGCTTAAACTGTAATGGGTCAAACACGGCGCGCGGAGAAGGGCTCCACCATAAAATAGGTTCACCAGGACCATACCAAGGGAAAATGCCTTGATAGTAACCATTGAGGATTCTCATGGGGTTTAAGTCACCACCAAAAGCCAGCAAACCATTGGGGTCGCTGAGTGCTTTATAGGGTGAGGGAAAGTTGAACGTTTCATCGAGTTCAGTTAAATAAATAGCCATAAGAAGTCGTTACCAACATTGGAGTCAGAGGAGTTTATGATGACCTGGTTAAGAAATATCGTAAAAGTATGGCTTGGGATCATACTGTTTTTACCACTTGTCGCCAACGCAGCCTATGAAAGAAATGTTGCCAAGCCAGTTAATGAAGTAGTTTACGGGAAGATTGACTCTGTCCGTTATATTACTCAACAAGAGGTTGTTCAATCGAAAAGTAACGGTTGGAAGACACTACTTGGTGCCACTATCGGTGGTTTAGTCGGTAATCAATTTGGTGGCGGTACGGGAAGAGAAGTCGCGACGGCAGTGGGTGCGCTTGCTGGTGCCGCAGTTGCTCAAAACCAAAGTAATTACCAATACACGGTTGAATATAAGTTAGTTGAGCTACTCATCAAAGTGAAGGGTGATAAGCTAATTAATGTCATCCAAGATGTTGATAAAAATATGTTATTTAGTCGAGGGGATGAAGTTCGTATTTTATATTTTGATGATGGAGTCAGGGTTGATATCACTTATTAACCCTAGGTTGTTTTAGTCTAACGAAGCCTAATCAGGCATGTACAGTCGGGCTGGCTTATAGTCAAATAAAGTCGAAATAGTTTGCTGTTTCGCCGTGCTTCTTTCGCTCTGATTTACATCGCTGGCAATGCCTTTAATTCTGTATCTTTAGGCTGCTTGAGGATATTCATAAATTAGCGCCGATTTACTCTGGTTTTGTCGTGTTTTTTTGGGTAGTCTGAATTCACGAAGAATTGTTTAGCCCTCATAAAAATCGTATGTTGAGGGCACAAAGGATTATCAACTTTTAATGGAAAGCCTAACGTTACAACCTATCAATAAAATTCAAGGGGAAGTGAACCTTCCTGGCTCTAAAAGCGTTTCTAATCGAGCTCTTTTACTTGCTGCTCTTGCTAAAGGCAGAACTCGCCTTACTAATCTCCTCGACAGTGATGATATTCGTCATATGCTGAATGCGCTGACTAAACTAGGCGTTCAATACCAACTTTCCGAAGATAAAACAGAATGTCTCGTTGAAGGCCTTGGGCGTCCGTTTTCTGTCTCAGAGCCGGTAGAGTTATTTCTCGGCAATGCTGGCACTGCGATGCGACCATTAGCTGCGGCTCTTTGTCTTGGAGAAGGGGAGTATGTACTGACGGGCGAACCTCGTATGAAAGAGCGTCCAATTGGTCACCTTGTCACGGCACTGAAAGATGCTGGTGCGAACGTTGAGTACATGGAAAACGAGAACTTTCCGCCTCTCAAAATAATTGGTACTGGCCTAAAAGCAGGTACAGTTTCTATCGATGGGTCCATTTCAAGTCAGTTCTTGACCGCTTTCTTAATGTCTGCGCCATTGGCTGAAGGTGAAATTCGCATCAACATCGAAGGCGATTTGGTTTCTAAGCCTTATATCGATATCACCCTGCATATCATGAAGCAGTTTGGAGTCGATGTGATCAACAATGACTATCAAGAGTTTGTGATCCCAGCCGGTCAGCAATACATCGCTCCAGGTGATTTCTTGGTTGAAGGTGACGCGTCTTCTGCTTCTTACTTCTTGGCGGCGGCAGCCATCAAAGGCGGAGAAGTTAAAGTCACGGGTATCGGTAAAAACAGCATTCAAGGTGATATTCAATTTGCTGATGCGCTTGAAAAAATGGGTGCAGAAATTGAATGGGGTGATGACTACGTAATTTCACGTGTTGGTCAATTGAAAGGCATCGATATGGATTACAACCATATCCCTGATGCTGCAATGACCATCGCGACAACAGCGCTATTTGCCGAAGGCACTACCGCTATTCGTAACGTTTATAACTGGCGTGTAAAAGAAACAGACCGTTTGTCAGCTATGGCGACTGAGTTACGTAAAGTCGGTGCGGAAGTGGAAGAAGGGGAAGACTACATCATCGTCAAACCTGTCTCTCAGTTAAAGCATGCTGCGATTGATACTTACGATGATCATCGAATGGCGATGTGTTTTTCGCTGGTGGCACTTAGTGATACGCCTGTGACGATTAACGATCCAAAGTGTACGTCGAAAACGTTCCCTGACTACTTCGACAAACTTAAGGCTTTGAGCTGCTAAATATTCTGACCTGAAACAGGAAAGCCAGAGTGAATAACACTCTGGCTTTTTTGTTTCCCAATACTATTTAACCAGCGTAAATTCCTTAGAAAGGTGATGCGCTAAGTATTTGAACATATTGAATACTGCAGTCGTATTTGAAGTTGGTAAACCTTTGTCATCAAGGAAGTATTCACCTTTAAAAACTAAAACACCTTCTTTTTCTTCTACACTTGTTGCTCGCATTCCCTCGATGTAATCATCGTGCTCTTGGATGATTTGGTTAGCGATCAAAAGAAGGTCGAACTCTTCGATAAACGTTCTATCAGACATATTCTTTCTACCATCCTATTCAGTTAAGAACGCTGAGTATACCTACAACTAAAATGGGTTTGCATGATTAATTCAGTCAATCGTTCAGTAAGACTAAACAGATCAATTTTTAGAGTATAAGCATGATGCGGAGGAAGATGGCAGAGCATTGAACCAAACTATTTTGTGATGGGTAACAAAATTTATTGCATTGGATTAGCGGATGCTAAGTTTGCCTGTTTAGATATGCCGCTCAATACCTTTCAGAACCCTGTCTCTTTGAAGTATAAAGACGATGAATTGTCAACCAATCGGATCTGAATTTCAAAAAAGCAGTTGATCTTCTTTTCATCTCGCACAATAGTAAAAAAAGAAGCAATGAAATAGAACATTATGCGGGTGGCCTTTAAACAAGGCTTCTACCCGCATTATTATGAAGGACGTTAGAGTCAGTTATGGGTAAATCACTCGTTATAGTGGAGTCACCAGCCAAGGCAAAGACGATAAATAAGTACCTTGGTAAAGACTTTATTGTTAAGTCTAGTGTTGGTCATGTGCGTGATCTGCCTACGGCCGGTCAAAGCACTGGTGAGAAAAAAGCCGCAGCCATCTCAACTAAAGGGATGAGTCCGGAAGAGAAAGCGCGCGTTAAAAAAGAGAAAGACCGCAAAGCGTTGATCAAAAAGATGGGGATTAACCCATATCATGACTGGGAAGCGAATTACCAAATCCTTCCAGGCAAAGAAAAAGTTGTCAACGAACTACAAAAACTCGCCAAAGACGCAGATTGCGTTTATCTCGCAACCGATTTGGACCGCGAAGGGGAAGCAATCGCATGGCACCTTCGTGAGATCATCGGTGGCGATGAAGAGCGATACAAACGTGTAGTTTTTAACGAAATTACGAAAAACGCGATCCAACAAGCTTTCCAGACACCTGGCGAGCTGAACATGGATGGTGTAAATGCCCAACAAGCACGTCGCTTCATGGACCGTGTCGTTGGTTTTATGGTTTCACCTTTACTTTGGAAAAAAGTAGCTCGTGGCTTATCTGCTGGTCGAGTGCAGTCTGTTGCGGTGAAATTGTTAGTTGAGCGTGAGCGTGAGATTAACGCGTTTGTACCAGAAGAATTCTGGGACATTCATGCGAATACGAAAACGAAAGACAAAGCGGACTTTAAACTGCTTGTTGCGCAGAAAGACGGTTCTGCGTTTAAGCCAGTTAATGAGGCAGAAACCAAAGCAGCGATGTCTGTACTTGAGAATGCAAGTTACGAAGTATGTAAGCGTGAAGACCGTCCTACAAAGAGCAAGCCTTCAGCACCTTACATCACCTCTACGCTTCAACAGGCAGCGAGTACACGTCTGGGCTACGGCGTGAAAAAGACCATGATGCTAGCTCAGCGCCTCTATGAGGCCGGTTACATCACTTACATGCGTACTGACTCGACTAACCTAAGTGCCGAGGCTGTGGACGCTGTACGTGACTTTATTGGTTCTGAGTTTGGTGATAAGTACCTGCCAGCGAAACCATTGACGTACGGTAGCAAAGAAGGGGCACAGGAAGCGCACGAAGCGATCCGTCCTTCAAATGTGGGTGTTAAGGCGGAAGACCTGCAAGGTGTCGATGCTGATGCGCACAAACTTTACGCTTTGATTTGGAATCAGTTTGTAGCGTGTCAAATGACGCCAGCAGAATACGATTCAACAACCATCAGTGTAAAAGCGGCAGAATACACGCTTAAAGCGAAAGGCCGTATCCTTAAATTTGACGGCTGGACTCGTGTACAGCGTCCAATGGGCAAAAACGAGGATACAATCCTTCCTGCGGTACAACTTGGCGATAAGCTAAGCTTAGAGTCACTTGACCCTAAACAGCACTTTACAAAGCCACCTGCGCGCTACACTGAAGCAGCACTGGTTAAAGAGCTGGAGAAACGAGGTATTGGTCGTCCGTCGACTTACGCATCGATCATTTCTACGATTCAAGATCGTGGCTACGTGAAAGTTGATCAGCGCCGTTTCTACGCTGAAAAAATGGGTGAAATTGTTACTGACCGCCTTGATGACAGCTTTAACGATTTGATGAACTACGACTTTACTGCGCGTATGGAACAGAAATTGGACCAAATCGCTGAAGGTGAAGTGAACTGGAAAGCTGTGTTAGACAACTTCTTTGCTGATTTTACTGGCGATCTTGAAAAAGCGGAGCTGGATGAGTCAGAAGGCGGTATGAAGTTAAACCACATCGTCATGACGGATATCGAGTGTCCGACGTGTAGCCGTCCAATGGGCATCCGTACTGCTTCGACAGGTGTGTTCTTAGGCTGTTCAGGTTACGCGTTACCACCAAAAGAGCGTTGTAAGACAACCATCAACTTGGGTGACGAAGAAGGTATTATTAACGTTCTAGAAGAAGACGTTGAAACCGCAGCTCTTCGTGCTAAAAAGCGTTGTCCGATCTGTGAAACAGCGATGGACGCATACCTGATTGATGACAAGCGTAAGATGCATGTTTGTGGTAATAACCCGAATTGTGAAGGCTACCTTGTTGAATACGGCGAGTTCAAAGTAAAAGGCTACGATGGTCCAGTTGTTGAGTGTGACAAATGTGGCTCTGATATGGTGCTTAAGAACGGTCGCTTTGGTAAATACATGGATTGTACGAGCGAAACGTGTAAGAACACTCGTAAGATTCTTAAGAATGGCGAAGTCGCGCCACCGAAAGAAGATCCTGTTCATTTCCCCGAGTTGCCATGTGAAAACTCAGATGCGTATTTCGTACTTCGTGATGGTGCTTCAGGTCTATTTATGGCGGCAAGCAACTTCCCGAAATCGCGCGAGACACGTGCTCCTTTGGTTGCTGAACTGGCACGTTTTGAAGAGCGTTTACCTGAGAAGTTCAAATACCTAGCGACCGCACCGCAAGAAGATCCTGATGGTCGTCCTGCAGTCGTACGCTTTAGTCGCAAAACAAAAGAGAACTACGTTCGTTCGGAAGAGAATGGCAAACCATCTGGTTGGACAGCGCTCTTTGTTGACGGTAAGTGGGAAGTCACTGATAAGCGTAAAAAAGCGAAAGCATAATAACGTACGATCTAAGTAATGTAAAAAGGCAGCGATATCGCTGCCTTTTTTGCGTTTTGTTTTTGCGTAAAGGCCACTGTGTTGTTCGTATAGATCTTTGCTGCTTTGACTGAGTTTTGCTGACGCGAGAAGATCCCAGCATCAATATTTCGTAGTCGCTGATGTATTTTTTATGTAAAAAATATTCGTTGTAACTTTCATTTTGCATTCACATATTTGTTATACATTGGGCTAAAAAATCGGTGGTGTAGTGAATCCGTTCGTAAATTGTTTTCACAATGTAATCGTTTGCTTTTCCATGTGTGATCTAGATATCGTCTTGAGTACGCAAGAGCTGTATGGTACACAGAATGGCGTATTAAAAATTGTAATTTAGAACCCGCTTAGATAATTTATTACAAAAATTAGTGCAACTGTGTGCATTGTTTGCGTCAAAAAATAAGGAAAGAGTGGACGTTGCATACTGGAAGTGCCGTAGCTTTTTTATCCGTGTTGTAAGAGTTCACAGAAACTCAGAGACGGTTGCTAAATGTATTCGCTTGACTCCCCGAGTATGACTCATTCAAGCGAGTACCAAATCCAAGCTATAACGATATGGAGAACAACAAATGGCTGGTGTTTTGGGAATGATTCTTGCTGGTGGTGAAGGCTCTCGTTTGAGACCTTTAACGGAATCTCGCAGTAAACCTTCGGTACCGTTTGGTGGTAGTTATCGATTGATCGATTTTGCTCTAAACAATTTTGTTAATGCGGATCTGATGCGCATTTACGTCCTAACCCAATTTAAATCTCAATCTTTATTCCATCACTTAAAAAAGGGGTGGAACATCAACGGCATTACAGACCGCTTTATCGATCCTATTCCCGCTCAAATGCGTACTGGTAAACGTTGGTACGAAGGGACGGCGGACGCGATCTATCAAAACCTGCGTTTTATGGAATTAGAGGAACCAGAGCAAGTTTGTATTTTTGGCTCTGACCATATCTATAAGATGGATATCAAACAAATGCTGAACTTCCACTCAGAAAAGCAGGCTTCTCTGACGGTATCTGCATTGCGCATGCCACTAAAAGAGGCGTCGCAATTTGGGGTTATCGAAGTGGATAGTGAAGGTCGTATGATTGGCTTTGAAGAAAAACCAGCAAATCCAAAGTCGATTCCTGGTGACCCTGATTACGCTTTAGTTTCAATGGGTAACTATGTTTTTGAAGCTCAGGTACTGTTCTCAGAGTTGGTCGAAGATGCGGATAATGAAGCTTCATCACATGATTTTGGAAAGGACATCATTCCAAAGATGTTCCCTAGAGGTGATGTGTTCGTGTATGACTTCAGTACCAACAAAATCAGTGGCGAAAAAGAAGAGGTGTACTGGCGTGATGTCGGAACTATTGATGCGTACTGGCAAGCGCATATGGATCTGCTAGAAAAAGATGCTCCATTTTCGCTGTACAACCGTAAATGGCCATTGCACACCTACTACCCACCATTGCCACCTGCGACATTTACCGACTCTGATAATGGTCGTGTGCAGATAATCGATAGTTTAGTGTGTAATGGCAGCTATGTTAGAGGCTCAAGAATCGAAAAGTCGGTGCTTGGTTTTCGCAGTAATATTGCTTCTGCTTGCGATATCAGCGAATGTATACTTCTTGGTGACGTAAAAATTGGCGAAGGCTGTGTTTTACGTCGTGTGATTGTCGACAAGGATGCCGATATTGCTCCTGGTACTCAGATTGGTGTGAATCTTCAAGAAGATAAAAAACACTTCCACGTGTCTGAGGAGGGCATTGTTGTTATTCCGAAAGGAGCTCGAGTTGGCTACTAACAACTTATCTATTCTGTTTGTAGCTTCTGAGGTTGAAGGCCTCATTAAAAGTGGTGGCTTGGCAGATGTTGCCAAGGCACTACCGGAAGCCCTTCAAAACCTACAGCAAGACGTAAGAATTACCATCCCTGCGTACAGCAGTATTGATAAACTCGCAGACGCAGAAGTTGTATTAGAAACAGAATTAACATCATGGCCGCATACGGAGTATCGAGTTTTGCGGCTCATGTTAGGTCAAAATCCTGTTTACCTGATTGATTGTCCGCCGTATTTCAATCGACCATCAATGTATGCGGAGAACAACCAAGCGTATACTGATAACGGCGAGCGCTTTGCGTTTTTTAGTGCAGCATGTCTCGACATGTTACCCAAGCTCGCCTTTCAACCTAATATCATACACGCGAACGATTGGCACACAGGTCTTGTTCCATTTTTGCTCAAGCACAGGTATGGCAATGATCCGTTTTTTGCTCATACTAAAAGCGTCATTTCAATTCACAATGCGGTCTTTAAAGGCGTATTTAGTTATGAAGACGTGCAGTGTTTGCCAGAGTTTCATTGTAGAAACGTTCCCGATGCTGCGGTGAGTGCAACGCATATTACGATGCTCAAAGCTGGTGTAATGAATGCAGATAAGATAAACGCGGTCAGCCCTACGTACGCAGAGGAACTCAAAACAGAGCTTGGCAGTCATGGAATGGCTTGGGAGTTTCAGCAACGCGCGCAGGACTTAGTTGGTATTTTGAACGGTTGTGATTACAGTGCTTGGAACCCGGAAACGGATACTTACTTGCCAGTTAATTACTGCGCCGACCAGCAAAGTATGTCGCAAGGGAAGAAAGCTTGTAAAAAAGCATTACAACAACGACTAAATTTGCCTGAAAAAAATGTAGCTATGTTCGGTATGGTTTGTCGGTTGACCCAGCAGAAAGGCGTTCATTACTTGTTGCCTGCTTTGGCCGATTTTTTGAAGCACGATGTTCAGCTAGTTGTCGTTGGGACCGGAGACCCTGTTCTTGCCGCTCAGCTACGAGAGGTTGCCGCGCAGTTTTCTAGCAAATTTGCCTTTGTAGAAGCGTATGACAATGAACTTGCGCATATCGTTGAAGCTGGTTCTGATTTCTTCTTGATGCCTTCTGAGTTTGAACCATGTGGTTTAAACCAAATCTATAGTATGGCTTACGGTACATTGCCGATAGTACGCGGTGTTGGTGGCTTAAAGGACAGCGTTAGCGATTATGATGTAAACCCATCTGAAGCAACGGGGTTTGTTTTTTTCGAACCGATACCGCAGGCATTGTTGTTAACGATGCTAAGGGCACTGTTGCTCTACGCTCAAAACGAGCCTGAAGTGAATAAAGTACAGTTGCACGCGATGCAACAAGACTTTTGCTGGCAAAAGGCCGCAGAATCTTATTTGCAGCTTTACCACTCAGCGTTAGTTTGACTTAAAATTGTAACGAAAGGCGCCGAATGAGGTGCCTTTATTATCTTGAGTAAGGGGAGTGTGGTAGGATGGCTTTTTACTCAATAGCACGATCTTTTTGATACTGAATATGACCCAGCCGCTACTTTTTCATAAAACTTATTTGCACCCTACTAGTAATGAGTGGGTTGTATTTGTGCACGGTGCTGGTGGTAGCTCTTCTATCTGGTTCAAGCAAATTAAAGCTTACAAGCAACACTTTAACTTATTGCTGATCGATTTAAGAGGTCATGGAAAGTCAAATCAGTTACTTAAAGAGCTCATTGCTAGCCGTTATACCTTTACGGAGGTTACCCAAGATATTTTGAAAGTATTGGACCATTTAAAGATCCAATCCGCTCATTTTGTCGGTATGTCGCTTGGTACTATTATTGTTCGAAACCTTGCTGAATTGTCATCAGAGCGCGTACGTTCGATGGTGCTCGGCGGTGCTGTCACAAGGCTTAACACTCGTTCTCAGATATTGGTGAAATTAGGTAATTTTTGTAAGCATATCCTGCCGTACATGTGGCTCTACAAACTGTTCGCTTATATTGTTATGCCTCAAAGAAGCCAACGAGAATCTCGCCACCTTTTTATTCGCGAAGCCAAGAAGCTTTGCCAAAAAGAATTTAAACGTTGGTTTATTCTTGCCGCTGATGTAAATCCGTTAATGAAATATTTTAAAGATCGAGAGTTACCCATTCCGACTCTTTACTTAATGGGCGACAGGGATTACATGTTTATTAAACCTGTCAAAGAAATGGTTGCAGCACATAAGCTCAGCATTCTACGAGAAATCCCGAATTGTGGTCATGTATGCAATGTAGAGCGTCCAGAAGACTTCAATCAACACTCCATCGAGTTTATTAAACAGCAAGCTGTATGTGCTTAAAACTGAGTGCATCCACTGAATAGGAGAGCCGCTATAGCTCTCCTAGTTGATATCCACATTGCCAACATGCACCAAATTGCCCTTCGTTTATTTCATGACATTTTGGGCATTGCCAATCTTGATACTCATGCCTATCGGATTGTTTTCGATATGCTTTTACTATTTCTTCAGCTTTCATCTTTTGTGCCGTGTCAAAAAGCCACACATAAGGATCGGTATCATCACCAAACGGCAGTTCTCCTTTTAAGCCGAAAATACCTTCTCCGCGAACTTCACAGTAAATTTGTTCCACTTTAAGCAGCTCACATACAATGTGTGCTTCTGCTGGGTTTTTAGCGATAAATATTTTCATCAAAATACCCACTTCACCAATTACGAGTTTTGCTGACTTGGTGTCGGCCTTACTTTATTCATAACCCATTTAGTGATGATTGGAAATAGTCCCAATAGCGCAAAAGACGCTAATACTGCGGGTGAAACAATGCCCGATAGGCTTTCAATTGTTGCTAATTGAGTACCTGCATTCAGATATACGGCTGTGCCTGGCAGCATACCTATTTGGCTAGTGAGATAAAATCGACCTACAGACATCGGTGTTAAGCCCATCAGTAAGTTGATTAGAAAGAAAGGGAATACAGGGATTAGACGCAAGGAAAATAGATAAAAAGCTCCGTCTTTTTCGACACCTTGATTAATTGCGTTGAGTTTATTTCCGAATTTGTTTTGTACCCAGTCACGCAATAAGTATCGGCTGCTCAAGAAGGCCAGTGTTGCCCCCATAGTGCTAGCGAAAGAAACCAGTAGCAAGCTTGTCCAAAAACCAAATAAGGCTGCACCAAGTAAGGTGACTACTGCCGCTCCTGGGATAGAAAAAGCGGTAATTGCAATGTAGGTAAAAAAGTAAATCGCAGCCGAGAATACAAAATTCTGATCGATGTATGTAGTTAGTGCTTCTTGTTGGGCTTTTGCATTCTCTAAGGTTAAATACTGGCCAAAGTTAATACCTAAAAAGACGATAGCCGCTAGTAGGATGAGACCTAATATCAGTTTCTTATTCATAATTTTGATTCCAATTTGGGATATATGTAATAAGACAGTAGGAAAACCGAAAAAATTTCACAAAAAAACCGCAGATTAGACTGCGGTTTTACAAGATAGTTTTTAGGCCGACTTTTATTGGAGGCCGTTCATCAACTCATCTCGGCGAGCTTGAGGTACCACACTCCAATGAGTGCCGTTGATAGCACCTTCTAGTGCCCATAGCAACTCAATGTTGACGGTTGCAGAGTGCGTATCTCTTATCGCTTTATAGGCGTTAAGCGCACCTTCCTCTTCAAGCTTCTCTACGGATTCGATGCCGGCTTTTTTTAGCATGCGCTCGGTAGCCAGTCGTAAGTTAGGCAAATCTTTCAAACGGTTAGGCTTTGTACTTGCTTGCTGTTCTTTCTCAAGCTTTGCCTTTTTCAATGATTGATTCGCTACTTCGATTAAGCGTTCGCTTGATTCCCATAAATCGCTGGAAATAGCGTAGTACTTTGTAACGACTGGAAAGCCACGTTTTTTATAAACGTAAGGCTTTAGCCCTTGTTTCTCGAAGTCAGATGAAGTTTTTTGGTCTGCTCTGATATGAAGCTGATTGTTTACCACTAGTGCAAACATTGTTTCATCAGCGAATAGTCCGAAGCCACCAAACATTGAGCGCGACTTGATATTACCAAGTGCCTCAAATAGCTTCATAGAGTCTTTGAGTATCGGTTTATCCATGTTTTGTTATCTCGGTGTAATTAATATTACGCCACCAAAAGTCAGGTCCGAGAGAGTAGCAAACATGCGTAAAAACAATGTCATTACAGAGTAAAGTCATTGCTTACACACTTGCCATCGGTAACCCCGCTACCTTCCATATCGTAATATGGTTCAGGCCGGAGGCTTTGCGTCCCACTCTTTCGAATGGTTTGCCCTGTGCGTGACACAATGAGCATACTTCTTATATTGAATTAACATCACGGTTTAGCGTTAAAAGTGTGATTTCGGTTCAATAAAAATGATAGATTGAATGCTCTATTTTGCATATGGAAAGGTGCAAATTGGCCTTTGAAAAGGAGTTCTTAATATATATTACATTTATATAAAACAGGGAGTTAACGTTAGTCAATTGTTATTAGAGTGGTGTGAAGTATTAGAGAATGCTTAATTTTTCCAAAAAAATAAGCGCCCCTGTAGAGCGCTTATTTAACACGGTTAAATACAGTGAAATTTAGTTCATTTTCTTCACAGTATTTCGAATTACAAGCTCAGGTTGCATCTCGAAAATTCGTTTTTCGTGTTCTTTATCTTTGATACGCTCAAGTAGAATTTCGAATGCATTTTTACCAACACGACGTTTAGGTTGGTGGATAGTCGTTAGCGGTGGAGAGAAGTATTCCGCAAGCTCGATGTTGTCGTAGCCGATCACTGAAATATCTTCAGGAATTTTGATCCCGTTTTGTTGCAAGCGGCTCATTAGGCCTAGAGCCATTGTGTCGTTAAAACAGAATACCGCCGTCGGGCGCTTGTCCATTGCGGTAATTTTATCTGCAACTAATACGGCCGTATCACATTCAAAGTTACCTTCAAGGATCCAGTCTTCATTTACAGCTAGGTTCGCTTCGCTCATTGCGCGACGGAAACCTGCAATGCGCTCTTGGCAAGCAAGCTTTTCAAAATGACCGCTTAGACAAGCGATATCCGTATGACCATTGTCAATCAGATGTTTGGTTGCAATGTAGCCACCTTCTTCTGAGTTATCCATGATCTTGTCTGCTTGTGAGCTCTCTGGGCCCCAATCCATGACCACTTTAGGAATGTCCGCATGACGGTCAAGCATCTCTTTTAGTTCTTCGGTTAAGTCAGAACACATCACTAGGATGCCATCAACGCGCTTTTCAGCCAGCATACGAATGTAATCGCGTTGTTTTTCGTAAATCCCGCCTGTGTTACATAAAATCAGAGTATAGCCTTGGCGGTAACAGTAGCTCTCAACGCCATCAATCACTTCTGAGAAAAATAGGTTAGTTGATTGAGTTACTAACATGCCAATCGTACGAGTTGAGTTGCATTTTAGGCTGCGTGCAACGGCACTTGGCGCGTAATTCAGCTCGTCAACGGCTTTCATTACTTTTTCTTGCGTTGCTTCTGCAACGAAACGCGTTTTATTGATAACGTGCGAAACTGTCGTAGTGGAAACGCCGGCTAAGCGAGCAACGTCTTTTATCGTGGCCATAAATGGTGTCCTGTATCGAGCTACTGAAATATGTCGTATTGGATGTACCTGATGCTCTAATGGTTTCACACCTAGCAATCTAAAATTGGCGCTAAGTGTCTCGGCAGCGGTTGATCCAAGTGCGACAAAAGGGTGCGTAGCAGCATCGGTCGATGAATTTTATCTTTTTTCTATCTGATGAGAAATTGCCATCAACCTGTTAAGAAAACACAAAAACCGCTATATTTCAGCGGTTTACATATAAATCATATTTAATCGTTTGCGCTCACATTTTAGCCCTATGTGGACTGACTAGCAATGTTTTCAGCAAGAGATTTGTGTATTTGAAGTCACATTTTGACTGCTAAATAACCAAGCGTCTTTGCGCTAAGTTAAGGCAAACGAATATTATACCCAAGTTACTTACAATTGGTCACTTTCAGGCATACAGGAAGCCCGATAGGCAGGCTCCCTAAAAATAGGCGGCAATTATTCCCCAAGAAGGTAGGCGCTGTCTAGTTTACAAAATGCAACTAATAGTTTCGCGACACTCGAGTAAAATCCAAATTCGTCGAATTTTTTACATTTGTCTGAAAACTGAGGTAACCAAGACATCAATTGTTGCTGGATAAAGTCGTTTTGTTTAACGAAGGCTTCTTCCATGTGTTTTTCTTGTTCAAGCTCGTTTGAGCGGATAATCATGTTCCCGAGAAAGTCGAGCTCAACGGCTAAGTGATCCGCAGGTTCCTTTAGGTTTTCGTCTACTTGAACGCCAAATTCAGCCATCAACTTTTCCATTTCCTCAGCTGGCTTGTCATTCAGTAAACCTGATTCACCAATGTACATGGATGCGTAAGGAAGAGCGCCGTATTTTTCTGTCTTCAAAAACAGTTCACAAAAGTCAGCTGCAAGCTCTAGTTGTGCATCTTCACGATCTTGTAACCGATTCAATGCATCAACTAGGCTATCAACAGCTGGTTTCAGCGACTCATTTTCACCTAAACCTGCGAGAAAACTGCGAATTTCAACACTGTGATAGGCTTCCAATTCTTTCTCTGTTAGTTCTTTTGCGAACAAGCTCGAAAACCACCAGTAAATTTCAGCGCGTTTTTCATTAAAAGCTTTCACTTCTTGCATTTTGGGCTCCTGAATGATGCTTCAAGTCATGCATCACAAAGTCAATTAGGGATATCCCCTAAGTGTAATCAATTAAAATGAATAGCAGTAACTATAATTGTTATGTTTTATGGTCAAAAATGACCGTTTATTAATAGCAATGGGCAAGCTTGTTTTGAATCAATAAAAACGCTAAATCTTGCGTTTTAATGTATCTATGACTAGAAATGTTACTAGTTATGAATAGAATACGTCTTGGATAATAAGAAGACAGAAAAGTGGTGTAAATGAGCTATCACGTATTAGTCGTAGAAGATGATGTTGTAACTCGTAGTAAGCTTGCGGGATATTTCCAAAATGAGGGCTACCAAGTCAGCGAAGCAGAGAGTGGCGCAGAAATGCGTGAAGTTTTGCAAGCGGGCGATGTAGACCTGATCATGCTGGATATTAACCTGCCTGGTGAAGACGGCCTGATGCTTACTCGTGAGTTACGTAGCCAATCGGATATTGGTATCATATTAGTAACAGGACGCACGGATAGCATTGATAAAATCGTAGGCCTAGAAATGGGTGCTGACGATTATGTGACAAAACCTTTTGAACTGAGAGAGCTGTTAGTTCGCGTTAAAAACTTGCTGTGGCGTATTTCAGCAGCGCGCAGTGGCAGCTCGAAAGCGAATGAAACCAGTGAAGAGCACATTGTGCGCTTTGGGGAGTGGACATTCGACATTCAACGTCGCGCACTTAGCCGCAACGGTGAGCCAGTAAAACTAACTAAAGCAGAGTATGAACTTTTGGTGGCATTATCGTCTTACCCTAACCAGGTGTTAAGTCGTGAGCGTATTTTGAACATGATCAGCCATCGAGTGGATGCGCCGAATGACCGCACCATTGATGTTCTTATTCGACGTATGCGCGCAAAAATGGAGTTCGATCCTAAGAACCCACAGATTTTTGTAACGGTACACGGCGAAGGCTATATGTTTGCTGGTGACTAGTTGGAACATAACTCAATCGTAAAAAGAAAAAGGAGAGCTTCGGCTCTCCTTTTTTGTGGCTTCAAGATAATACTAGTTTGCTTCAACCATTGGTGTTTGGCCGACAGTATCACGCAACCTTTGCCAAATACTGCCCAAGTACTCATGCCAATAAAGCTCTGTTTGTTCTAAGTAACGCGCTTTAGGTGAGTATTTATCCCAAGGTTGACTGATTTCGCTAATAGCTAAGAAGTTGGTCGGGGCTGGGATTGGTTTAATGCCTGCTGCGTTGAACTCATACAATGCACGGCTCATGTGACTCGCAGAAGTGACTAACACAATCTCCTTTTGTTGAACGAATGCAGCCGCTTGACGCGCCTCTTCCCACGTATCTTTCGCATCTTCTAATAAAATGATATCGGATTTCGCGACTCCCAACGCAAGGGCAACGTTCGCCATCATTCGCGCGTGGCTAATTTCAGATCCGCCAGCATAGCCGGATAAGATTAATTTCGCGCCTGGATACATTCTTAAAATACGAATGCCCTCAGTTAAGCGCATTAATGCTGCACGGCTTAACTGCGAGGTGGGTGGAATTTCGTCATCGATAACATGACCATTCCCTAAAACCATCACGTAGTCGATGGTGCCAGAAACTGGCAAAAAGGCTTTATGCTCTCGCTCTAACGGCATAAGAAGCTTGGTTGAAACAGGTTGGAAGGCAACAAGAAAAATGCCAACAAAAGAGAATAGAACAACGAAGCAGCCAGTTTTACGTTTTGTAGTAAAACTAATGAGAGCAAGACCCAACAAGCCTATCAGCAGCAATGCCGGAAGGGGCATAAGCATGGCTGACACTACTTTTTTCAGCTCAAACATACATAAATAGTCCGAAAAAACATCAATTGATAATAAAAATGAGGGTATCCCTCTTTATTCCTGCTTTCCTTGTGCCAGAATAGCGGCACAATCCGTTATGATAACTCAGCAGAAGTGACAGAAGACCGCAATTTCGACGATATCGCCCACAAATTTGCAAAAAATATTTACGGCTCCGATAAAGGGGAGATCCGCCAAATCATTGTGTGGGAAGATTTTCTACAGATTCTAAGTGAATTAGATGCTGACCAGCAACCCCTAGAAGTGTTGGACGCTGGTGGTGGTTTGGCACAAATGTCGCAAAAGCTTGCTAAGCTCGGACATCGAATCGCTTTATGTGATCTATCTTCGGAAATGCTGCAGTTGGCTAAGCAGGATATTGAAAAAAACGGTTTGCTTGAGCAGTATCGCCTGATTCATTCGCCTGTCCAATCCATCGGTGAACATATGGATGTACAGGTCGATCTGGTTATGTTCCACGCTGTGATGGAGTGGCTGGTTGATCCTAAGGCCGCACTTGAAACAGTTCTAGAGCAAGTAAAACCGGGAGGCATCGCATCAGTCATGTTCTACAACCACCACGGTTTAGTCTATAAAAATGTGGTTTGTGGCAACATTCCTCATATTTTAGACGGCATGCCTCACCGGAAAAGATTTAAACTACAGCCACAGAAAGGCCTAAAACCCGAAGAGGTCTATCAATGGATAGAAGATTCTGGTTTTAGTATTTGTGGCAAATCTGGTATTCGTTCCTTCAGTGATTTCATAGGCAATATGCAATACATGGGCGATTACGAGTTTGAAGATGTGTTGGCGCTAGAAAAACAACTTTGTCGACAAGAGCCATACCTCTCATTAGGCCGCTACATACACGTGTGGGCTAAGAAGAACGATAAACAGGAATAACGATGAGTGAGATGACTCTCAATGCTGCAGAGCAACCAATCGATGAGTTGGTTGGCTGGGTTAAGCAGCACGATTTCTCGTTGAACCTGACCACTGAGCGATTGGCATTTTTGATTGCCATCGCTGTACTAAGTAATGAAAGGTTCGATGAAGAATTGGGTGAAGGTGAATTGCACGACGCATTTGCCATCGTCACTCGACTTTTTGATGAGACCGGCGAAGCTTCGGCTTTCCGTGCGAACAATGCCATCAACGAGATGGTTAAGCAGCGTCTTATGAGCCGTTTTGTCAGTGAGATTACTGACGGAGCGAGCATTTACCGCTTGTCGCCATTAGCGATAGGAATTACCGACTACTACGTGCGTCATCGCGAGTTCTCGAAACTGCGTCTTTCTATCCAGCTATCGATGGTAGCGGATGAAATGGCAAAAGCGATTGAAGCTGCACAAAAGGGTGGCACTCCGGGCCACTGGAAGAAAAACGTTTACGGAATTTTGAAATATTCTGTAGGCGAGATCTTCGATCAAATCGACCTTAACCAACGTGTGATGGATGAGCAGCAACAGTCTGTTAAACAACAGATTGCTGATCTGCTTAACAAAGACTGGCGTGAAGCGATCAACAACTGTGAAGCGCTACTGTCAGAAACGTCGAGCACGTTGCGTGAACTTCAAGATACGCTGCAAGCTGCCAGTGATGAACTGCAAACTCAGATCCTAGATATTCAAGAAATTGTTTACGGTGACCCTGAGCTGGAGTTCATCGAAGAAGCCTTGTTTGGTCTGCAAATGAAGCTGGACCGAATCACAAGCTGGGGCCAGCAAGCGATCGATCTCTGGATTGGTTATGACAGACACGTACACAAGTTTATCCGTACTGCTATTGATATGGATAAGAACCGTGCGTTTAGCTCGCGTCTGCGTCAATCCGTCAAAGATTACTTCGATGCGCCTTGGTATCTGACTTATGCAGATGCGGAAAGGCTTTCTGACCTTCGTGATGAAGCCCTAGTACTGCGTGATGACGAGGTAACGGGTCAAGTTCCGATGGAAGTAGAATACGAAGAGTTTCAACAAGTCAATGATGAGTTGGCAGAGCGAATTGGTGACATGCTAAAAGCGCATAAAGATCAAGGCACACCAATCGACTTGAGCGTGGTACTGCGAGATTACCTTGCACAACACCCATACACTCATCACTTTGATTTAGCTCGCATTGTCGTTGATCAGGCGGTACGTCTGGGTTACTCAGAATCCGACTACCAAGCTGTTCAGCCAGACTGGAAAGCAATCAACGAATTTGGTGCAAAGGTACAAGCGAATGTCATCGACCGATACTAATGAATACATGTCAGAGAATCTGGCAAAAGCAATTTCTAACCCTCTGTTCCCAGCGCTAGACAGCATGCTTCGAGCAGGGCGTCATATCTCAAGTGAAGATCTAGACAACCACGCGTTGTTGTCGGATTTCGAACTTGAGCTTTCTTCTTTCTACCAACGCTACAACACCGAATTGGTGAAAGCGCCAGAAGGTTTCTTCTACCTTCGTCCACGTTCAACGTCTCTGATTGGCCGTAGTGTTCTTTCTGAACTGGATATGCTGGTGGGTAAGGTATTGTGTTTCCTTTACCTAAGCCCGGAGCGTCTTGCGCACGAAGGCATCTTCACTAACCAAGAGCTGTACGACGAACTGCTTGCTCTAGCAGATGAAAACAAGCTGATGAAGCTAGTGACGAACCGTGCGACTGGTTCCGACCTTGATAAAGAAAAGCTGTTTGAAAAAGTACGTACGTCACTTCGTCGTCTACGCCGTCTAGGCATGATCATCAACATCGGTGAAACCGGTAAATTCAGCATCAGTGAAGCGGTATTCCGCTTTGGTGCCGATGTACGTATTGGCGATGACATGCGTGAAGCGCAGCTGCGTCTGATCCGTGATGGTGAAGCAGTAGTGCACACCAAAGAGCCAAGCCAAGGCAGCTTATTGTCTGAAGAAGATCAAGACGACCAAGCCCAAGAAGAAACAACAGAAGAGGGTGAAGCATGAGCATGATTGAACGCGGTAAATACCAATCGCTGACCATGGTCAACTGGAACGGCTTCTTTGCCCGTACGTTTGACATCGATGGTCTGGTCACCACGCTATCAGGTGGTAACGGTGCAGGTAAATCAACCACAATGGCGGCGTTCATCACCGCATTGATTCCTGACCAAACGCTGCTGCACTTCCGTAACACGACAGAAGCAGGCAGCAGCCAATCGTCTCGCGACAAAGGTCTGTACGGTAAGCTACAGCCGGGCGCGTGTTATGCGGCGCTTGACGTGGTTAACTCACGTAACCAACGCCTATTGTTCGCAGTAAAACTGCAGCAAGTTGCAGGTCGTGATAAGAAAGTAGATATCAAACCGTTTGTTATCCAAGGTCTTCCAAGCCATGTGAAACCAACAGATATCTTGGTTGAAAGCGTATCTGCGACTCAAGCTCGTGTACGTCAAATCAATGAAGTAAAAGAATCAATCGCAGAATTTGAAGGCGTTCAATTTAAAGCCTTCTCTTCTATCGTGGATTACCACGCACAAATGTTTGAATTCGGTGTGATTCCGAAGAAACTGCGTAACTCTGGTGACCGTTCTAAATTCTACCGCCTGATCGAAGCATCGCTTTACGGTGGTATCTCAAGTGCGATTACCCGTTCGCTACGTGACTACCTTCTGCCACAAAACGGCGGCGTGAAGAAAGCGTTCCAAGATATGGAATCGGCGCTGCGTGAAAACCGCATGACGCTAGAAGCGATCAAAACTACGCAAGCAGACCGTGACTTGTTCAAACACTTGATCACAGAGTCGACTAACTACGTGGCAGCGGACTATATGCGCCATGCTAACGAGCGTCGTAAAAAACTAGAACAGACATTGTCTTTGCGTTCAGAGTTATTTGGTTCTCGCGAGACCTTGATTGAGCAAAACAATCTGCTTAATCGCGTTCAAGAAGAGCTGGAACTGCTGATCGAATCAGAATCTTCTTTAGAGCAAGACTACCAAGCGGCTTCTGATCACTTGCAACTGGTGCAAAACGCGCTGCGTCAGCAAGAGAAGATCGAACGCTACCAAGAAGATCTTGAAGAGCTGAGCGAGCGTCTTGAAGAACAAATGATGGTAGTGGAAGAAGCGCAAGAACGCGTGATGATGGCTGAAGAGCAAGCTACCGTTGCAGAAGAAGAGGTGGATAGCCTTAAGACGCAACTTGCTGATTACCAGCAAGCTCTTGACGTTCAGCAAACTCGCGCCCTTCAATATCAACAAGCAGTTCAAGCGCTGGAGAAAGCGAAGCAGCTACTTGGCGATGACAGCCTAACGGCGGAATCGGCTCAAGCGCTTGTCTCTGAGCTTAAGAGCAAAGAATCAGAACACACCAATGCGTTGCTATCGGTTAAGCACAAACTGGACATGTCTTCTGCAGCGGCAGAGCAGTTTGAAACCGCGCTTAAACTGGTACAAAGCATCGTTGGTCAAGTTGAGCGCAAAGACGCGTCTGAACATGCGAAAACTGCAATTGCGAAAGCGCGTGAGTCACAACAAATTGCACAAAACGAACAACAATGGCGAGCACAACACCGTGATCTCGAACGCAGCCTTAACCAGCAGCGTCAAGCACGTGAACTGGTTGCTGAATACAAAAAGCAATATCACGTTGAACTAACCGATGAGGTTACGTTTGAACAAGAACGTGAACGTCATGCGACGCAAATCGAATCACTAGAGATAGCTCAAGAAGAAGTTCGTGATCAGCGTGGTGAACAGCGCCGTCTAGAGCAAAACGCGGTGGCAGAAATCAGTAAGCTTGAAGCAATAGCACCAGCTTGGATTGCGGCGAACGATGCGCTAGAGAAACTGAGAGAGCAGAGCGGTGAACAGCTTGAGGATCGCCATGCGGTAATGAACCACATGCAAGTTGTCCTTGAACAAGAAAGGGAGCTGTCTTTAGCTAAAGATAAGCTTGCTGAGCGCCGTAGCCAGCTAGACTCTGAGATTGAGCGTCTTGCTTCTCCTGGTGGTTCAAATGACCCTCGCCTGAAAGGTTTGGCAGATACGCTGGGCGGTGTATTGCTGTCTGAGATCTACGATGACATCACGATTGATGACGCGCCTTACTTCAGTGCGATGTACGGTCCGGCTCGTCACGCTATCGTCGTTTCTGACTTGTCAGGCATCGAAGAGAAACTGGTAGAGCTAGACGACTGTCCAGAAGACTTGTACATCATTGAAGGTGACATCGATGCCTTTGATGACAGCTCGTTCGATGCAGAAGAGTTAGAGGGCGCGGTTTGCGTTCGTATGAACGATCGCCAAATGCGTTACTCTCGCTTGCCTGAGATCCCATTGTTTGGCCGCGCGGCACGTGAGCAGCGTCTAGAGTTGCTGCGTAACGAACGAGAAGAAGTGGTAGAGAAACACGCAAAAGCGGCGTTTGATTCTCAGAAAATGCAGCGCTTGTACCAAGCGTTTAACCTATTTGTGTCTAACCACATTCAGGTTGCTTTTGACGCCGATCCAGAACAAGCACTGGCAACTATTCGTGATAAGCGTAACCAAATTGCTCGCGTGTTGGCGGATCTGGATGCGAAAGAGCAACAACAACGTTCTCAGCTTCAAACCAGCAAGCAAGCGTTGTCTTCTCTGGACAAGCTAGCGTCACACATGGTGCTTGTTGAAGATGAGTCATTGCAAGCGCGTTTTGATGAGCTAGAAGAGAAAATCGCTCAGCTTGCAGAGGCAAAAAACTTCTTAAACAACCATGCAAAAGCCGTCACGCAATTAGAGAATATTGCGTCTGCGCTTGATGCTGACCCAGAGCAATTCGATGCACTAGAAGCAGAATACAAAGCGGCAGACGAGCGGCTACAAGATCTTAAGAAGCAAATCTTTGCACTCTCGGATCTCGTTGAACGTCGTCACTACTTCGCTTACTCAGATTCAGTAGACCTACTGAACAAGAGTAGCGAACTGAGTGAGCAGCTAAAAGCTAAACTGGTTCAAGCTGAACAAATGCGTACTCGCTCTCGTGAAGAGTTGAAGCAATCGCAGGGTCAAATGAACCAATACAACCAAGTATTGGCATCATTGAAGAGTTCACACCAAGCGAAACTGGAAACGGTTCAAGAGTTCAAACAAGAACTTCAAGAGTTTGGTGTTAATGCGGACGAAGGTGCGGAAGAACGTGCAATGCGTCGTCGTGACGAACTGCACGAGCGTCTACACACGTCTCGCAGTCGTAAGAGCGAATACGAGCGCACGATCACCTCTACTGAACTAGAGATGAAAGGCTTGGCGAAACGTCTGAAGAAAGTTCAGAAAGAATACGTTGAGCTACGTACGTTCGTGGTTGCAGCGAAAGCTGGCTGGTGTTCAGTACTTCGTCTGGCGCGTGAGAACGATGTTGAGCGTCGTCTACACAAGCGTGAACTGGCTTATATGTCAGCGGATGAACTGCGTTCAATGTCGGATAAATCATTGGGTGCGCTGCGTCTCGCGGTTGCGAACAATGACGACCTGCGTGATGCGCTGCGTCTATCAGAAGACAATGCACGTCCAGAGCGTAAAGTTCTGTTCTACATCGCGGTTTACCAACATCTTCGCGAGCGCATTCGTCAGGATATCATCCGTACTGATGATCCAGTTGAAGCGATCGAAGAGATGGAAGTTGAGCTAGCGCGTCTAACGGAAGAGCTAACCCAACGTGAAAACCGCTTAGCGATCAGCTCTGAGTCAGTAGCGAGCATCATTAAGAAGACGATTCAGCGTGAGCAAAACCGTATTCGTATGCTGAACCAAGGCCTGTCGAACATCTCGTTTGGTCAGGTGAAGGGCGTACGTCTAAACGTGAAGATCCGCGAAAGTCACGAAGTGCTACTGAACGGTCTAGCGACACAGCAAGAGCAGCACAAAGACCTGTTTGAATCGACTCGCTTTACTTTCTCCGAAGCAATGGCGAAGCTGTTCCAACGTGTGAACCCACATATCGATATGGGTCAACGTTCTCCTCAGGTTCTGGGTGAAGAGCTACTGGATTACCGTAACTACCTAGAGCTAAGTGTAGAAGTGAACCGTGGTACAGATGGTTGGCTACAGGCTGAGTCTGGCGCACTATCAACAGGCGAAGCGATCGGTACCGGTCAGTCAATCCTTCTGATGGTCGTGCAAAGCTGGGAAGAAGAGTCTCGTCGTCTACGCAGCAAAGACATTGTGCCTTGTCGTTTGCTTTTCTTGGATGAAGCAGCGCGTCTGGATGCGAAATCGATCGCGACATTGTTCGAATTATGTGACCGTCTGGATATGCAGCTTCTTATCGCGGCGCCTGAAAACATCAGCCCAGAGAAAGGTACGACCTACAAACTGGTGCGTAAGGTGTTTAAAGATCACGAACACGTACACGTGGTTGGTCTGCGTGGTTTTGGTCAAACGGATAAGCCTAAGACTGAAGCACAAGAGATGATTGAAGAGTTTGAATCGTAAACTTCGAATCTAACAAAACGCCCGCAATGAACGCGGGCGTTTTTGTATCTGTTTGCGAGGCAGGCTTCGAACTACATAAGATAAGCCGAGACTGTAGGACGGCAGTCTCGGCTTATTAGCGGAACTTAATGAGGAAGCGACGTTTATTCCTCTGGAATATCGTCCCTGACTTCGATCATTTCAGCAAGCTCTTCAAGTGCTTGGACAGAAAGCTCAGACAAGCGTTGTAGGTGTTGGTCTAAGCTCTCTTGTTCTTCAAGCTCTGGTTCATCATTATTTGTTTCTTTTATTAGCATTTCCCAACCTCTCAAGTTGAGTAAGGGGAGCTCTCATCATACTCAAAAGGCAAAGTAGAAAAGAAACGATCTATGTTGATTTTGTTAGCTCGATCATTGATTCAACTTATATGAGAAGGATGTGTTTAATAAGGAGAGCAAGTGCAAGGTTTTTGGATGCGGGAACAAAAACGCCAGTAATCATGACAATTACTGGCGAGTAATAACGAACATTAGGTCGGAGGGTTAGAACAACGGCTTCACACCGAACTGCTCTGCTGCGTAAGCGACGCGTTCAATCGGTTTTGGATACTCAGCAGGTGTGCCAAGGCTCTCTATGTGTTTCAAACGAGGAAGCAAGCCTGCACCATTAGCGATTTGGATTGCCAGACCAGGGCGAGCGTTAAGCTCTAAAACCATAGGTCCTTCATCTTTATCCAGCACCATATCCGTACCCATGTATCCCAAACCTGTCATTTCCCAGGCACTTGACGCAAGCTCCAGCAAGCGCTCCCAATGCGGTACTTGAAGGGTCGAAAGGTCTTTACCTGTATCAGGGTGATGAGTCACTGGATGATCGAACTGCACCGCTCTGACGGCTTTACCTGTCGCGATGTCAATGCCTACTCCTACGGCACCTTGGTGAAGGTTTGCTTTGCCGTCGGAAGCCGCTGTAGAACAGCGCATCATCGCCATAACTGGATAACCTTTAAATACGATGATCCGAACATCTGGTACGCCTTCATAACTGAAGCCATCAAAACAGTCATCAAACTTGATTAAGTTTTCAACCACAGCAACGTCATTTTTACCACCAAGAGAGAAAAGGCCAGCAAGCGCATTACTAATGTGACGCTCGACCTCATCCCTACCAATTGTAGAGCCGGAGGGTTTGGTATATACCCCGTTTTTGTGAGACGTAACAACCAGAATGCCTTTACCGCCACTACCTTGTGCAGGTTTGATTACAAAACCAGGCCAGTTCTCAACCATTTTGTGGATAGTCTTAACTTCAGCTTGGTTATGAATGACACCGATCAGGGCAGGAACTGTTGCTCCTGCTGCCTGTGCAATAATTTTGGTCTTTAGCTTGTCATCGACAAGTGGGTATTTAGAACGATCATTGTAACGGCCAATATAGCTGTGGTTACGCTTGTTCATCCCCATAATGCCTTTATGGCGAAGCTTAGACGGCGAAGTAAAACTTTCGAACATCGTTTAGTCCTCCGCTAGTGGTTTGAAGCGTCGTAGCTCAGTGAGGCGGTAACCTGTGTAAGTACCTAGTAATAGAATACCGGCCAGAACAATCAACTGTAGACCAATGAAGTTAAAGGTTAAGTGTTGAATGTATGAGTTCGTCATTGCAAGGTAAACTAATACCGCTGTCAGCAATGAACCACCACCTTGCAGAGCAACTTCCTTCGCACCTTCTTCTTCCCATAGGATTGACATACGTTCAATCGTCCAAGACAAGATGATCATAGGGAAGAAGGTAATTGTTAGGCCTTCCGTTAAGCCCATCTTAAACGCAACAACGGTGAACACCGAGATGATCATGATAACGGTAATAATGACCGCAGATATCCTTGCTACCAGCAATAAGTTCAACCTAGACAAATAGCTTCGAATAATCAGGCCTGTACCTACAATTAGCAAGAAACCGACAATACCCGTTAATAGTTGAGTTTGAACAAAAGCAACGGCAATCAACACAGGCATGAAGGTACCGGATGTTTTCAGGCCGATAATCACACGCAAGAACACAACGATCAGAGCACCAATAGGGATGAGCATGATGGTTTTGAACATCGCTTGCTCTTCCAAAGGTAAGCTATGAATTGAAATATTCAGTAATCCATCTGCTTCTATTTTGTTGTTTGTAGCTTGTTGTGGTGTCATTTCTTGCTTAATCATCGAGAAATGCACTTGGCTATTTTTACCACCAACAAGGTCAAGTAAGGATACGTTTGATTCATCCCACACTAACAAGTTGGGTTTCACTGCTTTTTGTTCGGATTTTGGCGAAAACAGTACCCAATCTTTACCTGACCAAACCTGAACCATTGGTTGAATTGTTTGGCGTCGACGACCATCTTCTAGTTCGATAACACCGACGGTTTTGCTTTGTATACCTGCGGTAAGCAAAATATTATGCAGTGCATCAGTACGGCTGAAATCGTTCAGTAGTAGCGACGAGTTTTGGCTATCTGGGTCATTAAGCGCTTTGATAAGCTCACGAGTAAACGTCACATTATCGGCTGAGCGACTCATCGCACGTTCGATAAGGGCATTTGCCGCTGCTGCTTGTGGTGCTGATAGCGTTGGTGGCGTAATGTCTTCCGTTGGCGGTAAAGGAGTGACTTTAGCCTGAGGGTCTACTAAGAACTGGGCTTTGTAGTATATGGTTTGTGGCCCTTGAGCTTGGCGAATTGACCATTCTGCACGACGGCCTGAATCGTCATTGATGTAGGAAACGCCATAACCTGATGAGGAAGCAGATTCACCGATAAGTGTGTAACCACTTTGTGTATGAGGTGCTGCAAGTGACGCTTTTACTTCGTTGCCGTTAGCATTGAACTCAATACGAGCTTCTACATCCCATACCTGGCGAGTTTCGCCTGGCGTCCAAGGCACGCCGTAGTTTTCATGTCTGAAAACACTCAGAGCAATGCCCGCAATCACCAATAAGATGATAGAAAGGTAAAACGGTATTTTTGACGTCATAATCTACCTTATTATTTTTTATCTTCGTCCGTTTGGATATAGGTACGACTTACATCGACAAGTGCTATGTCGCGCATAAATTCTCTACCCAGTAAAATAGGATGGTTCATATGTGAGCGATCTGCCAACGTAAATTGCGCTTTTTCATGAATTTTTCCAACGCGCACCCAAAGTTCTACCACAGCGCGGCGTTCTAACTCTTCACTGGTAACCTGGCGGATTTTGACGTAGCGAATGACAGGAGCTTCGATCCAAGTACTTTTCTCTTCTTCGGATTTACTGGTGTCTGCTAAGTGGAATCGGACCCATTTTTTGCCATTTCTTTCGAACTCTTCAATATCAACGGCATTTAAAGACGACGTCGCGGCACCAGTGTCGATACGTGCATCAAAAGTTTGCTTAATCGACTCTACAGTGACCTTTTCGATAGAGCCAAGGACAATATCGTGAGTTGGGGTTGGTTCCACAGGAGCGGGAGATTGGACAATAATCGGCTCTTTCGGTTTTTTTACTTCTGCCATTGCTTCATCGCGAAATGTAAGAAGTTCAACCTGTAGTTTATCGACTTGTTCTTCAAGGCTGTCGATATAGTCCGATTGGTTGCTGAGCTGTAGCTCTAGGTTGGTAATGCGATTATTGACATTCGCTTCTGAATTTTGAATCGCCGCTAACGTTTCTTGGTGGTACTGTTCGCCTTTGGTTAGTGAGCATCCAGATAGTAAGGCGATGGCAACAATCGGGGTCAATCGTAATAACATTGAAAACCTTGGGATTGGATTAAGTTGTTTATTTTTTAGGAGTTTAGCTTATATCGATAAAGCCTCACAAGTAAGAATGTTTCTCTATTACTTATTGTTTGAGGAATAGTGATGAAAAGCCAAAAATCAAGGACATAAAAGCGCATCCTTATTTAGAGCGTGCTTATATTTTGACGTGAAAAATGGATTCAAAAATCAAACTCGCTCATTACGAGGAAAGAGGGTAATGTCTTAACTCGTAAAATGAGTTAAGACAATGTCAGGAATCTCAGCGAATTATGATTTGCGAGCGACAAGAACCGCGCGGCGAGGGGCAGGGTAGCCTTCTACAGTCTTGCTTGGGTCGTTCGGATCTAAGTAGTCAGGTAGAGAGTTATGCGTCATCCAATCTGTGGTACGTTGTTCATCTACGGATGTGATGTTTTCATCAACGATACGAACATCTTCAAAACCGACCAATTCTAACCACACTTTTAGGGCTTTTGCTGAAGGGAAGAAATAGACATTACGCATTTGCGCGTAACGAGAAGTCGGGACCAGTACTGCATTCTCATCACCTTCAATCACGAGTGTTTCCAATACGAGTTCACCACCAGATACCAATTGATCTTTTAGTTGCACTAAATGATCGAGAGGCGAGCGGCGATGGTAAAGCACGCCCATGCTGAATACCGTATCGAACGCTTCTAACTTAGGTAGTTGTTCAATACCCAATGGCAATAGGTGTGCACGTTGGTCATCGCCCATTAGTTTACGAATTGCTTCGAACTGAATTAGAAACAGGTGAGATGGATCGATACCGACAGTTAAGCGTGCACCTTCGCCTAGCATGCGCCACATGTGGTATCCGTTACCACAACCTACATCGAGTACGCTGCGATTCTTTAATGGTGAAATATGCGGAAGCACGCGGTCCCATTTCCAATCACTGCGCCACTCAGTATCAATATGGATGCCGTGTACGTTGTATGGGCCTTTGCGCCAAGGATGGAATGTACGAAGTAAGCTTTCTAGCTTTTTAAGTTCCCCTTGAGGCATGGGCTCATTGTTTGAAATCGTGACAGAATCAACAATGTCGATGTTGTCCGGTCTACCCGCTGGGATTTTGTTCAGGGCTTTCAACCAGCGACCAAAGTCACCGTGCTCTGCATTTTGCCAATCCGTTAGCTGTTGTGGAAGCACATTAAGCCAAGGTTGAAGACGGGTGTCTTGGGCAATCAATTGGTAGAAATTTGCAAAGTTAAACATAGTTAGTTAATCGCTGAGTTGATGGGTATAAATTATTAACAAAAGCCGAAATCGGTATGGTTCAGGCTTTGTATGCATGGTCTATTTAATCGCGAACATGGAGCCGAAGTTAAAGCATTGGAACCAAACGTCATAGCTAGAAAAGCCAATTTTAGCGAAACGCTCTTTATGTTCTTTCTTTGAATCTGGGCGCATTACGTTTTCTATCGCGCTGCGCTTTTGGCTGATTTCTAGTTCGCTATAACCATTCGCACGTTTAAAGTCGTGGTGAAGGTCAATTAACAGCTCGTTCGACACTTCATCTTCGAAGACGAATTTCTCAGATAGAATCAAAATGCCGCCCGGACGAAGGCCAGCGTAAATTTTTTCGAGCAAGGAGTAACGATCTTCTGGAGAGAGGAATTGCAAAGTGAAGTTCAACACCACCACTGACGCGTTTTCAATTTCGATATTGCGAATGTCTGCTTCTACTACATCCACAGGAGTGTCACTGCGGTAAGCGTTGACGTGAAGTTTACAACGCTCAACCATTGCAGGAGAGTTGTCCACTGCGATGATTTGGCAACCTTCTTGTTTGATATGGCGACGCATAGACAATGTTGCAGCACCCAAAGAACAGCCAAGGTCATAGATGTTTGAGTGAGGTTTTACAAAACGCTCTGCCAGCATACCGATTGCAGAAATGATATTGCTGTAACCCGGTACCGATCGTTGAATCATGTCAGGAAATACTTCCGCTACGCGTTCATCGAACGTGAAATCCCCAATTTTATCGATTGGAGCCGAAAAAATAGTATCTGGATTGCTCTTAGGGTTCATAACTAAGTCTCTGCATACAAGCCGCCTGAAAATGTCAGGCACCAAAAAAGGCGCGTATTTTATGGGAATTTCGCGCCTCTGTCATGTGTTGCGTTAGAACATCTGTAACTGCGAGTTGCCATCGTCAGCTGGGAAAGGTGATAACTCAGGGAGTGTGATACGCTTTTGTATGTCTTTATATAGGTTTGCGGCCAACTCTGGCGCAATTATATTGTCTGCGGTATGGATCATGACATATGGCTGTTTACCTTCGGCAATCCATTGTGGCAACTTGTTGAGCCATGGTTTAAAAAACTCGTAATTTTGTTGTTCTTCTGGATGACCAATAAAGCGAATCAAAGGATGTGAAGCGGTAGCAATGGCGTGAACAGGGACTCGTGGTTTTTTCATTTGTGCATCAATAATCGCCTCATTGTCGGGCTTAGCGGCAAAGACTGGGCGGCTATCCATAATAATGCGGTCAATATTATTCTCTACTAACCATTGGTTAAGTGCTCGCTCTTCTTCGCCTTTGGAGAAAAATGCCATATGGCGAACCTCAACACCGAGAGGGAAGTTAGGTGGAAAGCTCGCGCAGAACTTTTTCAGTCGATCAAGGTGCTCAGGACCAAATGCGGCTGGTAATTGAATTGTCCATTGGCCTACACGGTCATGCAAAGGCTCCATGACTTTCATGAAGTCTCTCAGTTGTTCGCTGCAACCTCTTAGCATTTGCTCATGAGTAATGGCTTTAGGAAGTTTGAAAGTAAAGCGAAAATCATCGTGGGTTGCGGCTCTCCAGTTTTGCACTGTATTGAGCGTCGGTGTGGCATAAAATGTCGTGTTGCCTTCCACGGTATGAAACACTTGCGCATACCTTTCTAAACGTTCAGCGGGCTTTGTCCCGCTGCCGTAAAAACTTTGTTGCCATTGATTGTGCGACCACATTGTCAATCCAAGTCGAAGAGGTAAGTTATCCATTATTCTTTACTGCTTGCTACTCGTGTGAATACTTTACGAGAGTTTTGCTGAAATAGGTAATTTCACGCTATAATCCTCCCCAATTTTTTCGCTTTGGTGAGCTTTTGAACATTTGTTGTACTAAAAAGCACCAGTGAATGATAAAACACACGTAATTGTATGTTGAGTAGTCGATTTTCGTGGACATTCAGCGTATAACTGAATCTTTACTCTGCTTAGCAATGAGGCTGACAGAGCGTAGTTAACAACATTTGAGAGATTGGGAATTTCATTATGCGTACCCATTACTGTGGTCACCTGAACAAGTCCCTTGCAGGACAAACTGTAGAACTTTGCGGCTGGGTTAACCGTCGTCGTGATTTAGGCGGTCTTATTTTTATCGATATGCGAGATCGCGAAGGTATCGTTCAGGTAGTTGTTGATCCAGATATGGCAGATGCGTATGAAGTGGCTAACACACTTCGTAATGAATTCTGTATCAAGCTAACTGGTGAAGTTCGCGTTCGTCCAGAAAGCCAAGTAAACAAAGACATGGCAACAGGTGAAGTTGAGATCCTTGCGAAAGGTCTTGAAATCATCAACCGTTCTGATGTTCTGCCTCTAGACTTCAACCAAAAGAACTCTGAAGAGCAACGTCTGAAGTACCGTTACCTAGATCTACGTCGTCCAGAAATGAGCGACCGTATCAAGCTACGTGCTAAAGCGTCTAGCTTTGTTCGTCGTTTCCTAGATGACAACGGCTTCCTAGACATTGAAACACCAGTACTAACAAAAGCGACACCAGAAGGCGCTCGTGACTACCTAGTACCTAGCCGTGTTCACAAAGGCAGCTTCTACGCGCTTCCTCAGTCTCCACAGCTATTCAAACAGCTTCTAATGATGTCTGGTTTTGACCGTTACTACCAAATCGTTAAGTGTTTCCGTGATGAAGACTTGCGTGCTGACCGTCAACCAGAATTCACTCAGATCGATATCGAAACGTCATTCATGACGGCTGACCAAGTTCGTGCAACGACTGAGAAAATGGTTCGTGAAATGTGGCAAGAGCTACTAAATGTTGACCTAGGTGAATTCCCAGTAATGCCGTTCAGCGAAGCGATTCGTCGTTTCGGTTCGGACAAGCCAGACCTACGTAACCCACTGGAACTAGTAGACGTTGCTGACCTAGTGAAAGATGTTGAGTTCAAAGTATTCTCAGGTCCAGCAAACGACGAAAAAGGCCGCGTTGCCGTTATTCGCGTTCCAGGTGGTGCATCTTTGACTCGTAAGCAAATTGATGGCTACGGTGAATTCGTTGGCATCTACGGTGCGAAAGGTCTAGCTTGGATGAAGGTTAACGACCGTGCAGCGGGCATGGAAGGTATCCAATCTCCAGTCGCTAAGTTCCTAAATGAAGACGTGATCAACGGCATTCTAGATCGTACTCAAGCGGAATCTGGTGACATTATCCTATTTGGCGCTGATAAAGCGGGCATCGTTGCAGAAGCAATGGGTGCGCTACGTTTGAAACTAGGTAAAGACCTAGAGCTAACGGATGAGTCTGCATGGGCTCCACTATGGGTTGTTGACTTCCCAATGTTCGAAGAAGATGACGAAGGCAACCTACACGCGATGCACCACCCATTCACATCGCCTCTAGGTGTGACTGCAGAAGAGCTAAAAGCAAACCCTGCTGCGGCAAATTCTAACGCTTACGATATGGTTCTAAATGGCTACGAAGTGGGCGGCGGCTCTGTTCGTATCCACAACGCAGATATGCAAGAAGCCGTATTTGATATTCTAGGTATCACACCTGAAGAGCAACAGCTTAAGTTCGGCTTCCTGCTTGATGCGCTGAAATTCGGTACGCCTCCACACGCTGGTCTTGCATTTGGTTTAGACCGTCTAGTAATGCTGCTATGTGGCACAGAGAACATCCGTGATGTTATTGCGTTCCCTAAAACAACAGCAGCGGCGTGTCTACTAACAGACGCACCAAGTATTGCGAACCCAGCAGCGCTAGAAGAGCTAGCAATCGCAGTAACTGCAGCGAAAGAAAAAGACGCAGAATAAGCGCACAACATTTGAAGAAAACTCCCGCAACTGCGGGAGTTTTTGTTTAAATAAACCCAAGAAACTTCCAAAGCAATTTCCCAAGCAACGCTTTTTAGAACATGTCTGCTATTAAGCGTCAAAATACATTAAAAGGTGAATTATGGCTGGTCATAGTAAATGGGCGAATATTCGTCACCGTAAAGCAGCGCAAGATGCGAAGCGCGGCAAAATCTTTACTAAATTAATCCGTGAAATCGTTGTTGCGGCAAAAGAGGGGGGCGGTGAGCCAGAAAATAACCCACGTTTGCGAGCAGCAATTGATAAAGCACTGTCTAACAACATGACACGTGACACTGTCAACCGCGCTGTCAGCCGAGGTGCTGGTGGTGAAGGCGACGACAACATGGAAACCGTGATCTATGAAGGTTATGGTCCAGGTGGTACGGCGGTCATGGTCGAATGTATGACGGATAACCGAAATCGTACGGTATCTGGCGTACGCCATGCATTCTCAAAGTCAGGCGGTAATCTGGGGACGGATGGTAGCGTCAACTATCTTTTCGACAAGAAAGGCGTGATTTCATATGGCCCAGGTTTAGATGAGGATGCGGTAATGGAAGTGGCATTAGAAAGTGGTGCTGATGACATTGAAACGGCAGAAGATGGCTCGATTGATGTCTACACGGCCCCAGGCGATTTTGGACTCGTAAAAGATGCTCTTGATGCCGCAGGGTTTGAGGCAGAGAACGCTGAGGTGTCGCTGATCCCATCTACGAAAGCAGATTTGGACGCGGATACTGCGCCAAAACTACTTCGTTTGATTGACGCTTTGGAAGATCTGGACGACGTTCAAGAGGTTTATCACAATGGTGATATCTCTGACGACGTTGCGGCTACGCTAGATTAAACTCAAGGTGTCGGGAGCGGTATTTGCTCCGAAGTTAGCAAGTAATAATAAAAAGACTGAGGCCGAATTAGGCCTCATTTTTAGGAACATTCATGTCAATTATTTTGGGCATTGACCCAGGTTCGCGCATTACCGGCTATGGGGTCATTCGTCAAAATGGACGCCACTTGCAATACCTTGGTAGTGGCTGCATTCGTACTTCAGAAAAAGAACTTCCGGGTCGGCTTAAACAGATTTATGCAGGCGTCACGGAAATCATTACCCAGTTTCAACCGGACGTTTTCGCGATCGAGCAAGTGTTTATGGCCAAAAACGCGGATTCAGCGCTAAAACTTGGCCAAGCTCGTGGCAGTGCAATTGTTGCTGCGGTAAATGCGGAGTTGCCGGTATTTGAATACGCGGCTCGTCTTATTAAGCAAGCTGTCGTCGGCACTGGTGGCGCGGACAAAGCGCAAGTTCAGCATATGGTTCAGCAGATGCTTAAATTGCCCGCCAAGCCTCAAGCGGATGCAGCCGATGCTTTAGGTGTGGCGATTTGTCATGCCAATACTAACAAGACTCTCGTTGCGTTAGCGGGCAAAGCAACCAGTGCCAGAAAAGGGCGCTACCGTTAAAATTAACTGGATGTCTATCCAGTTCTTTATTATCCTGTCGCAAATTCATTTCCAAAGAGTATTTATAGTGATTGGACGTCTTCGTGGCATACTGATTGAAAAACAACCACCTGAAGTATTAATTGAAGTTAATGGCATTGGCTATGAAGTCCAGATGCCAATGAGCTGTTTTTACGAACTGCCAAATGTTGGCGAAGAAGCCATTATTTATACTCACTTTGTTGTCCGTGAAGATGCGCAATTGCTATACGGTTTCAACACAGTAAAAGAACGAGCACTTTTCCGTGAAGTGATCAAAGCCAATGGCGTTGGTCCTAAACTCGGTCTTGGTATTCTCTCTGGTATGACAGCAACGCAATTTGTTACTTGTGTGGAACATGAAGACGTTTCTACGCTGGTTAAGCTTCCAGGCGTTGGCAAGAAAACCGCAGAGCGATTGGTTGTTGAAATGAAAGACCGCTTGAAAGGGTGGGGCGCTGGCGATCTATTTACACCATTTACGGATGCTGCTCCTGCGGATTCTGGTGCAACATCCAACAACGCAGAAGAAGAAGCAATCAGTGCGCTTCTAGCTCTAGGTTACAAGCCGACTCAAGCGTCGAAAGTGGTATCTCAGATCGCTAAACCGGACATGAGCAGTGAGCAAATGATCCGTGAAGCTCTAAAATCAATGGTGTAACGCTGGTTGCACAGTGAACATTTGTTCAAGATAACTCATTCTCTAAGGTTAATGCCAATCGCTTAACGATGTTTTTTGTGTCATTCCAGCGAGCCTGGCGAGACTGGGAATCTAATAGCAGCACGCTGAGCGGTTAATGAAACAATTTGACCATAAATCGCTCGGATAGAAGATCCTGTATCACGCTCCTTCGTCGCTGTACAGGATGACGAGATATAGAAATATGCCACTTGCTGTTAAACGAGCGGCATTATTCTCTCAGGTAACCATTTTTCAAGGTAAAAAGATGATTGAAGCCGATCGTTTAATCGCGCCAGAAAACCCTGCCTTTCGTGATGAAGATGTCATTGATCGTGCTATTCGGCCAAAAAAATTAGCGGATTACCAAGGTCAGGACCATGTCCGTGACCAAATGGAGATCTTCATTAAAGCTGCTCAGTTACGTAGCGAAGCACTTGATCACCTTTTGATTTTTGGTCCCCCAGGTTTGGGTAAAACCACACTTGCGAATATCGTTGCCAATGAAATGGAAGTGAACATTCGCACTACTTCAGGCCCTGTACTTGAGAAAGCAGGCGATTTGGCCGCGCTGTTAACCAACCTTGAAGAAAACGATGTGTTGTTCATCGATGAGATTCACCGCTTGAGTCCGATGGTTGAAGAGGTGCTATATCCGGCGATGGAAGATTATCAACTGGATATTATGATCGGTGAAGGTCCGGCCGCTCGTTCTATTAAGATCGATTTACCACCGTTTACGTTAATTGGTGCGACGACCCGAGCGGGCTCTTTGACGTCACCATTGCGCGATCGCTTTGGTATTACTCAGCGCCTTGAGTTTTATAAGATAAAAGACCTTCAAGATATTGTGCAGCGAAGCGCGGATTGTTTAGGTTTATCAATGGAACCTGAAGGTGCATTGGAAGTGGCAAGACGTGCGCGTGGCACACCACGTATTGCTAACCGTTTGCTACGCCGTGTTCGTGATTATGCGGAAGTGAAAGGCAATGGTCACATTTGTGCCGATGTTGCCGATAAGGCGTTGAATATGCTTGATGTGGACGCCGAAGGCTTCGATTACATGGACCGTAAGCTACTACTCGCGATTATGGAAAAATTTGGTGGTGGTCCGGTCGGGCTCGACAACATGGCAGCGGCGATAGGTGAAGAAAAGGACACTATTGAAGACGTTCTTGAACCTTATCTTATTCAGCAAGGTTATTTACAACGCACTCCGCGTGGAAGAATCGCGACAGATCGTGCGTATTTGCATTTCGGAATTGAAAAATAAGATTCCCTCGCTGGGCCTTTGTTGCCCAGCGCTTCATTAAAGTTGACCAAACTCACATTTTTTGAATTTTTTCTCATACTGGTTTAGTAAGTAAAAAGCATTGATTGTTAACTCGATGTTTGCTTGCAACTGGTTAATTTCTCTCCTGATTACTCTCTCTTAACATCCGTATCCAATACTGGTTGATCTAGATCAATGTGATGGATTTTTGTGCAAATTCCGCGCATAAACATTGATGTATATCAAAGCGCGTTACGGCTATAAACCTTTTGAAACAATCTGTTTTTACAAGTAATATTAGCCCCAGCTATATTAGCTGATGCTTAACAATTAACTAACCAATGAAGCACATTTTTGCAACAATGAGTTGTGATAATTCAACATTTTTCAAGTGTAAATAACACCTGAATATGGATTGCAATATGTAGAGAGTGTCATTCAGCCGACACATAGGAGTTACCATGATTGACGTAGTTGATCTATCGCGGTTGCAGTTTGCACTGACAGCGATGTATCACTTCCTATTCGTACCATTGACCCTTGGTATGGCCTTCCTTCTGGCCATTATGGAATCGATGTACGTAATGACGAACAAGCAAATCTATAAGGACATGACCAAGTTCTGGGGTAAGCTATTCGGTATTAACTTTGCACTTGGTGTGGCGACAGGCCTTACCATGGAGTTCCAGTTTGGTACGAACTGGTCTTACTACTCCCACTATGTAGGTGATATCTTCGGTGCACCGCTAGCGATCGAAGCACTTGTCGCATTCTTCCTGGAGTCAACTTTTGTTGGTCTATTCTTCTTCGGGTGGGATCGTCTATCTAAACGCCAACACTTAGCGGTTACCTGGCTTGTGGCACTAGGCTCTAACTTCTCTGCTCTTTGGATTCTTATCGCAAACGGCTGGATGCAAAACCCAGTAGGCGCAGATTTCAACTTCGAAACCATGCGAATGGAAATGGTGAGCTTCTCTGAGGTTGTACTAAACCCAGTTGCTCAGGTTAAGTTCGTGCATACGGTTGCTTCTGGTTACACTTGTGGCGCAATGTTTATTCTAGGCATCAGTTCATACTACCTATTAAAAGGTCGTGACATTGCGTTTGCTCGTCGTTCGTTTGCTATTGCTGCTTCTTTCGGTATTGCAGCTATCTTATCTACCATCGTTCTTGGTGACGAATCTGGCTATGAGCTTGGTGAAGTTCAAAAAGTGAAACTCGCTGCAATTGAAGCAGAGTGGCACACTGAACCTGCACCTGCCGCATTTACGTTATTTGGTGTTCCTAACCAGGAAACGATGCATACCGATTACGCAATTAAGATCCCTTACGTAATGGGTATTATCGCGACACGCTCTTTTGATGAGCAAGTAACAGGTCTTCGTGATTTACGTGATGAACACGTCGATCGTATTCGTGACGGCATGTACGCTTATGAACTTCTAGAGAAGCTTCGTGCGGGCGATAAGTCAGAAGAAAACATGACTGCGTTTGATGAAGTGAAAGGTGACCTAGGTTACGGTCTACTTCTAAAGCGCTACACAGACAATGTTGTTGATGCAACAGAAGAGCAAATCCAAGCTGCTGCGGACGACTCAATCCCAACAGTATGGCCGCTATTCTGGTCATTCCGTATCATGGTTGCTTGTGGCTTCATCATGTTGTTTGTCTTTGGTGCGGCGTTTATCCAAACGTGTCGTCAGAAGATTGAACAGAAACAATGGATTCTAAAAGCTGCACTATTTAGCATTCCACTACCTTGGATTGCAATTGAAGCGGGTTGGTTCGTCGCTGAGTACGGCCGTCAGCCTTGGGCTGTAGGTGAAATTCTACCAGTGCATGTTGCAGCTTCTGCGCTAACTGCAGGTGAAATCTGGACTTCACTCTTCGCAATTCTGGCGCTATACACGGTATTCCTGATTGCAGAAGTTTACCTAATGTTGAAATTCGCTCGTAAAGGCCCAAGTAGCCTGAAAACGGGTCGCTACCACTTCGAGCAAAATGCTGACTCTGTTGAAGACAAAGTTAGTCGCCAAGTAGAAGCGTAAGGTAAGGAGATAACAAGATGTTTGATTACGAAATCTTGCGACTCATCTGGTGGGTACTAATCGGTGTTCTACTAGTTGGTTTTGCAGTAACAGACGGCTTCGATATGGGTGTAGGCGCGCTTGTACCTATCATCGGTAAAAACGACACGCAACGCCGTGTCATGATTAACTCAATTGCTCCTCACTGGGATGGTAACCAAGTTTGGCTTATCACTGCTGGTGGTGCACTGTTCGCTGCTTGGCCTTTGGTTTACGCAACGTCATTTTCAGGCTTCTACTTAGCGATGATTTTGACACTAGCAGCGCTATGGCTTCGTCCTCTGGGCCTAGACTACCGCTCTAAAATCGAAGATCCAAAATGGCGCAATACCTGGGATATCTGTATCTCAATCAGTGGTTTTGTTCCGCCAATCATCTTTGGTGTAGCGTTTGGTAACCTTCTACAAGGTGTACCATTCCAATTGAGTGAGTTCTTGATGCCAACATACCATGGCTCATTCTTTGGTCTACTAAACCCATTTGCACTGTTGTGTGGTCTAGTAAGCTTGTTCATGATTTTGATGCAAGGTTCTACTTGGCTACAAATGAAAACAACAGGCGAAGTGCATGTGCGTGCGCGCAACGTTGCTCAGTTGGCTGGTTTACTGACGGTTGCTGCGTTTGTAGCGGCTGGTTTCTGGATCCAAAATATCGATGGCTACGTCATTGTTGGCGGTATCGACACTAACGCTGCTTCTAACCCTCTAAACAAAGAGGTTATCCGTGAAGCTGGTGCGTGGATGAAGAACTTTGAAAACTACCCACTACTATGGGCTGCTCCTGTATTAGGTGTTGCAATGCCGCTTCTCGCTGTATTGGCATCTCGTCTTGAAAAATGTGCGATTTCGTTCATTACTTCAAGCTTGGGTGTTGCTGGTGTTATCTTTACTGCAGGTTTTGCGATGTTCCCATTCATCATGCCTTCAGACTTAATGCCAAGCCACAGCTTAACAATGTGGGATGCAACGTCATCTGAGCTGACTCTGAACCTAATGACAGGCGTTGCGTTTGTTATGGTGCCAATCATCCTTGGTTACACATCTTGGACTTACTACAAGATGTTTGGTCGCCTTGATGACCAGTACATTGAAGACAACAAAAACTCACTTTACTAAGGAGCATTTACTATGTGGTATTTCGCATGGATTCTAGGTGTACTACTTGCTTGTGCATTCGGTATCATCAACGCTCTTTGGCTAGAGCACTCAGAAATGATGGATAAAGACAGTGAGTAACCTCGCTGATAAGGTAGCGAAACTTCACGCACCAATGGATAAGACTCTGCTACGAGTCTTATCTCTCATCCTTGGCTTTATGCACGTAGGATTGGTGATGTGGGACCCTGAAGCTTACCATCAAGCAATTGGTGGTTTTAACTCAATCATCGCACCAGCACTGATTTGGTCTGTATGTTCAAGCATGGTGTATGGGGTGGGCTTCAAGCCAAGAAACTGGTACTGGCAAGTTTTGTTTAGTCCTTATTTCTCGTTAGCTATCTTAATTTATCTAACGGCACTTTATTTCATTTAGGCTGAAATATGCTGTAATAAAGTCGGTTACTAAATTATCGAATAAAAGCTAGGTATCTCGCCTAGCTTTTATTTTTTCTACAAATTTCAAAAATATTTCCTTAGCTCGGTACCAATTGCTGTCGCTTCAGTTATAGTAATTACTTTAAAGAATTGAATATATTGGTACTCCCTTGCAAGGCACATCAAATCTCTTTCACTGGCCGATCACCGTGTACTATGAAGACACTGATGCGGGCGGTGTTGTATATCATTCTAATTATCTAAAATTCTTTGAGCGCGCACGGACAGAGATGTTACGTGCTAAAGGCATTTCTCAACATGTGTTACTGGAACAAAATATCGGCTTTGTTGTCCGACACATGGATATCGATTTCAACCAAGGGGCTAGGCTGGACGAGCATCTGACAGTCGTAACCCGAGTGTCAGAAATAAAACGTGCTTCTCTGCAATTCTGTCAAGAGTTGGTCAATGATCAAGGCAAGATATTGTGCAAGGCCTCGGTTAAGGTAGCATGTATCGATAATAAGAAAATGAAACCAATAGCTATTCCAACCTTTATAAATTCGGAGCTAACAAATAGTGACTGCTGATATTTCCATTTTAGATCTCTTTCTTCAGGCCAGTCTGTTGGTAAAGCTTGTGATGCTGACGTTGCTTGGCATGTCAATTGTGTCATGGGCAATGATCATCAAGCGCAGCAAAGTGCTTTCTCAAGCGTCAAAAAATGCAGAGCAGTTTGAAGACAAATTTTGGTCGGGTACTGATCTTTCTCAGCTTTACCAAAAAGTAAAAGCGCGTAAAGACGAAATTGAAGGCACAGAAGAAATCTTCTACGCAGGTTTTACAGAGTTTGCTCGCCTACGTAAGAGCAACGCAAATTCACCAGCTTACATCATGGAAGGCACTGGCCGCGCAATGCGCGTTGCTGTTTCTCGTGAAGTTGATGAGCTAGAAACAAGCTTACCGTTTTTGGCAACAGTCGGTTCTATAAGCCCTTATATCGGCCTATTTGGTACCGTTTGGGGCATCATGCACGCCTTTATTGCGCTGGGTGAAGTAAAGCAAGCTACGTTGTCTATGGTTGCACCGGGTATCGCCGAGGCACTTATCGCGACAGCGATGGGTCTATTTGCGGCTATTCCGGCAGTAATGGCGTACAACCGCCTAAGCAATAAAGTGAGTAAACTAGAGCACACTTACGCAACATTTTCTGAAGAATTCCACAGCATCCTTCATCGTCAAGCGATGGCTGGCCGAGACAGCGCGGATAAGGAATAAAGCATGGCGGGTTATCAACCTAAAAAGCGAAAAATGACAGCGGAGATCAACGTTGTTCCGTATATCGACGTAATGCTCGTACTGTTGATCATTTTTATGGCGACCGCTCCATTTGTGACTCAAGGCGTCGACGTTGATCTTCCGAAAACATCGACTGCAGAATCTATGCAAGACCTTGCTGGCGAGACTGACAGTAGCTTTATTATCATCGAAATTGATAGCGAGGGTAATTTAGGCCTAAGCGTCAATGATGAAGAAGTTCAGCGAGGTTTGTCGTTGCAAGATGTTATTGTGCGAGTGAAAGCGGAGCGAGAGGTTAAGCCAGATTCACCAGTTGCGGTAGGTGGCGACGCGGCAACACCATATGCCGATGTTGTTCTATTGCTGGATGAACTAAGTCGAGCTGGTATCCCTAAGGTAGGTCTAATGACCGATATCAGGGAATAGACATCAATTATCTATGAAAGATCACAAGAAGAAACCCAACCAATACACCAAACCGATAGCAATATCGGTTGGTTTGCATGCAATTCTAGTTGCAGCCCTGCTTTGGGGGACGGACTTCAATATGTCTAAACCAGAGCCTACAGGGCAAATGGTTCAAGCTGTTGTCATCGATCCAAAACTTGTGCAGCAACAAGCGAAAGAAATTCGCCAGCAACGCGAAAAGGCAGCGAAAAAAGAACAAGAGCGTCTTGATAAACTGAGACGCGAAGCAGAGCAGCTAGAAAAAAACCGCAAAGCTGAAGAAGAGCAAATTCGCAAGTTGAAAGAGCAGCAAGCGAAAGATGCTCAAGCGGCACGAGAAGCAGAAGCTGCGCGTAAGAAAAAAGAGCAAGAGCGCAAGCAGGAAGAAGAACGTGTTCGCAAAGAAAAAGAGCGAGCTGCTAAGCTAGAAAAAGAGCGCAAGGAAAAAGAAGAAGCCGTGCGTAAAGCTGAGCAGGAGCGTTTAGCAAAAGAAGCGGCTATCGCAAAAGCTGAGCAAGAACGTTTAGCTCGTGAAAAAGCAGCAAAAGAAGCGGAAGAAAAAGCACGTCGTGAGCGTGAAGCAGCTGAAAAAGCTGAACAAGAGCGCATCGCAAAAGAGAAAGCGGCAAAAGAGGCAGCGGAGCGAGAGCGTAAAGCGAGAGAAGCAGCTGAGCGTGCCGAGCGTGAGCGTAAAGCTCAAGAAGCCGCGTTAGATGATATTTTTGCGGGTCTCGAGGATGAGGTCAGTAAAAACAGTGCTGCGCGCAATCAATTTATTGACGACGAACTTTCTCGTATGTCATCCATCTATACTCAAAATATTCAGCAAAAGCTGATTAAGGATGACTACTTGCTGGGAAAGGAGTGTAGGGTAAACATCAAATTGATTCCGACAGGAACTGATATGATGGTCTCTGGTGTTACCGTTTTGAGTGGCGATACTCGAGTATGTGCTGCGGCGAAGCGAGCAATAGCTCAGGTAGGGACGTTCCCTAAATCTTCAGAATCAGCGGTCAATGAAAGACTAAAAGACATCAACATAACTGTTGCTTTGGACTAAAAGGAATAAGACGTGATTAGACGCCTTTTACTAGGAATGTTTGTACTGTTTAGCAGTATGACAAATGTGGCGAATGCCGCATTAGAGTTGGTCATTACCGATGGTATTGATTCAGCACGACCAATTGCTGTTGTTCCGTTTAAGTGGGAGGGCACACAAGCGCTTCCAACGGATGTTTCTGCTGTTATCGCCTCGGATTTACAACGTAGTGGTAAATTCAGCCCAGTTCCAACGAGCAAAATGCCACAAACACCGTTCAGTGAATCAGAAGTTAATTTTGATGCTTGGACCAATTTAGGTGTGGATGCGCTATTGACTGGTTCAATCAAGCAAAACGACCAAGGTGACTACGTTATCAACTATCAACTTGTTGATATTGTGCGTGGTCAGTTAACAGGTGGGAAGAGTAAGGCGCTTGGTAGTGACGGTGAATTGGTTCTGTCAAAAGATCATGTGCTGTTCAATAAAGTAGCCACTGTTCAAGGGCCTCGTATGCGTGAGTACGCTCACCGTATCTCTGATTTGGTGTATGAACAGTTAACTGGCGACCGTGGCGCTTTCATGACTCGTATCGCATATGTGGTAGTGAACGATAAAGACCGTTTCCCTTACCAACTTCGAGTCGCTGATTACGATGGCTACAATGAGCGTCTGGTTTTACGTTCTAAGCAACCATTAATGTCACCAGCGTGGTCACCAGATGGTAAAAAGCTTGCGTATGTTAGCTTCCAAAATGGCCAAGCAGAAATCTTCATCATGAACATCTACACCGGTGAACGTGAGAAAATTACTTCATACCCACGTCACAATGGTGCGCCAAGATTTTCGCCAGATGGCAATAAGTTAGCGATTGTTCTTTCTAAAACAGGCTCGCTTCATGTTTATACGTTTGACCTTAACACTCGTAAGCTGACGCAAATTACGCGTGGCAGATCAAATAATACGGAACCGTTCTGGTATCCGGATGGAAAATCGTTGATTTTCACATCGGATAGGGGTGGTAAACCACAGATTTATCAAGTAAATTTGGGCAGCGGTTCTATTGACCGTTTGACTTGGCAAGGCAGCCAAAATTTGGGTGGTCAGATTACTCCTGATGGGCGATTCCTAGTTATGGTGAACCGCAGCAACGCAGGATTTAATTTGGCGAAACAAGATTTGGAAACTGGTGCTCTTCAAGTCTTAACTAAGACCTTGCTTGATGAGTCTCCTAGTATTGCCCCAAACGGTGGCATGGTTGTGTATAGCTCGATTTACAACAAGAAAAACGTACTATCGATGGTGTCAATTGATGGTCGATTCAAAGCTAGATTACCGGCAACAAATGGGCGTGTTCGAGCGCCTGCATGGTCACCGTTTTTGTAGTAATAAGTTTGATTAATAAAGGAAAATAAGATGCAACTGAACAAGGTTCTAAAAGGGCTACTAATCGCGCTTCCTGTAATGGCTGTTACAGCGTGTAGTTCAAGCGACGACGCTGCTTCTAACACTGGTGCAGCAACAAACAACAATGGCGCAGTGGAAACAACAGTAGCTACGCCAATTGATCAAAGCGGTCAGTTGACAGAGCAAGAGCTAAAAGAGCAAGCGCTACGTGAAACTCAAACAATCTACTTTGCTTTTGACAACTCAACAATTGCAGCAGATTACGAAGAGATGCTAGCGGCTCACGCTTCTTACCTAAGCAAGAACCCAGCACTTAACGTAACTATCGAAGGTCACGCTGATGAGCGCGGTACACCTGAGTACAACATTGCTCTAGGTGAGCGTCGTGCACAAGCAGTAGCGAACTACCTACAAGCACTAGGTGTTCAAGCTGACCAAATCTCAATCGTTAGCTACGGTGAAGAGAAGCCACTTCTTCTAGGTCAATCAGATGAAGTTTACGCTAAGAACCGTCGCGCGGTTCTAGTATACTAATTCGAGGTAATCCTCATGTTCAGTAACACTAAGCGCGCTGTTGCGCTTACGTTACTGGCAAGTGCAGCGAACTTTGCGTTCGCTGCACCAGCTCCAGTATCCGATCTCAACAGCACATCATCCGTCTCTAAGAGCCGTTCATCTGAAACGGAAGTAGAACGTCTAGAACGTTTGCTACAAAATCGCAATCGCGTTCAGCTCCAAATGCAACAGCAAATTGACCAAATGTCACAAGAGATCAGTGAATTGCGTGGTCAATTAGAGCGAAATAGCTACGAAATGAAACAAATGTTGCAACGTCAACGTGAGTTGTTTGTCGAGCTGGATCGTGTTCGTGGAGAGATAAAATCCACACCTGCACAAGAAGCACAACCTGTGAAAACAGGTGGCCAGTACACTCCAAATGTTGATGAGCAAACGGCATATCAGAATGCAGTTGACCTCATTCTCAAAAAGCGTGATTACACTGGCGCAATTGCAGCGTTCCAGCAGTTCCAGAAAGATTATCCTGATTCTACATATTCAGCGAATTCTCACTACTGGTTAGGTCAGTTGTACTTCGCTAAAAAGCAGGATGAGGATGCAGTGAAAAGTTTTGCCGCTGTTGTGTCTTATAAAGACTCCAACAAGCGAGCCGATGCGTTGCTTAAGTTAGGCGAAATCGCTGAGCGTAATAACAATGCAGCTCAAGCGAAAAAGTACTACCAACAAGTGGTTGATGAATACCCAGGTAGTGCATCTGCAAAACTTGCCAGCTCTAAGCTGTAAGACGTTATGTTTTGAAAAGGAAGCCTCGGCTTCCTTTTTCTTTTCCATTTTCTGTTGGTGCAGAACGGCTAAGTCGATAGCAATGATGCAGAGCCTCTGACCTTGTGTTGCACCGAATTTCGCTACTCGGAAATGCTACCTGTAACAAAGATATACGGCTAGACCGCTAGAAATCCCCGCGACAAGTTGGTTTTTGAAAATTAACGAGGTTACAATACTCGGATTAAAGGAAGTTGCGTAGAGCATGAGCAATGAGCCATATATTAGATAAAATCGACACTGTTTACCCATTCCCACCGAAACCAGTTCCATTAAGCGAAGAAGAAAAAGCATCTTACATTGAGCGTATTAAAAAGTTACTCAAAGAAAAAGATGCGGTACTTATCGCGCACTATTATACCGACCCTGAGATTCAAGCCCTAGCTGAAGACACTGGCGGGTTTGTTGGTGACTCGTTGGAAATGGCGAAGTTTGGTAATCGTCACCCTGCAAGTACATTGATTATTGGTGGTGTTCGCTTTATGGGCGAGTCGGCCAAAATTCTGACACCAGAAAAGCGCATTCTAATGCCAACGTTGGAAGCGGAATGTTCGCTCGACCTTGGCTGTCCTGCGGATAAGTTCAGCGAGTTTTGTGATGCTCACCCTGATCATACGGTTGTAGTTTACGCAAACACCTCAGCAGCGGTTAAAGCCCGTGCCGACTGGGTCGTTACATCGAGTATTGCGCTTGAAATCGTGGAACACTTAGACGCTGAAGATAAGCCAATTATTTGGGGACCAGACCGTCACCTAGGATCGTACATCGCTAACAAAACTGGCGCAGATATGCTGCTTTGGCAGGGTGAGTGTGTGGTTCATGATGAGTTCTCTGCTGATGCGCTACGAAAAATGAAGAGCGTGTATCCAGATGCGGCTATTTTGGTTCACCCTGAGTCACCAGCAAGCGTCGTAGAACTTGCCGATGCCGTTGGATCAACGAGTCAGCTGATCAAAGCAGCGAAAGCGCTTCCTCACAAACAAATGATCGTTGCGACAGACAAAGGCATTTTCTTTAAAATGCAGCAACTTGTGCCAGAGAAAGAACTTATCGAAGCGCCAACCGCAGGTGCAGGCGCAACATGTCGCAGCTGTGCACACTGTCCTTGGATGGCAATGAACGGTTTGAAAGCAATTGAGAAAGCGCTTAGTGAAGGTGGTGAAGAGCACGAGATTTTTGTTAACGAAGAACTGCGTGTTAAATCCCTTATCCCGCTTAACCGCATGCTAGATTTTGCTGAGCAGCTAAATATGCAAGTGAAAGGTAATGCTTAAAAAGTAGGCGTAACTGAAAGTAAATCTCAAAAACCAGCCGAATATGGCTGGTTTTTTTGTGTCTTACTATCAATGAGTTACTATTGATGCAATCAATGAATATCGAGGTCATAAATTTATGGCGGTGTGGTTAGTAGTTAAAAAGTGGCTTAGTTCCCACCTTTTTAAATTGAGCAACCGAAGCCTTCTCATCTTTAGTGGCTTATATGTGAGCCTTTCATGGTGGCTGCTGGTTCTCGCTGGTGAAACAGCATTAACAGACAGTTTCGCTAACTTTATCTATTACCTCATGGTTACGGCGAGTACGGTGGGTTATGGCGACCATTCTCCAGTAACAGATTTGGGTAAATGGGTTGTCGTACTATTTGTAATCCCCGGCGGTTTGAGCTTATTCGCCGCATTATTGGGGCGTGTCGCTGGAGCAGCGATGGACTATTGGCGAGCGGGTATTTTAGGAAAACGGAGAGTAAGAGTGGAAAACCATATTGTATTGTTGGGCTGGAATGGATCGAGAACGATGCACCTTATTCGCATGTTACAACATGAAGAAGAGGGAAAGCGTCCGATTGTTTTATGCAGCCGTTCAGAAATAGAGAACCCGTTACCTGGCGAAATCAGTTTTATCAAAGTGACCAGTTATACCGATTCGCAAGAAATGAAAAACGCCAATATTGCCGAAGCCGCTTGCATTATTGTGGATAATCTCTCGGACGACATTACCTTGTCAGCCGCTCTATACTGCGCATCTGTAAACCCTTCCGCTCATTTGGTCGCTTACTTTAAAGATGAAGCGCTAGGCCGACTTCTAAGTCAGCATTGCCCGAAAGCGGAATGCATACCTGCTGTTGGCGCAGAAATGTTGGCAAAAGCGGCGGTTGACCCGGGCTCAAGTGCGCTTCATCAGGAGCTTTTGGCTTCAACACGAGGTATGACGCAATACTCAGTTATTTATCCTGAGGGGCAGTCTGCCACCACTATTGAGAATCTCTTCGTTTTTCTCAAAAGACGCCATCATGCCACGCTGATTGCTTTTGATATTGGCGATGGTATTCAACTCAACCCAGATTTAGATGCTGAAGTACCCGCGAGTACCAAGCTGTTTTACATTGCAGATGAACGTATTGAAGATTTTGCCTGGAAAGAAATGAACAAGGAACAATAATGCACATGATTGCTGGCCTGTTAGCAGGCTTCCCAAACTTTTTACTCTATTTCTCTGTTTCTATTATTTTTGTATTGGCGTTTAAGTTCATCTACGTCAAGTTGACGCCATACGATGAGTGGCATCTGATCAAAGAAAAACAAAATACAGCAGCAGCGATTGCGCTAAGTGGGGCCTTCCTTGGTTACTGTCTCGCGATTTCGGGGGCGGCAAAAAACTCAGTCAATATCGTCGATTTTATGGTTTGGGGCGTTGTTGCAATGCTTGCTCAAATTATTGCATTTGCAATTGTACGCTTTATTTTACTTCCGAAAGTGGCAGAGCGTATCGAAAAAGATGAACTGCCAGCCGGTATTGTATTAGCAGCAGTTTCTGTTTCGGTTGGCGTATTGAATGCCGCGTGCATGACCTACTAGGAGGAACGATGAAGCGGAGTTCTAACGTTAAACGTTCTTCCATGGACAAAAGCTTAAAGCTTGGGAAAATTCTTCCCTTTGCTGCCTTTGGTGGTATTTTCTTCTTTGCTACGTACGAGTCAAAAACAGAAGGGTACATTTTTTCTGATGCTGATGAGTGTAAATCTAACTCGCCTGAGTTTAGTGAACAGTGTGACATTGCATACCAAGAAGCTTTAGCTCGTGCCGAACAAAATGCCCCTCGCTACCGCAGCGAGTTCGAATGCGAGAATGATTTCTACGAGGATGATTGTTACTACAGTTCCAGTTCCCGAGCTTATGTACCTAACTTTGGCGGTTTTTTTTACAGTCGCTCATTAAGCGGATTGAAAGGTTATAACAAGAGCTATTACTCAGAGCCGATGTACCGTTATAAATCCAAATTCTATAATGGAGCAGGACAATTCTTTGGCTCCTACCGAAACCAGCCGACCAAAGTTGCGACTAATAGCCTTAATAAACGTGGTGGCGGCACCATTGGCAGGGCGATGTCTCGAGGCGGGTTTGGTAAAGCGGTGTCGGTCAGTCGAGGCGGTTAAAAAGCACTATGTTTCGACGAGAAATACAAGAGCGCGAAAACTGGCGCGAATTAGCACGCCAGTTTGGTTTTGGTTTCCATACCATGTATGACCAACCGTATTGGGATGAGAGTGCTTACTATCAATTCACGCTTGAGCAAATTGAGCGCGATATAGAAGCGCCCACTGAAGAGCTGCATCAGATGTGCCTGGCTATTGTGGATGAAGTCGTTCGGAGTGAGTGGTTGCTGACGCAATGTGCGATCCCTGAATCTATGTGGGAGCAGGTCGCTTCTTCATGGAGACGAAGCGAACCTTCGCTTTATTCGCGGCTGGATTTCGCGTACAACGGGACCTCGCCAGCAAAATTACTGGAAAACAATGCGGATACGCCAACCAGCTTGTTTGAAACTGGCTTTTGGCAGTGGGTGTGGCTAGAAGATGTTGTAAATAAAGATCGAGTTCACCGTAGCGCGGATCAATTCAATATTCTTCAAGATTTTTTGATCGAGCGCTTTGCCGAAATAGCAAAATACCAACCAGGACAAACACTTCACTTTAGCTGCTGCAAGTACACTGAAGAAGATAAAGGGACTGTCCAGTATTTAGAGGATTGCGCGCGAGAGGCAGGGTTAGCAACGGCATTCGTGCATGTCGAAGATATTGGAGTGACGGAAGATGGTCTGTTTGTGGATGCTGACGACAGAGCGATTCGTTGGATGTTTAAGCTTTACCCTTGGGAGTTTATGTTTGAAGAGGAATATGCGAAGTACTTAGCGACTGCGAACGTAAACTGGTTAGAACCGATGTGGAAGTCGATTCTATCCAATAAAGCACTTTTACCGTTATTGTGGGAGCGCTTTCCTAACCACCCGAACCTTTTGCCCGCTTATTTTGCTAACGATTCAAAAGCGAACACTATGAGAGATTATGTCATCAAGCCACTATTTTCTCGAGAGGGCGCGAACATCGAGATCGTCATCGATGGAAAACGTTTTGTTAAAACGTCAGGGCCTTATGAATCTCAATTCAATATCGTCCAGCAATACCATCCACTACCTAAGTTTGGGCAAAACCATACGTTAATTGGCAGTTGGTTGGTCAATGATAGAGCTGCCGGTATTTCGATTAGGGAAGACAGTAGCTTAGTGACTCAAGATATGGCGCGGTATATTCCACATGTAATTTTAACATGATCAAAAAAGCTCTCCATTTGGAGAGCTTTTTGTCTATTCAGCCGTTCAATCTTGATGGTCGACAGCGTTGCGTCTATTGTTCTTCAGCTAATGCAACACCGCGCTGGGTAAGACCACATAACATCACTGGCATTGCGTTGAAGATTTCCTCAAACTGCTCTAAGCCTTCCATACCTTGTTCGGCCAATGTTTCAATGGTTGTTTCTGGGTCGTAAAGCATAGTAAGAGAAAGTAAAACACCACCGAGTAGGGCATTATCTTCGCTATCCTCAGGCATCAACGTTTCCCAGTCATCACGCGCAAGTTGCCAGCCTTGTAATACACCTTCACAGAAATCGCGAGCCTGACTTGTTACAATGTCTTGCTCATCTAGCGCGCACCCTGCAGGCCACTGCCAAGTGCCTTCTAGGAGAGCGGGACGAGTTTGGTTCCACATTTGTACAATCTCGTCAATGTACTGCTCTAGTTGTTCACCGTCAGTAAATGGCGCTGTTTCTTCTCCACCCCATAAGAATGGCAACCACTCTTGAGGCATTAATACGTTTGGCGCTGCAGCCATCGCTGTTACAAAGCCTTGAGTTTTTGCTAGGTTTAGTAGTTTACCGTCAAGTTCTGGGAGAGAAAGGATGTCTTGTAGTTTCAAAATAGAATACCATTTGTTAATGGGCTAGTTGATTGCGCTCATCTTACCAATCAATTTGTGATAAATCGATATTAGGGAATGATTCACACATCTATGGAAATTCGCTCATCACTGAGAAAAAAAAGCATTCTCGCCCTGACACTGTACCTGTGTTTCTTTATCGCAACGATTGGTTCTGTCGCCTATTTGGTTGTTGAGCCACCGGTTAGACAAAAGCTAGAGCAAAACCTAGAGTTACGTACCCAACTCCTGGCTCTTGAGATAAAAGAGCCCCTCCTCAGTTCTACAGGTGTATTGAGCAGCTTAGTAGGGCTAGCCCAAGGGACTGAAAATATTCAATCTCTCAACACAATAATTCCACATATTCTTCAATTGAGTGACAAGATGCTTGTTAGTGGTGGCGTATGGCCTAAACCCGAACTCAAAGCAGAACAATGGAGATATAAAAGTCTATTCTTCAATAAAAACAGTGATAGTGGTATTGACCAAATTCACTCCTACAATAACCCCGAATCTGGCGGTTATGATAATGAACCCTGGTATGTCGCTGCCGCCGATGCTCCGGTAGGTTCTGTTAGTTGGTCTACGGTTTACATCGATACCTTTACTCAGGTCCAGATGATTACCGCATCTTCTCCATATTACCAAAACGGTCGATTCGCTGGAGTTGTAACGGTAGACCTATCACTTGATGCACTTTTTCAGTTTATTCGAGAGCACACGAACCAGCATTCTTTAGGGGTAGTGGTTCGCGATGCTGACTCAAACGTGATTATTGAGCACAACTTTCAACTGACGGACGAAATTTATGTCAGCGAGCTTGATTTCGGAGAGTTCGATTGGCGCATGGAAGTTGTCAACGCAAAAGCTAAAGTCGCTGATCAAGTGTTTGAACAAGTGATGAGCGTTGAGGGGAGGATCATTCCATTTTTGCTCTTGTGTGTCTTGGTCGGTTACTACTTACTGAATCGCTATATTGTTGAACCAATTGTTCGCATTGCCGCTAAGATTGATGACTCGAAAACTGGTGGGATCATAGATATTGACTACGATAGCGATGACGAAATCGGACAGCTTATCGAGAAGTTCAATGAAAAGACGATCTATTTAGAGCAGGAGAGAATAAAAGCTCAGGCTTCGACAAACGCTAAAACGGCATTCTTAGCCACATTGTCCCACGAGATTCGCACACCAATGAACGGTGTACTAGGAACTGCCCAGATACTGTTAAAAACACCACTTACCGATGAGCAGCGTAAGCACCTGAGAACACTTTATGATTCAGGTGATCACATGATGACATTACTCAATGAGATTTTAGATTACTCAAAAATTGAACAAGGGCATGTTGAGTTTGAAAATAAGCCTTTCCCAATTGAGTCGATTATCGGCAGTATCAAGAGTGTTTATCAAACGCTATGTGCAGAAAAAGGTCTTCGCTTTAGAGTAGTCTCGCATTTACCAACGGGTCGTTGGTACAACAATGACAAAGCCCGTTTGCGTCAAGTACTGTTCAATCTACTCAATAACGCTGTTAAGTTCACCGATCGTGGCATCGTAGAGGTAGAGCTAGCCGAGAAATCGAGTAAGGCTGGCACCAAGCTGATACTAAAGGTAAAAGATACAGGGATTGGTATTTCAAAAGAGGCACAAAAACGCATTTTTCGTCCTTTTGAGCAAGCAGAGTCATCAACGACTAGACGGTTTGGTGGTACAGGGCTTGGTTTAGCAATAGTCAAAGAAATCGCGGAACATATGGGTGGGCAAGTGGTTGTAGAGAGTCAGGAGGACGCTGGAACGACTTTTACTGTCGAAATTGCCCTTACACCTTGCAAGCCGGGTAAAGTAGAGTCAATCAATACACATAAATTGAACTGTAAAGGGTTGAAAGCACTCATTGTTGAAGACAACCGAACAAATGCGATCATTATGGAAACTTTCCTCCGAGCCAAGGGCTTTGAGTGCACAAGTGTCGAAAATGGTCAGCTTGCAGTCGATGAGGTTGCGATCAAACCATTTGATTTGATACTGATGGATAATCATATGCCTGTTCTAGATGGCGTTGGGGCCATATCAGCCATTCGAGCAATGAGTTCACCTGCTAAGTCGGTACTGATTTTTGGCTGTACAGCGGATGTGTTCAAAGAAACACAAGAGCGTATGATTAATGTAGGAGCAGACCACATAATAGCGAAACCAATAGTGGAGTCTGAATTAAATGATGCACTGTATCTTCATGCGACACAGTTATATCAGTACCAATCGGACTTTGATGGAAATGCAGCAGATAGCTTTAATGCTGAAAAGTGGTTACTCAACTTCTATGTCGCTCTAGATAATGGACATCTTAATGAAGCACTTGAGGCTATTTCAGCGATCATTGCGGAGGCTCCCCTTGAACTCAGTGGCGACGTTTCTTCAGTCGCCGAACGGATAAGAAGTAACTTAAAGCGTCAGCAATCCCCGGACCAAGATGATATCGATACATTAACGATTTTGCTGGCCTCACCATAACTGAATCAATATGGCGCAACTGTGAATTGTTCTTACTATTCATACGTCATCCAGCGTCGTCACAAACTCTTCTAACCTGCAATGAACAGGCTTGCAGTTTTACTTTTACGAGTAAAGCAGCAAGACCTTCTACTGTGATTATATCGGTAATACTCTGAATTTTCGCAGCTTGGTAGCATAAGCTATAGGAGTGACTGTTTACAGTCCGAGTTTTGTTCTAACTTTACGTCAAAATAATTATCGTAACCCCTTTTTATGTAAGTGAAATCCGTGTTTTTGTACCATTTTTACGTAATTTTAGGCGTTTTTACTCGTCATTGGTGAAAAAAACTACTTTTACTTTAAAAGTTGGTTATAAATTTACAACTTAATTTTAAATACAGAGCCATAAGCTAGTTTTTGTGTGTTCTAATTGTATCATTAACTGGCTTGATGTCTTTTTAGTGGTTAATAGTTTTATTATTTTTATTAATTGCAGTGTTTGATTTTAAGGGTTTTGTAAATGAAGTCTCGTGGACCATTTTGTATTCGTCACGCCGCAGCGGATACCTTTGCTATGGTTGTTTTTTGCTTTATCACAGGGATGATTGTCGAGATTTTGATTTCAGGGATGACATTTGAGCAATCTCTAGCATCGCGTACGCTATCGATTCCAGTGAATATCGCCATTGCTTGGCCGTATGGGGTTTTTCGTGATTGGATGCTGCATCAAGGTAGTAAGGTGTCACCGTCTTCCTTTATGAAGAACATCTCTGATCTGGTCGCTTATGTACTATTTCAATCTCCAGTTTATGCGGGTATTTTATTCGCAGTTGGCGCGTCTACAGATCAAATTGTGACCGCAGTGGCAAGTAACGCTGTTATTTCTTGTGGCATGGGTGTGTTGTATGGGTACTTCTTGGACATGTGCCGCCGTTGGTTCCGTGTTCCCGGTTATTCTCAAAGCATGTAAATGCCCCAGTTTTGCTCAATTTAGTTACTTAGTGAGCAATCGATTCGAAAAGGGCGCTTTTTTTTATGTTTAGCCTTGACCATCAGGCACATAATCATTAAATTAGCGCCTCGTTAGCCAATGATGCTAACCAAAATTTGATTCGGTGAGTTGTCCGAGTGGCTGAAGGAGCACGCCTGGAAAGTGTGTATACGGCAACGTATCGAGAGTTCGAATCTCTCACTCACCGCCACATTCTAAAAGGTCTGATTTATCAGGCCTTTTTTCATATCTGCACTAAAGTAATGCGTCATTGAAAGTACATAAGAGTACTCAGAGTGCAAACGCAACTCTATCTACAAGCCAACTGTTCATATCTCACCTCGATACAACGCCAAAATTGAAGAAGCTATACAGAGGCAGCCATAATCTGATTGGTGCGGGTTAGCCCATCCGCTTTAATCTAGAATTTAGCACCCATATCACATGAGGTATGAATACGGCCACAAGAATGAACGCATTGCTACTAGATGCTAAGCAAAACAGCCATGAACACGAATACAACAGCAATCATACCAAAGAGATCTGTGTTTAGATTGAGGTCATCAGGGTTAAATTTTTCAATGCTTTGCGTCGTTTTGCATCTTATCTTCATGTTCTTGTCCTTATTTCATGTACGATTTCAACAGCAACATAACATGCAATTGAGTGTTCACAAGTCATAAAAAGTATAAGTATACTTGCACCTCATTGAGCGCAAAAAATACTCAAAGCGTTTTAAAGTGGCGGTCTACCTTTTGTAACATCAAATATTCTTTCTGTTTTTGTGCCTGTATCGCTATAGTTGAGAAGCGGTTATCTCGTTCTAGTTAGGAACAAACTACTGGCTGCCGCTACATTCTCTCAGCGTTCCCACTCAGTCGCCTTGGGTAGATACTTTAGTCGTTGAGTACTGCAAAAAAACGCCGCATGAGCAGCGGCGCTTTGTTGAGGAATTCCCTTTCCTACTTGTAGCTAAGTTCTGTCGCTTTGCCTTTGAAGATCCGGTATACCACAAAGGTATAAAGCAATATCACCGGCATAACAATCATCACACCGTAGCCCACGATTATTAACGTCGCAGGCGAGGAGGCAGCTTGTTGTGCGGTCATTAATCCCGGCACAACTTCTGGGAAGAAGCTATACGCAAGCCCGAGAAAGCTCAACGCGAAAATGACAGTGACACCAAAGAAAGGCCAGCGCACACCCAGATCATTCACCATTGGAACCTGACGCAAATAGCGATCAACTAGGAAGATGGTTGCCAATACAATTAACGGAACTGGGGCAAGCAACAAGATTTCTGGGAAGCTGAACCAACGCAAGGCAACTTGTTGATTTACAATTGGGTTTACAACGCTAACCACCAAGATTCCTAAGGCTGCTAACCAACCAGCACGGCGAGACCAACGGGCCGAGCGTATTTGCAAATCACCTTCCGTTTTTAGTACTAACCATGCGCCACCGATGTAAACGTACGCCGCCGCTACACAAAGTGCGCTTAACCAAGCAAAGCCAAATGCTTCGGTTGATTGTTCAAATCCCATGATGTAACGACCCACCATGTAGCCTTGGGTTAGCGCGGTGACTAACGAGCCAATTCTGAAGCACCAATCCCAGTGAGGTTTATGATCCGAGTTCGCTTTGGCTCGGAAGTCGAACGCCACGCCACGCATGATCAGTGCGATAAGCATAATCGCGGTCGGCATATAAAGTTCCGTCAAAATCAAGCTATGAGCAGTAGGAAAGGCAATCAGCAGAATACCGACGGCTAACACCAACCACGTTTCATTCGCATCCCAGAAAGGGCCGATAGACGCTATCATTCGGTCACGTTGCGCTTCATTATCACTCGGTAAAAGGATACCGACGCCAAGATCGTAGCCGTCGAGCACGGCATACATAAAGACCGAGAAGCCAAGCAGCAGAAGATAAATTTCTGGTAGATAGTCGAGCATGATTAGGCCTCTTGTTGTGTCAGTGGGACTTCATGGGCTGCAACGTCTTTGCGCGCCAAATAGAATAGGGTATGGATGTACGCAACCAGCAATGCAGCATAAATGGCTAAGTACATAATGAGCGAAGTCATCACGCTACTGCTCGCAACCGTGGTGACGGCTTCGGATGTTCGCAATACACCGCTGACCAACCAAGGTTGTCGACCAATCTCAGTAACATACCAACCCGCCAGTGTGGCTATCCAACCAGAGAACGTCATGGCTAATACCGTGTACAGGTAAGGTTTAGGTAGCGCTTTTTTACGTGCTAGCTTCACCGCGCCATACCAGCTAACAAGCAACATAAGGACACCAACACCAACCATCACGCGGAAACCAAAGAACAAGGGCTTCACTGGCGGGTGGTCAGGTGCAAACTCGTTAAGTCCTTGGATTTCCCCATCTAAGTCATGCGTAAGAATCAAACTCGCCAGCTTTGGGATGCCCACTTCAAAATCATTGCTGCGAGTTTCTTCATTTGGCATCGCAAACAGAAGAAGAGGCGCGCCTTGCTCGGTCTCCCACACGCCTTCCATCGCTGCGATTTTTGCAGGTTGATGTTCAAGCGTGTTTAACCCGTGAAGGTCACCGACAAAGATTTGAATTGGGATGAATCCAGCCGCCGCGAACAGCGCGACTTTTAGGCCAAGTTTGGCTGAGCGGTGATCTGGCTTTTTCATTATTTGATAAGCTGAGATACCCGCAATCAAGAAGCTGGCAGTCAGCGCCGATGCTAATAGCGTGTGCAGAAGACGGTAAGGTAAAGAAGGATTGAAAATAACTTCCTTCCAACTGGTTACATGTACAATTCCGTCAATCACTTCATAGCCACTTGGTGTGTGCATCCAGCTGTTAAGCACTAGAATCCAAAACGCGGACATACTTGTCCCAACAGCAACCAGAACGGTGGCGAGAGTATGAACCCATTCCGGCACTCGTCCTCGTCCAAAAAGCATCACACCCAGGAAGGTGGCTTCCATAAAGAAGGCGGTCATCACTTCGTATCCGAGCAATGGTCCAGCTACGTTTCCAACTCGTTCCATAAAGCCTGGCCAGTTGGTACCAAACTGGAAACTCATCGTAATGCCGGATACCACACCCAAGGCGAAAGTGAGAGCGAATATCTTGACCCAGAAGTAATAAACATCGAGCCATACGGGGGCCTGTGTGCGGTTATATCGCCACTTGAAAAACACCAACATCCATGCCAACGCGATGGTGATGGTCGGGAAGAGAATGTGAAAGCTGATATTGGCCGCGAACTGGATCCGCGACAGCATGAGGGTATCTAACATCTTGGTTCCTCAAAAACGTGCCATACTAAAAATCGTGTCTATCTGTAATTTAGTTACGAAAAGTCGGGCAGTTTGGATTCATGTATCGAGAAATACAGGTGATTCTGTTTTCTTCTAACCATGATTTATATCAACTAAGGGAAAGAAAGGAGTGTAGGAAATTGTCTCAAAATGCCACTAATAGTCGCGAGAAGTGAGTAAAAGAAAGCAAATGTAACTGAAGGAGCATGGATTAAGATTAGTTCGAATTATCCTTATGATGGTTTCGATAATCCTGAAATAAAATTACAAAAACAATATTTTTAGTAAGGAAAATTGCCTTGCCTTCACTTTGAACCTCCATACTATTTATACACTAGTCATGTCGAGATCATCTCAAACACAGCAAACTTACTGGCAGTTAAGGTGGGAAACTTTAGCTAATTGATAAACTTAAAATTGCACTGCTAATGACATGTGCATCATAAGTTCGTTAGCACTCGACCAGAAGTGCGATAGGCTACATTTTTATACTAGCGAACGATTTGGCTCTAGGTAATTCGGCTTTCACTAGATCAACAAGTCGACTGCGGACCATTTTCGATTCCTGATGAGTTTCAATCCAAACTGACACTTACTTTTCAGCAAGTGTGCTAGTGTCTTTCTTGTTATTTATTAAATAATTAATAAATGCCTATATGGTAAAGAGAGTTGTGGGCAGCTATCTCGAGCAGTAGACTGGCGCTAGCCAGAGAGTCTGACTTTGAGGGGGGCATTCTACATGAACCTTGGATTCTGCCACCGCAAAGCTGATATTGAATTTGATGGAGATGGATAATGAACGACAGTTGGGCTAATTTCTTTCCTTACTTTGCTGGAGCTTTTAAGCTTATTGTATTAGGGATAGGAGCCTACTTAGCCATTAAATGGCATTTTGACGAAGAGCGAAGGGTAAGAGAAGCGGAAGGTGTGGTGTTTGATAACCCAAGTCTCATGAAAAAGTTTGCGAAGACGCTAACTCTGCCATTCCTTTTGTGTCTTCTCGTTCTTCTTGTTATATATGCTACCAACTGGTTCCTGTACTGACAGCGTTATTGTTTGTTGTAGTAAAGTTGAATGCTGCCACCTCTGAGAGTCGAGCCGTAGTTGAAGTTAACGCCTATGCCGAAATTGTCCAACCAATCAAAGGGCTTTGGTGCATAAAATAGCCATCCTATAGAAGCTTCGTAGTAATGCGGACTTCCCAGTTCATCGCTTAAATCATGCGAAAGGTCGACTCTTTTAATCCCGGTAAATAAAGCTTGCTCACCGTGATAAATATTGTAGTAACCGGTGATTTCATTAGATAGGTACCAACCTTTAGGGTTGCCTATATTGCCGTTATTTGCGCTTCCCCAGCTGTGCCCAATGAATGAATTCAATGTCGAACTGGCATGCCATTTCCCCCAACTTGTGGGAGACGTGTATTTGGCTTTAATGGATGGTTGAACTATTGCCGCCCATGCTGAAACGTTAACGGCACGGCCGTCTAGGATTCTTCCAATGATGGAGGAAAGTTTATTATCGGTAGAGAATGAGTTTTCATAACGCATAAGGTGAGTCGTCGTTCTGGTGCTAAGGGTGACGTTTTCACTTGCTTTGTATAGATACCCATAACCAATCGACGCGCCGTATGTCCTTTCCTTGAGAAGATCCTTACTTGTGCCGAATAGTTTGAGATCATTCTCTGTTTGTATCGTAAACGCCTTAAACGACAGCTCATGTAAATCCTCGCTGCCCTCAATGTCAAAGTTAGTCGTGTAAGGGAGAACATATACGGATTTGCTTCGACGTTCATTGATTGACTCGTCAGTCCCGAACTCTGGGTTGGCGGTATCAAATAATGCATTTGGATCAAAGTCGCCAATACCAAACGCAATTGCGTCAGTATCGGACAGCAACACCGCGATAGAAAAACGTTGTTGAAGAAGGTTGCTAATTTCCTTATCTAGTGGATCCGCATGAGCAGTATGAGGTAGAGAGAGTAGGAGAGCGAGCGAAACGACTCGCCACTCCACTGAGGCGAAGTTGGGTTGGAACATTTTGGCTCTTTTAAATGGTTCATGCATGGAGTTTTCGGACGTATCGGTACGCTAACATTAGTTTAATCGTTGAATGGTCGGTGTAACTTTGAGAAATCTATGTTTTCTCATATTGATATGAAAAAGTTCCTTAAACGAGTTTAGCTTCAATGTGTATGCTGCACCAGATTTGTTTAGCAACATCATTCTTTTCTGAAGATGTAGCAAGACTTTGTGGCTAGGTTGCATTATTTTTTTGAATGCGTCTCTTGAAAGCAAAATAGCAAACTTTTTTATTGCCTTGGCGCTCAAGAAAATCTGAATCGTTCACTGTGCTACTGGTTAACTTCGAAAACTTGTAAGCATCCTGTCTGCCAACATCACGACTAATATCCTCACGGAGTAACCCTAAATACGTCAGATAAACAATGGTTTTTTTGAGCTTTAGAAGAAATGTTCGGACCTTTGCATATTACGCGGTCGTGCTCAATCCAAAAACTGTATTTTGTATGTGTTCTCAGTAAATCATTGATTCGATCTATTCTTCAAAATGTGGTCCCTTTTAATTCACTTTCTGTTACATATTTTTCGTTTTGAAAGAGCATTTTAATTTGCATCTTTTGAAAAGATCTCTTTGTTAAATTTTGTATAAAATCAACTAATTGTTGAAATTAGAACCCTTGTCAAAAAGTCATTAGATTTCATGTTGAATAGCCTCTTTTACCTAATGGTATACTCTATTTGTTTGATATAATTTCCGGCAGTTTGTATACCATAAATAAAGAGAGTCTATTCATGTTCCAGAACTTAACGATCAAGCAGAAGATAGTGATCCCGCTGTCATTGATTATTGGATTGTTTATTGTGAGCTCTGTATTAAACGTTATGACAAGTTGGAAGCAATCTGAATTGAGTGAGACACTCAACGAACAGATCGTGCCGAACTTATTAACGATTGAGGATGCTTATCGCGATCTTTACCAAGCAACATCTGCAATCCAAGGTGTTGCACTTTCTGATACTCAAAACGATATTGATCATCACATCGGTGAATACAAAGACAACGCCTACAAAGCACTGCCACGTATGGAACAAATGATTGAGCTATCACAAGCCGGTGTGATGCCTTCTACACATGGTAATGAAGTTCGAACGCTTGTCTCTTTGGGTGAAAAGTGGTTAGCAAGTTATGAGGCGATGCTACGTTTACCTCAATCTCAATGGCGTGGTTACTACAATGAGCACAAACATACCTTTGAAGACCAATTTATCGAGGTTAGAGCGCAGCTTAACGTTGTAAAAGATGCAATAGAAGAAAAGCAAAGCCAGTTGAAGGGCGAAATATCAGCGGCTGCAACAAGAGCAGAACTCATTCTTGAGGCTGGCATTGTGATTGTTATTTTTGCCGCTATCGCGATGGCTTTTTTGTTGTTACAAACGGTTGTGAAGCCTATCAATGATATTAAAAATGCGATGACAGAAATTGCGTCCGGTGAAGGTGATCTAAGTCAGCGAATCGATGTAAAAACACAAGACGAAATTGGCAATTTAGCAGACGCATTTAACCAGTTTGTGTCCAAAATTCAAGTGACAGTCGCTCAGGTAATTGAAAGCTCAAATACCTTACGTAACGAAATGGCAAATCTTAGCTCGTTGACCACGACCATCGCGAACTCGACCGTTTCTCAGCAAAAAGATAGCGAGGCGGTAGCGGCGGCAGTGCATGAAATGCAAGTCACCAGCAGAAATGTAAGCGATAGCGCTAACGAAGCTGCGGTTGCGAGCCAAACAGCGAATGATGAACTTACCAATACCAATGTTATTTTGGATCAAACGGTTAGCTCAATTCGTAGCCTCGCAAGTGAAATCGAAAGCGCAAGCCACGTCATTAACACATTGGATCATGATGTGAGTAACATTGCGTCCGTACTGGATGTAATTCGTGGTATTGCCGAGCAAACAAACTTATTAGCGCTTAACGCAGCCATTGAAGCGGCTCGCGCTGGAGAGCAAGGGCGAGGCTTTGCTGTCGTAGCGGACGAGGTTCGTTCTTTAGCCAGTCGTACGCAACAGAGTACGGGAGAAATCCAAACCATGATTGAAAAGCTACAATCTGGTGCAGGACAAGCTGTAGAAGTGATGCGCGGTAGCCAAAATAGCAGTGATGAAACGATCAAGTCCGCTGGCCGAGCGAGTGAATCCCTTTCTGAAATCTTGAACGCGATTTCACGTATGAACGAGATGAATACACACATTGCAACGGCTGCGAGCCAGCAAAGTACAGTAAGTGACGAAGTAAATAGCAACGTACAAGGCATTGCAGACAGTAGCACTTCAATTGTGGAAATCGTAAACCAAGCGCAAGCTTCTTTAGCCATGTTGTCAGAGCAAACTCAACGTTTAGATCATCAGGTCAGTCAGTTCAAAGTATAAGCTTGAGAACAGCAATCTCACTGACGAAATAACCCGCTTCTTAGCGGGTTATTTTTTAGATAAGTGGCGAACCTGACCTGTGAAATTTCGACTATATTTACGTTCCTTTCTCACTTTAGTTCGTATACCAGAGTGGGCAAATAACCCTGGACAGCGGTCACAAACTCTGTACAGCGTGATGATGCTTTTATCATCACTTTTGCTGCTTTTTAACCATTGCAATTGCACACAGGAAAATGTGATTTCCAACCCAAAATCTTCAAATTTGAGAACTTCATAACACCTTTACCATAAACGTTTTTCGTAAGCGTATAGAACTGTAAATTTTGTTGTATGTACAACACTGGGTATTTATCATCCTAATTAATTTGTTCTGGATATACATCCTTTAGTCATTATTAAGTCATTCTAGAAGCTTTTAATAAGGAATCTTGAAGGCTTGTCGGTAGATAAGAGAGAAAAATTCATGAGACGTAAAACCACGCTATCTCTGCTGATTGCGTCGAGCCTTTTTGTGGTTGGATGTCAACCTAGCGAAGAAGGATCGAGCCAAGGTGGTGGTCCTGCGCCCGCAACCGAAGTAGAAGTTTTAACAGTGCAGCCAACGCGCCAAGCATTGACAGTAGAGCTGCCGGGTCGTAGCAGAGCATTCAAAGAAGCAGAAGTTCGTCCGCAAGTCACTGGCATTATTTCGGAGCGAAATTTTGTTGAAGGTGGCCTTGTTGAACAAGGACAGTCGCTATATCAAATTGATGATTCATCATTTCAGGCGGATTTGCTGAGCGCTGAAGCGGAATTAATCCGTGCGCAAGCTGCGGCAGAGTCGACCTATGCCACGGTGAAGCGTTACAGAACCTTGATCACCAAAAAATCCATCAGCCAACAAGACTTGGATGAAGCAGAAGCGGCATACAAAGAAGCGAAAGCGCAGGTCCTAGTTGCAAAAGCCAAGATCAACACAGCAAAAATCAACTTAGATTACACGCAAGTCAAAGCTCCGATTAGCGGGGTGATCGGTAAATCGAGTGTGACAGCGGGTGCGTTGGTTACGGCTAACCAAGCTGCCAAATTAGCGACCATTCAGCAGCTTGACCCTATCAATGTTGATATTGTGCAATCATCCGCGCAACTGCTGCGTTTGAAAGCATCACTCTCCCAAGGCCATATGCAAGAAGATGACTCTGCGCAAGTTACATTGATGCTTGAAGATGGCAGCACTTACGAACACAGAGGCACAATGAAATTTACTGAGGTCAATGTGAACGAAAGTACGGGCAGCGTGACGCTTCGTGCCGAATTCCCAAACCCTGACGGTTTGTTGCTACCTGGAATGTTTGTTCGTGCGACGGTCATTACTGGTGTCGACCCTGATGCGATTCTAATACCACAAAATACGGTATCTCGTGATGCGACAGGTAAAGCGACAGTGATGACGGTTAATGGCGAGAACAAAGTGGAAGCGAAACCAGTGAAGACTGCCGAAGCGATCAATAGCCAATGGCGCATTATTGATGGTTTGAACGCGGGTGATAAAGTCATTACCGCCGGTTTACAAAAGGTAGGGCCAGGCAGTTCGGTAACTATCCAAAACGGTGAACAGGAGTAATCATGGCACGATTTTTTATCGATCGTCCGGTATTTGCTTGGGTTCTCGCGATTCTAACGATGTTGGCGGGGGTAATGTCATTATTCAATTTACCCGTCTCGCAATACCCAACGATTTCACCGACGACGATCACCATCAGTGCTCGCTATCCAGGTGCATCAGCAAAAACCGTTGAAGACTCGGTAACGCAGGTTATCGAGCAAAACATGACAGGATTAGATTACCTTCGCTACCTATCATCGAGCAGTGATGCATTTGGTAATGCGACAATTACCCTGACGTTTGATAGCGAAGCTGATCCTGATATCGCGCAAGTACAGGTGCAGAACAAACTGCAATTGGCATTGACTTCATTGCCGATGGAGGTACAAAACCAAGGTATTGTCGTCAATAAATCCAATACGGCATTTCTCATGGTTGTCGCAGTTTATTCTGAAGATCCTGACTTTACAGAAAACGATATCGGCGACTTTGTTGTAACGAATATTCAAGACCCGATAAGTCGTGTAACTGGCGTAGGACAAGTGCAGGCGTTTGGTGCGCAGTATGCAATGCGAGTTTGGCTGGACCCTTTTAAGCTTACGCAGTTCAACTTGACCGCAATCGATGTAGCGAACGCGATCAGTGAACAGAACGCGCAAGTTTCTTCAGGTCAACTGGGTGCGGCACCTGCGCAGGAAGGTCAGTTGTTGAATGCTACGATTTCTTCTGCAAGTCGTTTGAGCAGTGTAGAAGAGTTCCAAGACATCATTCTTAAGTCCGACGCCAGTGGTTCGAATGTTTATTTGAAAGATGTAGCTCGCGTTGAGCGTGGTGCAGAAAGTTATGATATTCGAGGCCAATATAATGGCTTCCCAGCATCGGGGTTAGGTATTTCATTAGGTACTGGCGCAAACGCGCTTGAGACCGCCAATGCGGTAAAAGAGCGCTTAGAGCAACTGAGTGCAACGTTCCCAGAAGGGTTGCAGATTGCTTACCCATTTGAAACAACGCCATTCGTCAAAGCCTCGATTCAAGAAGTGGTTAAAACGCTATTAGAAGCCATTCTTCTTGTGTTCTTAATCATGTACCTGTTCTTGCAGAACTTCCGTGCGACGATCATTCCAACGATCGCAGTGCCTGTCGTATTGCTCGGAACCTTCGCTATTTTGTACGCGACTGGATTTAGCGTAAACACGTTAACCATGTTCGCGATGGTTCTGGCTATCGGTTTGCTGGTGGATGATGCCATCGTTGTGGTAGAAAACGTCGAGCGTGTGATGCATGAAGATGGTTTAGAGCCCAAAGAAGCGACCAAAAAATCGATGGGACAGATTACTGGTGCCCTGATTGGTGTCGGTTTGACGCTTTCAGCGGTATTCGTCCCTATGGCGTTTATGTCTGGTTCTACCGGGGTTATTTACCGTCAGTTTTCAATAACTATTGTGGCGGCTATGACGCTTTCCGTTTTGGTTGCGATAATTCTGACTCCAGCATTGTGTGCTACGTTGCTGAAAAAAGGCGATGCTGAGCTTCTAGAGAAGAAAGGCTTCTTTGGCTGGTTTAACCGCAAGTTTGATACGATGACAGCAGGCTATGAAACCGGCGTTGCCAAACTTCTAAAACGCACAGGTCGCATGTTGGTTGTATTTTTGGCAATGAGTGCAGGTGCTGGCTGGTTATTTATGAACCTTCCAACGTCATTTTTGCCAGATGAAGACCAAGGCACAGTATTCTCAATGGCTATTTTGCCGCCTAACTCAACACAAGAACAGACGGAAAAAACACTTGAGAAAATGCGTGACTTTTACCTAGTAGACGAAAAAGACAATGTAAAATCTGTCTTCTCCGTTGCTGGATTTAGTTTCGCAGGTCAAGGCCAAAACATGGGGATGGCATTTATCGGCCTGAAAGATTGGTCTGAGCGTGAAGCGCCTGGCGCTGATGCGGCTTCCATTACGGGCCGAGCGATGGGGTACTTCTCTACCATTAAAGAAGCTTTGGTGTTTGCGTTCGCCCCTCCAGCGATTCAAGAGCTAGGTAACTCGACAGGTTTCGATTTCTATCTCCAAGACTCGTTGAATAAAGGGCACGATGCATTAGTTGCGGCTCAAGGGCAACTTCTGGGCATGGCAGCACAAAACCCGAAACTTGTCGGTGTTCGTCCAAACGGTCAGGCAGATGCGCCAATGTACAAAGTGAACATTGACCACGTCAAACTTCGTGCTTTGGATGTCAGTATCAATGACGTAAACCAAATCCTGTCAGCTGCATGGGGCGGGGCTTACATTAACGATTATATTGACCGCGGTCGTGTGAAGAAAGTGATGGTGCAAAGTGATGCGGAATACCGCATGCAGCCAAAAGACTTCGATTCATGGTACGTACGCAACGCTAAGGGAGAGATGGTGCCTTTCTCTGCTTTTGCGAGTGGCGAGTGGACCTATGGTTCTCCTCTTTTGCAGCGCTTTGATGGTTTGCCAGCAATGAATATTCAAGGCGGTGCAGCTCCTGGTGTAAGTACTGGTGAAGCCATGGAAGAAATTGAAGCAATGGTAGAAAAGCTACCAGAAGGTTTCACGGTGAACTGGAATGGTATTTCGTATGAAGAGCGCCTTTCCGGAAACCAAGCGCCAATGCTATATGCGCTATCTATCCTCGTCGTATTCTTAGTTCTTGCCGCTTTGTATGAAAGTTGGTCAGTACCTTTCGCCGTGGTGTTAGTTGTTCCTCTTGGTGTGCTTGGTGCTGTGCTTGCGGTAATGACGCGCAGTATGGATAACGATGTGTTCTTCCAGGTGAGCTTATTAACTACGGTCGGCTTGGCAACCAAAAACGCCATTCTGATTGTTGAGTTTGCAAAGGACTACTACGAGAAAGGCGCTGGGCTTATCGAAGCAACCTTACATGCTGTTCGCGTTCGTCTGCGCCCAATTATCATGACATCGCTTGCTTTTGGTTTGGGTGTGGTACCACTAGCTATTAGTTCAGGTGTGGGATCGGCAGGTCAAAACGCAGTGGGTACCGGCGTACTTGGTGGCATGATCAGTGCCACGATATTGGGTATATTCTTCGTCCCAATCTTCTTTGTAGTGGTTGAGCGATTGTTTGATCGACGTGCGAGAAAAGAGTCGGAGGCAGAGTTGTCTGAGACCAGCACTAAACCCACTCAGCAAAGCGAGTAGGACTTGCTTGTTTTAACTGAGTTATACTAGTGATAATAAACACGATTAAAGGGCGCTTCGGCGCTCTTTATTTTATGTTTTCACTTGGTGGTTACCGTCTATGACGCGAGCCTGAAAGACGGCGTGTTGTGTGCAGTATCAGCACAGCCTTTTCGGCCGAATGAAAGCCTAAAGAAGAAAAACGACGATGAAAGATCAGAAAATTTCCCCAATTTCCGTTTTGGATCAAAGCCCTATGTTTGTCTGCGGTGTGATGCAGCGCATGTACCGCAATCGTGCCCAAGCCGAGCTGTCTCGGCAAAATTTGATGACACTAGAAATGGCAAGTGCACTGGCCGCTTTAGAAGAATTTCAACCTATGAGCCAGCAAGCGTTGGCTGATGCGGTTCGAACTGAGCGAAGTGTAGCAAAGCGGATGGTGGACAATCTGGAAAAGAGAGGGTTTGTTCAAGTTTCTAAAAGTAAATCGAATCAGCGCCTTAAAATGCTAAGCATGACAAAAGAGGGAGCAAATGCTTTAAAGCAAGTTCATCAAATCATGACGAATTTACAGAAAGAGTTTTTTTCTTGTTTGTCGGAATCTGAAGCGAGTGAATTTTTTCGTCTGGTAAGAAAGCTCACTTTTGCGAATCACGACCAGTAACTTACATCAATGCCGTTTAGCGTCTTTATTTTATCGCGGACCAATTATATTAAGCTGTAGAACTTAAGAAATAGGATGCCCAACGTACAGGTCACGGTAGAAAGCACCGTAGTGAGTGCGATGATATTTGCAGCTAACGTGGCATTGCCTCCCATGGAACGCGCCATGACATAGCTGGCAGCAGCGACTGGAGAGGCGTTCATAAAGAAAAGAATACCTAGCTCAATTCCTCGAAATCCTACTAAGTAAGCTCCCATGGTGATGATGACTGGCGCTACGATGAGCTTGTAACTGCTCGCAAACCAAGATGGACCTTTCTCTTTTCTCATCAAGCTAAAGTCAAGTGAGCCACCCGTACACAACAGCGCCAAAGGCAATGTCATTTTGGACAAGTAGTCTCCTGCGTCAATAACCACATTCGGTACTGGAATAGCGAGTAAATAAAAAGCCATTCCTAGAACAATGGAGATTATGAGCGGATTCCTAGTCAGTGTTCGGCCCATCATCTTTGCTGCTTGCGAGGCAGACGTTGCCCCCTTGGGCGATAAGCAAATTACCGCTTGGACGTTATAAATAAATGTGGTGACCGCGACATAGAGCGCTGCTAGCGCCACACCTTGAGAACCATACGCATTGGCAACGTAAGCGATACCAATAATACCTGTATTTGCTCGGAACCCACCTTGGATGAGAACGCCTTGGTCAGGCGATGCTTTGAACAGAAGTTTGACGGAAAGGTAGGTGAAAATGAAAAACGAAATACTAGCGATGACGCCGAAATTGACGAATCCACTTGCCGCGGAAAAGTCGTGTTCTGAAGCCACAATGCTGACAAATAACATTGCAGGCAAGGTAACTTGAAACACCAGTTTAGAGCCTACTTCGATAAAATTATCGTTGATTAGACCAAAGCGCTTAAAAAGAACGCCAAGTACCAACATCAAACAGATAGGTCCGGTTATCGACAAAGAGAATTGCAACTGATGTAAAACAGCTTCCATGTAAGTATCCGCAGCAAAAGAAAAAAGTGTTCCTGCTGCCTATTAAGCCACAAACCCGGAGGGTAGGACAGTAACGTGATGAAATTTTCTTCTGTTGTAGGTTCCGGAGTCATTTACACTCCAAGTTATGGACGAGGTCCCAATTTAACAAAGCGGTACTGGTCCTACGTGCGATATGTTGGTTAACTCGTTGTCGTGATGCATCCACATGCGTATTAGATGTGAGGGCTGGTCATCGTAGTTATGGATAGGAGTTCATCAATGAAAAGGAAACACAACAAAACTGTACTGTGTGCGTTTGTCTCTGGTTCGGTATTTGGTGCGGTTTTGGTCATTGCGATGTCTTTACCAATGTAATCCTCTTAATTGGCTGTTGGAACACTCACACTAATTCAGTACAAAACAGATTGAGTTCTGCGGTGTGTGCTGTTAGTTTAAAAAACATGAAAATACACGTTCGCCCTTCATTAACAACCTTCTCTTGGTGGCGCTCTAAATAGAGCGGCGCGGAATACTTACATTCTTAAGCTGCTGGATGGTAGCTAAGAGTGTTTGATCTTTTTATCTCCAGTAGCGATCTATTAAATACTTGGAGACAAATATGAATACCCATAAAAATACATCTCAGCGTGAAATTATACTTACCGGAGATCGAGCAACAGGTCCATTACACCTAGGGCACTATATTGGTTCATTGCAACAACGAGTCAAATTGCAAACGGAGCACGAGCAAACGATCTTGGTCGCGGACATGCAAGGGTTGACGGATAACGCGCATAATCCATCAAAGGTATCCTCTAATATTCTCAACGTCGTTGCAGATTATTTGGCTGTTGGTATCAACCCCGCTCAAACTACGATCACGTTGCAGTCTCAAATTCCAGCGTTAGCCGAGTTGACAATGTATTACAGTAATCTTGTTTCTATCGCACGATTAGAGCGAAACCCTACGGTTAAAAATGAGATTCAGAGTAAAGGTTTTGAACGCTCTATTCCCGCAGGCTTTTTAACGTATCCAATTTCTCAAGCTGCTGATATTACGGGGTTTCATGCGACGCTAGTACCAGTGGGTGATGACCAACTGCCGATGTTAGAGCAAACTAATGAAATCGTGAGAAAAATAAACCATCTGGGTGGAAAAGAGGTTCTTAGAGAATGCCGTCCATTACTTAGCGATGCACCTCGTTTGCCGAGTACTGACGGTAAAAATAAGATGTCTAAAAGCATGGGGAACGCAATCAACTTAGGCGCCTCCGAAAAGGAGATTTCCGCGGCAGTGAAATCTATGTATACCGATCCCAATCATCTGAAAATTGAGGACCCTGGCCAAGTCGAAGGGAATATTGTATTCATCTACCTCGATGCTTTTCATCCTGATAAAAATTATGTCGAACAGCTAAAAGACCATTATCGACGAGGTGGATTAGGTGATGGTTTGACCAAGAAAGTGTTAGAAGAATGCTTACAAGAAATGCTTCGCCCTATTCGAGAAAAGCGCGCTATGTATTTGAATGATAAAGCGCAGCTGATTGATATTTTAAAACAAGGTAGTGAGCGTTCTCGCGAGAAAACCGAAAAAGTGCTATTTGATGTGAAAGATGTATTTGGTTTAAATTTGTTCTGAATTAAAAGTAGAGAGTTGAACATAAGGCACGACGGCTGGTTAGCAACGTGCCTTTTTAAGTTCCCAGTCAGTCAAAGCGCATTATTAAGAAGAAAAAAATTCACGACGAAAATCCGCGACTTCTTGTTGGTAATAGCTTTGCCATTCCGGTTCTGACAAATTTGAATGGCTTGTGGCTCTCTCTTTTCTGAGCCTGGACTCAAGTTGTTGCAATGCTTGTTGGTAACCTCTGACTTGCTCTTTTTGCTCAGCAATTTGTTGCTCACGAGCGTGAATGTTTTTAGTTTCTTCTTTCGTTAAGTAAGTTCGTTCTAGCTCTGCGATGATCGCCAAGCGATCTGGTAGGCTCATACTATTAGGAATCAGGGTGACCGCACGCTCATATTTTTCCTGGTCGCTTGTTAGCCCGATAGCACCTGCATGTTCTTGCCAGTCAATGGTGAGTTGCTCGAAAGCTCGCAAAAAGTTATCTGGGCTTTGAGTGTCCAGCTTTTGGGCTTCTAAGTTGAAATCGTACAGCGCGAACTCATCCGCAAAAACAACATCAGCCAATTCCCCCCAGATGCTTCTTGCTTCGTTCTTCAGCTGTGCAACACGCGACGCCAGTGATTGTTGCTCATCAAATAACAAATTTCCTACACTCTCTTGCCATTGGCTGCTGAGCTGAGGGTAGTTCGCCAAAAGCTGGAATCGAGCTGAAGATAAATGCGCCTCAAACAAGGCGACCTGCTCTTCACAACTACGGTTCAACATACACTCTTGCCAAAACGTCTCAAGTTCGGCGACAAGTTTCCTGCCTTTGAGTTGAGTTAATCGCTCAGTCGTTATTTGAACTGTGGAAGGGAGCTTAGCGGTTTGTGGTGAAGTATCTGTATCGGGCACGATGCTGCTTGTTTGTGGTGATGTACTGGAGACATTCTGATTTTTTGTCTTAGGGGAAGGAGAGGAAGCGAGCTCTTCTTTTTGAACATCGTGACTGAAAGTTAAAAATATCATGCCCGCCATAATGGCGGACATGATTATCAAAGCGATTTTCTTCATGGCTTGATTGTTGAGCTTACTGGGAAATGGTCAGAAAGGTTGTAGTGTTTCCATAAACTCTCTGCGGTTGTGCGCGGTACGTCTACACGGTTGTCATTGAATGATTTCACCCCGTATTCACTACTCACCATAACATAGTCAAGGTATTCCACGTTTTCGCCACCTGATAACGCTTCACCTGCGAAGTTATTGATACGGGGATCAAAGGTTGACTCCGTGTAACCAGAGTAGTGAGGCTCTATGGCACTTAAGTTAGCGATCATTTGTTGGTAGTCACCAGGAAACTTTCTTTTGTTTACGTTAAAGTCGCCGCTGTATACCACAGTTTCGCTTGAAGGAATGTTAAGAGATTGGGCGAGTGTGCGGATTTGTTTGAACTGGCGCTGACGATACTCACGGGCGGTGTCTGTATCGAAAGATGCGGTATGGGTAGCAAACACATGATAAGCCTGACCACCTTTAATTATTTCCGCATAATTTACGCCTTTATCGGCAAAGCAGTCTGTACCAGAGCAATCGGGAAAGACATATTGCGCTTCATTCACGATAGGGTAGCGACTAACTATGATTACGCCACCATCATGAATATTAACGCCTTCTTTATCTAACATCTTTGTTTGGTAAGGATATTCCTTGGCTAACTCACGTAAGAATGCTTCACGGCCGCTGGCAAACACCTCTTGCAGTGCCAAAACATCGTAACCTTTTACATGTTGAGGAATCAGTTCGTAACGATCTCCAATGTGCGATGCAATAGCCGTCAACGCCCAGATGTTATAAGTCATCAACTTAAGGTTTTGTTCTTCGTTGTCGACAGATTCCGCTACCTTGCTTGGCGTGATGGTGTAGTAAAGATCATCATATCGAGCGGTACTGTCTGACTTAAATGCCAGTTCGGTTTCTCTCGCACCAAAAGCGTTAGTGTTGGCACGATGAATGTTACGATCATCTTTGAGAGATAACTCGACATCGGCTGCGGACAAGCCGTATTCAATGGTCGAATTGTACCAATGGCCTTCCATTATTTGATTGAGTGTTATGCTTTCACCTTCGGGGCTAGAAACCACAGTTTCAAAACGGTAAGTTTGATTTGATTTCACGCCCTCCCAGCGGTTGAAGCTTAATACAGATTTAGTTTCCCACGGACCAAGTACCTGCATATGTTGTTGCCACTCTTCTCCGTATTGAAGCAAATCACTGCCTTCATGTTTTACTTGAATAGTTAACGGTTGATCAGAGTTATTCGTTAGGTAAACGTCGGTATCTGCAATGCTGGGTAACGCTATCAAGCTACTTACTAAAAGGCTCCACTGCGAAAATTTCATCTTATTTTTCCATCATTTGAACTAGAGCAATCATTCTTGTTTATAAATGTTACTTGCACGTTAAATATGGATGACATCTAAGTCAGTGCTGAAAATTGTTATCAGAATGTGATCTTTATTCAATGGTGAGGGTGGAGGTATTGAGTGTGTTGCCGTTGAAGCGGTGGAAAATAATACCAACAGTCAACGAATTGCATTCACTGCAATCAAGCTGTCATCTTTGCTCTATAAGTTGTGCGGCGTCATTCATCTAGCCATATGGCTAGAACTCAAATTGATAGATGGAGCACCATGGCTAGAGCAGTAAATCCAACCGATGAAACCATCATTAAATTGTTACAAGAGCAAGGTCTGATTAGAAGTGAAGCAGAAGCGCGTTTAAAGAAAGAGGTGTACCGCTTGCAGCCTAATGAGATAGCAAAAGTAAAAAATTATGCCCAGCATTTTGGGATAAACGCGAAAGAAAAGCTCATCGATGAGATCTTGGATCTGCGCCGAGAAGCGCTCATGAAAAGATGTAGACACAATACGGAGCATACGACCCTATCTTTAAAATAGCATGTGATAAAACTATCAATTACTGGTCAAGATTTGATCTCTCAAGCCGATGTATATAAGAGCGTTCAATGATATCGAGCGCAAAAAACAGTGCGTTTTAGAGGTTAAGCTTTCACTTAAGTGAGAGGTTTGGAAAGGCTGCGGGGAGAAAGTGCATGCGTATTAAAGACTTAAGTGTCGTAAAGAAAATATCGGTTAGTTATTTAACCGTTTTTGCCGTGTTTGGTTTAGTGTCAGTAATGTTGGTGCAAGGTTTGTTAACACTGAATAAAGACATCTCAGTGCTAACAGATAAAAGTTTACCTTCTGTTGCGATTTTGAAAGGTATCCAAGTTGATATTACTAAAGTGCGTAAAGATGAGTTCTCTTTATTGCCAAACGCAAATCACCCCAAAATTGGTGAGTGGTTAAAAGGCCTCGACCAATGGCGTTCTGATGTGCAGGCTGGTATTGCAGAATACGAAAAGCTCGACCTTAATAAGCGTGAAACGCAGTCCTTTAGCGTTTTTAAAGAAACTTGGAATCAATACATCAAAGAAACGAAGACTTACAACGTATTGCTAAGCCAAGGCGATGCTGAAAGTGCAAATGATGTAATTTTATCAAGTTTCGATACCTACTCAAAAGCGTTGAGCAGCTTGGATGATACCCTCGCGTTGAACGATGAGTTGGTAAATTTGATTGGCGAAGAAGTACAAAGTGAAGCGGCATTTACACAATACAGCGCTGCTGTTGGTGCGCTTGTCGTCGCATTGGTCATGGTAATGTCTGCCATGTTGCTTTCTCGAGTCATCTGCGGGCCTGTTGATCGAGCACTGGAATTCGCTTCCAAAATCGCCAAGGGTCAATTGAATAATCAAATCGACGAAAGCGAATTGAGCAAAGACGAGTTAGGAACGCTGCTCAAAGAGCTTGTCGGTATGCAAACAAACTTACATTCGTTGGTTTCTGAGATTAATGACTCAACGATTCAGCTAACGGCAGCAGTAGAGGAAGTGAGTGCTATTTCTTCTCAGACCGCCTCTGGTATGCAAAATCAACAAATTGAACTTAGCTCGGTGGCTTCTGCGATGACAGAGATGCAAGCTGCTGTAAGTGAAGTGGCACAAAATACCGAAGTTGGCGCAACCTCTGCTTATTCGGCTGCGGAAGTGGCAAAGCAAGGAACGGCGACGTTACAACAAACTATCGCAGTAATTGAGCGTGTATCACATACGATCCAAGAATCAGATGAACTGGCACGTGAGCTTGAATCGAGCTCAAACAATATCAATGTGGTCGTCGATGTGATCCGCGGGATTGCCGAGCAAACAAACTTGTTAGCACTGAACGCCGCAATTGAAGCCGCTCGGGCTGGTGAACAAGGTCGTGGGTTTGCTGTTGTGGCAGATGAGGTTCGTTCTCTGGCGCAACGCACTCAAGACTCCACTTCACAAATTGTGGAAATTGTTAATCAGCTACAAGAGAGCAGCAGTAAAATAGGGCATTCAAGCCGTGATTGTCAGGAGGGTATTTCTCAGTGTGTTGAGCAAGTTAATGACGCTGATAGCCAGATAAAAGAAATTGAACATTCTGTCGATAACATAGCGCAAATGAGCACACAAATCGCAACGGCGTGCAGTGAGCAGAATTCTGTATCCGAAGAGCTGAATCGCAGTGTGGAGCATATTAATAGTGCTTCAACAGAGATGGCTGAGGGAGCTTCACAAACGGCTGTGGCTTGTCAGCAGATTAGTAGCCTAGCGCACAACTTGAAAACTCGAATGGGTTCATTCCAGCTCTAGTTGTTGTGTTTCAGCTTTATTCCTAACCTCATTGCTACAATAAATAAGCCGGACGAAATTTCCGGCTTATTTATTCTCTGTCTATATAAGTTCAGAGTATGCTCAACCTTGGGAGAATATGCTCGCTAGGCTGGAATACCACTGTGAAACTTAAAATCTGTATCTGGCGTAGAAATTAAATCTGCCTCTATACGTCCAAAGTAGGCGATGCGCTCGCTGATATCTTTGCCTGCGATTTGCTCCGCTAATACAAGATAATCCTGGTAATGGCGTGCTTCTGAACGTAATAAAGAAATGTAGAACTTTGCGATATCGTCATCCATATGTGGTGCTAGTTTGGCAAAACGCTCACAAGATCGGGCTTCGATGTACGCACCAATGATGAGTTTATCGATCAGCGTTTCCGGCTCATAAGTCTTCATATGCGAAATCAGTCCTTTAGCATAGCGACTTGCTGGAATATTTTTATACTCAATTCCACGACTTTCCATGATCTCTAAAACTTGATAAAAGTGGTGTAACTCCTCTTTTATCAAAAGCACCATCTTATCGATCAAATCTTGGCTGTATGGTGAGTCGGACTTAGCCATGATTGACTTAGAAATATTGCTCTTGCCTTTTAAAGTTTCCAATGAGCCTACGTTACGGTAAGCAAAATCTTCGTAGGGCTTAAACCAGTCAAGTAGAGCATGTGAACTGGATTGGTCAACGGCATACTTACGAATTAAAAACATGGCAGATTGGCCAGCTTTTAGTTCGCACAGTAGGTGGTCTAACAAAATGGTTTGAAGGTTCTCTGGTTTCTTTGCTTCCTCTACCCATTCATCAGGTGTACTGCATTGCAGAAATTGGTTAATGGGAGCAAGAAGATCTTGATAGGCGTCTAGATTCATCATTTTAGTTTTAGTACTTCACATTTTTATTGGGCATATCCGTTGTCTTGCGGATAGAAAAAAGGCTGCAATTGCAGCCTTTCTTGACCTGAAGTGAATGTTACCACTTTTTCTTCTCGCCGAAGAGTGCTTCCATGTCATTGTCACGCTCTTTGTCAGCAATCTGCTGCATTTCGGCATCGCTTTTATCTTGGCGCTTTTTATCTAAGTCACCTAACATCTCTTCAAGCTTTTGTTTCGCTTGAATAGAATAAGGATCGCTCTTAGTGCTCAAAGCATCGATACCTTTACGCAGCAGTTGAAGCGCGGTGCCTGGTTGGCCACGAGAGATAGAGTCGTTTGCTCTTTTGATGACATTTTCAATGTTGATGCGAATTTGCATCGTTTCCAAGCGCGCATTTTCGGTGACGTAGGTCTGGGTATCCAATCGGCCTTTGTTGTGCTCGTTACGGATAGTGTCGCGAAGTCGTTTAACCAGCTTAAGCATGACGATAGCTTGTTTATCACTACTCGGCATCTTGAAAGTGGTACTCTCGCCTGTAGGGCCATTCTCTTTTAGCTGCGTAATCTGCTGCTTCATATTTTCGATACGTTGAGCAAGTTGCTTGTTCTTCGGATCCAGCTCATGCATGCTCTCTAGCGCGTCAAGAATACGATTGTTTAGACACAGCAACAGCTCTTTACTAAAAGGGATATGGTGCGCATGACCAATCAACTCTTCAGTACCATCTATCAAGGCTACATATCGTGCTGATTCCTGCCTTTTTGCGGTTTCAACTTTAACCTTATATTGCAACATAATGTTATAGCCTAGGATTAACACCAGTAGGATGGCTACCAAAGCGATTATTAAACCAATATTCATATCTTTGCGTCTGCTTTACTTTTCTGCGGCTAGCGTTAAAGAATACATGAATCTTATCTTACTCGGCACCTTATTTGTTTGATTATTTTGTCTCTCCCACGTTTTAGTTACTGATAGAAGTCACATCATAGAACTTCGGTCATTTATTGGCTCAACTTTGTGCATATTGTTTCTTGCTTGAAGATTATTAGTATGTGATTGAGGTATAAGTTAGAAATTGCTGTTCATTTCGATTTGAACGCGTTATAACTAATTATTATATCGCTCGCTTGAGTGGCCAATAAACTCTCTCATGAATAAGTAAGGGATTACGATGAAACTGCAGCAGCTGAAGTATATTGTTGAGGTTGTAAACCATAATCTGAATGTATCTGCAACGGCGGAAAGCTTATATACCTCTCAGCCAGGTATCAGTAAACAGGTTCGGTTGCTGGAAGACGAGTTAGGCATTCAGATTTTTGAACGTAGCGGTAAGCACTTAACGCAAGTGACGCCAGCTGGAGAAGAAATTGTACGTATCTCTCAAGAAATTCTCGCTCGTGTAGAAAGTATCAAAGCGGTGGCTGGAGAGCACACCCATCCAGAAATGGGGACGCTGAATATCACCACGACACATACGCAGGCTCGTTATGCACTGCCAGATGTCATCAAAGGTTTTACTTCTCGTTATCCAAAAGTGTCGTTACACATGCACCAAGGTACACCGTCACAAATGTCTGAGGCGATAGCTAAAGGCACAGCGAATTTTGCGATTGCGACAGAAGCGCTTCACTTATATCAAGATGCCATCATGCTGCCTTGTTATCACTGGAATCGTTCAATAGTTGTGCCTAAAGACCACCCACTAGCGAAGAAAGACAAAGTAACGATCAGTGATCTTGCCGCTTACCCATTAGTCACTTACGTGTTCGGTTTTACTGGCCGTTCAGAGCTGGATACAGCATTCAACCGCGAAGGTTTAACCCCGCGAGTGGTGTTCACTGCAACTGATGCAGACGTCATTAAAACTTACGTTCGTATGGGTATTGGTGTGGGTGTGATTGCAAGCATGGCTGTGGATGAAGAGCAGGACGGTGACTTGGTTGCAATAGATGCGAGCCATTTGTTTGGTGCGAGCACCACGAGCATCGGCTTCCGCCGTGGTACATTCTTACGCTCTTACATGTTCGATTTTATGGAGCGTTTTGCACCGCACTTAACGCGTCCAGTGGTTGAGCAGGCGATTTCGTTGAAGTCTAATGCAGAAATCGAAGAGATGTTTAAAGACATCGAGCTTCCGGTGAGATAACACTTCATTGATGTTTCGATTCCCTCTACAATGCGCTCGTTGTAGGGGGAGCTATGAAAACGCAATTTCAATTTATTAATGACTGCTTAATCGAAAACCAATCTTTGTGGCGATTCGAGCCTTTTAAAAGCAGCATTCACACATCATTACCTTGGCAGGAGCAACATCCTCGACTGTGCCAATGGCTAGCGTCTCTTACTCCCTCTCAAATCGAAGAATACAAAGCAGCACCAGAACTCGCGTTAAAAGCACTTAGTCCGTTTTTGCCTGAGCTTGAACAACTCGCAAAACTGACTCATTTAGAGCTTTTGTCGTTAAACGGCTTGGAACTCGCTCGTGGTTTAGATAACGGTATTCCGGGACGTAAGTTGGAGCAAATTAGCTCGATGGGTGAAGCTGCAATTCAACAACACTGTGGCGAAGAATGGCTAGAATGGTGCTCAGGTAAAGGTTACTTGGGGCGAATCCTGACCACGCAAACCGATCAGCCTGTAACCAGCTTTGAATACCAACAAGCACTGTGCGATTCGGGACAACAAGCAGCCAATGAACATCATTGGAAGATGACGTTTATTCAAGGCGACGCGTTTGATAGCAAAGCGAAAGCCGTGTTTAAGCCAACGCAACACGCAGTAGCACTGCATGCATGCGGTGACCTTCACGTTCGTCTAATGCAGTACGGCAGTGAAAATGGGATTGCTGCGATGACCATATCACCTTGTTGTTACCACTTGATTCAGTCGGAACAATACCAGCCGATGTCGGAATCGGGCAGGGCTTCTTCTCTCTCATTGTCTAAGCAAGAACTGCGTATCCCATTACAACAAACGGTGACGGGAGGAGAGCGCGTGCGTCGTCATCGTCAGCAGGAAATGATGTTTCGTCTTGGGTTTGATTTGATCACGCGACAAGCTTTGGGAATGGCAGAGTATCAGCCTGTGCCGAGTATCCGTAAGTCGCAATTAAGTGATGGTTTTGAATCGTTCTGTCGCTGGGCAGCGGAGCAAAAAGGCATTGTTCTTCCTCAAGAAATCGATTTCTCTCATTTTGAAAAGTTAAGCGAACAACGCTTCTGGCAAATGGAGAGAATGAGCTTAGTGCAACTTGTTTTTCAACGTCCGTTGGAGATCTGGCTCGCATTAGATAAAGTGCTTTATCTTGAAGAACGTGGTTACCGTGTTAGATTGTCAGAGTTTTGCCCTAAATCGGTCACACCTAGAAATATTTTAATTTGTGCATATAAGATTTAGTTATTCTTTATAGCCAAACGCTCTATATGAAAAAGCCCACTTATGAGTGGGCTTTTGTAAACAAAACGTGACAAGTTATGTTTTATTTTGTCATTAATTAAACATAGCGATAGCTTGAGTTGGTTCAACGTATTCCAAGTCAAAGCTTTCTGCTACTTCTTTACACGTTACTTTTCCGTGAATAACGTTTAGACCTTCAAGGAAGCCTTTATCTTCTAGAAGTGCTTCGCGGTAGCCTTTATTTGCTAACTTCACGATGTATGGAAGTGTAGCGTTGTTGAGTGCAAATGTTGAAGTGCGAGCAACTGCGCCAGGCATATTTGCTACACAGTAGTGAACCACTTCATCAACGATGTAAGTTGGATCTGCGTGAGTTGTCGCGTGCGAAGTTTCGAAACAACCGCCTTGGTCAATTGCCACGTCAACCACTGCCGCACCAGGCTTCATCTTAGCAATGTGCTCTTTAGTGACCAGTTTAGGTGCTGCTGCGCCAGGAATTAGAACGGCACCGATAACAAGGTCCGCTTCTAGAACATGCTTCTCGATAGCGTCTTCAGTAGAATAAACCACTTTTGCGCGACCTTGGAATTCTTCGTCAAGCTTACGAAGTGTGTCTACGTTACGGTCTAGAATGGTGACGTCAGCGCGAAGGCCAACCGCCATACGAGCAGCGTTTGCACCAACAACGCCACCACCAACGATAACGACTTTTGCAGGTTCAACACCAGGTACGCCGCCTAGGAGCAGACCACGACCGCCGTGCGATTTTTCCAACGTTTGCGCACCAGCTTGGATAGACATCCGACCTGCCACTTCTGACATTGGTGCTAACAGTGGCAAACGACCCATATTATCTGTTACAGTCTCATAGGCTATACAGACAGCTTTGCTCTTGATTAGCTCATCAGTTTGTGGAAAATCTGGTGCTAGGTGTAAATAAGTAAATAAAATTTGCCCTTCGCGGAGCATTGCTCTCTCTACTGCTTGGGGTTCTTTTACTTTTACAATCATGTCTGCTTGCGCAAATACGTCAGCAGCATGAGGGAGAATGGATGCGCCGACAGCGATGTAATCATCGTCTGAAAAACCAATGCCGGCACCTGCATTGGTCTCAACTAAAACTTGGTGACCATGTGAGATGAGTTCTCTCACGCTAGCTGGGATCATACCAACACGATATTCGTGATTCTTGATTTCCTTAGGTACGCCAATGATCATCCTGTATCCTCTTTCTATAATGGTTGTATTAACTGTTAGTAGGGTGTTATTGTCGAATTAATAACTAGTATAGTTATAGATTTGTAAAATTTGGCACCAAATATTAAAAAGTTGTAGTATATTTTTTTGCAAGGAAGTAATAAGGTGGAATAAAAAATGGCAGACAACTATAAAAAGCCGTCCAAGGAACTAGACCGTATCGACCGCAACATTCTTAATGAGCTGCAGAAAGACGGTCGTATTTCAAACGTTGAGCTTTCAAAACGTGTGGGACTTTCTCCAACGCCATGTTTGGAGCGTGTACGTCGCTTAGAGCGTCAGGGGTATATCACAGGGTATACTGCATTATTGAATCCGCAGTTCCTGGATGCATCACTATTAGTATTCGTTGAGATTACGCTAAACCGTGGTGCGCCGGATGTGTTTGAGCAGTTTAACTCAGCTGTTCAAAAGCTAGACGACATACAAGAGTGTCATCTTGTTTCAGGTGACTTTGACTATCTTCTTAAAACCCGTGTATCAGATATGGGTGCTTACCGCCGACTATTGGGCGATACGTTACTACGTCTACCTGGCGTAAATGACACTCGCACATACGTTGTTATGGAAGAAGTGAAACAATCTAACCAGCTTGTGATCAAAACTCGTTAATTTCTTGCAAAGAAAGCGGTATATGCTTCCGCTTTCGCCAGAGAGTAATTGGGTTTTTCTCCTTGATATGGTTAAATCAATTTACCGAGCGGCTTGATGCCGCTCGGAATGTTTTGCAATTTCCTATTTCATTTCCATATTCAAGTTGATTTATGTTCAAAGAGAACGCAAAGAAAGTCGAAACCATTATCAAAACCAGTGAAGAGCCCCAGTCTTCACGCTTAAATGGCTTCCAACGCTTAAAAGAGTGCTGCTTTATCGTTGGCGTTCTTAGCTCGGTATTGCTTGCGGTTGCACTATTTACCTTCAGTCCGGCCGATCCTTCTTGGTCCCAAACCGCATGGGGAGGGGATATCGATAATGCTGGTGGCCTTTTCGGCGCTTGGCTAGCCGATACTCTATTCTTCACATTTGGCTCTCTCGCTTACCCAATCCCTTTCTTGCTAGCGGCGGCTGCATGGGTGATTTGCCGTAAACGAGGAGAAGATGAGCCCATTGATTTCATGCTATGGGGTACAAGGCTGCTCGGTCTGGTCGTCCTTATTATGACCAGTTGCGGTCTTGCCGATATTAATTTTGATGACATTTGGTATTTTTCATCCGGAGGTGTGGTCGGGGATGTGTTGTCTAGCCTCGCTTTACCTACATTGAATGTACTCGGTACCACATTGGTATTGCTGTTCTTGTGGGGAGCGGGCTTTACGCTCTTCACTGGCATCTCATGGCTTAACATCGTGGAATGGCTTGGTGATCGTGCGTTAGCACTAATTGCCGCGCTTGCAAATAAGGCAAGAGGTTCAGAGCAGGAAGTTTTAGAACCTCAGCTTGATGAGTTTGTAGAAGACAAAGTCTCTACGCCTAAACATAATGTAGATTATGAAATTGATGATGAGCCGCTTCCTCATTTAACGGCATACGACGTCGATGAACCGAAAGAATCGGCGCCAGCGCATGAGTATCCTATTTATATGCCGCAAGCGAAACCTGATAAGCCTGCGGAACAGGCGATGGTAGAACCGACGCCACCACAACGCAAGGCTACGGTTAATGCTGCGCCAGTTTATGCTGAACCTGAGCCTCAAACACAACCTATCCATACGGTTAACACTGATAACGTTGATCCGCTCTTGGAACGCACCAAGCAACTGAATGTTACGATAGAAGAGCTTGAAGCAGCGGCGCAACAAGCAGATGACTGGGGAACTGAAGAACAGGCAGCCCCATCATTTGCAGACACTTACTCTTCCTATGTAGAGCCACATACAGCTACAGAAGAACCGATCAGTGTTGAACCAGATTATGCGGAGTACGAACAATTTGAAGCAGAGCAAGTACAGCAGCCAAGTATTGAGCATCCTGTACATGAAGAGCCTGCAATTGATTCTGCTGTATTAGATAGCATCACGGCGCAAACAGAATCGAGCCAACATATTGAGCCTACGATCTCTGACTTTGATGTGTTAGATGATGAAGACGAAGTGGAATCTCAGCCTGCACAGCAAGCACAGCCAACAACGCCTCATCAGCAAGTTGCAACACCTTCAACAACATTTGAACCTGCACCTCAAAAAGTGGAGGTGGAAGAGGTCCAAGACAACGACCAAGATGTTACCGCATTCCAAGATATGGTTTCCAATGCGCAAGCCAAAGTCGCTGCAACACAGAACCCATTTTTGGTACAGAAAGAAGAAAACTTGCCAGTTCCGGAAGAGCCACTCCCAACGCTCGAGTTGCTTTATCATCCAGAAAAACGTGAAAACTTTATCGACCGTGATGCGCTAGAGCAGGTCGCTCGATTGGTAGAGAGCAAACTCGCTGACTACAAAATCAAAGCCGATGTGGTTGGTATTTATCCTGGTCCAGTGATCACTCGTTTTGAGCTTGATTTGGCGCCAGGGGTGAAAGTAAGTCGTATTTCTGGTCTTTCAACTGACTTAGCGCGTGCATTGTCTGCGATGGCGGTACGTGTTGTGGAAGTAATCCCTGGCAAGCCTTACATCGGTTTGGAACTGCCAAACATGAGTCGTCAGACGGTCTATTTATCTGATGTCATCAGTAGCCCTCAGTTTGAGCAAGCAACGTCACCAACAACGGTTGTGCTAGGTCAAGACATTGCGGGCGAAGCTGTGGTGGCAGATCTTGCGAAGATGCCTCACGTGTTAGTAGCAGGTACAACAGGTTCTGGTAAGTCGGTGGGTGTGAACGTGATGATTTTGAGCATGCTGTATAAAGCAGGTCCAGAAGATGTACGCTTCATCATGATTGACCCGAAAATGCTAGAGCTTTCTATTTATGAAGGTATCCCTCATCTTCTTTCTGAAGTTGTGACTGATATGAAAGACGCATCAAATGCTCTGCGTTGGTGTGTGGGCGAGATGGAACGTCGTTACAAATTGATGTCGGCATTAGGTGTACGTAATGTGAAGGGCTTCAACGAAAAATTGAAGATGGCAGCAGAAGCGGGCCACCCAATCCATGACCCGTTCTGGCAAGAAGGCGACAGCATGGATACTGAACCGCCATTGCTAGAAAAGCTGCCTTACATCGTCGTTGTTGTTGACGAATTTGCTGACCTAATGATGGTGGTAGGTAAGAAAGTTGAAGAACTGATTGCTCGCTTGGCGCAAAAAGCGCGTGCGGCAGGTATTCACTTAATTCTTGCGACTCAGCGTCCATCGGTTGATGTTATTACCGGTCTAATTAAAGCTAACATTCCAACTCGTGTTGCGTTTACGGTATCGACTAAAACGGACTCTCGTACAATCCTAGATCAAGGCGGCGCAGAATCACTACTTGGTATGGGTGATATGTTGTATCTACCGCCGGGATCAAGTCATACAACTCGTGTTCACGGTGCATTTGCATCAGATGATGATGTTCATGCTGTTGTAAACAACTGGAAAGCGCGTGGTAAACCGAACTACATTGAAGAGATCATCAGTGGAGATCAAACTCCAGAAAGTCTATTGCCAGGTGAGCAAATGGAAGCGGATGAAGATGTAGACCCGCTCTTCGATCAAGTTGTTGAGCACGTGGTTCAATCACGTCGAGGTTCGGTTTCCGGAGTTCAGCGCCGATTTAAGATAGGTTACAACCGTGCCGCCCGTATTGTAGAGCAGCTTGAAGCTCAGGGCATCGTAAGTGCTCCGGGTCATAACGGTAACCGTGAAGTACTGGCACCTGCGCCACCAAAAGATTAATGAACTTGTGTTACTCACCTCAGTCCAACTGAGGTGAGTGGTTCTAATAATAGGTATCTGAATGAAAAAACTATTTTCAGCGAAACTTTTCTCTGCGCTTGTTTTAAGCTTTTCCCTCTTCTCTACTGCGCACGCAGCGTCTCCTAAAGATGAATTAAACAAACGCCTTTCTATGAATGATGGCTTTAGTGCGGATTTCTCTCAGCAGGTTATCAGCCCTGAAGGCGAAACGGTGATGGAAGGAGAAGGTACGGTTGAAATTGCCCGCCCAAGCCTGTTCCGTTGGAGTACAACATTCCCTGATGAGAACCTATTGGTCTCTGACGGTAAGACATTGTGGTACTACAGCCCATTCATCGAGCAAGTGAGCATCTACTGGCAAGAGCAAGCAACAGAGCAAACGCCATTTGTTTTGCTAACGCGTAACCGAGCAAGTGATTGGAATAACTACAAAATATCTCAAAAAGGTGACCAGTTTACTCTCGTTCCTACCGCAGTAGACTCCACACAAGGTCAATTCCAGATTAATATTGATGCCAAAGGTGTCGTGAAAGGCTTCAACGTGGTTGAGCAAGACGGTCAAAAAGGTTTGTTCACCTTTAACAACGTGAAGCTGGGTAAACCAAAAGCAGACAGATTCACATTCACAATTCCAAAAGGTGTGGAAGTGGATGACCAAAGGAATTAATTGGTAGTGAGTAATTACACATTAGATTTCTCGGGGGACGAAGATTTTCGTCCCCTTGCTGCTCGTATGAGACCGGAAACAATCGAGCAATACATTGGACAACAGCACATTTTAGGCCCTGGTAAGCCACTGCGCCGTGCGCTAGAGGCGGGTCACATTCACTCTATGATCCTTTGGGGACCACCAGGCACAGGCAAAACGACATTAGCGGAAGTGGCTGCAAACTATGCCAATGCTGAAGTTGAGCGCGTGTCTGCCGTAACATCTGGTGTGAAAGAAATCCGTGCAGCAATCGAGAAAGCACGTGAGAATAAAATGGCGGGTCGCCGCACCATCTTGTTTGTGGATGAGGTGCATCGCTTCAACAAATCTCAGCAAGACGCATTTTTGCCGCATATTGAAGATGGCACGGTTACCTTTATTGGAGCGACGACAGAAAACCCATCGTTTGAGCTAAACAACGCATTGCTGTCACGTGCGCGTGTGTACAAGCTAACGTCTCTCGACAAAGATGAAATCTCGTTGGCGTTGAACCAAGCCATAAGCGACAAAGAACGTGGGCTGGGTAATACACCTGCACACTTCGCTGATAACGTATTAGACCGTCTAGCAGAACTGGTAAACGGTGATGCTCGTATGTCTCTCAATTATCTTGAGCTCCTCTACGATATGGCAGAAGACAATGCGCAGGGTGAAAAAGAGATCACGCTTAAGTTGCTTGCGGAAGTAGCAGGGGAGAAGGTCTCTCGCTTCGATAACAAAGGTGACATCTGGTACGACTTAATCTCTGCGGTTCACAAATCAATTCGTGGCTCAAACCCAGATGCTGCGCTGTATTGGTCTGCGCGTATGATTGCAGCGGGATGTGATCCTCTTTATATTGCCCGTCGATTACTTGCGATAGCATCGGAAGATGTAGGTAATGCTGACCCTCGCGCAATGCAAGTGGCACTGTCTGCTTGGGATTGCTTTACCCGAGTTGGTCCAGCAGAAGGTGAACGTGCGATTGCACAGGCGATCGTGTACTTAGCGTGTGCGCCAAAAAGTAATGCGGTATACGTGGCGTGGAAACAAGCGCTCACAGACGCTCATAACTTACCTGAATATGAAGTGCCGCATCACCTTCGAAATGCGCCAACCAGTTTGATGAAAGACATGGGTTATGGGGCTGAGTATCGTTATGCTCACGATGAGCCTGGTGCTTACGCAGCAGGTGAGCAATATTTGCCGCCTGAAATGGGCGATCGTAGGTACTATCAGCCGACAAATCGTGGTCTGGAGACCAAAATCGGCGAAAAGTTAGATTACTTGGCTACTTTAGACGCAAATAGCCCACAAAAGCGCTATGAAAAGTAGGCGTTTTTGGATACATTTGTTTAGTAAATTTTTTTAACGCGTACGCTTGGAAAGTGCGCGTGATTTCACAACAAAAAGCATAGGATTAACAATGCTGGATTCTAAATTACTTCGTACAGAGCTGGATGAAACAGCTGCTAAACTGGCGCGTCGTGGCTTTAAGCTAGACGTAGATACTATTCGTAAACTTGAAGAACAACGTAAGTCCATTCAAGTAGAAGTAGAAAATTTACAATCCACGCGTAACTCCATCTCCAAGCAAATCGGCCAAAAAATGGCGGCTGGCGACAAAGAAGGCGCAGAAGAGATCAAGAAACAAATCGGTACGCTAGGTAGCGATCTTGATGCGAAGAAAGTTGAACTTGAGCAAGTAATGGCTCAACTAGACGAATTCACGCTTTCTGTACCAAACATCCCAGCAGATGAAGTGCCAGATGGCAAAGATGAAAACGACAACGTTGAAATCTCTCGTTGGGGTGAGCCAAAGTCTTACGACTTCGAACTGAAAGATCACGTTGACCTAGGCGAAATGGGCGACGGTCTAGACTTCGCAAGTGCAGTTAAGATCACTGGCGCACGTTTCATCGTGATGAAAGGCCAATTCGCTCGTCTACACCGTGCAATCGCTCAGTTTATGCTAGATCTTCACACTGAAGAGCACGGCTACACAGAAATGTACGTACCTTACCTAGTAAACTCTGACAGCCTATTCGGTACTGGTCAGCTTCCTAAGTTCGGTAAAGACCTTTTCCACACAGAGCCTCTAGCGGAAAAAGTAAACGACGAAGAGCCACGTAAACTGTCTCTAATCCCTACTGCAGAAGTACCTGTAACGAACCTAGTTCGTGACACGATTTCTGACGAAGCGGATCTACCAATTAAGATGACAGCGCACACGCCATGTTTCCGCTCAGAAGCAGGTTCTTACGGTCGTGATACTCGTGGTCTTATTCGTATGCACCAGTTCGACAAAGTTGAGCTAGTACAAATCACTAAGCCAGAAGATTCAATGAACGCACTAGAAGAGCTAACAGGTCACGCTGAGAAAGTTCTACAACTTCTTGAGCTTCCTTACCGTAAAGTGGTTCTATGTACAGGTGACATGGGCTTTGGCGCTCGTAAGACTTACGACCTAGAAGTTTGGGTTCCTGCTCAAGAAACTTACCGTGAGATCTCTTCATGTTCTAACATGTGGGATTTCCAAGCTCGTCGTATGCAAGCGCGTTTCCGTCGTAAAGGCGAGAAGAAACCTGAGCTTGTACACACGCTAAACGGTTCTGGTCTTGCTGTAGGTCGTACAATGGTTGCTATCCTAGAAAACAACCAAGAAGCAGACGGCCGCATTGCAATCCCTACAGTACTTCAGAAGTACATGGCGGGCGCAACGCACATCGGTTAATTCATTAACCACTAGAACACCAAAACCCAGCCTTTGCGCTGGGTTTTTTGTTATCTGCGTCGAGTGAAAATACGTTGTTATGTAATTAGCACACGCATTAGTGACGAGCTCGCCCAGAATCTGGCAGTAGGAGATAAATGATATTTTTCTAAGCGGTTTTTCACGTGACAAGCTAACGTCCTCATTTGTCTTTGTTGTTAAACGTTATGCCAGTAAATCATTTTTTATTACGTGTTATTTTTGCGCTTACCTTGCTTGTTTTCGGGAGGGTTATCGCAAGTGAACTTATTCAACCTCAATACTTAGATAGTGAGCGAACCGAACGCTTTTTTGCGCGCGAATTAGCACAACCATCCGAAGAAAGTATGCAGCTGCGTAATTCACTCGACTGGGGATATGGGCTTGAGTTGGCAAATGCGTCTGGCGATACGAAATCGGTGTCTAATTGCAAAGACTTAGCTACTGCAAACTCTGCGGGTTTTACTGCGGCTAAAGCTTATGAATACGGCGTGTTTAAAGCGTATTTAACTCAGTGTCAAACATGGAGTGAGATGGCAAAGTTAACCGCCTCCAAGCGCTCATTTATATCGAAATTTAAGTTAGACGATAACTTTCCTAATTTAACCCCAAGTGCGCTTGCTTTTGTTATTTCTAACGAAAGTGCTGAGAAAGCAAAGACACTATCAACGTGGGATGAAGCAGACCATATCCAAAGAACTCATGTCTCCAGTGAAGTGAGAGCAGAGTACTTCGACGCGACCGATGGCTTTCAAGTCATTACGATTGTAGCAAAAGGTGATTACAACGCTGACGGCATCGAGGATATCGTTATTGAGAAAGAGAATAGTGTACTCAGTGGCTCGTATTCATCTTCACATGGATATGTATTAACCCGTATGTCTGAACAGTCGCTATTTAAGGTGTTGGCTGAATGGTAATGAAACGATTGGCGGTCACTTGGGGGGTAAGTATTGCCATTATGAGCACATTTGCTGTTGCTAGCACCTCGCCTAGAAAAGTCTTTGAATGTTCAGTAAACCAAACTATGAACTTTAGTATTTCGATAGATCAAGCCAAAGGCGGGCTTATCCTTTATAAGTCTATTGCGAATAAAAGCCCAGTTTTACAGCGGATAAAACCTCAAGATTATCGTGTCGAACATTACCATCGAGCATTGGTAGATGAGAAGTCACTGGAATTTAGTATTGGTGAGCGGGTCATATTAGTCAGTGAGTACTTTAGCGAGGAGTTTGGTGAGGTAGAGAAGATACTCAGTGTTACTTTGAGAGAGCCTGAACAAATCCAGTACTTTGAATGTGAGGAAGGAAGTATGAGTAACCTTGCATTGCTTTTCCATGAGAGTGCCGAATAATCGATTACAGAGTGATTATTACCAAAACGTAATAGTGTTTTCGAGTTTACCCTAATTATCTTGTTATTTGTAATCGATATAATCATCCACCTTACCACGGTAAGTAGATTTTCTCATTCAAGTAACGAGGAGGGCTTATGGCCGTAGGGTGGGCAAACGACGATAGCGTCAGCCAACAAATTCAAAACACAATAGACGACGAGATTTCCCGTGTTCGTGGCAGTATCACAAAGGGTGAGAGCACCCATTACTGCGATGAGTGTGGTGATGAGATCCCAGAAGCGCGTCGTCTTGCAATGAAAGGCGTTCGTTTGTGTATCGAATGTCAGTCAACAATCGAATTGGTATCTCAACGCCAAGCATTGTTCAATCGACGAGCGAGTAAAGACAGTCAACTTCGATAGCTTTACTGCTCTAATAAATAACGAGACGGTTTGAGTCTCATACTCAAACCGTTTTCGTATTGAATGGAACTATGAAGCGAAGCAGTCTTTACGTTGCAACGCTGCATCAATCGCGTTAACTAGCTTCTCAATATCTTCTGGCTTGCTGATGAACGGCGGCATCATATAAATCAGTTTGCCAAATGGACGAATCCACACTCCGTGTTCAACAAACAAGGCTTGGATGGTTTCCATATTCACAGGGCGAAGCGTCTCCACTACGCCAATAGCACCCAACCAACGGGTGTTTTTCACCAAGTCGTATTCTTCAAGTTTTGGTAGTAACTCAGAAAACAGCGTTTCAATTTGTTGGGTTTGTTGCTTCCAATCACCTTGCTCGATCAATTCCAAACTTGCAGTAGCTACGGCACAAGCGAGTGGATTCCCCATAAAGGTTGGACCGTGCATAAAACAACCAGCATCACCACCACAAACAGTGTCTGCTACGTGTTTGCTCGCGAGGGTCGCAGAGAGGGTCATGTAGCCGCCAGTAAGTGCTTTCCCGACACACAGAATGTCTGGTTGAATATCCGCATGTTCGCAGGCAAACAATTTACCTGTGCGTCCAAAACCGGTAGCGATCTCATCTGCAATCAATAACAGACCGTATTTGTCGCAAAGTCTACGCACGCCTTTGAGAAATTCTGGATGGTAGATGCGCATGCCGCCTGCGCCTTGAACAATAGGTTCTAGGATCACCGCAGCAAGTTCTTGATGGTGCGTCTCAATCTTGTGCTCGAAGTCGGTAAGGTCTTCTGGCTTCCATTCATCCCAATAACCACAAGTTGGTGACTCCGCAAAGATATGCTCAGGCAAAAAGCCTTTGTAGAGAGAGTGCATTGAGTTGTCAGGATCGGTGACCGACATCGCCGCAAACGTATCGCCGTGATAACCGTGTCGCAAAGTAAGAAACTTCGGTCGGCGTTCGCCTTTTGCATGCCAATATTGAAGTGCCATTTTTAAGCTGACTTCTACGGCAACAGAGCCTGAATCGGCAAGGAATACATGTTCAAGATTACTTGGTGCTAGGGATAGCAACTTCTTACACAAACTGATTGCTGGCTGGTGGGTAATCCCGCCAAACATCACGTGAGAGACCTTATCGATTTGCTGGTGAGCGGCTTGATTTAAGTGCGGATGGTTATAGCCGTGGATCGTCGACCACCAAGAAGACATGCCATCGACCAGCTCAGTACCATCTTCCAATTTAATGTGCACACCATTTGCCGATGCCACTGGGTAGCAGGTCAGAGGTGTCAATGTAGAAGTGTAAGGATGCCAGATATGCTGGCGGTCGAAGGCGAGATCCATGTGCGATTCCAATAATAATTTAGATTAAAAAACAGACAGATGTAAACTTTGTTCTTTTGCGTCGTGTTGACAGTTTATCGAGACTCAGTAGACTGTCAACACAACAACAAAAGTGACTAAAGGAATACACGTGGAAGTTCGTCATAACTGGACGCATGCTGAAGTGCGCGATCTCATGGAAAAACCATTCATGGATCTCCTATTCGAAGCGCAGCTTGTACATCGTCAATATCAACAAACCAACCATGTTCAAGTAAGCACGCTTCTGTCGATTAAGACAGGTGCTTGTCCAGAAGATTGTAAGTACTGTCCTCAGAGTGCTCGTTACACCACAGACATCGAAAAAGAGCGTCTGATGGAAGTAGAACGCGTACTCGATGCTGCGCAAAAAGCCAAAAATGCTGGTTCTACTCGATTCTGTATGGGCGCAGCATGGAAAAACCCGAAAGAGCGTGACATGCCACATTTGACCGACATGATCAAAGGCGTGAAGGGCATGGGTTTAGAAACGTGTATGACATTAGGCATGCTGACGCCAGATCAAGCAAAGCAATTGGCAACCGCAGGTCTGGATTACTACAACCACAACCTAGATACCTCACCTGAATTTTACGGCAACATCATTACCACACGTACTTACCAAGACCGTTTAGATACTTTGTCTCACGTTCGTGATGCTGGCATGAAGATTTGTTCCGGTGGCATCATCGGCATGGGTGAAAGTGCTAACGACCGAGCTGGTTTGTTGGTTGAATTGGCTAACTTACCGGTACACCCTGAAAGCGTTCCAATCAACATGCTCGTGAAGGTAAAGGGGACACCACTGGAAGAAGTGGATGATGTTGAGCCTTTCGATTTCATTCGCCTGATTGCGATTGCACGAATCATGATGCCTCAATCAGCCGTTCGTTTATCCGCTGGCCGTGAAAACATGAACGAACAAATGCAAGCGCTGTGTTTTATGGCGGGTGCAAACTCCGTTTTCTATGGCTGCAAGCTTCTGACCACGCCAAACCCTTCTGAAGACAAAGACATGATGCTGTTCAACAAGCTCGGTATTAACAGCCAAGAGGTGTCTCAAAAGCCTGATGAAATCGAAGAAAACGAGTTACTCGATCGCGTCGTAGAGCGCGTTGCTGCCCGTCCGACAAAAGACGACCTTTTCTACGATGCCAGCGTTTAAATCTCGTATCGAGTCCGCCCTTGCTGAGCGTAAAACGCAAGGGTTGAATCGTTCTATGAATGTGGTGTTTGCCGGTAACCAGTCCGTTTTGGAACACGAAGGTAGACGCTACATTAATTTCTCAAGTAATGATTATTTGGGATTGGCTAATGACCAAGCGCTTGTTCGGGCTTGGCAGCAAGGTTTAAGCGTATATGGTAGTGGCAGTGGAGCATCACCGATGGTGACTGGCTTTAGTGCCGCGCACAGCAATTTAGAAGCCGCACTGACCGAATGGTTGGGTTACGACAGAGCAATTCTGTTTGGTTCTGGATTCAGTGCTAATCAAGCCTTGTTGTTCACCTTGTTGGAAAAATCAGACGTATTGATCCAAGACCGTTTGAATCATGCTTCATTGATAGAAGCGGGGGCGTTGTCACCAGCTAAGATGAAGCGCTTCAAACACAATGACATCGAGCACCTAAAGTCGCAGATTAATAGCGAAGACAACCATCTAGTTGTGACGGAAGGGGTATTCAGCATGGACGGTGACTGTGCACCACTCGCTGATATCGCTGCTGTCGTTGATAGCCACAATGCATGGTTTGCTGTCGATGACGCTCATGGAATTGGTGTTCTCGGTCAATCCGGTGGTGGTTCTTGCGAGCTTGCCGCGGTTAAGCCTGAGTTATTGGTCGTTACCTTCGGTAAAGCGTTTGGTATGTCTGGCGCGGCTATTTTATGTAACCACGCAACGGGGGACTTTTTAACTCAGTTTGCTCGTCACCATGTGTATTCCACGGCGATACCACCAGCACAAGCGTATGCGTTGACTCATGCAGTCTCGATGGTTCAAGAGCAGTCTTGGCGACGTGAAAAGCTCTCTGAGCTTAGTGAAGTGTATCGAGATAGTCTTAGCGACCTTGAGGGGTTTGTTGAGACTCAAACTTCGATTAAGCCCTTTTTGATTGGTGAATCTGAATTGGCTTTGCGAGTAGCAGGTGCTTGTCGCCAAAACGGTATTTGGGTTACCGCTATTCGACCACCGACGGTGCCTAAAGGGACGTCTCGTCTTCGAATCACACTCACTGCCAATCACACCAACGAACAAGTTAAAACGCTTTCAATGGCATTGAAGCAAGCATTAGGAGCGCTGTAATGGATAATGCAACTACCGCATTAGCGCAAACGCTCGCGTTAGAGAGTTTCCATCAAGATAAAGACGCGATTGCCTCTTCGTTTGGTAAAGCAGCAGAAACATACGATAAACATGCGGCTTTTCAACGTGATGTCGGGCATCAGCTGCTTGATAAACTTCCTGAAAACTTGACGGGAAAACGTGTATTGGATTTAGGTTGTGGCACGGGTTATTTCTCCCAACTACTTCAACAACGCGGTGCGGAAGTAGTCTGCGGCGATATCTCTCAAGCCATGTTAGATAAAGCAGAGCAGCGTTGTGGTGCAGTACGAATGCACTACCAAGTTGCTGATGCTGAAAACTTACCATTTGACGATGATAGCTTCGATTACGTGTTTTCAAGTTTAGCGCTGCAATGGTGTACAGATTTAAGTTACCCACTAAAAGAAGTGCGCCGCGTGCTAAAAAATGGTGGGAAAGCGTGGTTCTCTACACTGGTTGATGGATCACTGTATGAGCTGCGTGCATCATGGGAAAAAATTGATGCATATCAACACGTCAATAACTTTCTAACGCTCAATCAGGTAAAAATTGCGTTAGCGCAATCTCGATGTGACAGCCATCAACTAGACTTGACCACCATCACAGTTTGGTACGACTCTGCATTTTCAGTTATGCGTGACCTCAAAGGTATAGGTGCAAATCACGTAAGCGGGCGCTCACACGGTTTAACTAGTCGCGAGACTTTGTTAAAAGTTGAGCATGCGTACCAAGCGTTTAAAAACGATCAAGGTCTTCTACCTGCAAGTTATCAGGTTTGTTTTGGAGTAATACATCTATGATTGATGCTTTTTTTATTGCTGGTACGGATACTGATGTTGGAAAGACGGTAGCGTCTAAAGCCATTTTGCAAGCGATCGCCGCAAAAGGACTAAACACTATTGGTTATAAGCCAGTGGCAGCAGGGAGTGACAAGACTGAAGCCGGATGGCGTAACTCTGATGCTTTACACTTACAAGACGCCGCAACACTCGATGTGGCCTATGATGATGTGAACCCATACGCTTTAGAGTTGCCTGCTTCTCCCCACATTGCAGCGAAGCATGAACATGTCGAAATAAGTTACGATGTTCTGAGTCAAAAACTGGCTCAACATAAGCAGCAAGCCGATGTTGTTCTCGTTGAAGGTGCTGGAGGCTGGCGTGTGCCAGTATCCGATACGGACTGTTTATCTACATGGGTAAAAGAAGAGCAGTTACCTGTTGTACTGGTGGTTGGCATTAAATTAGGCTGTTTGAGCCACGCTTTACTCACAGCGGAGAGTATTAAAACGGATGGTTTGAATCTTGTTGGCTGGGTGGCAAACCGCGTCAACCCAGGCACAGAGCACTACGCTGACATTATCGAGATGCTAGAAGCACGTATCGATGCACCTAAGCTTGGGGAAATTCCATATATTCCAAGTGCTAAACGTAAAGAGCTAGGCAAGTACATTAATGTAGAGCCGTTGCTAAACACTGACTAATGGTGTTTAGGGTAAAAGACTAAAAAACCAAAGGGCTGCGCAATGCAGCCCTTTCTTGTTGGTGTAACCTAAAAAGTCAGATTACTTATCTTGGCTGAGCCCCATCAATGCTTGTTGTGTTTCTGCAACACGCTGAGACATATGATGATCGGTTGAAATACCAAGTTGTTGCTTTGCCTCGTCCTCTGAGATGCCTAGGTGACAACGCAGTAAATCAATAGCCATCTGATAGTCGTTAGTTTCTACCATGGTTTTTCCCTCAATACATGGAGTTTTTGAGCTCACCCAATGCACTTTTTGCAATGTACTTAGAGTGGCTCTGTTTTGTTCATCTCATTCGAATTTAGCATGTCCATGTAGCCGCACAATAAGACCAAAGTCTATAGCAGAGCTAACGTACTGTTTTTGGTCTATTAAAAAATTTCTAGCTAAGTTGCTAAGAGGTGATAGATTTAACACCAAGATCATCTATCAATAGATGATGGGTAGCTCAGAGCTTATTTTATCATTTTGATAAATGTATATGAACGGAGGTTCCGGCTCCTACCAAAGCATGTTTTGAAATCGCTTGAATCAAATATTTCAGTCCCGAAAACAAATGTTGCAATTTATTGCTTAACCTTGTTTTTATCGCGGATAGACTATATCTATAACGCACGGAACATGAAAATCAACGGAATTGGCTTTTATAGCGATTACCATTTGTTCCTTATAACAATCCGTTTTAAAAAAACGATAAGCTTCCTCGGAGAAAAGTAATGAAGCGAATTATGTTATTCCTAGCAACTAACCTAGCTGTCGTGCTAGTGCTTAGTGTTGTTCTGAATATTGTTTACGCTGTAACTGGAATGCAACCAGGCAGTCTGTCAGGTTTACTTGTAATGGCTGCTGTATTTGGTTTTGGTGGCGCATTTATTTCGTTGATGATGTCAAAGGGTATGGCGCTACGCTCGGTTGGTGGTATGGTCATTGAAAGCCCGCGCAACGAAACGGAGCATTGGTTAGTCGAAACTGTGGGTCGTCAAGCTCAACAAGTGGGTATTGGTATGCCAACGGTGGCTATTTATGATTCACCAGATATCAATGCATTTGCGACAGGTGCAAAACGAGATGACTCTCTTGTCGCAGTTTCTACTGGTCTTTTACACAATATGACTCGTGATGAGGCAGAGGCAGTACTTGCACACGAAGTGAGCCATATTGCAAATGGTGATATGGTCACGATGACGTTGATGCAAGGTGTCGTGAACACGTTTGTTATCTTCCTATCACGCTTTATTGCCAATATCGTGGCATCGAACGATGATGAAGAAGGCCAAGGTACAAATATGATGGTTTACTTTGGCGTATCCATGGTGCTTGAACTGGTATTTGGTTTCCTAGCTAGCTTCTTGACTATGTGGTACAGCCGTCATCGCGAATTCCACGCGGACGCAGGTGCTGCGCGCCTCGTTGGCAAAGAAAAAATGATTGCGGCTCTAGAGCGTTTGAAGGTGAGTCATGAATCTCAACTGGATGGCACCATGATGGCGTTTGGTATCAATGGCAAGCAGTCGCTGACTGAGCTACTAATGAGCCACCCTCCGCTAGATAAACGTATTGCAGCGTTGCGAGGCCAGCAATACTAATTGTTCCTACTTAAATAATTGTTAATCTGCTGAAAAGGCTTGGTTTTGACCAAGCCTTTTTTTTCGCCGATTGATCGCGTGCGAACTTCATCACGTACTACTTACAGAAATAAAGTTATACAAAATTATTTTTGTACAACTTTGGAGGAATGAACTATCTTGTACATATAATAATTTTGTACAACTTAATGGGCGTGTAGGAGTAAAAAATGGACATACAGTCTGTTGGCAATATCTATCAAAAGCTCAACAAAGCGAACTTACATCTGCTTAAGGATATATATCACCAAGATGTAGTATTTGAGGACGCAGCGCATCGTTTAGAAGGATGGCCAGCACTTTCGGATTATTTCACCTCATTATATGCCAACGTCATCAGTTGTGATTTTGTAATCCATGAGCATCAACAAGTCGGAGATACAGGCTTCCTAACTTGGACAATGGACCTTCAGCATCCCAAACTTCAGAAGGGTGCGCCTATTCTCGTCAATGGTGTTTCGCACCTCAAATTTAGCGAAGGTCAGGTCATTTATCACCGAGACTATTTTGATCTCGGAGAGATGCTCTATGAGCATTTACCATTACTTGGTTCAGTCGTTAAAACCATCAAGCAGAGGTTAGGACAATGAACAACACCATTTTAATCACAGGCGCCACCTCCGGAATAGGAAGACAGCTTGCCCTAGATTACGCGACCTCAGAATGGAATGTGATTGCTTGTGGTCGGAATCAAGATGTTCTTGCAGAACTGGAGGCAGTTTCTTCCAAAATTCATACATTGCAGTTTGATGTGACAAATTATGAGGAAACTCAGCAGGCGCTCTCTAATTTGCCCTTTACGCCAAACACATGGGTTTTTAACGCAGGCGATTGTGAGTACATGGATGAGGGAGTGGTCGACGCGAAACTCATGGCGCGTGTGATGAACGTAAATGTTGTCGGTGTTGCCAACTGCGTTGAAGGCTGCCAAGTACATTTAGAGAGAGGGCACCGCATTGTTATTGTTGGCTCTATCGCATCAGAAGTGGCACTGCCTCGTGCAGAAGCTTACGGCGCATCCAAAGCGGCAGTCAGTTATTTTGCACGCACGCTCGCCGTCGACTTGAAAAAGAAAGGGATCAAAGTGGTAACGGTGTTTCCTGGTTTTGTTGAAACGCCGTTGACTGACAAAAACGACTTCGAAATGCCAATGATCATTTCTACTCAGCAAGCGTCGGACTCTATCAGGAAGCAGTTAGCCGCCAACAAGACCTATATCTATTTCCCAGCGAGATTTACCAGTATTTTACGTTTTATCTCGTTACTTCCATACAGTTGGCAAGCTCGCCTAACTGCTAAACTCGTATCATAAGAAGGAATAAAAATGAAAACAGCAGGAAGAAAGAAGATAGCGATTGTGGGAACGGGAATCTCTGGCCTTACTTGTGGTTATTACTTGCATAAAGAACATGAGGTAACGCTTTTTGAAGCGAACGATTACATCGGTGGCCATACTGCAACCGTTGATGTGAGCTTTGATGGTAGAGAATACGCGATAGACACTGGGTTCATCGTCTATAACGACCGTACGTACCCTAATTTCATTAAAATGATGAGCGAGATTGGCGTTGAAGGTCTGCCGACTCAAATGAGCTTCAGTGTCAGAAACGATGGGAACGGACTAGAGTACAACGGCCACACAGTGTCGACATTGTTTGCTCAAAAACGTAACTGGGCAAACCCTAAATTTTATCGATTTATCTTCGAGATACTTCGTTTCAATAAACTTGCCAAGCGCTTCGCTAGCGAGCAATCTTCGCACTCTCAGACGTTAGGTGAGTTCCTTGACGAACACAAATTCAGTGCTTTTTTTACCGATAACTACATATTACCGATGGGTGCTGCGATTTGGTCGTCGACTTTAGCTGACATGCGCGCATTCCCTCTTATGTTCTTCTTACGTTTCTTCCTCAACCACGGTCTGCTAGATGTGACTAACCGACCACAATGGTATGTGATTAAAGGTGGTTCACGTTCATACATTCCACCATTGACCAAAGGCTTTGCCGAGAATATTCGTCTTAATAGTCCTGTCGAAAAAGTGGTTCGCAACGAAAAAGGGGTTGGCGTTCAAGTTCGCGGAGAAACGCATTGGTTTGATGACGTTATCTTTGCTTGTCACAGTGATCAAGCAATGAGAATGCTAGAGGATATCAGCCCAATTGAGCAGGAAATCTTGGGGGATATGACATACCAAGCAAATGAAGTTGTTCTTCATACCGACTCTGCCGTACTACCAAAACGTAAGGCAGCATGGGCATCATGGAACTACCTATTGGAAGGCAGTGAAGAGGAACAGCAACGCCTCCCTTCGCTCACTTATAACATGAACATTCTTCAGCATATTCAATCAGAACATACGTTTTGTGTAACGTTGAACAGTACTGAGCAAATTAACTCAAATAAAGTCTTGCGTTCGTTCACTTATCATCATCCAGTATTCACCACTGAGTCTATTGCAGCGCAGCAGCGCAAAGATGAGATACAGGGCAAACAAAGTACCTGGTTCTGCGGCGCTTATTGGTACAACGGTTTTCATGAAGATGGCGTGCGTAGCGCGCTTGATGTTGTGAAAGAACTAGAAGAAAAGTACCGCGAACAAAATGTGGTTCCTTTCGAAAAAGGCGCAGCGTGATATGGATAGCCAAATGAACAGCCGATTGTTTATAGGCAACGTTCGTCACCGTCGATTCACGCCTGTGAATCATGAGTTGAACTACTCTTTATTTATGCCCGCCATCGATGTAGACGAGCTCGATGCTTTAGAGAAAAAAGTATGGGGTTTTGGTTCGCGTTGGTGGCATTGGGCTCGCTTCAAGCGCAGTGATTACATTGGTGAAGGCAGCGTCAAGTCGGCAGTGCACAGCAAAATTGAAGAACTGACAGGTGTTCGCTGTACCGGCAAGGTAATCGCAGTCTGTCACTTGCGTTATCTAGGGCTTTATTTCAGTCCCGTTAATTTCTACTACGTTTATAACACGGAAGGAGAATGGAAGTATCTCCTCGCAGAGGTGAGTAACACTCCTTGGAATGAACGACATTACTACGTGGTGTCAGCAGATAAAGAAGAAGAAAAGTTTGGTTGGGAACAAGTTAAAGCATTCCATGTTTCACCATTCAACCCGATTGACCAACTCTACCGCTGGAGAATTAAACCTTTGACAGACAAGTTGAATATTCATCTTGAATGTCACAAAGGAGAGAAACACTTTGATGCCACCATGGTTATGAAAGCCAAGCCACTTTCAAGCAAAACCTTATTGAGGTGTTTGATCGTTACACCAATACAAACGGTAAAAGTAATGGTTGGTATTTATTGGCACGCATTAAAACTTTGGGTGAAAGGCGCACCTTTTTATTCTCATCCTAAATATTCAACGCATGAAGAAATAGAAGCCGATACTGAAAAAACAGACAAAAAAAATAAAAAGCACAAGGAGAATTCTGCATGTTAAATACTAGTTCTATGACATTGCCGCGTAAATTGACGACAACGCAAAAAGCGGCTCGCGGAGTTATTTTTCAATGTCTGCAAAAAATGGAAATCGGCTGCTTAACAGTTATTGAAAGTTTTAAGACGGAAACGACAGAGCGAAGCGAGCGTTTTAGTGCGCCAAAAAGGGAGGACAGTGGTCAACCTGTTGTCGCTACTATAGAGGTAAAACATCCAGGCTTTTATTCACGGATCTTGCAGGGCGGCAGTATTGCTGCTGGTGAGGCTTATATGGATGGGTGGTGGGATAGCCCCGATTTAACCTCATTAATGAAACTGATGGCCCTTAACATGCGTGCTCTAGATAAACTCGAAGAGCAAGGCAGTTGGTTGACTAAAATACTGTACAAGTTCAGTCATTGGTCAAACAGAAACTCTGAAGAGAACTCACGTAAAAATATCCATGCGCATTACGACTTGGGTAACAACCTATACGAAGCGTTCCTTGACACCAATATGCTGTACTCGTCGGCGCTTTACAATCATGCGGACGACTCTCTAGAGCAGGCTCAAATCAACAAAATGGATCGTCTATGTCAGCAACTTGAGCTGAAGCCCACTGATCATGTTGTTGAAATTGGCACTGGGTGGGGCGCTATGGCGATTTACATGGCCGAACAATACGGCTGTCAGGTCACCACAACAACGATATCTGAAGAGCAACACGCGTACGCGGAGCAAAAAATCAAAGAGCGTGGCTTAGAAGATAAAATCACACTACTCAAAGAAGATTACCGTAACTTAACCGGCACTTATGACAAGCTCGTTTCTATTGAAATGATTGAAGCTGTGGGCAAACAATTCCTGCCTTCGTACATTAAGGTCTGTGAGTCTTTATTGAAGACTGGTGGCTTGATGGCGATTCAAGCGATTACGATTGCCGATCAGCGTTACGATTACTACAGTAACAACGTCGACTTTATCCAAAAGTACATTTTCCCGGGTGGTTTTTTACCGTCGGTAACCTCACTAACCCAAGCAACAACAAAGTACAGTGACTTAGTGACGCGAGACTTGTTCGATATTGGTTTGGACTACGCCAAGACGCTGAACGAATGGCACTTACGTTTTAATCGAGCAGAGAATGAAGTGCGCTCGTTTGGCTACGACGACCGCTTTGTGCGTATGTGGCGCTACTATTTGAGCTACTGTGAAGGTGGCTTTTTGGCTCGCACGATCAGTGCCGTTCACATGACGTTTCAACGCCCGTAGTTCGTTATGAAGGTGTTTCTTGCTTCGACATGGTTCCAACTCTGCTGGTTTGCAGCGGTGCTTGGAACCTATCAATGGCAATGGGTGACGTTATTCCTTACTTTGGCAACCCTACTATATTGTTTGAAAACTGACGCATCTTCGCTCAAAAGTATTGGTGTTATCGCCACGATTGGTCTCGTGCTTGATACATTAAATCAGCAATTTTCAATTTTCATGTTTGCCACTCAATGGTTACCCCTTTGGCTTTTGTGCCTTTGGATTCTGTTCGCCTGGTATGCCTATCAACTCAAGTCAATTTTGTACCGTTTCCCAAAAACCTACGTATCAATAGTAGGCGGACTCGGAGGAACAGCGAGCTACTTTGCTGGCTATAAGCTCCAAGCCGTTGAATTTGGATTTAGCACTGGCGCTACACTGGCAATGTTGTTTGTCGAATGGTGCGTCATGATGCTCTTGATACTCAAGGTGTACGGAAATGAAAAGCTTGAAGAGAGACTTAACTCAGAGACTGACTAGGCTGCTTGCGTTGGTAATAGTAACTGGCTCTTTTGCTCTGCAAGCTCAACCTGTTGGAAACAGCGAAGCTGCTAGCAACATTGCGAATTGGAAGGGATGGAAAACTGTTGGAGAAGCCCAACTTACTTGGTTCATCTTCGATATTTATCACTCAAGATTAAAAGCGCCTGATGGAAAGTTCATCGTAAGCGATGACGTATCGCCACATCCCCTTGCGTTGGAAATTAATTACAAGAGAGACATCAGTAAGCAACAGCTGCTTGATGTGACGGATGAGCAGTGGGCGAAATTGGGTTTTACGGACTCATATCGAAAAGCTTGGATCAGCGAGCTCGATCGTATGTTTCCTGATATTCAAAAAGGTGACGAGCTTACTTATCTAACAGATGGAAAATCTGGTCAGCTTTTTTATAAGCAGGTTGGGGACGTGCAAGTAAAGAACGTTGGCATCATTGAAGACGAACGAATGAACGATGCATTTTTGGCTATATGGTTATCACCCAACACAGAATTTCCGAAACTCCGAAAACAATTGATAGGGCAGGTTAGATAGTGTTTAAACGAATTTTTAAATCAGCGACTTTAGTGGCAGCTGTTTTTCTTTCGGCATGTTCCGCAGACATTGATAATTACCGCTCTTCTAAACCGACTTTTGACGTATTCGGTTATTTCGAAGGCGACATAAAGGCGTGGGGGATGGTGCAAGATTATACCGGACAGCAAACGCGTCGCTTTGAAGTCGATATAGTGGGTACTGTAGCGGGTGATACGCTGACGCTGGTGGAAGACTTCGTGTTTGATGACGGAGAGGTGGACCAGCGAATTTGGGTTATCACTAGATTAGAAGACGGTCGTTATGAAGGTAAGGCAGACGATATTATAGGTGTGGCAACAGGGGAAGAGCAGGGCAATGCGCTACAGTGGCAATATGACTTTAAGCTACAAATGGAGGATTCATCAGTGACGGTTGCTTTTGATGATTGGCTTTATCGTCAGGATGACAGACACGTTTTCAATCTAACGAAAATAAAAAAGTTTGGTGTGGAAGTAGGAACAATAACCTTGTTCTTCCAAAAGCTGCCATAACAAATGGGGCTGATCTTCAATTAATAATCCATTCCATATAACTAAAATTATTTTCTCCCGACCTAACTCTCCTAACTAAAAAAGGTTGACGCTTTCGCGTCAACCTTTTAAGTATCTGGTCGTTACAGGAGTATTACAGCTTATCTGTCAGCTCGATTGCTTGACCGATATAGTTCGCTGGTGTCATCTCTTTCAGACGTGCTTTCTCGTGCTCAGGAAGCTCAAGACCGTCGATGAAGTTACGCATTGCTTCGCCGTCTACACGCTTACCACGAGTTAGCTCTTTCAGCTTCTCGTATGGCTTCTCGATGCCGTAACGACGCATAACGGTTTGTACTGGCTCAGCTAGTACTTCCCAGTTCTTGTCTAGTTCAGCAAGAAGCGCTTCACGGTTTACTTCTAGCTTGCTGATGCCTTTAAGTGTCGAAGTGTAAGCGATGATAGCGTAGCCAACACCAACACCAAGGTTACGTAGAACCGTTGAGTCAGTTAGGTCACGTTGCCAACGAGAGATAGGCAGTTTCTGTGCTAGGTGGCCGAATACAGCGTTCGCAAGACCTAGGTTACCTTCTGAGTTTTCAAAGTCGATTGGGTTAACTTTGTGAGGCATTGTTGAAGAACCGATCTCACCAGCAATAGTTTTTTGCTTGAAGTGGCCTAGTGCAATGTAACCCCAAACGTCACGGTCGAAGTCAATCAGGATAGTGTTGAAACGAGCGATAGCGTCGAACAGCTCAGCGATGTAATCGTGCGGTTCGATTTGAGTTGTGTAAGGGTTCCAAGTTACGCCTAGAGACTCTGTGATGAACTCTTCAGAGAACTTGTGCCAATCTAGCTCTGGGTAAGCAGAAAGGTGTGCATTGTAGTTACCTACTGCACCGTTGATTTTCGCTAGGATCTCAACGTTTTCGATTTGCTTGAATTGACGCTCCATACGGTACGCCACGTTTGCCATTTCTTTACCCATAGTAGATGGAGAAGCAGGCTGACCGTGTGTACGAGATAGAAGAGGAATGTCGCGGTATTCCACTGCTAGTGCTTTGATGGCGTCGATTAGGTTACGGATTTCTGGAAGAATCACGTTCTCACGCGCTTCTTTAAGCATTAGAGCGTGTGATGTGTTGTTGATGTCTTCAGAAGTACATGCGAAGTGGAAGAACTCGTTTACTGCGTGCAGTTCAGGAACGTCTGCTACTTTCTCTTTTAGGAAGTACTCAACCGCTTTTACGTCGTGGTTAGTTGTACGCTCGATCTCTTTGATACGGCGTGCATCTTCTTCAGAGAAGTTTGCAGCAAGGTCGTCTAGGAATTGGTTTGCTTCTGCGCTAAACGCTGGCACTTCTGCAATTTCAGCAGTAGCAGCAAGCTTTTGTAGCCAGCGGATTTCAACGATAGTACGGTACTTTAGTAGACCGTATTCACTGAAAATTTCGCGTAACGCAATTGTCTTGCTTCCGTAACGGCCGTCTACTGGTGAAACAGCAGTCAATGCTGACAGTTCCATGATGTTCTCCTGAATTGGGTTTCTAAATTTCGTGAGCTTTATACCAATAACTGTGGCAATTGTCACGAATATTGCGCAAACGTTTGCGCGAGATTTGTTTTAGTCGAAAAAAATGAGCTCGCGATAAACGCGAGCTGCTTATTTGATATTTTACTACAGACGAGCAAGAAGGATTTGTGCTTGCTCTACCATCTTCTTGCGCCCGAAGATTAGGTGGCGACGCTTACCACCAACTTGACGCCAAAGAACTGCACTACGAATGCCAGATAACAACAGCGCACGAACTTTGTGTTGGCTTGCCGTCTGCTGCAGTACAGATGGCGTGCCCGTTACTTGAATGCGTGGGCCAATAGGGCTAACGACATCCAGATAGATGCTCGCTAAATTGCTGATCATTTGATCGTCTAGTAGCTCAAAGTGCTCTGACTGACGCTTGGCCATTTGAATACGATCACCAAGCTGAGACATAGCATCGTTTCGAGAGCTTAACTTACGTTCTAACGCCATTAAACTAATAATGTAACGAGTAATTTCACTGCCTGATGGTGTGCTATCAATCCCTTTAACCAAGCATTCTAGGCCGAGCTTTAGATCGGCTTCGCGACCGAATACGCCAACTGTGTTAGCAGGGTTAGTGCTCAAAATAGCGTTGATTGATGTTTCAAAAGCATCTTGATCACAATGTCCGTTTCTCGCTACCTGTTGAACTAAAGCAACAGCTTGGCAAATCCCAGCGAAAGCGATAGTACGGTCATAAAGTGTATTCGCCACGTAACGACTCCTAAGCTTGAGAATATTTAATGCGTTGCTCGATGATGCCGCCACCTAGGCACACGTCACCTTTGTAGAACACTGCTGATTGACCTGGAGTTACAGCAATTTGTGGCTCGTCAAAGATAACTTTAATGTTTTCATCATCGATAGGGATGATTGTACAAGGAATATCTTCCTGACGGTAACGAGTTTTCACTGTGCACTTCATAACATCGCGAATTGGCTCACGATCTACCCAGTGAAGTTGTGATGCAAGTAGACCTTCTGATTTCAACATTGGATGGTCTTTACCTTGAACGGCAATCAAAACGTTACGCTCTAGGTCTTTCTCACCAACGAACCATGGGTCTTCGTTACCACCGCCACCTTTACGGCCACCGATGTGCAGACCTTTACGCTGACCAAGAGTGTGGTACATCAGGCCTTGATGTTGACCAATCACTTCGCCCTCAGGTGTTTCGATGTTACCTGGTTGAGCTGGAAGGTAGCGACCTAGGAATTCTGTAAACTTGCGTTCACCGATGAAACAAATACCCGTAGAGTCTTTCTTCTTCGCTGTGATTAGATCTTGCTCTTCCGCAATGCGGCGTACTTCTGGCTTTTCTAGATCACCAACAGGGAATAGGCTACGTGCGATTTGCTCGTTGCTTAATGTATACAGGAAGTAGCTTTGATCTTTGTTGCCATCTAGACCACGTAGCATTTGTGGTTTTTCACCGTTTTCAGGGAAAGAACGACGCACGTAGTGACCCATTGCAATGTAATCCGCATCAAGCACTTCATCAGCGAACTCTAGGAATGCTTTGAACTTGATTTCTTTGTTACAAAGAATGTCTGGGTTTGGTGTACGACCTGCTTTGTATTCTGCAAGGAAGTACTCAAATACGTTATCCCAGTATTCAGCAGCAAAGTTGATGGTGTGTAGGTGAATGCCCAGCTTGTCACATACTGCCTGAGCATCAGCAAGATCTTCTGCTGCTGTACAATACTCTTCGTTGTCATCTTCTTCCCAGTTCTTCATGAACAGGCCTTCTACTTGGTAGCCTTGTTGCTTTAGAAGATACGCAGAAACAGATGAATCAACGCCGCCGGACATACCGACGATGACTTTCTTTTGGCTGTTATCAGACATTACTAAACACCACTAAAATTAACGGGACGCAGATTCTACCAGAATCCACTGACCGGTGACAGATCCGAGATCGAAATCACACTTCGATTTTGGCTTAAATTTATCCAAATGCGAAGGTGAGGGTTAAATTCGATAAGTATAGAAGGGTTATATATGGCATAGTTGGCAAAAATCCAAGAGGAAAAAGCAAATGACTGAAGAAAACCAATTTATGCAAGAAAGTGAGTTGATTGAAATTGTTGAAAATCAGCTAGAAGATGGCAATCCGCTCAAAGTAAAAGAAACCTTGATGCGTTTAATGATGACAGGTACACCACGTGAAGATGCGGTTGCGATGATGGCATGCGCAATGTCGATTGAGATTTTCGACGTGATGAAAAACGAAGGTGAATTCAATCTGAAACGCTACAGCGAGCACCTTGATCAATTACCAGATTTGGGTTTCATGGAAGGCGAATAGGCCGATTGAAAGAAAAAAGCAGACTGCAAACGTTTGCTATAATTGCCTTTATTGCTGCTTTAATAACGGCGGTATAGAATCCGTTCTCCTTTTCATCCCTTACTCAGACTAACAATATGAAATTTCCTGGACAACGCAAATCCAAGCACTATTTTCCTGTTCATGCTCGTGACCCATTGGTGAGCCAAGCACAAGAAAGTAAAAAGATGACGCGCACACACATCATCGGCATTGATCAAACGCTGGTTGATATTGAAGCGAAAGTGACAACGGATGTGATTGAAAAGTACGGTTTGAGTAAAGGACACTCGTTGGTTATTGATGATGCAACAGCAGAAGCTTTGTACCAACAGCTAAAAGCAGAATGCCTGATTACCAATGAGTATGCAGGTGGTACGATCGGTAATACGCTGCACAACTATTCAGTGTTGGCCGATGACCGTTCAACACTTCTGGGCGTAATGAGCCAAGATATCAAAATCGGCAGCTACGGTTACCGCTACCTATGTAACACATCTAGCCGTATGGACCTGAACTACCTACAAGGTGTTGACGGTGCAATCGGTCGTTGTTTTGCTCTGATTACCGAAGATGGTGAACGTACTTTCGCAATCAGCGAAGGTCAAATGAACCAACTTCACCCAGACAATATCCCTGAGAAGATCTTCAAGAGCGCATCTGCTCTAGTTCTTACTGCATACCTTGTTCGTTGTAAAGAAGGCGACCCAATGCCGGAAGCAACGATGCGTGCTATTGAATACGCGAAAAAGCACGATGTACCAGTGGTATTAACGCTAGGTACTAAATTTGTTATTCAAGATGATCCAACATTCTGGCAAGAATTCATTCGCGACAATGTTTCTGTCGTTGCGATGAACGAAGACGAAGCAGAAGCACTGACGGGGGAATCTGATCCACTTGCTGCGTCTGATAAAACATTGGAGTGGGCTGATCTAGTATTGTGCACGGCGGGTCCTGTAGGTCTATTTATGGCTGGGTATACGGAAGATAGCGCGAAGCGCGAAACTTCTTTGCCATTACTTCCAGGGTCAATTGCTGAATTTAATCGTTATGAATTCAGTCGTCCGGCGAAAAAAGACTCATGCGAGACGCCAATAAAAGTGTACTCGCATATCTCGCCATATATGGGTGGCCCAGAAAAAATTAAGAATACAAATGGCGCAGGTGATGCTGCGTTATCTGCTGTTCTTCATGATATGGCAGCAAATAAATACCATAAAGAAAATGTGCCTAATTCAAGCAAGCACAGTAACGAGTATTTAACTTACTCTTCTTTTTCTCAAGTCTGCAAATACGCAAACCGTGCTAGCTACGAAGTTCTCGTGCAACATTCACCACGATTGTCGCGCGGACTTCCTGAGCGGGAAGATAGCCTAGAAGAAGCATACTGGGAACGTTAATACGAAGCGGTTTAATTAACTATTCTGTAACTAAAGTAAAAGGCACATTAAGAAATGTGCCTTTTTTATTTGTAATGGTTTAAATAAAAAAGGCTCCCTATGGGAGCCTTTTAAAAATAGCACGGATCTAGATTAGGAACTCATCCAGAGATTTACCTGCATCAAGTTGCTCTTGAATCGCCGAAGGTGTACGACCTTGGCCAGTCCAAGTTTTCTCATTACCGTTTGAATCTGTGTATTTGTATTTAGCAGGGCGAGGTGCGCGCTTCGCTTTGCCTTTCGTCTTAGTTTCGCCAGATAGCGCAGTAATAAGTGCTTCTACGTCAATACCGTCTTGAGCGATTTTCTCAGCAATCTCTGCAAGCTTAGCTTCTTGCTCTGCTTGTGCTGCGCGTTCTGCTTCTTCTGCTTCACGACGCTCATCTACGACAGTAGTGAGTTTATCTAGAGCTTCTTCCAATTGTTCTAGAGTCAGCTCACGAGAAAATGCACGAAGGCTACGGATATTTAGAAGGGTTTTAGTCAGCTCTGACATAACGATTCCTATTAAAAGGTTAATGTGTTGGGCACTTTTTATCGTTACGATTAAATAATGCCAATCTATAAATAAACAAAGAGTCCTTATATTTAACTTTATCTTTTCCTTATGTGCAAATGCTAAATCAAGATTTTGTTTAAATTTGACTATTTTTTAAAGCAATTAATATTATTACACTCGAAATAAATCATTATTAGATGAGAACTAAAATCAACAATCATTATTGTATAGAGAGAGTGACAGCTTGGTTTTTTATAAAAAAATTTGAGTTATTACTTAAAAATATGAAGCATCCATCTTTAATGCTGTGTCATATATCCTTAATTTATTGATATAAGATAAACCATGATATTTCTAAGGTAGTAATAATGTTTCATAAATAACATGATTGATGTGATTTCAGTTGCACAAAACTTATGGAAGTAGGCAAGGTTTATAAATTATCTCAGTCATTATTTATTTGTTTAATTTAGTTTGATGTGTTGCATTGACTCTCATCATAAGTACAATGGCTGCCACCTGATGCAATATTGCAGACAATTTGTTGTTAATTTGTACAGTTAGTGGTTAATTGTTTGTTGTTGCCGTAGAGGCGCGGTCTCGAAGAGTAGCTATTATTGGGGTGATGCCAATGAATAATAGTGGAAGGCGAAGATTGCCGAAGTAAGTAACTCATCAAAGTTACTTGCTGGGGTTGTATCTGAAAGGAACAACACTGCCATAGTATATATTCACATTAAACTATGGAGCGCTACTGTAGGGTTGGGTGGAGTGTTCGCTTCCCTGTCGCTAAGTTCAACATGAGCACGTATCGTATGCTACGTGACTTGTCTGCAGTAGATCTCTAGCCAAACTTTGGTTTTTGAAGATCATGAATTTAATAGATTTTTCTAGTTCTCCTGTTTCATTATTGCCACCTATTGTCGCTTTGACTTTGGCGATTTTGACTCGACGTGTATTAGTTTCCTTGGGTGTAGGTATCGTGCTAGGTGCGGTGCTACTTAATAGCTGGTCTATCAGCGACACCGCAGGTTACGTCAGTTCTCAAGTTTCTTCTGTCTTTATTGAAGATGGCGGAATTAACACTTGGAACATGAGCATTGTTGGTTTCCTAATCTTATTAGGTATGACAACAGCTTTATTAACGCTATCTGGCGGTACTCGTGCTTTTGCTGAATGGGCACAATCTCGAGTGAAGAGTAAACGCGGCTCCAAACTTCTTGCCGCCTTTTTAGGCGTATTCATTTTTGTCGATGATTACTTTAATAGCCTTGCTGTTGGTGCGATCTCTCGCCCAGTAACCGATCGCTTTTATGTGTCTCGCGCTAAGCTTGCGTACATTCTAGACTCAACCGCTGCTCCAATGTGTGTAATTATGCCTGCTTCTAGCTGGGGTGCTTACATTATTACTATTATTGGCGGGATCTTAGTCTCACATGGGATCACAGAGTATTCGGCTCTTGGCGCATATGTTCGTCTTATTCCAATGAACTTCTACGCCGTTTTTGCGCTGCTAATGGTGTTCGCTGTTGCGTGGTTTGGTCTTGATATTGGTAAAATGCGTGAGCATGAGATCTCTGCATCGCAAGGTCGTGGCTTTGATAAAGACAAAGAAAATGACTCGCAAGAAGCGCATGACCTAAACGAAGAGCTAGATATCCGTGAAAGTGAAAAGGGTAAAGTGTCAGATTTGATACTTCCTATCGTGACGCTGATTATCGCGACTATCGCTTCAATGCTTTACACGGGTGGCCAAGCATTGGCTGCTGATGGTAAGGAGTTTGCGCTTCTTGGTGCTTTTGAAAATACAGATGTAGGTACATCACTAATCTACGGTAGCTTGCTTGGCTTAGCAGTTGCAGTGTTTACTGTTGTGAAGCAAGGTCTACCAATGGCTGAGATCGCACGTACACTTTGGATTGGTGCTAAGTCTATGTTTGGTGCGATTCTAATCTTAGTATTTGCCTGGACCATTGGTTCTGTTATCGGTGATATGAAGACTGGTACTTACCTTTCGACAATGGCGCAGGGCAATATCAACCCTCATTGGCTCCCAGTTATCCTATTCTTGTTGTCTGGCCTGATGGCGTTCTCAACAGGTACTTCATGGGGTACGTTCGGCATTATGCTACCAATCGCGGGTGACATGGCTGGCGCAACAGACGTAGCGCTAATGCTACCGATGCTGAGTGCGGTTTTAGCTGGTGCGGTATTCGGTGACCATTGTTCACCAATCTCAGATACGACTATCTTGTCATCGACGGGTGCACGTTGTAACCACATTGATCACGTATCAACACAGCTACCTTATGCATTATCAGTCGCGCTTGTTTCATGCGTGGGCTTTATTGCCCTTGGTATGACTGCTTCAATTGCGTTTTCGTTTATTGCAGCGTCGATAACATTCGTTATCGTTTGCGCTATTTTGTCATGGCTTTCAAAGTCTAAAATAGCGTCTTGCCAGAGTGCGTAATTCACTGATTTAAAAAGTAAATTTTTAGGAGGCTTCGGCCTCCTTTTTTATTTGTATTATACAATTCGAATTTTTTTAAAATTAAGGGTTGAAAAAAGTAATCAGCTTGGTTAGTGTGGTTGGTAACAAAGCAAATGAGAAGAGCCTTGAAATAAGTATGCGTAATTTTGTAATGAACATTCATCACCATCATCACCCAATCTAGTCTTTCGGGCGATGTACGCATACCCGGGAGGCAGGAAACTCCCGGAGGTAAAATCAAAGTAAAAGCAGATTTTAAACCCTCGGGAGACTTCAATCTCCCGAGGGTTTTTTAGTTTTATTAGTTTGAAAAATACTTAGATATCAAAATCTTGCATAGGGACAAAGCAATGCAAACACAACGTTTAAGAATCGCAATTCAGAAAAAAGGTCGTCTTAGCAAAGAGAGTCAAGCTCTACTAAAACAGTGCGGCGTAAAGTTCAACGTAATGGGCGAGCGTTTAGTTGTCCATTCTGAAAATATGCCAATTGATTTACTCTTGGTTCGTGACGACGACATCCCAGGTTTAATTATGGATGGCGTGGTTGACCTTGGCTTTATTGGCGAAAATGAACTAGAAGAAGTTCGCCTTGACCGCAAAGCATTAGGTGAACCCTGCGAGTTTGTTCAGCTTCGTCGACTTGATTTTGGTGGCTGTCGTTTATCTATCGCAATCGACAAGGACGAAGAGTACAACGGTCCACAAGACTTAGCTGGCAAGCGTATTGCTACAACGTATCCTCAACTTCTAAAAGCGTACATGGATGAAGCCGGCGTTCCATTCTCTACATGTATGCTGACAGGCTCTGTAGAAGTTGCCCCTCGCGCGGGTCTCGCTGATGCTATCGCTGATTTGGTTTCTACAGGTGCAACACTGGAAGCGAACGGCCTTAAAGAAGCTGAAATTATCTTTAAATCAAAAGCGACATTGATTCAACGCACAGGTGAGTTCGACGCAGACAAAGTGGCGCTAATCGAAAAGCTGTTAACTCGTATGCAAGGCGTGCAGCAAGCGAAAGAATCTAAGTACATTATGCTTCACGCCCCAGCAGAGAAGTTAGATCAAATTAAAGCACTACTGCCAGGTGCTGAAGACCCAACTGTTCTTCCTCTTTCTGCAGATAAGCAGAAAATGGCTGTTCACTTAGTGAGTTCTGAAAACCTATTCTGGGAAACAATGGAACAGCTGAAAGAGTTGGGCGCAAGTTCAATTCTCGTTCTACCAATTGAAAAAATGATGGAGTAAGCATCATGAGAACAGTCGTTTGGCAATCATTAAGTGAGAATCAGCAAGACTCTATTTTGGAGCGCCCTGCTATTGCAGAAGGTGCCAATATCACCACTGCTGTGGCCGAAGTTATTGCTAAAGTTCGAGAAGAAGGTGACTCTGCTCTTATTGAGCTGACAGAAAAGTTTGACCGTGTTAAGCCTGAATCCATTCGTGTTTCTTCTCAGGAAATTAAGGCAGCGTCAGAGCGTTTGTCAGAGTCAATGAAGAGCGCACTAGAGCAAGCTTACGCCAATATTTCTAAGTTCCACAAAGCGCAAAAGCCGCAACCGCTCAAGGTGGAAACGCAGCCAGGTGTTCTTTGTGAACAAGTAACACGTCCAATTCAAAAAGTGGGTTTGTACATTCCTGGTGGCAGTGCGCCTTTGCCATCGACTGTTTTGATGCTCGGCGTTCCTGCAAAAATTGCAGGTTGTCGTAAAGTCGTTCTTTGTTCTCCACCGCCAATCGCTGATGAGATCCTTTATGTCGCGAAGCTGTGTGGCATTGATGAAGTGTACAACGTCGGTGGTGGCCAAGCAGTTGCTGCAATGGCTTATGGCACCGAGACTGTATCGAAAGTAGATAAGATCTTTGGTCCGGGCAACGCTTACGTGACCGAAGCAAAACGACAGGTTAGCAATGATTTCCGCGGTGCTGCGATTGATATGCCAGCAGGGCCATCAGAAGTTCTTGTGATTGCCGATGAAACCGCAGATGCAGACTTTATCGCTGCGGATCTTTTGAGCCAAGCAGAACACGGTCCTGATTCTCAAGTGGTATTGGTGACTCCTTCTCCTGTGATTGCTGATAAAGTGACGGATGCGGTTCAACGTCAGCTTAAGGAGCTATCTCGTGCGGACATCGCAGAGCAAGCATTGGCTTCAAGCTTGATCATCATTGCCGAGTCTCTTACTCAATCGGTTTCCATTTCGAATTACTACGGTCCTGAGCACTTAATTGTTCAGACTAAGAACCCACGCGAGCTTTTACCTCTATTAGATAACGCAGGTTCTATCTTCCTAGGTGATTGGTCGCCTGAATCAGCAGGTGATTACGCATCGGGCACCAACCACGTTCTTCCTACTTACGGTTACACACGCACGTATTCAAGCTTAGGTTTGGCCGATTTCTCCAAGCGTATGACGGTTCAAGAACTGTCTGCTGATGGCCTAAAGAACCTTGCACCAACTGTGGTCACCATGGCGGAAGCAGAAGGTCTGGATGCGCACAAACGTGCAGTGACCATTCGCGTAGAAAAATTAGCAAGTAAGAAAGAATAAGAGAGTAATGAGATGGAAAAGCTAGCGCGTAAACAAGTCCAACAGCTTACCCCTTATATGTCGGCTCGCCGAATCGGTGGTACGGGTGACGTATGGCTAAACGCCAACGAATCGCCATTCAATAATGAATATAAAACAGACTTTGCTCGTCTTAATCGTTACAGCGAATGCCAACCGAAAGAACTGATTTCCGCTTATGCAGCGTATGCGGGTGTGAAACCAGAACAAACGCTGACTTCTCGCGGTGCTGATGAAGGTATTGAGTTATTAATTCGTGCATTCTGTGAGCCGGGTGAAGATGCGATTCTTTACTGCCCACCAACTTACGGCATGTACGCCATCAGTGCAGAAACCATAGGTGTAGAGCGTAAAACCGTGCCGCTAACGTCAGATTGGCAACTAGACCTTGCAGGCATCGAAGCTAATCTGGATAACGTGAAACTGGTTTTTGTATGTTCGCCAAACAACCCAACAGGTAACTTGGTTAAGCGAGAGGACATTGTGTCTCTGCTTGAGATGACAAAAGACCGTGCAATCGTGGTGATGGATGAAGCGTACATCGATTTTTGTCCAGAAGCGTCAACGGTGGACCTACTGGCGCAATACTCGAATCTTGCGATTCTGCGTACTCTGTCGAAAGCTTTTGCGCTTGCAGGTCTGCGTTGTGGATTTACGCTTGCGAACGAAGAGCTTATTAATGTACTTCTTAAAGTTATCGCACCTTACCCAGTCCCAGTTCCAGTGGCAGAAATTGCGACTCAGGCGCTTTCGGAAGCTGGTTTAGCACGAGCGAAGTTTCAAGTTCTCGATTTGAATGCAAACCGTGCTTACTTGCAAGTTGGCCTTTCAATGATTCCGGGCTTGGAAGTGTTTGAAGGGTGGGGGAACTACCTATTGGTGAAATTCCCAGATGGCGATGACCTTTTCAAAGCGGCTTGGGATACGGGCATTATTTTGCGTAACTCGCCAATTGAAAATTGTGTGCGTATCAGTGTGGGTAACCGTGACGAGTGCGAAAAAACGCTTGGATTTATCAGAAACTACTACGCATAAATAGAGACAGAATTTATCGCTCTCGCTCAATAGCGGGAGCGCCAAAAGAATAGCAATAAGGAAGTTCGAGTGAGCAAACAACAAAAAATCCTTTTTATTGATCGTGATGGCACCTTAATTGTCGAGCCGCCGATTGATTTTCAAGTAGACCGTTTAGACAAACTAAAGCTAGAGCCATTTGTTATCCCAAGCCTGTTGTCGTTGCAGGATGCAGGATACCGTCTAGTGATGGTCACGAACCAAGATGGTTTGGGTACCGACAGCTACCCACAAGAAGATTTTGATGCACCACACAACATGATGATGGAGATCTTTGAATCTCAAGGTGTGAAGTTTGATGATGTGCTGATTTGTCCTCACTTTGATGAAGATAACTGCTCTTGCCGTAAGCCTAAATTGGGCTTGGTAAAAGAGTACCTTCAAGGTGGCAAAGTGGATTTCCAAAATTCTGTTGTGATTGGCGATCGTCAAACTGATCTTCAACTTGCAGAAAACATGGCAATTCGTGGCATTCAATACAACCCAGAAACCATGGGTTGGAAACAGATCCTGAAAGATCTCACGGTGAAGGCACGCGTTGCTGAAGTGGTTCGCACCACAAAAGAAACGGACATCAAAGTATTCGTTAATCTTGACGAACAAGGCGGCAATGACATCTCTACTGGTCTTGGCTTCTTCGACCACATGCTGGATCAAATCGCGACACACGGCGGGTTCCAGATGGTGTGCAAAGTAGAAGGTGACCTGCACATTGATGATCACCACACAGTAGAAGATACCGCTCTTGCGTTGGGTCAAGCGTTGAAAGAAGCACTGGGTGACAAGCGTGGTATTGGTCGCTTTGGCTTTAGTTTGCCAATGGATGAGTGTTTGACGCAATGCGCACTAGACCTATCAGGTCGTCCTTACCTTAAGTTCGACGCGCAATTCAGCCGTGAGCAAGTGGGTGATCTTTCAACAGAGATGGTGGTTCACTTCTTCCGTTCTCTGACTGACACATTAGCGTGTACGCTGCACCTGTCTTCTGCGGGCAACAATGATCACCACATCATTGAAAGCTTGTTTAAAGCGTTTGGTCGTACTTTGCGCCAAGCAATCAAAGTAGAAGGCACTGAGCTACCAAGTAGTAAAGGCGTGCTTTAAGGCTAACTTTAGCAAGGAGAAAAACAGTGACAGAACAGAAAGTTGTCATTATCGATACTGGCTGTGCCAACGTCTCTTCGGTGAAGTTTGCTATTAAACGCCTAGGCTATGACGTAACTATTTCAAAAGATCCGCAAGTTGTATTGTCGGCAGATAAGCTATTCCTACCAGGCGTGGGAACCGCCAGCGAAGCGATGAAGAATCTAGAAGAGCGCGATCTTATCAGCTTGGTAAAACAGGTAGAAAAGCCATTGCTAGGTATCTGTTTAGGCATGCAACTGTTGGGCAAAGTGTCTCAAGAGAAAGGGCAGAAAGCCGACGAGTTGGTTGAGTGTCTTGGACTTTGTGATGGCGAAGTGAAGTTGCTACAAACCGGCGATTTACCGCTGCCGCACATGGGTTGGAATACAGTGTCTGCAAAAGCAGGTAATCCACTTTTCAAAGGTATTGAAGAAGGTGAGTACTTCTACTTCGTGCACAGCTTTGCAATGCCTGTTGGGGATTACACGATTGCGGAATGCGAGTACGGCAACCCGTTCACAGCAGCAGTACAAAGCGGTAACTACTACGGCGTGCAATTCCACCCTGAGCGTTCTTCAAAAGCGGGCGCGAAGCTTATTCAAAACTTCTTAGAATTATAAAAGGGATTTAGTGTGATTATTCCAGCTCTTGATTTAATTGAAGGACAGGTGGTTCGCCTTTATCAAGGTGATTACGGCCAAGTAACCGAGTACAAAGTCGACCCAGCAGAGCAGTTCAACTTGTACCACCAAGCGGGTGCTAACTGGCTGCACTTGGTGGATTTAACTGGCGCGAAAGACACGACAGCACGCCAGCTTGATTTGATTGCAAAGCTACTAGCAAGCACGCCAGCGAACATCCAAATCGGTGGCGGCGTACGTACAGAGCAAGACGTGATTGACCTGCTAGAAGCTGGTGCTCAGCGTGTTGTTGTTGGTTCTACAGCAGTAAAACAGCCAGAGCTTGTGAAATGTTGGATGGAAAAATACGGCGCAGAGAAAATCGTTCTCGCGCTAGACATCAACATCGATCAAGACGGCACGCGTAAAGTGGCGATCTCTGGTTGGCAAGAAGACTCAGGCGTGACTATCGAAGCTCTGATCAACGATTACCTAACGGTAGGTTTGCAGCACGTGCTTTGTACGGACATTTCTCGTGACGGTACGCTAGAAGGCTCAAATGTAGAGCTTTACGTTGACCTATGTAAACAGTACCCACAAGTGCAGTTTCAATCTTCAGGTGGCATTGGCTCATTAGCAGATATCGAAGCGCTAAAAGGCAGCGGTGTGGCTGGCGTGATTGTTGGTCGTGCGCTGTTAGATGGTAAGTTCACAGCAGAGGAGGCGTTTGCATGTTGGCAAAGCGAATAATTCCATGTCTTGATGTCCGTGATGGACAAGTGGTGAAGGGCGTTCAGTTCCGCAATCACGAGATCATTGGCGACATCGTTCCTCTGGCACAGCGTTATGCGGAAGAAGGCGCTGACGAGCTCGTGTTCTACGATATTACCGCTTCAAGTGATGGGCGTGTCGTCGATAAAAGTTGGGTCGCTCGCGTTGCAGAAGTTATTGATATTCCTTTCTGTGTGGCTGGTGGTATTAAATCAGCGGAAGACGCAGCGCGCATTCTTGAGTTTGGTGCAGACAAAGTGTCTATCAACTCACCTGCATTAGCGAACCCACAGCTGATTACTGACCTTGCTGATAAGTTTGGTGTGCAATGTATCGTCGTTGGTATCGATTCATACTACGACAAAGAGACGGGCAAGTATCAGGTTTACCAGTTTACTGGTGATGAAGAACGAACCAAAGCAACGCAATGGGAAACACGTGATTGGGTGCAAGAAGTACAAAGGCGTGGCGCTGGTGAAATCGTACTGAACATGATGAACCAAGACGGCGTACGTAACGGTTACGATATTGAACAACTTAACATGGTGCGTGAAGTGTGTAACGTGCCATTGATTGCATCGGGTGGGGCAGGTGCTATGGAGCATTTCGCAGAAGCCTACCAAAAAGCAAATGTGGATGGCGCGCTTGCCGCATCGGTATTCCACAAACAAGTCATCAATATTGGTGAACTAAAGCAGTATTTGAAACAACAAGGCATTGAGGTACGACTATGAGTGTGAAAGCCGCCGAAGTAAGTTCGCTAGTTGAGCGAATCAACTGGGAAAAGGTGGATGGTCTGGTACCTGCTATCGTACAAGATTTCCAATCAAGCCAAGTGCTGATGATGGGTTATATGAACCAAGATGCGTTGGCAAAAACGGGCGAAACAGGTCAAGTGACGTTTTTCTCTCGTACCAAGCAGCGTCTTTGGACGAAAGGTGAGACCTCCGGCAACGTATTGCAACTAGTGAACATGCAGCTCGATTGCGACAACGATACGCTACTGGTGAAAGTGAATCCCATTGGTCCTACGTGTCACTTGGGTAACACAACTTGCTGGGATGTGGACCCTCAAGAGGAGTCACAAATGGTGTGGCTTCATCAACTTGAGCAGCTATTGGCTGCCCGCAAGAGTGCCGACCCAGATTCCTCTTATACTGCCAGTCTTTATGCCCGTGGCACCAAGCGTATTTCGCAAAAAGTGGGCGAAGAAGGCGTTGAAGTCGCGCTTGCGGCGACGTCGGGCGATAAGGCGGAGTTAGTGTGTGAATCAGCAGACTTGATTTACCACTTGCTGGTATTGCTTCAGGACCAAGGTCTATCGATGAATGACGTGGTGAATAAACTGAAAGAGCGTCATAAATAAGCCTGCTATAGATAAATGAAAGCCCCTATGACTCGGGAGTCTAGGGGCTTTTTTAATTTAGTGTTCTTGGTTCGGGGTAAACCTCGGCGACAGTGCGAGTGGCGATTGGATTCTGAATCACGCTCGTCCCTCGCTGTTCAGAATGACGGTATATTTTCTAATGGTGCTTGCAGTAGAGTTATCTACTTCAAATAGGTACATATATTCACATCATTTCGACAAGCCTAAGCGATGTCAAGAATCCAATTAAATCGAGTTTAATAAGCTAGGTATGGATGCTTTACCCACAACACTTTTTAAACTTTTTACCGCTTCCACAGATACACGGGTCGTTGCGACCTACTTTTAGGCTACTCACTGGTTGGTTTAGGCGAGGATCTTGTTCTGGTTCTTCTTCTAGCTCTTCTTCTGGAAACGTGCCGTCAATGTAGTACCAAAGCCCATTTTCTTTTACAAAGCGGGAACGCTCTGTCATACAGTAGCGTTTGCCGTCTTCATCAAAATAAGCGCTAAACTCTACAAAGCCTTCATTGTCATTACTGCCAGCTTCTGTTTTTACAACTTCAAGTTTGCACCAATCGCTGTCGATAGATTGGGCAATGCCTTCACGTTGCTCTTCTGCATTACAGATTGGATGATAAGTGTTGACCACGTAATCGACTAGACCTAACACATGCGCACTGTAACGAGAGCGCATTAACTGCTCTGGAGTGGTGACGTCAGCATGGTTGTTGTGGGCGATTTCACAACACTGTGAGTAGGTGCGGTTAGATCCGCAAGGGCAAGAAGAAGCCATAAAATGAAATCTCGATTAATTAAGCGGTAAAAACAAACAACCTCACAATTGCGAGGCTGGAGGTGAGGCATTATAGCGATTTAGGGCGTTTGAGACAGCAGTTCTTGAGCCCACTCGGTAGATTGATTAAAAGCGTCTGCTAATTGAGGTTCGGTTAATTTAAGAACGGTGCAATATCGCTCGGCTAACTCCCAGTCCGCTTGTTCATAGGCGATCGTCATCGAAAGTAAGTGACCAAGTACGCCTTTTCGACTGGTTAATGCGAGTTTTATATCTTCGTCAACGGGGATATCTTCAATGACATCCGAGAGCGGTTGATCGAGCAAAGATCCGAGTAAAGAAAACATGCCTGTCAAAAAAGCCTGCCCAGGGTCATACCTAGTGTTCATTTGACTAAGTAACAGTTCACACATTCGTGCACGCTGAATCGCTAAAGAGTAAAGAGAGTCAGGTTTATCTTCTTGAACAGACGCAATTGCAACTAAGGAAATAAAGCGTCGTAGTCGCTCTTCACCCAGATAAATAAGCGCCTGTCTGAACGATTTGATCTTAGTCGTTAATGTATATCCTGAATTTACGTAAGTAAGCAGCTTGTATGACAGCGTCACATCAATCGAAAACAGACGTTCAACCTCATTGAAGTCGATGGGCTTATCTGCAATCTCTTTACAAAGTTGGATGACGGTAAGAAACGCGGGGTTCAACCGTTTTTTCTGGATCATCTCAGGTTTGCTAAAAAAATACCCTTGAAAATAGTTAAAACCGGCTTCTAGGGCTTGCTCAAACTCTTCATAGGTCTCTACCTTCTCCGCAAGAAAGTCGATTTTAAATGGGCTCAACGCCTGAATAAAAATGGCAGCTTTCTTGATCGGCACAAGTCTAATATCAAACTTGATCATGGAAACGTATGGAAGAAAACGCTTCCAAGCTTTCGTCGGAACAAAATCATCCAGAGCAATTTTGTATCCGCACTCATGAAGGTGCTTGATGGCTTCTAACAGTTCTTCTGTCGGTTCGCAGTCTTCAAGGACTTCAATGACGAGAGATTCTTTAGGGAACAGAGTTGGGACCAAGTTCACCAAGCTTTGATGCGGAAAGTTAACAAAGCCAAGTTTGTTTCCTAATGTGTTGTAATGCGTCGACAAAAAATGATCGGATAGCAGTCGACTAGTAGCCAGCTCTGGTTCTACTTCAGGGAAGGTATTTTTAGGGCCGTCTCGAAAGAGGAGTTCGTAACCTATGGTTCGTTTTTCTCTATCCAGAATCGGTTGGCGAGCTACGTAAGAATACTTCAATTAGGTACTTCGTTCTGTTTAACTTAGTATTATGATAATAGCGATTTTTTACAAAATATCTACGACTTGAGCGTGAATCTTCTACACGCTCTACATGCTTAACGCAAATTCTGTATGAACGGTCTCGTTTGTAGGTCAAAACTATCAGAATTTACTTTTAAAACTGAGCCTTGCGTATACCAATCCCCTAAAACAATTCGGGTCTTTTTAACGCCATCGACGTCAAAAAAATGTGTGTTCGGGCGATGTGTGTGACCATGAATCATTAAGTTGACGCAGTTCTGAGACATCACTTTCTCGACCTCATTTTGGTTGACGTCCATGATATCTAATGACTTGCTCATTTTATCATCACGAATATCGGATTGAACTTTTGAGACAATTTTCTTCTTAATGAACCAAGGAATACGGTTAAACAACCATTGTAGCCATGGTTTGTGAACGGTTTTTCTAAACTCTTGATATTTCACATCGTCAATACAGAGCGTATCGCCATGTAGGATTACGGCTTTTTGACCATAAAGATCAATCGTGCAGACATCGTCGAGTAATGTCATACCGGTTTCTTTGCAAAAGCGTTTGCCGAGTAAAAAATCTCGATTGCCTTGGATGAAAAAAGTTGGCACACCCGCATCCGTCAGTGCTTTAAATTCTGCACGGATTTGGTCTGCAAAAGGGGTGTTGTCATCGTCACCAATCCAGAATTCAAACAGATCGCCGAGTACATAAAGTGCATCAGCTTTTGTTGCTTCTGTTCGCATGAACGTCACAAAACATTCCGTGATATCAGGACGTGATGGGGTAAGGTGAAGATCGGAAATAAATAATGTCGTCATAGAAATAAGGGGAAGCTATGCCTCCCCATTAACTTATCTTTTAAAAATAATTCCTAAGAATTACTCTTCAATTGTTGTACCAGTGATTACTACGTCTTCTAGAGGTACGTCTTGGTGCATGCCGTAAGAACCAGTGCTAACGCCTTTGATCTTATTTACGATGTCCATGCCTTCGATTACTTCACCGAACACACAGTAACCCCAACCGTCTAGGCTTTCGCTACGGAAGTCTAGGAATGTGTTGTTGTTTACGTTGATGAAGAACTGAGAGCTTGCTGAATGCGGCTCCATAGTACGTGCCATAGCAAGTGTACCCACTTTGTTGCTAAGACCGTTGTTTGCTTCGTTCTTGATAGGTGCACGAGTCGCTTTTTCACGTAGACCAGACTCCATACCACCACCTTGGATCATGAAGCCGTCAATAACACGGTGGAAAAGCGTGTTGTCGTAGAAACCGTCGCGGCAGTACTGAAGGAAGTTTGCGCTTGTCTCTGGCGCTTTCTCTTCGTTTAGTTGAATCTTGATGTCACCAAAATTAGTGTGAAGGGTGATCATGCTACTTTCCTTTACTGTGTTGTGTTGAGCCCGAGATTCTAGCCTAAGTTCTAGTGCTTTAAAAACTCAGGAAGAGGAAATTCTTCGTTTTGTGCTTGAAGTTTAGTCGATTATCGTTTTATCGGTTAATTGCTATTACCTAACTAGGTTGGAGTTGATATACTCATCTTCTTTTATTCATTCACAATCATAGATAGAGATCATGTTAAAGATATATAACACACTCACAAGACAGAAAGAGGAATTCAAACCAATTACAGCTGGCAAAGTCGGTATGTATGTCTGTGGAGTTACCATCTACGATCTCTGTCACATTGGTCACGGTCGTACTTTCGTCTCTTTTGACGTTGTATCACGTTACCTTCGCTACTTGGGCTATGATCTGACGTTTGTACGTAACATCACAGATATCGACGATAAGATCATCAAACGTGCCGCAGAAAATGGTGAGTCTTGCGATTCATTGACTGAGCGTTTGATTGGTGAAATGCACGCTGATTTTGATGCGCTGAACATGAAACGTCCGGACGTTGAACCTCGTGCGACACAGTTTATTGCTGAAATCATCGAATTGGTTGAGAAGCTAATCGAGCGCGGTTTTGCATACGTTGCAGATAACGGTGACGTAATGTTTGAAGTAGGTAAATTCAACGAATACGGCAAGCTTTCTAAGCAAGACCTTGATCAGCTTCAAGCTGGCGCGCGCGTTGATATCGAAACAGCAAAACGCAGCCCTCTAGACTTTGTACTTTGGAAGATGTCAAAGCCGGGTGAACCAACGTGGGAGTCACCATGGGGTCCAGGTCGTCCAGGTTGGCATATTGAGTGTTCAGCAATGAACTCTTCAATCCTAGGTAACCACTTCGACATTCACGGCGGTGGTTCTGACCTTCAGTTCCCACACCATGAAAATGAAATCGCACAATCATGCTGTGCACACGATACACAATACGTGAACACATGGATGCACAGCGGCATGGTAATGGTAGACCGTGAGAAGATGTCTAAATCTCTAGGTAACTTCTTTACTATCCGTGACGTTCTTGGTCACTACGATGCTGAAACAGTGCGTTACTTCCTAATGTCTGGTCACTACCGTAGCCAGTTAAACTACAGCGAAGATAACCTAAACCAAGCACGTGCTTCGCTTGAGCGCCTGTACACATCTCTACGTGGTTTAGACCTAAACGCGGCGCCTGCTGGTGGTGAAGAATACGTATCTCGCTTCACTGCAGCGATGAACGATGACTTCAACACACCAGAAGCTTACTCAGTACTGTTCGACATGGCGCGAGAAGTTAACCGCCTGAAGACAGAAAACCTAGAGAAAGCGAGCGAACTCGGTGCGCTAATGCGTGAACTAGCTGACGTGATCGGTATTCTTCACCAAGATCCTGAAGCCTTCCTAAAAGGTGATGCGGGTAACGATGATGAAGTGGCTGAAATCGAAGCTCTGATCAAGCTGCGTAACGACTCTCGTGCTGCGAAAGATTGGGCGAATGCAGATATGGCTCGTGACAAGCTGACCGAAATGGGCATTGTTCTGGAAGATGGTCCAGAAGGCACAACGTGGCGTCGTAAGTAATTGAATTTTCATTTTTAAGGGGCTGATAATTCAGCCCTTTTATTTTCCATTTCCATAAATTAAAACTTTAACTTTAGGTAATGCTCTGTGGCTCAGATGTATTTCTATTACTCAGCAATGAATGCGGGTAAATCAACAACGCTTCTTCAATCCTCTTTCAACTATCAAGAACGCGGCATGACGCCAGTTATTTTTACGGCTGCGCTAGATGATCGTTTTGGTGTCGGTAAAGTGAGCTCTCGTATTGGTCTTCAATCTGACGCACATTTATTTCGTCAGGATACCAATTTGTATCAGGAGATCGCAGCTCTGAATGAGGTTGAAAAACGTCACTGTATTCTTGTTGATGAGTGTCAGTTCTTGTCGAAAGAACAAGTTTATCAACTTACTGAAGTCGTTGATAAGTTGCATATTCCAGTATTGTGTTACGGCCTTCGCACCGATTTTCTAGGCGAACTTTTTGAAGGCAGTAAGTATCTATTATCTTGGGCGGACAAGCTGGTTGAGCTCAAAACAATCTGCCATTGCGGCCGCAAAGCGAATATGGTTATTCGTACCGATGAACACGGCGTGGCAATTAAAGAAGGCGATCAAGTTGCGATCGGCGGTAACGATAAGTATGTCTCCGTATGCCGCCAACATTACAAAGAAGCGCTCGGTAAATAAGCCGTATTGATACAGAAAAGCCACCGTACTTGGTGGCTTTTTGTTGTCGGTTAGAAAAAGCTAGCCTAAGTCAAAACCAAACCGCTCGAGTAAAACCTGGTAAGAAGATTCAACTTGATGAGGGATGTTCTGCTTGGTTTGAAATCCTTTCTCTGGATAGCTTTTTACGCGAGAGAAATCTTCCATTAGTGCTTCTAGCACCATCATTAATGGCATGTCTTCATTAATGTATTCAAAAAATGGAAGAGCCGCAGAGCTTACTTGGAGCTGAGTGTAGGGTGACTGCCACTGTTTTTCAAATGTCGCGATTGCTCTACGCTCCATAAACGGTTTTTGTACCAGAATAAACGAGGAACATTGTTTTCCTTCCTCTTTTAATCGTTGCTCAGTAAAGCGGACGTTTTCTCCGCTGTTTGTGGATTTAGTCTCGAGCAAAATTGCTTCGCTTGGAACGCCCGACAACTTTGCAATCTCGGCAAAGGTTTCTGCCTCGCTTTTTTCAAACAGTCCATCTGTGAAGCGACCTTCACCCCCTGAAAATACAATCAAAGGTGCCAACTTTTGGTGGTAGAGCTTGGCAGCGTGCTCCGCTACACGCAAATCATTACTGCACATCACAAACAAACAGTCCGCAGGCTTCAGTTCATGTTTAAGTTGCATGTAATCCCAAAGCGTTTCTATATGTCTATAGAGTCTCATAGCGCATCCAAAGTTGAATTGAAGTGAAATCGATAACCAAGTGAGAGTAGTTTGTCAGCAAGAATACGCTTGTCAGCTTGCTCTGTGACGGGTGGAAGAGGTATCTCACTTCCGATTTTGTTTATGGCAGCTTGGTAGAACTCAGCCTTGCTGACAGTATGAGGTGTCGTAACATTAATGACTTGGTTGCTTAAATTGCCTAAGGCAAATTTCGCAGCCGAGACAGCATCATCTTGATGAAGCATATTAGCTGGTGCTTTACGACTAACTTGTTGAAGCCTTGCTGCAAAGCGAGATGGGTGTCTATCTGGCCCGATTAATCCGCTACAACGTAGAATAACAAAGCTAATATTCGAGTCGATAACATGCTGCTCTGCTTGAAGCATAATACGTGCATTGTCAGAGAAATAAGGGCTTTCGGCTGCTAAAGAGATTGACGCGTCAGCTTCTTCCATATCGGAAGCAAGGTTAGGGTAAACCGTTGTAGAGCTGATCATGAGAAGTTTTTCAACGTTGTTTTGCTTAGCTGCGTTGGCAAGTATTTGCCATTGCTGTGCATATTCTTGACCGCGTCCTTTACGAAATCCTGGAGGAAAAGCACCGATAACGTGCGTAATTTGATGCTGTTTGAGCAGCTCATCTAGCCGTGCTGTGGCGTTCAATTGATTGAAATCGAACAATGCGGAGTGAGTTAATGAGGTGGGTAACTCTTTTAATCGAGTTTGGCTACGACGAGTGACAACAACATAGTGTCCATCTTTCATCAATGTTTCTGCTAGCGGAGTTCCGAGCCAGCCTGCACCTACGATCAATGTATTTGCCATTTGGGTCTTCCTACTTACTTATGTCTGCCCGAATAGGTTGAGCAGTTCTGCTTTGGCTTGTTGATGGAGGGGATCTGAATGCCATTTCTGGTGCTGAATAAGGTCAACATTGACTTGCCAAGCCAGTTTTGTGAAATCATCCCCAACTTTTTTTAATGTATTAGGTGAATACGCGACTAAATGCTGTGGTAGAAAGCACCAACCAAACCCTTTATTCGCCAATTCCAACAAAATATAGTAGTTATCAGCGTACCAGATATCTGGGCTAAATGCTTGATTGAGACCACATGGCTCTGCACTTTTGGATCGTATGACCAATTGACGATGTTGTTTTAGTTGATCAATGTGAGTGATTTGCTGCTTTGCTAAAGGATGTGTTGAAGAGACATAGACATCAAATGCAATATTGCCAAGATTGGTGAAATCGATGTGCCTTGGCATTTGTAAATCACTCAAAATAATCCCAGTCGTGGCGCGTTCCGACTTAACCAATTCAATGATATCAGGGCTTGATGCCGTTAAGCATTCAACTTGTAAGTGTGGAAAGCGTTGCTCTAACTTCTTTAGCACATCCGGCAAGCGAGTCAGAGGAATCCCTTCATCAATAGCTAAGACTAATTTGTTCGTTGGCGTGGAAAAGAGCTGCGATGCCCTATTGTTTAGGCGGTCGAGTTGGCTGATTGTTGCTTGTGCATAGGGTACGAGAGCGAGGCCATTCTCAGTTAATTTAGGGTACCTGCCTGATCGATCGAAAAGCTCAACGCCACAGTCGATCTCCATATTCATGATGTGCTGGCTCACTACAGATTGAGCTCGCCCCAGTTTTCTAGCTGCTCCTGAAAATGATCCTGCTTCTGATGTAGCAATGAAAGCTTGCAGTTGTTCGATGGTAAACATATCGCTTAAACCGATGGTATCTAACTTTTGATTATCTAAATAATAGATAAAATTCTAAGCATTGAGTAGAACTATTTGGATAGAGAAATATGACTCGTAACGAACGAATTTTTCATGCAGTACTTTTTGAGTTAATCGCACTCGCGATTATTGTACCAGCGGCTTCATTGATCACTGGAAAGGGCTCTAGTGATCTCGCGTTAGTTGGGGTCGGGTTGAGTATGTATACCGTGATATGGAACTACATCTACAACTTGTACTTTGATAAGTGGTTTGGTGGCAATCGAGCTGAGCGAAGTTTAGCGATGCGGCTTGGACACACTGTTGGTTTCGAGGGAGGATTGATCTTTATCTCTCTACCTGTGATTGCCTGGTTCTTAGAAATTACGCTTCTTCAAGCTCTGATGCTGGAAGCCGGCTTCCTCGTTTTCTTCCTATTTTATGCTACTGGTTTTAACTGGTTGTATGACAAGGTTCAACCATTTAGCAAAATGAAAAAGCGATTATTGCCGCAGGCATCGACAGGAAAAATATAGGACTAAAAAACGCCACCGAGTTCGGTGGCGTTTTTTGTTCAAATTACACAGACAAAACTCTTAAAATCTTATCTGCATGTTCTGCAACTTCAATGCCTTCGTCTGTTAGATAACCACCGTCAGGCTGTGTACAAAGTTGCTTCTTATATAGACGAGCAACGGCTGCCTGCATTTCTTCTGACGCGTCTGTATGAACTTTAATACCAGTTGCAGCACTACTTAGGTCGAACTGAAGAAGTAGATTCAATTCGGCGATATGTTCAGCTGAATATTTCATAAATGATTCCTTTGCGCTTTTTTTACCAAGCTAGTCTGAAAAGTAGCGTTGGGCAACATTCAACGACAAGAAGTGTTAAGTATGGCGCTATCAGGCTGATATAACGCAGGATCTTTGTTCGAAAGGCCGAATACTTGTTAAGTATCAATGATACTTACGGTAGCGAATGATAGGCGCTATTTATTGCTTGAGCTCCCAATAACAACGATTTTAGTAAACACGCCAAATAGCACTTGAAAAAATAGGGAAATAGAGCGATTATCCGCGCCTCTTTAAATGTTTCTAAATGTTACACCAGAATGAACTTTAATCAGTTTGACTCACTATTACCGCCACAAGCTGCGGAACGCGCGGCTGAAGTGGGGGTAGGCAAAGCAACGAAAGCTCCAATCAAATCTTTTCTGCTCGCCATTTCTGCGGGGCTTCATATTGGTATTGCTTTCATCTTCTATACCACGGTAACGACAGGCGCAGGCGAGCTGCCTTGGGGCATTACACGACTCATTGGTGGTCTGGCATTTAGCCTTGGTTTGATTTTGGTGGTGGTTACTGGCGGCGAGCTTTTCACTAGCTCTGTGCTGACACTAGTTGCGCGTGCGAGTGGAAAAATCTCTTGGCAAGCACTTATCAAAAACTGGTTGGTGGTTTACTTTGGCAATATGGTTGGGGCCATTTTGCTCGTGGCCTGTATGCTAGTTACCAAGCAATATATGTTTGATCATGGCCAAGTTGGTCTTAACGCGATGGCGATCTCCCAACACAAATTACATCATGGTTTCTTTGCTGCTGTTGCGCTTGGCATTATGTGTAACGTATTAGTTTGTATTGCAGTTTGGATGACGTTTAGTGGGCGAACATTGACAGATAAAATAGCGGTCATGATTTTGCCTGTGGCTATGTTCGTGTCGGCAGGTTTTGAGCACTGTATTGCGAACATGTTCCAAGTACCTATGGCGATTGGTATTAAGTACTTTGCGCCAGAAGCGTTTTGGCAAATGACAGGGGCAGATATTGCAAACTACGCGGACTTAAACATGATGGGGTTCATCGTAAACAACCTAATTCCTGTTACGATAGGAAACATTATTGGTGGTGGCGTATTTGTTGGCATGTGGTATTGGATGATTTATCTACGCGATGAAGATAACCATTTGCGATAAGTTTAGAAGATCACAAGAAAGGCGAACCAGATGGTTCGCCTTTCTTTTTATTTGTCTCTGCAAATGTCAAATAAGTCGAGTCATGCTAAATCAACTCTTCGTTGATGCCAAAATCGGTTGGGAGCCAATGAGAAGTTACTTCCTTTGGTTCTTGAACGAGCCAATCCAGAGGTGCATCGGACAGGAGTTCATCGTAATTTTCTTTGATCATTAAGACATCCATGTACGTCTCTCCAAGTTTGTGGTCACTGCCTTTACTATAAAATTAGAACATGTCAGTCACGTGATCAATGCATGACGATTCGATTGATCACTTATGTTGCTATGTTTCTGGTTGCGTATGGGTTTTGGGGGCTTATCCACATTTTCTGTGGATAACCTGTATCAAAGGTCGTGCGTATCTAAACTTGCAAAGAAAATTTCATAAAATTAGAGGCTTATATCAAAAAGAATTCTGCCTGACTTTTCATCTGAAAGCGTCTTGATGAGTGCTCGAAGAATAGTTGAGTTATTCAGTTATAAGTACGTTCGACTTGGCACCATAAGTTGTTTAACGGGCTTTACCCACAAGCGCCAACTAACCGTGAGTTTTGGTCGATTCGGGTTGCTCGATTTTTATCTTGATTCGGCCTTCTTTGGTTTGTACCCAGCGCAATGTCATTTCTAACGTTATGGTTACGGAGGCACTCAACATGACGAAAATAGCCAGCATAATTACTAACTGGTATTTAATCGCAACCATCGGGCTCGCGCCACCTAGAATTTGACCGGTCATCATACCCGGTAAGGTAACCAGCCCTGTAGTGGCCATAGAAGCTAAAGTCGGGGCAAGGGACTTTCTAAGAGCCTCCTGAATGAAGGGGAAGGATGCGTAGCGAGGAGAGGCTCCAAGTGAGATTGCAGCCTCATATTCTGCTTGTCTCTGCTCAAAAGCCGTAAACAAGTTCTGAAGAGCGATGATATTACTACTCAAGCTGTTACCCAATAACATACCAGCAAGTGGGATCATGTACTGCGCATTGTAAATAGGGGATGGTTGCACTAGGCCTGCTGTAATTGCAATCAGAAGTGGTATTAGACCACAGGTAAGGCCCGTTAGTAGCGGAAGCATAAGTGGCTTTTTAGGTAACTGAGCTTTTCCCGCAATTGAGCTGGCACCAATCAGTAGCATGATGGCAAGCCAAAGTATATTGACAAGTAAACTGTTTAATTGAAAAAGATATTCTAAATACACGCCAATCAATATGAGCTGAAATGTCATTCGGATAACACTGATTATCGTGTCTTTTGCTATCCCTAATTTGTAGCGGGCATTGATAAAGAAGGGGACCAATAAAATCAAACCAAACAGTGCCAGTTTGACCCAGCTTATATCCACCACGTTATCCATAATCGCTCCTTGAAAATACGCGAATAATTGTATCTAAGCCTCCCCTTTATATGAACCACTATGTGCACTTTTTGCTGTTCTTAAAGTAAACCTTGAGTGCTATTTTAGACATTAATACGCAGCATTCTGTTTACAAGTGGTTATCTTTTTCGGAGTTTTTAAGTCGATTTATGGCATGGTAATTACGATTTAAATGTGATCGATGTTTCTTAAATGTTGTTTATTTAACAACTCCTTAAAAGACTTATTTTGTCACATCTGTTCATGTTTTTTAATAAATAACATCAATCCATCATATCTCTGGATGAGCTCAAAAAAGTGTTGAATTACAAGGTCTGAGGTCGCTTATTTGATTGAACCCTACTATTAGTATGGTCTAACATTTTCCATTAGAGATTGTAAAAAACTTAAGCTTGGTTACGCGGGCTTTTCAATAACACTAGATACAAAATAGGCAAATGTATGAGTGATGTTAATAAAATTGAGAGTGGTGAAAAACGCTCCCTGGAGTGGAAGTCGTTCCTCTTCATTGCAGTTGTTCTCTTCCCAATTCTGAGTGTGGCCTTTGTTGGCGGCTACGGGTTCATCGTTTGGATGTTGCAAGTCTTCTTCTTTGGACCTCCAGGCGCGCACGGCATGTAAGCCAGTGAGCTCATAACCACACTTTTGAAAAGATTTTAAGAGAGCAAATAATGAAATCATTAATCATTAAACTGTGGCGTACCATGACGCGCCCAGCTGTACATATCAGCCTAGGTGTGCTGACTATGGGCGGCTTTATTGCTGGTGTTATCTTTTGGGGTGGCTTTAACACCGCTCTAGAAGCAACCAACACAGAAGAATTCTGTATTAGTTGTCACACAATGCGTGACAACGTGTACGTTGAGCTACAAGAAACGGTGCACTGGAAAAACCACTCTGGTGTTCGTGCTACCTGTCCTGATTGTCACGTTCCACATAACTGGACAGATAAGATCGCTCGTAAGATGCAAGCTTCTAAAGAAGTATTTGCACAAGTATTTGGCAACTACGACGAACCGGGTGTGTTCGAAGAGCGTCGTATCGAACTTGCTAAACACGAATGGGATCGTTTCTCGGCAAACAAATCTCTGGAGTGTAAAAACTGTCACAACTACGAATCGATGGATTTCGAGCAAATGTCTCCTACGGCTCGTATCCAAATGAAGCAAGCCGCTGAGAAAGATCAAAGCTGTGTTGACTGTCACAAGGGTATTGCGCACAACCTACCAGCAGGCATGGACAGCATTGGCGGTATCGTGGGTGATCTAGAGGGTATGACTTCTAACACTGATTACGGCGTTGGTCAGCAACTCGTGAGCGTTCGTCACCTACCAATCTACTTTGATGCGCAAGGCAGTAAAGAAGCTGGTCTTCTTAATCCTGCATCGACCGTTAAAGTTCTTGAAGACAAAGGCGAGTTTGTTGAGATCGAAATTGACGGTTGGCGCAAAGCAAAAGGTTTTGGTCGTGTAATTCAAGAAGACTTCGGTAAGAACATTGCGACTGCGTCTCTGATGAAAGAAGCAGCAACAGACAGCAACATTGTGACGACTGGTGAGAAAAAAGTGGATGAGTTAACAGGCCTTCCTTGGGAAAAAGTAGCGGCGAAAGTATGGATTAAGAAAGAGTCTATGCTGAACGACATCAATCCTGTTTGGGAAAAATCTCGTGAAGCCTACAAGACCAATTGTTCTGTATGTCACACTCAACCTGCGGAAGCGCACTTCGACGCGAACACCTGGCCAGGTATGTTCGACGGTATGTTGGCGTTCGTTAACCTAGATACAGACAGTGAAGCACTGATCTTGAAGTATCTACAGAAACACTCTTCAGATTATGCTGAAGGTCACCACTAATAAGCGTCGGATTGGAGTAATTTTAAATGGCTATTACACGAAGAAGTTTTCTTAAAGGTGTAGCAACCACAAGTGCAGCGTCAGTAATTGGTCCTAGCTTATTGGCGTCCGCCTCTGCAAATGCCGTTGAGACGACAGGTACTTGGAAAGTAACCGGTTCTCACTGGGGCGCGTTCCGCGCCCACATCTACGCGGGTAAAGTTCAAGAGATCAAGCCGCTAGAGCTAGACAAAAACCCAACAGAAATGTTGAACGGCATTAAGGGTATTATCTACAGCCCTTCACGTGTTCGTTATCCAATGGTTCGTCTAGATTGGTTGAAGAAACATAAATACAGCGCAGATACTCGCGGTAACAACCGTTTCATCCGAGTAACTTGGGATGAAGCGCTAGACTTGTTCTACCGTGAGCTAGAACGTATTCAAAAAGACTACGGCCCATGGGCGCTGCATGCAGGTCAAACAGGTTGGAACCAAACGGGTTCATTTAACAACTGTACCGCGCACATGCAACGTGCAGTGGGTATGCACGGCAACTTCATCACGAAAGTAGGTGACTACTCGACGGGTGCAGGCCAAACCATTATGCCTTACGTGCTAGGTTCAACCGAAGTTTACGCACAAGGTACGTCTTGGTCTGAGATCCTAGAAAACTCTGACAACATCGTTCTTTGGGCTAACGACCCAGTGAAAAACCTTCAAGTAGGTTGGAACTGTGAAACGCATGAGTCGTTTAAGTACCTTGCACAACTAAAAGAAAAAGTGGCGAAAGGTGAGATCAACGTTCTATCTGTAGACCCAGTGAAGAACAAAACTCAGCGCTACTTAGAGAACGATCACTTGTACATCAACCCGCTGACAGACGTAGCGTTCATGCTCGCTGTGGCACACGTGTTGTACAACGAAAACCTGTACGATAAGAAATTCATTGATACTTACTGTCTAGGCTTTGAAGAGTTCATTCAATACGTTCAAGGTAAGACAAAAGACAAAGTAGAGAAGACGCCTGAATGGGCAGCAGCGATTTGTGGCGTGAAAGCGGACAAGATCCGTGAATTCGCACGCATGCTAGTCAGCGGTCGTACACAGATCCTGATGGGTTGGTGTATCCAGCGTCAAGAGCACGGTGAGCAGCCATACTGGGCAGCGGCTGTGGTTGCTGCAATGGTTGGTCAAATCGGTCTACCTGGTGGTGGTATCTCTTACGGTCACCATTACTCAAGTATCGGTGTGCCTTCTACTGGTTTCGCGGGCCCTGGTGGTTTCCCTCGTAACCTTGACCAAGGTATGAAACCGAAGTGGGACAACAACGACTTTAACGGCTACAGTCGTACTATCCCAGTTGCACGTTGGATCGACTGTCTGCTAGAACCTGGCAAAGAGATCAGCTACAACGGCGGTAAAGTGAAACTGCCAGACTTCAAGATGATGGTTATCTCGGGTTGTAACCCATGGCACCACCATCAAGATCGTAACCGCATGAAGAAAGCGTTCCGCAAACTTCAAACGGTTGTAACGATCGAGTTTGCTTGGACTGCGACATGTCGTTTCTCAGATATCGTTCTACCGGCGTGTACGCAATGGGAACGTAACGACATCGACGTATACGGTTCATACTCGAACAAAGGTCTGATTGCGATGCATCGCCTAGTTGATCCATTGTTCCAATCTAAGCCTGACTTCCAAATCATGAGTGAACTAACTCAGCGTTTTGGTCGCCGCGAAGAATACACTCGTGGTATGAGCGAGATGGAATGGATCGAAAGCCTTTACAACGATTGTAAAAAAGCGAACGAAGGTAAGTTTGAAATGCCAGAATTCAACGAGTTCTGGGAGAAGAGCGTACTAGACTTCGGTGAAGGTAAACCTTGGGTTCGTCATGCGGACTTCCGTAAAGACCCTGAGCTTAACCCATTAGGTACACCGTCTGGCTTCATCGAGATTACATCACGCAAGATCGGCCGTTACGGTTACGAACACTGTCAAGAGCACCCAATGTGGTTCGAAAAATCAGAGCGTTCACACGGTGGTCCTGGTTCAGATAAATACCCATTCTGGTTGCAGTCTTGCCACCCTGATAAGCGTCTGCACTCTCAAATGTGTGAGTCTGAAGAGTTCCGCGCGACTTACGCGGTACAAGGTCGTGAGCCGGTTTACATCAACCCAGCGGATGCCAAAGCAAAAGGCATCAAAGATGGTGATTTGGTACGTGTATTCAACGGTCGTGGTCAGCTATTAGCTGGTGCTGTTTTGACTGACAGCTACCCACGTGGCGTTATTCGTATCGAAGAAGGTGCGTGGTACGGTCCTCTAAACGAGAAAGAAGGCGCAATCTGTACCTACGGTGATCCTAACACGCTAACGCAAGACATCGGTTCTTCTGAGCTTGCACAGGCGACTTCTGCGAACACATGTATCGTAGACTTCGAGAAGTTCACAGGTAAAGTGCCGCCAGTCACTTCATTTGGTGGTCCGATCGAAGTTGCTTAATTAGTGCAGTTTGCATAAATCCAAATACCAGCCTCAGGGCTGGTATTTTTTTATCAAAATTTCAGTGAGCGTTGTCTCAATAGTAACTTCATAACGTTAAACGAGACTGGTATTCGTGATGATGGTAACGAATTGGGTGAGACAAGCAGGAGATAATGCGCCAAGCTAAACAATAATAATTAAGTGAGTAGACTCTTTATGGCTCAGAGCATTCAATTAGCAAATCACACTGAGATCACTGTGAATAACAATGACTTCCAAGTTGAAGTCGAGGGTAATCAATTACATTTTTCTTTTGCTGGTCTTCACAATAAAACCTTTACGGACCGTGAAGTGTTATTCGAAATGCCGTTTTTGTACGAGCACGAGGCCAACGTAATTGGGGATGGTTTTCAAATGTTGGCGCAAACGGCGGGAACGATCAATCACCCCGTTGATATTGGTCGCTGCCCAGACAATAATCCTTCTTATCGAATCTACCCTAAAGATGCCCCTAAGCGTTATTACAACTATTTAGTGGTGGAAGGTTCAGCGGGCTACACATTATTTGGCTTCACATCATGTCATCGCTTTGCAGGCTATTTTGATGTTGTGCTGCGTGATGGGCATTGGGTTTTATCAGCCGCAATTGATGGTGAGTTGACTCAAGTGGCGGATTGGGAAAGTAATCAACTTGAATCCGTGGCGGTACTCTGTGGTCAATCGCTGTCCGAGCTTTATCAAACCTATGGCGAGATGATTGCAAAGCATCATCCTGTTCGCCAAGGTGTGACACAAGATGCGCCTGTTGGTTGGTGTTCGTGGTACGCGTACTACGCGGACGTGACAGAGCAAAACATCATGCAGAACGTGGATTGCATGCAAGATAAGCTCGAAGACCTAGAGTGGCTACTTCTGGATGATGGCTATCAAGCCTTTATGGGCGATTGGTTAACCCCATCAGATAAGTTTTCTGGTGGCGTAAAAGAGCTCATTCATAATATCCGTGCAAAAGGAAAAAAGCCGGCAATTTGGATGGCGCCTTTCATTGCACAGCCTGAGTCGGAGATCTTCAAACAGCATCCAGATTGGTTTGTTCTCCACAAGGATGGTGGCTTACTTAAAGCAGAAGATGTCACATACGGTGGTTGGCGATGCACGCCCTGGTACATACTCGATACCTCAAACCCAGAAGTGCAAGACCATCTGACGCATGTGGTCTCTGTTATGCGTCAAGAGTGGGGCGTTGAGCTATTCAAATTAGACGCAAACTACTGGGGCACCTTAAAAGGTGTTCGTAAACAATCTGGTATTACAGGCGTTGAGGCGTATCGCTTAGGAATGGAAGCGATTGCCAAAGGCGCTGGTGATGCGTGGCTTTTAGGTTGCAACGCGCCAATGTGGCCATCTCTGGGGCTTGTGGATGCAATGCGTGTTTCTGACGATGTAGAGCGTCATAGTCGTCGATTCGAACAGATAGCCAAAGAAACCTTTTACCGTAGTTGGCAGCACCGAAAATTGTGGCAAATTGACCCGGATTGCGCCACGTTCACTTCATTAGCTAATCAATCTGCATCCAGAGAAGAGTATGAATTTCATCGCACGGTGTTATTAGCGAGTGGTGGTTTGCTGCTGTCTGGTGACCCGCTCCCTGAGATTACGCCGTTTGCTAAGAAGACACTGTCTAAGCTCATGTTACGTCAACAACGTAACCAGCAATCTGCAAAGTTTACCGCTTTGAGTTTAAATCACGCGTTTTTAAAACTAACGACGAAGAATGACCTCCATTGTTTGTTTAATTATGCGAGTTACGGAGCGATGGAATTTACGCTGACGTCTGATCAACCGGTGGACTGGTATGATTACTGGACAGGGGAAAAGCTAAACCAAGAACCTTGCCAGTTGTTAATGGTGAGCGTGGATAAAGGGCTCAATGCGAAAGCGATCGTTACAGCATAACGTGAAGTAAATCGCCTAATACCAAGATCAAGAAAGGAGCCTATTGCGGCTCCTTTCTCGTTTGATGCTCTGAGCGTTAGAACTCGAATAAAAAGTAATACCCGTATCCAACAATAAACGCAGGAATGGACGAGTAAATAGTCGCGACCAAAGCAGCTTTCGGTGCCATTGCAATAGCGGGGAATAGGGCGTCACCATCGTTAGAAATCGCATTGGCCAGTTGCGCAGAAAGTGGCGCTGCACCAGAAATGTATAGGCTAGTGACTAAAATTTGCGGTCCACAACCAGGCAACATACCAATGGCTAGGCCAGCTAATGGCATCCAAATTCCCCAATGAGAAAAGGTTTCTACAAGGTCGAGTCCAGAAAAATAGGTCGTCAGTTCAAACGCCAGAAAAGCGACGATCACCCAAGCACTGACGAAATTCGTATCTTGTGCTGCTTTTTGAATCGGGTGTGAGTCCACGATTTTTTCATCTTCAGAGACCGTTGACTGATAATCGCCGAGCTCTTTTGTCATAGCCCACAACGACATTGTGATCACCGCGAAGATAGCGCCCAGCCATTCAATGGTATTGGCCTGCAAAGACAACAGCTGATTAATATCGATTTGGAAAGACATTAACACAGCAACGACACTAGCAGGCACAATAAGCCATTTCCAAAATGCGCCTTGTAGATTGATTGCACGTTGTTCAAGGTGTGTGTGTCGGTCTGTCTGGTGTTGGCAACAAGCATGTGTCTGAGGTGCTTCTTTTGGTTCTGGTCGCAGAAAGTTATCAGCATGAAAAGCATTAACGACTAACCCTGAAAGAGTACCCACGATAATGCCTAATCCAACCACGCCTAATCCAACACTTGGTTTGGCGGCCAGAAGTAAAAAGGCAGCGTCACCCATTGTTGAAGTAAGTACCGCGACAATCGCACCAAATCCTACTCGGCCACTAATAAATTGCGTTGTCACAACAATAGCGCCACCACAGCCAGGCAAAGCACCCAACAAAGAAGCAAAGAAAACCTGATGATTACGCGAGCGATGATATAGCTCGGTAATTCGATTGGTTTTCGACATAAAGTTTGAAAGATAATGATAAATAGCCAATGTGGCAGCAACATAGCATGACACCGCCCAGAATGAGTCGGATAGCGTCTGTACGGCTACGTCACGTGTATTTTCATTGCCTAGCAAAATGAGCATGACGATAGGGATCAGCAATCGCTTATAAGCTAAACGAAACTGAGTAGGCTGAAACAACTGTTGTGCAGAGTGTAATAATTGGGTCGCGTTCATCGTTTACTCAAATGCAAATAGGAATAATTATCATTATATGTAAATGAGATTTATTCGCAATAGCATTGTGAACTTTTCTTCGTGTCAAACTCTCTGAAATCAGGTAAAGTATCGGCCTTTGTGAGCAAACACGCCCTAATTAACTGTATTAGGCGGCGTATAAAATTGACTTGAATAGGAAGAAACATGATTCTAGTTGTAGGTCATAAGAACCCAGACAGTGACAGTATTTGTAGTGCACTCGTTGCAACTGAACTTCTAAAAGCGCGTGGCGTTGAAGCTATGCCAATTCGCCAAGGCGAAATCAACCGTGAAACTCAGCACATCCTAGAAGTTGCTGGCGCTGAAGTTCCTGAGCTTCGCACATCAGTTGCGGGTGAGACCGTTTGGCTAGTAGATTACTCAGATCTAGCACAAGCACCAGACGATATCGCAGAAGCTGAAATTGCGGGTATTGTTGACCACCACCGTCTAGGTGACGTGATGACAGTAAACCCAATGGAAGCATGGATCTGGCCTGTTGGTTGTACCAACACTGTTCTATTCAACATGTTCAAGATTGAAGGTCACGCGATTACTCCACAAATTGCTAAGCTAATGATGTCAGCAATTCTATCTGACACAGTAGGTTTTGCTTCTCCAACTTGTACACAAAAAGACAAAGATGCCGTTGCTGAATTAGCGGCAATCGCAGACGTACAAGATGTTGACGCGTTCACTAAAGATCTTCTAATTGCTAAAACAAACATCGAAGGTCTATCAGCGGCTGAGCTTGTTGAGAAAGACCTTAAAGGTTACCCATTCAACGGTCGTGACGTAGTGGTTGGTCAGGTTGAACTTGCAACTCTTGAGCAAGTTGACGGTATGATCGAAGCACTAGAAGCAGACCTAGAATCTCGTTGTGAGAAAGATAACCTAGCGTTCGCTGCTGTAATGCTAACAGACATCACGACTGCTCAAACTCGTCTTCTATACAAAGGTGAGTGGGCTGAGAAGCTTGTTAAGCACGAAAAAGACGGCATGCTAATGATGGAAAACACGCTAAGCCGTAAGAAGCAAGGTTGGCCTTGGCTTCAAACTGAGCTAGCTTAATTTTCTAGCATATACTTTAAATGCCCGCCTAGCTGCGGGCATTTTTCTATGGGAAATAGGAGACGAATATGTCTGAGCAACTGACCCAAGAGCAGATGGATACCATTAATCGCTACAACGAAGAGCAACGTTTAAAGTACTGCGTAAAAGAGATTGTGGCGAATCGTAAGGTTTGGATTCTGAAAGACGAACATGGCTGTGTCATGTTAAATACAGAAGATGATGATTGTGTACCAGTATGGCCAAACGAAGAGTTCGCTTTGCAATGGGCGAATGGTGATTGGGAAGATTGCGAGCCTGAGGCGATCTCTTTAAACAAGTGGCACAGCCGTTGGACCTCTGGTCTAGAGGATGACGAGCTATCGATTGTTGTATTCCCAAATCAAAATGAAGAAGGGGTCGTATTGTTTCCTGACGAGTTTGATTTTGAACTGCGCAAACAAGCGAGCCGCCGTTAGTTCTTTGATTAGTACCCATGCAATAAAGAAGCCTGCGTTAAAGCAGGCTTCTTTACATTTGCACGATTACATCTTTGATAAGCTATTTTGTTTGATGGCTTGGCGCTTTATAAAAGTGGCTTTCGACTAGTCGTTGAGTAATAGGATTCTCGGGATGAGTCAGTACTTGGTTGGTCTCGCCAAACTCGACCACTTCACCTTCATGCATCACCATCACTTTATCAGTAATATGCTTAACAATGCCAATATGCTGAGACACGTACACAAATGACAATCCCATCTCTTCTTGCAACTCGAGGAATAAGTTAATGATCTGCGAGCGCATTGCCATATCCAAACCGTTTAACGCCTCATCAGCGACAATGATGGAAGGTTGAAGAATAAGTGCACGAGCCAAACACACGCGCTGTTTTTGACCGGCAGCTAGCATTTGTGGATAAAAATAGGCGTGCTCAGGCAGCAATCCTACGCGGAGTAGGGTGTTCTTTACACGCTGCATGCGCGCATCTGGCGGCATGTTGGTATTTCGCTTTAGCGGACCTTCTAAAATACGACCAATCTGGATTCGTGGGTTTAACGATGTGTTTGGATCTTGGAAAATCATGCGGATGAGCTTGCAGCGTGTCGCGTAATCTTTGTGCTCCAATCGTTCGCCATTCACACGGATCTCTCCGGAGCTTGGTTCAACAACGCCAGCAAGCATACGAGCTAGTGTGGATTTTCCTGACCCGTTTTGACCAATAAAACCAATAGTTTGTCCTGGCTCTAAAGTAAAGCTTACCGGTTTAACTGCCTCATTAACCTGACGTTTGAACAGACGGGAGCGCGTAACAAATTGCTTCGATAAATTATCGACTTCAAGTAACGCACTCATGACTTTTTCTCCGTGTTCAATGGAAAGTGGCAGTTAAATTTATGATTCTTAATTCGTCTGGTGTGTGGAATTTCTACACATTGTTTCTGCGCATATGGGCAACGTGGTCCGAGGCGACAACCGATAGGTAGATGCTGCAATGGCGGAATCGAGCCCGGTAGGGATTGGAGTTTTTGCTTGTGTGGTACCCAATCATTAAAGTCAGGCATCGCTTTAAGCAAGGCATCGGTGTACGGGTGCTTGGGTGCCGCAATGATTTTACTGGTATCGGCAGACTCCACCGACTGACCACAATACATTACCGTAATACGCCCTGCCCACTGTGTTATGGTCGCTAAGTCGTGGCCGATAAGCAGAATGGTTGTGTTATTAAGTTGGTTCATGCGGCTCAACAGACGCAAAATTTGCGATTGGGTAATCGGGTCTAAGTCGTTGGTTGGCTCATCTGCTATCAGCAATTTAGGTTTGGTCGCAATCGCCATGGCAATCATGACCTTTTGACACTCACCATCAGTCAGTTCATAAGGGTAGCTACCCATTAAACGCTTGTGATCTTTAATACCCACTTTATGCAAAAGCGCGATGGCTTGTTTTTTACGCCATTTAAATCGCTCCCACCATTTCCCTTCAAATGCGCGAGATGGAATGGATTCAATCAATTGACGCCCGACTTCCTCTGAAGGGTCAAGACAAGTTGAAGGCTCTTGGAAAATCATCGCAATATCACGAGCAATGACGCGCCGACGCTCTTTTGGCGTAAGCTGAAGCAAGTCAATATTGCCAAGGCGCATACGGTCTGCGGTGATGCGCCAGTTATCTTTACTTACCCCGACAATCGCTTTTGCAACTAAGCTTTTCCCTGAACCAGACTCACCTACAAGACCACGAATTTCGCCTTCGTTCAAAGTTAGGCTCATTCGGTCAACGGCTTTGACTAACCCTTGAGGTGTTTCGATCTCAATGGTCAAATGTCGAATATCTAACAACGGCATTATTCGATCCCCGCATTAAGCGCTTGACGTACACCTTCACCTACTAAGTTTAGGGTAATAACAGTAAACATGATGGTCAGGCCGGGTAGGGTCACTGTCCAAGGTGCAATATAAATAAGCTCGACAGAGTCACCTAATATTGCTCCCCACTCGGTGCTTGGGGCCTGTGCACCTAGGCCAAGAAAACCCAGTGCCGTAATATCTAAAATCGCAGCAGACAGCGCGAGTGTTATTTCAGCGGCAATGACCGTCAGAATGTTAGGAAGAATTGAACTCCACAGTAAGTAGAAATCATTAGCGCCATCAAGGCGTGCCGCCATTATGTAGTCTTTTTCAACTTCGGTGTGGACTGCGATATAAACAGAGCGAATAAAACGCGGAATCAAAGCCAAGCAGATTGCGAGTAAAATATTGAACCCACCAAAGCCGAGAAATGCCACAAAAATGATTGCTAATAAGAGCGACGGGATCGACATGACGGTATCGAGCAAGTGGTTGAGAGTACTCGACAGTAAGCCTTTCGTCATACCTGCCAATACGCCAATTAAACAGCCTACAACGGCAGCAATTGCGGTGATGGCGACAGCAGCGCCAAATGTTAGCTGAGAGCCCATAATCAGGCGCGAAAGAATATCTCTACCTAAGTCATCGGTCCCCAAAAAGTAATCAACCGTTCCTGCTGGGGCCCATGACGGCGGCACAAGCAATTCACCAGACTGTGCTTGGGCGTCAAATGGTGCAAGTAGGGGAGCAAAAATGGTAATAAGGACGATAAACACCAAGCACCACAAGCCAAACATGGCTAGTCCGTTGGCGCGGTAGCTTCGCCAAAAACGCTCAAACTGTGTTGGAATGCGCTCTTCCTGATAAACGTTATTTGTTAGCATACCATTCCTTTCGAACTAAAGGGTTAATCATCGCGCCAATCAAATCCGAGAGTATGTTAGCGGTAAGAACCAAAGTCGCAAGTACCATCACGCCAGCTTGGATAGATGCATAGTCTTGGCTTGCTAGCGCATCTAAAAGCCAACGACCAATACCTGGCCAGTTAAAAATAGACTCCGTGATGATAGCTAAGGTAATCATACTCGAAAGTTGAACACCAACTTTGGGAATGATAGGCGGTATCGCATTCCGCAATACATGTTGAGTTACGATTTCGCGGTTCGAAAGACCTTTGATTCTCGCTGCACGGATGTAGTTTTGGCTCATCACTTCCGCTACCGAGGAGCGCATTAGTCCGACAACCTGGGTGGTTGGAGCCAAAGCGAGCACCAAACATGGCAGTACCATATGCTCAATAACGCTTTGCAGTGCGTGAGCGCGGTATTCGCCTTTCGCCATGAATGCGTCGATAATGGCAAACCCGGTTACATGATCAATTTCGTAAAGTAAATCATACCGTCCCGCAACGGGAAAGAGTTGGTATTCCAATGAAAAGACCATGATAAGTAGCAGAGCTACCCAAAAAATTGGGGCGGAATAACCAGACATCGACATGAATGAAATGCTGGTGTCGAGCCATTTACCTTGCTTCATCCCAGCCACGGTTCCAAGTGGAATACCGATCAAAAGGGACACCAAAAAGGCAAAAAAGCACAGTTCCAAAGTGGCAGGGAATACGACGGCGAGCTCGTCATAAATCGCGTTGCCGTTTTTACTTATGCCAAAATCAAGCTGAGAAAGGTTGATTAAGTAAGTTTGCCAACCAGACCAAAAATCAACGTTTGCCCAGTGCGAGAGAGGGTCAAGGCGAAGCAGAGAAAAACCCACTAATGTAAGGATCATCAAAGTGATGATAAATAGGTTAAAGCGTCGAACGGTATACCAAAACATCAGTGAATTCTCTCAACTCTATCAAACGGTTGGGCATTGAAAGGGCTTGATTTGAAGCCTGTCAGCGATTTGTCGTGCACACGGAACTGCACGCCATGCGCCAGAGGAATAACCGGGAACTCTTGATTCAAAATGTTCTGTGCTTGGCGATATAGGTTCAAACGGTAACGCGGTTCTTGAGTTTCTAACGCCAAATCGAGCAAGAAATCGAAGTCATCGTTACACCACATGGACACGTTAAGGCCAACGCGGTCAGACTCGCAAGATAATAAAGGGCGGAAAAAGTTGTCAGGATCCCCGGTATCACCAATCCAACCAGTTAAAAGTAAATCGATATCGTTGATGTTCTCCAAATCCACACGTTCAAACCTATCATCGGTCAGTAGCGTTAATTTAACCCCAATATCGGCAAAATTCGCTTGGATTAACTCCGCAGTCTTACGAGGGCTTGGGTTAAAAGCACGTGGTTCAAGTGGTACCCACATGGTCAATTCTAGGCCGTCTTCGTAGCCTGCATCTCGAAGTAGTGCCAATGCATAATTCCGGTCATAACGAATTTTTACGCTGTCTTTTTGATAAGCCCATGAATTTGGTGGTAGCAAGGTATAAGCTTGGGAGCCAGTTCCGTAGTAAACCGAATCTAAAATATTTTGACGGTTGATCGCTAAGTTAAGAGCTTGGCGAACTCGAGCATCACTCAGCGCGGTGGTTTCTGTGTTTATCGCAATAAAGGAAACGTTGTTAGCTGGTGTAGCCGTCAGCTCAAGGTTGTCATTTTCTTGAATGACAGGTATTTGGCTCGAAATAGGTGAAGAGAGTACGTCACACTCGTTTCTTAAAAGTTTAGCTAATGTACCCGTGCCTCTGTGAGAGATATCGAACACCACTTGTTCCATTTTTGCTGGTGACTTCCAGTAATTAGAATGACGCTCTAATCGAATCAAATCGTTCACTTGGTACTCTTTTAATTGATAAGGGCCGGTACCGATAGGAAGTTGGTCGATTTCTTCTTTATGATCTTTTGCTGCCAATTGCTGTCCATACTCCGCAGACAAGATAACCGCATGGCTGGTGGCAATATTGGCCAAGAAAGAAAAGTTTGGCTGAGATAACGTAAACCTTACCGTATGCTCATCTATTGCAACCACGTCTTGGAGTAGGTTTTGAAAATCTAACCCTGCAAACCATGGATAAAAACCACCACCTACTTGGTGAAAAGGATGGTCTACATCGATGATTCGCTTGAAGCTAAATACCACATCTTTTGCATTCAATGGGCGAGTGGGTGTGAACCAAGGCGTGGTTTGGAATTTAACACCACGTTTAAGCTTAAACGTGTATTCCGTCCCTGATTCATTTACTGACCAACTCTCGGCGATGCTTGCCACGGGCTGATGTGATTTAGGATCGAGCGTGAGCAGCGTATCGTACAGCTGCGGGCTCAGAGCCTCTGCGGTAATACCGCTATCAATAAGCTGAGGGTTAAACGTGGTCGGCTTACCCTGTCCGCAAAACACAAAGCCAGCTTTGCGAATATCATTGTGGTCAATTTCATCGCCACAAGCGGTAAGTAGGCTAATCCCAATAAGGCTCAGCGATAATCTTATAAAAGCATTCATAATATGAAATGTTCATTGGATCTTGCTCGTTTCGTTTGATCTTACTCTTTCAAAGCTAACAAGCGAAAATGATCTCGCTAATTTATCACCTTTGTGAACTCGCTCCAAACATAAAATCCATACACTGTAAGGTGTTATGCCATAAATGCATGCGAATTAGAGCGCAGTCACGAGCTCGTGTATTGATTGAGTACTCTCGGTCAAGTTAGCATTGTCCGACCAAACCATATTTTCTAACCATCCCTCGTAATTGGTGATAGCTCAAGCCAAGTAGCTCGGCTGCTTGTCGTTGATTAAACTTGGCTTCTTCCAATGCACGATTGAGTAAATGGATATCTTGTTCCTCTTGCCATTGTTTATAGTCTAGAGGGAATTGGATGGTGTTGCTTGATGCTTCCTCTTCTTGTTGTTCTGCTTGTTTTGCACTATGGCCAAGCGCGCTGTGCCAAACCGTTTCAAAAGGATTGAAAATCAGCTCATCAATTGGGTGAGCATTCAGACCATGTTGGTAAATCGCACGTTCAATCACGTTTTTTAGTTCGCGGACGTTACCGGGCCATTCATATTCAATAAGCGACTGCTGCGCTTTTGGGGTAAAACCGACAAAGTATTCCAGTTGCAGTTCACGACACATTTTCATCGCGTAGTACTCTGCTAAAGATAGAATGTCTTCTTTGCGCTCGCGAAGAGGCGGTAACATAATGACATCGAAGGCTAGCCTGTCGAGCAGATCTGCACGAAAATTACCTTGCTCTGCCAATTTTGGTAGGTCGGCATTGGTTGCACAAACAAGTCGAACATCAGCATTGAGAGCGGTATGACCACCAACTCGCTCATATTCACCATATTCGATGACGCGTAAAAGCTTTTCTTGAACTAAAAGTGGTGCGGTCGCGAGCTCGTCAAGAAACAAAGTACCGCCCTCGGCACGCTCGAAACGCCCTTTATGCTTACCTTTAGAGCCCGTGAAGGAGCCGGATTCATGTCCAAACAATTCGGAATCTATTAGCCCTTCGCTTAATGTCGCACAGTTGAGTGATAGTAGTGGTTTATCCCAACGTCTTGATAAATAATGCAAACGCTGAGCGATGAGTTCTTTACCCGTACCTCGTTCACCAATGATGAGGACAGGGCGCTCAATGGGTGCAAGTTGTGATACTTTATCTAGTACAGCGAGAAAAGCAGGTGATTCACCAATCAGGTTTTGCTTCATAAAGTCCTTCTTATTTAACAGCCGAGCCACGATTTAGAGATAGAGTTGGTAAATTTCACCAACAGTTGGTGAAAAACATCATAGCACAATAGTGTGTAACGACAACAAAATGAATAACGCTCTGATTTAAAAGAAAATTATAAGTTGGCACGTTACTTGTTATATATTCAGGGAGACACAAGGTTAATCACCACCTTGTCGAGTTTTAATAGGAAAAAAGAGGAGTTCCGTTATGGGTATTTTTTCTCGATTTGCAGATATCGTTAACTCAAACATCAGTGCATTACTGGACAAGGCGGAAGATCCTGAAAAAATGATCCGTCTTATCATTCAAGAAATGGAAGACACACTTGTTGAAGTGCGTACTAACTCGGCTAAAGCGATTGCAGACAAGAAAGAGTTGGCTCGTAAGGTTGAAACGTTAGAAGAGCAAATTGGCGAATGGGGCCAAAAAGCGAGCTTAGCATTAGTTAAAGAGCGCGAAGATCTAGCTCGTGCAGCATTAATTGAAAAGCAAAAGCTAGAGCAAGTAATTAAAGGCCTCCACACTGAGCAAACCTTAGTGGAAGAAACGATCGATAAGCTTACTGGCGAGATTGGTAAGTTGGAAAGCAAAATTGCTGAAACGCGCGCAAAACAGCAAGCACTAGCAATTCGCAACCAAACTGCATCTAACCGTCGTGATGTGCAAAAACACCTGCACACTAGCCGCACTAATGAAGCGATGGCGAAATTTGAGCAGTACTCACGTAAAGTGGATGAAATGGAAGCGGAAGCAGACCTGTATGCTCAAACTGGTAATGCTAAATCGCTAGAACAAGAGTTTGCAGAGTTGCAAGCACAAGACGAAATTGAAAAAGAGTTGGCAAAACTGAAAGAACAGATGTCATCGAAAAATAAATAAGAAAGGAGCCATTTATGTCGGCATTTTTTATAGCAGGACCAGTGATTGTCTTTTTAATCTTTGTCGCTCCACTATGGCTCTTCTTACACTATCGCAGCAAACGCAAAACAGATAGTGCACTGTCGAGCCAGGACTTAGAGCGCCTTCAGGTACTATCTGAAAAAGCAGAAGCGATGCAGTCCCGAGTTGATACATTGGAGCGCATCTTGGATGCTGAGTCACCAACATGGAGACGCAAGTATGAATAATCGAGAGCTGTATCGTGATCCAGTAAATGGCAAAATCTCCGGTGTTTGCGCCGGAATTGCCAACTACTTTGGTGCAGAAGTTTGGTTGATTCGTATTGTAGTGATTTCTGCAGCGCTGTTAGGTGGTACGTTTTTGGTATTGTTAGCGTACATCGCGATGGCGTTTATGTTAGAAAAGCAACCAGTAACGTATTCTGAAAATATCAGAGCGCAGCAAGAGCATACGCTCAAAAGTAAGCCTTGGCAGAAAGGGCAAAGCCCTGATCAACTGCTCAGTGTGTTGGAAAGGGATTTTGACCGTCTTGATGGCAAAATTCGTAACATGGAAGCGTATGTTACGTCTGATACATATAGGGTGAACAGAGAATTCAGTAAGCTCTAGGTATTTTGTATCCAAAGAAGATTTAACTGAAGCAGGCATAAAGCCTGCTTTTTTATCACAAATTACTAATTTTAAAGCACTATTAATCTTTTCTGCTCTGGAAGTTCGTTCAAAATTCATCTACTTTAAAAATAATCCCCCAATTTTTATGGATGAATGTAATGAGAAAATTGCTCATTCCTATTGCCATCTCGGCTGTCTTGTCGGGGTGCGGTAAAGAACTTCCTCCTGTTCCTGAACCTGAATCGCGCCCTGCGAAGCTATTTACAGTATCTGTTGGCAATGCCCAGTTTGAGCGACATTTTCCTGCCACGACGGAAGCTGGCGATAGAGCAGTACTGACATTTCGAGTTCCTGGGCTTCTTCAAACGATAGAAGTGAATGAAGGTCAAGTCGTCAGTAAAGGTGATGTTTTGGCGTCGTTAAACCCAGATGAATATTCTCTGCTCGAACAGCAAGCTCGGGCAAATTTTTTGCTCGCAGATGTGCAATACAAGCGATACCAAAAGCTACGTAAAGACCAAGTAGTATCTGAGCAAGATTTTGATGAGGCAAAAGCGAATCACAACTCGGCAAAAGCTCAATGGAATCAAGCAAAGGCAAACTTAAGGTATACCAAACTTGTCGCGCCATATGATGGCACCATTTCGTACATTCCAGCAGAAAACCATGAATATGTTGCCGCGAAAGAAGGGGTGATGAATATTCAGTCCAACCAACTCCTCAAAGTGATATTCCAAATCCCAGACTATCTTCTAAATCGTTACACGCAGGGGAGCGATGTCTCTGCCAGAATGATATTTGATGCGTTCCCCGAGCGAGCCTTTGACTTAACCTTTCAGGAAATCGATACAGAAGCCGACCCTAAAACGGGCAGTTACAAAGTCACGATGGTCATGGAGCGGCCAGCAGAAATAGGCCTTTTGCCGGGAATGTCTGGCAATGCTTACCTCCTGTCCAAAAGTGCAGGAGCGACAAAGATTCCTAACTCCGCGTTGCTAGAAGAGAACGGCAAAACATACGTTTGGCGTGTCGATGAGCAAGGCATTGTGTCCAAAGCCGCAATTGAGATGAATGACAAAAATCAAGTGTTAGCTGGGCTTAACGATGGCGACCAAATCATTATCTCGGGTGTCAGTGTAATTGAACCCGGAATTAAGGTAAGAGCGTGGATTAAGGAAAGAGGGTTGTAATATGAAAGGAATCATCTCTCTAGCGACTTTACTTTCAACGCTTTTTCTCGTTGGCTGTGGGGATAAGGCGCCAGAAAAAGAGCTCGAAACGCCACGAGTTAGGGTTACGTCATTAGCGGGAAACAAGGTGGACGACAACTTGTACTTCCCTGCGGTTGCGAATGCAGCGGATCGCTCTCATTTGAGCTTCAGAGTGGCAGGAGAAGTCAGCCGCATCATGGTAAAAGAGGGCGACAAAGTCACGAAGGGTGATGTTATTGCAACGCTAGATCCCACTGACTATGAGTTGGATGTAGATAATGCGAGTGCGCGTTTTTCTGTTGTCGACAGTCAGTATCGCCGCTCACGCCCTTTGGTTGATAAAGGCCTATTAGCTAAGTCTCAGTTTGATGAAATTGCAGCACAACGACAAATCGCCTTAGCTGAGCTTCAGTTAGCCAAACTTCGTCTATCATTTACTGCCTTAAAAGCGCCCGTGGATGGGATTATTTCGCGAGTTAATATCGACCAATTCGAAAATGTTCAAGTCGGACAGCATATCGTTAATATTCACAGCTTGGAGCGAGTCGAAGTGTTGATTCAGCTTCCAGACCGCCTCTATGTGAACCAACCGCCAACGGAAGAAAGACTCACCGCGATCAAAGCATTGGTGCGCGTGCCCAGCGGTAACGAATATAACGCGACGGTAAAAGAATTTACAACCGAACCCGACCCAACAACAGGTACGTTTACTGTCACACTGTCGCTTCCTATGCCGGAAGAAGAGTACATCCTAGATGGGATGGCTGTTGAAGTAACGTCTAAAGACGAGAATGTTGGGCTTGATCTAAACCTAGGAATTAATGTCCCTATCGAAGCCATTTTCAATGCGGACGGTGACGAGCTGGGGCGCGAAAACAAATTTGTTTGGGTACTGAATGATGACAATACGGTATCGCGCAAACAGGTGCGAGCAGGTAAGGCATCTAAAACGTCCATTCAAATCCTTGATGGTCTCATGCTCAAAGACAAAGTTGTGATTGCCGGTGTTTCTCGATTAAGGGATGGCATGAAAGTGGAAGTGATACAGGAAATGGCTACGCAGGAGGCCGGTCTATGAGCGATCTTAATAAATCAGCGCCTCAAAGTGATGATGATGTGACCGGTATTGCTGCGTACTTCATCCGAAATCGCGTCATCAGTTGGATGGTTGCACTGATATTTTTGATTGGTGGTATCGCCGCATTCTTTGGTTTAGGGCGTCTTGAGGACCCTGCTTTTACTATTAAAGATGCGATGGTAGTGACCTCTTACCCTGGTGCGACACCGCAACAAGTCGAAGAAGAAGTGACGTACCCAATCGAAAAAGCGATTCAGCAGCTTACTTATGTTGATGAAGTAAATTCGATTTCTAGCCGAGGCTTATCTCAAATCACGGTCACGATGAAGAACAATTATGGCCCTGATGATCTACCACAAATTTGGGATGAGTTGCGCCGTAAAGTGAACGACCTTAAAGGGACGTTGCCTCCAGGTGTGAATGAACCTCAAGTGATCGATGATTTTGGTGATGTTTACGGGATTTTGTTAGCGGTGACTGGCGACGGTTATAGCTATAAAGAGCTACTGGATTACGTCGATTACTTACGCCGAGAGCTCGAACTGGTTGATGGCGTGAGTAAAGTTTCGGTATCTGGGCAACAGCAAGAGCAAGTGTTCATCGAAGTATCGATGAAAAAATTGAGCAGTATAGGTCTTGCTCCGGATACCGTGTTTAATCTTCTTTCGACGCAAAACGTAGTTTCTGACGCAGGAGCGATCAGAATTGGTGATGAGTACATCAGAATTCAGCCGACTGGCGAGTTCCAGAGTGTGGATGAGCTAGGCGATTTGTTGATTACTGAGTCGGGTGCTCAGGGGCTCATCTTCTTGAAAGATGTGGCGGAAATAAAACGTGGTTACGTAGAAGTCCCGAATAATATTATTAATTTTAACGGCAGCCTCGCACTAAACGTGGGTGTTTCTTTTGCTGAAGGCGTCAACGTCGTTGAAGTCGGAAAAGCGTTTGATCATCGCCTTGCAGAGCTAAAGTACCAACAACCTGTTGGTATCGAAATCTCGGAAATTTACAGTCAGCCTAAAGAGGTGGATAAATCGGTTAGCGGTTTTGTTGTGAGCTTGGCTCAAGCTGTCGGTATCGTCATTATCGTACTTCTGTTCTTTATGGGGCTACGTTCTGGGCTACTTATCGGTTTAATCTTGCTGCTGACGGTGCTGGGTACGTTCATTTTCATGAAGTATCTCGCGATAGATTTACAGCGGATTTCATTAGGTGCCTTGGTTATCGCATTGGGTATGCTGGTGGACAATGCCATCGTTGTGGTTGAGGGGATTTTGATTGGTACTCAAAAAGGGCGAACTCGACTCCAAGCAGCGACCGACATTGTTACCCAAACAAAGTGGCCATTACTTGGGGCAACTGTGATTGCGGTAACTGCATTTGCGCCAATTGGACTGTCTGAAGACTCGACGGGCGAATACTGTGGCACTTTATTTACGGTTCTGCTGATCTCTTTAATGTTGAGCTGGTTTACCGCTATCTCGTTGACACCATTCTTTGCTGACATCTTCTTTAAAGGCCAGAAGGTTAAACAAGGTGAAGGGGAAGAAAATGATCCATATAACGGGGTTATTTTCGTTATTTATAAAAAGTTTCTTCAGTTTTGTATGCGTCGTGCTTGGTTTACCGTTGTGGTGCTGATTGCGGGATTAGCGGCAAGTGTTTACGGGTTCACCTTTGTGAAGCAAGCGTTTTTCCCATCTTCGACAACGCCGATTTTTCAGTTAGATGTATGGATGCCAGAAGGAACTGATATTCGAGCAACCAACACAACGCTTAAAGAGTTAGAAAGTTGGTTAGCTAAGCAAGAGCATGTTGACCATATCACGACGACCGCGGGTAAAGGCTTACAGCGCTTCATGTTAACGTACGCGCCAGAGAAAAGTTATGCGGCTTATGGTGAGATAACCACTCGTATGGAAAACTACGAAGCGTTAAAACCATTAATGGCGAAGTTTCGAGAGTATTTAAAAGCCAACTACCCAGAAATCAATTACAAGCTCAAACAGATTGAGTTAGGCCCTGGTGGTGGTGCAAAAATTGAAGCGCGCATTATTGGTTCAGATCCAACCGTCCTTCGTACGATAGCCGCTCAGGTCAAGGACATCATGTACGCCGACCCTCAGGCAACAAATATCAGGCATGATTGGCGTGAACGAACCCAAGTTCTTGAACCTCAGTTTAACGAGAGTCAGGCACGTCGCTATGGCATTACCAAATCGGACGTCGATGATTTCTTGTCCATGTCATTCTCTGGAATGACGATAGGCTTATACCGAGACGGCACGACGCTCATGCCTATCGTGGCTCGTTTACCAGAAGATGAGCGCATTGATATTCGTAACATCGAAGGCATGAAAATATGGAGTCCAGCACAGAGTGAGTTTATCCCACTTCAACAAGTCACAATGGGTTATGACATGCGTTGGGAGGACCCTATTATTGTGCGTAAGAACCGTAAGCGTATGCTCACTGTGATGGCAGACCCTGATATTCTAGGTGAAGAAACCGCATCGACGTTGCAAAAACGTTTACAGCCCCAAATCGAAGCGATTCAATTACCACCAGGTTATTCCTTAGAGTGGGGTGGTGAATACGAATCTTCAGGTGATGCTCAAGAGTCACTGTTTACTACTATGCCAATGGGGTACTTGTTCATGTTCTTGATCACTGTATTCCTATTTAACTCTATCAAAGAGCCACTCATTGTTTGGCTTACCGTGCCGCTGGCGTTAATTGGTGTCACTACCGGTTTGTTGGCACTCAACACGCCGTTTGGTTTTATGGCATTGCTCGGTTTCTTAAGCTTATCGGGAATGGTGCTCAAAAATGGCATCGTATTACTGGACCAAATTGAAATTGAAATGAAGTCCGGTAAAGAGGCTTATGACGCGGTCGTTGATGCTGCGGTAAGTCGCGTCCGTCCCGTTTGTATGGCTGCTATCACGACGATCCTTGGTATGATCCCACTGTTGCCAGATATTTTCTTCAAACCAATGGCGGTTACGATTATGTTTGGTTTGGGTTTTGCGACAGTCCTGACACTGATTGTCGTGCCAGTGTTGTATCGTTTGTTCCATAAAGTGGCAGTACCGAAACAGGCTTAGTGCTACTGATATAACGATGAAAAATATCGCGCCTCTAGCTCATCAGTTAGAGGCGCTTTTTAAGGAAGAATAATGACAGAACAAAAAACGTGTGCGTGGGCGATGAATCACCCATTAGAGCGCGAATATCATGATTCCGAATGGGGCGTGCCAGTATATGACGACCAAGTCCTGTTTGAATTTATTACGTTGGAAGGTGCGCAAGCTGGCCTTAGTTGGATCACCATTCTTAAAAAGCGCGAAGGGTATAGAGAAGCGTTCGAGAACTACGACCTAGATGCGTTGGAACAAAGAAATGAAGAACGCGCTGAATACATCGTGGAAAACTTCGATGTTGTGAGGCATCGCGGAAAGATTAACTCGGTTTTCAGTAATGCCAAAGCGGCCAAAGCGTTAATTGCTGAATACGGAAGTTTATCAGACGCGTTGTGGCAGTTCGTGGACGGCGAACCAATCATTAATCAATGGCAACATATGAGTGACGTGCCAGTTTCGACAGAGCAATCCAAAGCCATGAGTAAATTCTTAAAAAAGAAAGGCTTCAAGTTTGTCGGTGAAACCATCTGTTATGCTTTCATGCAAGCCGTCGGCATGGTGGATGACCATATCGTTGGATGTCCTAAAAAGCAGCATAAGTAACGTTTGGCTATTAAGCTAATGTTGTTAGTTCTGGCTATCATGAATACGTTCCAAAGCTTCGATTCGACGCCATTGAGTGGCATCGAAGCTTTGTTTTCTTAAAGCAATGATTTCTGCCTGTTTTTCGTCTTGCCCTAGAAAATTTCTATTCAGAATATCTTGACGCTGCTTTAAGTAAGTGGCGAGTTGAGTCTCAAATGATGCTCTTTGCTCATCAAGCTTTTGCAGCCTCAGCGCTCCGGCATCTCCTACCAGAGCAACACGGGCGATGTACATGTCTTGTGAATCAAGCTGAGAAGCTTGCTCGAGCTGCTCTGCTAATGCGTTATTGCGTTCACTTTCTCGTATGTAATCCGGTTGTTCTGATAACGCTTGATTGAGAAGGTGTGTTTGACTCTCGATATCCGATGCCTGTTTTTTGATCGTCAGCTTTTCTAATGCAAGCTGGCGAAGTCGGTTTTCTTCGTCAAACAACTGGGTTATCTGCACCTCGTTAAAGTATTGAAGCTGTAAGTTCAGTATTGCTTCATTCAGCATGGTTAACTGTTCAAGCGTTAGGTGGTTGTGCTCAAAAGGCTCTAATGCAGTGAGTGCTTGCTTGTAGGAAAGGTAGGCTTGAAAAAGTGTGGCATCAATATTCAGAGTTTGCTTTGCTAAAGTGTCATCATTGACTTCCGCTTTGATCGTATCGAGATCTTCTTCGCCCAGCCGGCTAAGAGAATATTCGAAGAAATCTTTTGGAGAAGAGACATCGGCGGCTATATCTTGCTGAGATGGCGAATGGTTAGAGGTTATCTCTTGTTGTTTGTCGCTTTGCAACAGAGAAAGCGCTCTCACGCCAAATATCGAGAGCAGGATAAAAGTGGTGAGAGCGACTTTCTTCATTGTGATGACCTCTTATAAACCTTGAAGTTTGAGACGATTTGCATGTTGGCGATAAAGCGTGACTGGATCGGTTTCAAAAAGATGATGAATACCGAGTAGGCCGTTAATTTCATCCAAATGGTTCATTTGATAATCATCACGTATGACTTTGCCCAAATGTGTGCTGCACGCACCAACTAAGCCATCATTTGGCCCATCAAAGGCTAAGCCAAGTACCATCATGGCAGCGTCGGTCGGATCGAAAACGTTTGTAAAAGTGGATGATCCGGTCCATGAGTAGTAATAAACGCCATTTGAAGCCAGCAAGTCACCATTACCACATTCACTGGTAGGGACTCCCTCCGGGTAGTGTTGGTTAAACGCTAATGATCCTTCCGTGGTTAATGCTGCTAGTGAGGCTAAAGGGTCTTGGTCGAGATCAGAACCACCTGATAGAAGATTAATAAGAGTAGTTAAGCCTTGCGCCAGTTTTACCGCGAGCTGCTCACTACCCGAACCCTCAGATACAGTGCCACGAACTAAATCTGCCACTTTAGACCCTTTATTAACGCCTCCTATACTCGTAACTGATGCGACTAGGTCAGGACGGACAGAGGCAACATAGCGCGTTGTTGGACCACCATGACTGTGACCAATGAGATTGACTTTCTCTGCGCCTGTTGCTGCAAGTAAGGTTTCGACTTGAGCAAGCAGTTGCTCCCCTCGAACTTCGCTGCTATTGGTCGCGGATACCTGTGCAACATAAACCGTAGCGCCATCTTTTGTTAAGGAATGTGGTATTCCGAAAAAGTAATCAACGCCTGCCAGGGTATCAAAACCAAACAAACCGTGAACCAGAACAATCGGATACTTGGTTTGGGTATAACCTGTTGCAGCGGATACGGAGGTTATTGGGACGGTAATTAAGGTAAAAAGCATTAGCGCTAAAAATTTGAGTTTCAAAACTATCTCCTTGTGGTATGACCTCTTATTAATGATAAAAAGTAGGAGAGAAACTCTAAATTTGGAAAGCCTATTTGTGGCACATTATTTCATTCTGTGACTGCTCAATTGAAAAACAACACAAATGATTAACATTAATTAATGGTTCGGGTGAATGTTTAGTTAATTCTAATTAAGTCAGGGAGTTATAAAAACGCCCCGCAATGCAGGGCGATCCAATCATTGTTATAGGGAGACTTCTTTTTCAAGCATTAAGGCATTATAACGCGCAAAACCAGCCTCTAAATCAGCGATCAAGTCATTTACGTCTTCTAAGCCAATATGAATACGAACCAAAGTACCTTCAAAGTGTGGGTGAGCTATGGTTCTCAGGCTGTTAAAGCTCTTAGGTTCGTTAGCTAGAATGAGGCTTTCATAACCGCCCCAAGAGTAACCCATACTGAAGTGTTTCATACCATCAAGCAGAGCCGTCGTCGCTTTTGGATAAGACGTTTTGAGAACAAATGAAAACAAGCCGTTTCCACCTGTGAAATCTCGTTTGAAAAACTCATGGCCAGGATTTGTTTCTAAAGCTGGATGGCGGACATGATCAACTTCTGGGCGAGAAGCGAGCCACTGAGCGACTTTTAAACTGCTTTCTGCGTGCTGTCTTAGGCGAACATCCAACGTGCGAATACCTCGAAGACCTAGGTATGCGTCGTCAGGAGAAACGCACTGACCCATCAGGTAGCTTTGTTCACGAAGCTGATCCCAATACTTTTCAGAAGCCACAGCAGTACCTAGCATGACATCTGAATGTCCAACGATATACTTAGTTGCCGCTTGAATGGAAATGTCTACGCCATGCTCGAAAGGAGAGAAGTTCACGCCAGCTCCCCATGTATTGTCTAGCATCACGATGATATCTTGCTCATGGGCAATGCGTGCTAATGTAGGTACATCTTGGACTTCCATGGTTATTGAACCAGGAGACTCCAAGAAAAGGACTTTGGTATTCGGCTGAATCAAGTCTCGGATACCTTCACCGATCATTGGGTCATAATAGGTGGTTTTGATGCCCATTTTCTTCATGATGGTGTTACAAAAGTCACGAGTTGGTTCGTAACAAGTGTCCACCATTAGAATGTGATCGCCAGTTTCAACGAAAGAGAGGATGGCATTTGAAATTGCTGCCGTTCCACAAGGGTAAAGCGCGCAACCAGCTCCACCTTCAATCTCAACCATTGCGTCTTGGAAAGCAAAGTGCGTGTTGGTGCCTCGGCGACCATAAAACAATGTTTTGTTTGCACGATTAATGGTGGCTTGGTTCTTTTCTGCAACGGTATTGAATACCACGGTTGAAGCGCGTTGAACGGGTGGGTTTACAACACCATTTGTCCACTTTTTATCGCGGCCAGCGGTAATGAGTTTGGTTTTTTTTCCCTCTGACATAAAAGTTCCCTGTCTTAAATATTGCGGTTTTGAATATTTAAAACATGGACGACGTAGGTTATGCAAGGGAAAAGTCAACTATCAGCCAATAACAGCCAAGATGAACAGGTAATGATGTCGAGAGGTATCGTGTAGATAGGGAGCTAAAAGAACAAACCTCCAGCAGGATGCATGTAGCGCTGGAGGTTTTTTAGTCGGTGTATTTGAGGTATTAGAGGAGTGGGTTGAAGAGATAGAACACTCGCTCTAAGAACCGAGAAAATAGGCTCCTTTTCTCCCATTCTTCCAATACAACAGTGTGAGATTGCTTAATATAGCTATCTTGTAACCAAGACATTTGCTTGGTGAACTCTTCGTCATCAACGGCGAGGGTCACTTCGAAGTTCAGCCACAAGCTGCGCATATCCATGTTTACGGTGCCAACTAAACAGAATTGGTCGTCAATTACGACAGATTTTGTATGCAGCAAACCACCATAAAACTCATAAATCTTGACCCCTGCACTCAAGAGCTCACTATAAAAAGCGCGTGACGCCCATTGCACCATCATAGAGTCATTTTTATGTGGAATAATGAGTTCAACGTCAATGCCTCGTTGTGCTGTCATCTTTAACGTTTCGAGTAAATCAGCATTGGGCACGAAATATGGTGTTGTGATTCGTACCGAGCGATTGGCTTGGTTTATTGCCAATGTTAATACTTGATAGATCAGATATTCCGGCATACCTGGGCCAGAAGGCACAACCTGAATAGGGTGTTGGAATTCACTCTCATCGATCTTGCATTCAGGTAGTCTTGGTAAATGACGTTCGCCAGTTTCGACTTCCCAATCCCAACAGTGGATGGCACTCAATACGTTTACCGTTGGTCCCGTAATGCGAACCATGATGTCCACCCAATGCCCGACGCCACTGTTTTGCTTGAAGTAAGCCGGGTCAACCAGGTTCATTGAACCGGTATAAGCAATTTCATCATCAATTACGATGATCTTGCGATGTTGGCGAAGATCAAGACGACGTAAGAAAATACGCCACATCTTCACTTCTAGCGCTTGAATAACTTCAATTCCAGCATCCTGCATCATTCGATACCAAGGACTTCTGAAAAAACGTGGACTACCTGCTGAATCGAGCAATAGTTTGACATCTACGCCGCGTTTAGCCGCTTGGATAAGTGCAGAAGCGACAGAATCAGCCAAACCACCCGGATGCCAAATGTAGAATACCATTCGAATACTGCTCTGCGCGTTTTCGATGTCTTCAATAATGGAATGCAAAATCTCATTAGGTGACTGTTGCAGCGACAATGTATTACCGCTCAATGCGGGAAGACCAAGGCGGTTGTTACAAAGTTCATCAATTCGGTAGATGTGCCTCCCCATCGTTTCTGGGTTGTGCGCGTTACAGTCGTTAAGCTGACTGAACCACTTCTCGAATGGTGTAAACATCTCTTTCGCACGTTCGGCTCGCTTTCTGCCTAAGTTCAGTTCACCGAAGAGGAAATAACATGCGACACCCAGAACGGGAAGGATATAAATGATCATTAGCCAAGCTAAAGACACGCTCACTGCACGGCGCTTTAAAACGACACGAATGGTCACACCTGCGACCAGTAACCAATATAGCCCGATGCCAGCTAAAGTAAGAAAGTGATAAAACTTGTCCATATACGCTCAGAGTAATATGCCCTTCTAGGATATTAAGCATAAAAGTGGGTTGGGGGAATAGATTTCCCATTTAGACATGGGATTGACCTTATATGAGGAACGAATTTCATAACAGCTGATTCTGTTATTTTAATGTGAAAAATAAGGTCATTCTTTAACTTTTGAACAAAAAAGCAGCATTTAACCTGCGTAACTCGACACTTGTGCGATAAATGTACTTTTTTGGGGTTCCAATTTTAAAGGGGAGCTGCTTTACTTTCTAGACATAGTGCGTCGAACGCTTATTTTATAAGTGTACAATAATTTTTACATAAACTTTTTAGACGCCTATCTCTATGCATACACAACAAACTAATTTTGGAGAAAAAGCGTGGCTACAACTAATACAGCAGCACCACGTGATACGTGGGGGTCTAAACTAGGCTTCGTAATGGCAGCAGCGGGTTCCGCTGTCGGTTTAGGCAATATATGGAAATTCCCTTACACAGCAGGTGAGAGTGGCGGCGGTGCATTCGTTGCTATCTATCTTATCTTTGTAATTTTTATCGGCTTTAGCGTGATGCTGACAGAGTTCGCTATTGGTCGTAAGACAGGTCTTTCTGCCGTAGGTGCATTCAAAACAACTGACCGACGCTGGACGTTCACTGGTGTTATGGGAGTCTTCAGTGGTCTTTTGATCATGGGCTTCTACCCAGTGGTTGGTGGTTGGGCATTGGCCTACATCTTTAAAGTGGGCGGTGGTCTACTCAGCGCGCCAGAAGCAATTGGCGACAGCTTTGGCGGTTTCATCTCAGATCCGATTCAACCTTTAATGTGGATGGGTGTTTACCTGTTCCTTAACGTCATGATCGTGATGAAAGGGATTTCGGGTGGTATTGAGAAAGCCGGTAAGGTTCTGATGCCGCTTCTGTTCTTAATCCTAATCGTTGTTTCTGTTAAGGGCTTAATGCTGCCAGGTGCAATGGCTGGCCTTGAGTTCTTATTCATGCCGGACTTTTCTAAAGTCGACAGCAACGTGGTTCTTGCTGCACTAGGACAGGCGTTCTTCTCACTTAGCTTAGGTATGGGTTGTATGATGACGTACGGTTCTTACCTGAAGAAGAAAGAGAACCTAGTTCAAACAACCGGTATGGTTACAGCGATGGATACTGGTGTTGCGATTCTTGCTGGTGTTGCTATGTTCCCAGCTATGTTTGCCTTTGGCATGGAGCCTGCGGCAGGCCCTGGTCTTGTATTTGTTGTCGTTCCTCAGCTATTTGCTGAAATGGGCGGAGTGATTGGGTTGCTATTCGCGTTGCTATTTTTCATCGGTTTGACGGTGGCGGCATTAACTTCTTCAGTATCACTATTGGAAGTTGTCGTGTCTTACCTAATTGACGAGAAAGGCATGAAGCGCTCGAACGCAGTTCTGTCTGCAAGTGCAGTTATGGCGGCATTATGTATTTTTGCGTCACTATCGTTAGGTGGAATGGGACCAACGCTGTTTGGTACCGGTGCCTTTGATATCTTCGACTTGCTAACGGACAAAATCTTCTTAGCGGTTGGTGGTATGTTGGTTTGTATCTTTGCTGGATGGCGCCTAAGCCGTGCTGAGCTAGAAAAAGAGATCACTAATGACGGCGAAGTATCCTTCCCGCTATTTGGATTGTGGTACAACCTAGTTAAATACCTGATTCCTGTTGCGATTGCTATTGTTGCCTTCATGGGGATTAAGTCTGGCTTTGACAGTGGCAAAGGTGAAATCATGCTGCTGGGTATCGCAATCATTGGTCTTGCTGGCATTTTCTCTAAGAAGCTTTAGCAAAGACCTTAGGGCAAGCCTCGATAGCTTTGTCCGGTAACTTATGTATACTGCTGGCTCCAAACGTGGAGCCAGTTTTTTATGTTCGATATTCTACATACCCATCCCGATTTTCTGATCATCAATAAGCATCCCAACGTCTCTGTTCATAAAGACGATGGCGACACAATGCTGCTGCAAGAAGTGGCTAAGCAGAGTGGTGATCAGCAGCTCTATCTTATCCATCGCTTGGATAAAATGACATCGGGTATTCTGCTCCTCGGACGTAACGCCAAAGCGGCCAGTGCGTTATCGCAAGCCTTCGCTGACCGCCAAGTAGAAAAGTTCTACCTAGCGATTGGCTCTAAAAAGCCGAAAAAGAAACAAGGTTTGGTCGTTGGTGATATGGAGCGTTCGCGCCGTTCATCATGGAAGCTGGTCAACAGCAAAAATAACCCAGCCGTTACCCAGTTTTTCTCTCTTGCGGCAGAGCCCGGAGAGCGCCTATTTTTATGTAAGCCGCACACTGGTAAAACGCATCAAATCCGCGTGGCATTAAAATCGGTTGGCTCAGGTATTGTTGGCGACCCGATTTACAATGCAGGCAATGAGGCTGATCGCGGTTATCTGCATGCATTTTCACTTTGCTTCCAATACCGAGATGAGCAATATCGCTTTGTTTGCGATCCACGAGAATACAAAGTGCTTGGTAACAAATGGCACAGTGAAATCGTCTCTCAGGGTTTGGATACTTGGCTTTCCCCCTGGGAACTGAACTGGCCTACGATCAAATAACCGTCACAAAGAAAACTAATAAGAGAACTCGATGCAAGCATCACAACTTTCGCTGTTTTTTCAGCATCTAGAAACCGAGCTCGCGCAAGCTCCGAATGAAATTCGTCGACTGTTTCACGGTCGTGGCCGTCGTTTTGAAGGTCTAGAGCAAATCACCTGTGACTGGTTACAAGGTCAGTTGATCATCAACTTGTTTAAAGAAGTCGACGACGCGTTTCTCGCTGAGCTGAAAAGCGGCCTCAATGCGTTGGCACAATCACAACTGTGGGCAAATAAGCAAGGCCGCACTATGGTTCTTCAGCACCGTTATGCCGATGGTGCGCCTTCAGAAGTGCTTGTCGGTGAATTAGACGCTCGCCCTGTCGTTGAAGAAAGCGGTTTGAAATACCAATTGGATATTGGCCGCAACCAAAACTTCGGTCTGTTTTTGGACATGCGCTACGGTCGTGATTGGGTACGGGAAAATGCGAAGCATAAAAACGTGCTCAACTTGTTTGCTTACACGTGTGGCTTTTCTGTCGCTGCCATTGCGGGTGGTGCAGATAAAGTGATTAACGTCGACATGGCGAAAGCGTCGTTGTCTAAAGGCCGTGAGAACCACAAGCTAAATGGTCATAACATCAACCAGGTAAGCTTTATGGGGCATGATATCTTTAAATCATGGGGTAAGATTAAGAAATCTGGTCAGTATGACTTGATTATCATCGATCCGCCTTCATTCCAGAAAGGCAGCTTTGCGCTGACTAAAGATTACAAAAAGATTTTACGTCGGTTGCCGGATTTGTTGGCAGACGGTGGTCAAGTGATGGCATGTGTGAACTCGCCATCTGTGACAAGCGACTTCTTGATTGAAAGCATGAAAGAAGAGGCGCCAGAGTTGACATTCCGTGAGCGTCTGGATAACCCGCCAGAGTTTATGGACGTAGACAGCGAAGCAGCATTGAAAGTGTTGTTGTTTAGCGAGAAGCAATGACGACGAAACGAAAGTTGTACCTATCTATAATACCAGCCGTTTGAGTACGGCTGGCATTTCCGCGATACCCCGTCAATCTGAATAGCGAGACGCGAGTGTGATTCAGAGTCTATTATCAGAATGAGTTATTCTTAACACGCTGATATTAGGTTCCTGATCTCGCCTAGGCTCGCCGGAATGACGGGAAACAATAAAAGATCGATACCAGCAGCATTAACCGATCTGCACTTCAAGATCCGCTTCGATGGTTGATGAGCAGGCGAGCACATAGCCTTGTTCAATTTCTTCTGGCGTCAATGTTTCTAGGCTGGTGGAAGAGACGTTGCCTTTACGAACCTTGCATTTACACGAGCCACAAATCCCGCTTCGACAAGCGACGATTAATGGTAAACCTGCGCCTTCGAGCACATCGGCCAGTACCTGACCTTTTTGCGCATCGATGCTTTGAGCAAAATCAGGAACAGAAACGTTAACCGTCTCATCGGAGACCGATGATTCTGCGCCAGTCGCTGGCGTAAAACTCTCTTGGTAGAAGTTCGTCATGTCAAAACCAAGATCATTCAAATAGCCGTGAACATCTTGCATAAACTGGCTTGGACCACACAGGTAAACGGTGCGTTGCTTGAAATCAGGAACAAGCTCTTTAATCCAGTCGGCATTCAAACGACCTTGTGGGTGTGACGTTCCTTCGCGGTTTTTCAGCAACAGCTTTAAATGGAAGTTGGGATATACGGCGTCTAACGTTTCTAGCTGATCGTAGTAAATCGTCTCTTCTGGGCTGCGTGCGATATGAAGAAATGCGATGTCCACATCGTTGTCGTTTTCATCTTGATTACTCAGCCAGTGTTTTGCCATCGAAAATACGGGCGTGACGCCGCAACCTGCACTGATAAGCAAGGCTTTTGTTTCGCCATCACGTAAAACGGGTGGATGGTCAATGCAGTTAAATTCGCCCGCTGGTGGTAATGCTTGAACGGTATCACCAAGCAGCAGCGAGTCAACGATGTAGTTCGATACTTTACCGCCAGATACTCGTTTGATGGTGAGTTGAAGGTGATCGTCTTCATTGATCGAGCTGATTGAATAGGCACGAAACTCCATTTTTCCATCAATTTCCACGCCTAAGTTAATAAACTGGCCAGGCTTAAACTGAAACAGAAGTGACTCGGTTAGTTCAGCCAATTTGATGCTGACGGTGTCGTGTGTTTCGAAGTATTTGTCGATGCAACAGAGTGTGACGGGTTGGTTACCTTGCCATTCAAAAAACATAACAATCTCTTTGGTTGTGGCTATTTTTGGTTCGAAATAGATAGCGCCTCCGCGTAAGGAGGCGCGTAACAAGCAAGTTTATTAAGCTGCTAGGATGGCTTTTAGATCATCCTGAACATTGCCAATACTGCGCATATCGAACTTCTCTTGGATGATGGCGATTAGGTTTGGCGTTAGGAATGCCGGTGCAGTAGGGCCTGTGTAAATGCCTTTCACGCCCAATGCAAATAGCGTTAGCAAGATAACGATCGCTTTTTGCTCGAACCAAGAAAGCACAAGCGTGAGTGGTAGTTCATTGATATCACAGTCAAACTCTTTCGCCAGTGCAAGTGCAAGCTGGATTGCAGAGTAAGCATCGTTACATTGGCCCACATCCAATAGGCGAGGGATGCCGTTGATATCTCCGAACGTATTCTTGTTGAAGCGGAACTTACCACACGCCAAGGTCAGGATTAGCGTGTCTTCTGGCGCTTCAGCCGTAAAATCGGTGTAGTAGCTGCGTTCCGCTTTATCACCATCACAACCGCCGACTAGGAAGAAGTGTTTGATGTTGCCTTGCTTCACTTGGTCGATAACCGCAGGGGCGGCGTTCATCAGTGCATTGCGACCAAAACCAACCGTGATGTGGTGTTCGATTTCATCGTGTTGGAAACCGTCTTGCGCTAGAGCACATTCAATCACTTGGCTAAAATCATCGCCTTCGATGTGAGCCACACCAGGCCAGCCAACAATACTACGAGTGAATAAACGGTCTGCGTATTGACCCACATTTGGATTCAACAAGCAGTTTGACGTCATTACGATTGCGCCAGGGAAGTTTGCGAATTCTTTCTGTTGGTTTTGCCATGCGCTGCCGTAGTTGCCGACAAGATGAGGATATTTCTTCAGCTCAGGGTAGCCGTGTGCAGGCAGCATTTCACCGTTGGTATAAACGTTAATGCCTTTGCCTTCAGTCTGTTGCAGGATTTTTTCTAGGTCATGCAAATCATGGCCAGAAACAAGAATACATTTGCCTTTTACTGGCTTGACGTTCACCGAGGTTGGTTCTGGATGGCCGAAGGTCATTGTTTCACCTTGGTCGAGCATTTCCATCACTTTGTAGTTCATCAGGCCGATGCGCATTGAGCAATCAAGTAGTTCGCCGAGATCTTCAGGGTCTGTACCCAACCACGCCATGATTTCATGGTATTCGGCATAGATATCGTTGTTGGTTTGCTCAAGAACACGTGCGTGCTCCATGTATGCTGCGGCACCCTTAAGGCCGTATAGGCAAAGTAAGCGTAGGCCAATAACATCTTCATGTACTTGGTCCTTACCACGGTTAACCGCGACTTGAGGAGCAAAAGCTAAGATTGCTTCTGCGCTATTTGGTAGCTCAAAGTGAGCAACAACAGGGATGTCAGCAACTTCGGTATCGGCGAGTGTTGCAGCAGACATTACTTGCTCTTTTAGCAATGCTTTGTACGTTGCCGCTTGAGAAGTTAGCTCTAGGACACGTTCAGGGTCAAAGTTTACGTTCGTCAATGTAGAGAAAAATGCCTTTGGTGCCCATTGGTTGATTTCATCGTTAATGATGTTGAATTCAAGTGCTTTTGATGCCCAAAAAGAAACCCCTTGCAGTGTGTAAACCAACACGTCTTGAAGGTCAGATACTTCAGAAGTTTTACCACACATACCTTGTGCAAAAGAACAACCTTTAACAGCAGGGGTTTGAATTGTCTGTTCACATTGAATACAGAACATATTGGGTTCTCCAGTGATTGTTTTAATAGTCGTGATGTTGACCACTAGAGAGCAGAATGTGTGCCAATTATTATCTTGTTGATTTGTATTGAATTTTATCAGATTTAGGAGAATGGTTGATGTAATTAAGACAACGCAGTTGATGTCTTAATCACATCGACTTCTTGTGGTCGGTTATTTATTGATCCCGAGCTTTTTACCCATTCGATATAAGTTCCCGCGATCCATTTGCAAAAACTCCGCTGCTTTTGCCCAAACGCCACCAGTTTGGCTTAAAGCATGTTCAATTAAATCACGTTGATAGCTTTCTATCAGTTCTCGCATTGGTTGGCTTTCTTTGGGTAAATAATGCGATGTGTTTTTTACATCACCGAGAGCCAATAAGGTGTCGAAATGGTTAAGCATGATCGTGCTTGCGCCTTGTTGAATGGCGTGCAAAGCCGCGCGAGTTAAAGTATGTTCGAGCTCGCGTACGTTTCCGTACCAAGGTAAAGACTCCAGTTGAGTCAACACTTTAGGGTGAACGTGCAGATTGGGCGCATTAAATTGTTGGCGTACCTTTTCTAACAGATATCCTGCTAAAACGGGAATATCCCCGTCACGGGCACGAAGTGGGGGGACTTGGATTGGGAATACATTTAAACGGTGGAATAGGTCTGCTCGAAATGTGCCAGCTTCGACCTCTTTTTCTAATTGTCGATTGGTCGCGGCGATGATGCGCACATTGACCATCAAATGCTGATCGCTACCCACACGTTGCAGCTCGCCTTGCTGAATTACGCGCAGCAATTTTGCTTGCAAAATCAAAGGCAGTTCGCCCACTTCATCAAGGAAAATCGTTCCACCGTCTGCCAGTTCAAACTTACCGGCACGGTGGCTATTAGCACCTGTAAATGCGCCTTTGACATGGCCAAACAGTTCACTCTCAGCCAGACCTTCAGGCAGGGCCGCACAGTTTACGTAAATCATCGGCTTATCGCTACGATGAGATTGCGCGTGCACCGAGTGCGCGACCAGTTCTTTACCAGTACCGGTCTCTCCTGTGATAAGTACCGCGTAATCTGATTGAGAAACGGTCGCAATGTTGTTTCGTAACTGGTTGATCTGCGGACTCAAACCCACCATTTCGCCATGTTGAGAACGGGCTTGCTGGATAAGGGTTTGAGTGACGCTTTTTTGCTTCTGGTTTTGTGCTTTGAGTGCTTTTAATTGCGCAATGTTACGCAATGTCGCAGCGGTCAAAGCCGCAAAGGTTTCGATAGCGACAGGATCGATGCCATCAAACGCGCCCACCGTTAGTGCATCCATCGTTAGTGCGCCAACAAGTTGGCCTTCGACATACAAGCTAAAGCCCATGCAATCGTGAACATCAATGCATTGGTCTTCAGTTAATAGTGTGCCGTCGAAAGGATCCGGCAGTGAACAATCGGCATCGAAACGCACCGGTTCACGGCTATGAATAATGGCATCTAAGCGAGGGTGCGCCTTGGGGAAATAGCGACGACCTAAGACCGAGCTGGATAAGCCTTTTACCGCGACAGGAGTTAGAAAACCATCCTCATCGAAGATAAACAGGCAGCTCGCATCACATGGGAATACTTGCGCGACCCCATCAATGAGATTTTGATATTGCTGCTCGTGAGAGCGATTTGAGCTGAGGTTTAGCGCGATATTAAGGAGTACGTGGTCAACAGTCGGAGTCATAACAAGCCCAAAGTTATCTGGAATGGGCTCATGCTAGCAACTTGATGTCATTTGAACATCGAAAGGTGTGGGAGATTGATGTTCCATTGACGACGATCAAGTTTGATACGAAAAGAAACGCGCAAGTTAACAAGCCAGTGATGTAAGCTTGCGCGGGTTAGGTGTTTGAATTAAAGCAGGCCAAAGGTTTGGTTTGTCCGAATTAACGAGGAACGACTCTAGCGTCATTACCAGAAACATTGATTTGGACCGCTTGGCCTGGTTGGAAAATCATGTTTGGATTTGCTTCTTGAACAATAGAGATAATCTTTCCGTCCTCTAAACGAATGGTCAGATTCACGCCATTTCTTTTCGCGGTTGCTTCAGCCGCTTTGCTGCCTGCATAGCCACCCAATAGACCACCACCAATGGCAGCGATATCCGAGCCAGAACCGCCCCCAACTTTTGAGCCTAAGATCCCGCCCACGGCAGCACCAGCGATGGTGCCAATGGCATTGGATTGGGTAGAGGCATCAATGGTTACGGGTTCTACTTTTTCTACTGTGCCGTAGTAAACCTGCTGAACTTTGCGAGTGTCGGATGAGCCGTATGCATCTCCGTACGGGTTAGGTGAGCTACAGCCGCCAAGCACGAGCGCACAAGTAATGGTGAGCAACATGCCTAAATTAATCTGTTTTTTCATATAGCCTCCGAATGGTTTCTTCATTCAAAGAGTATATACCCCAATTTAACCTGCGTTTTGGTGCTTTATAAAACAGTGGCTTAGCGGCTTGTCCCTTAAGGAAACGCGATTGTCTAAGCAGTATTAATGATCGTTAAGCGTATGAAACCCTGAATAAATACGTGTAAAAGTAGTAAACCAGCATGCCGCGCCAAAGATATACGCGATGACGGCAAAGTGTTGCGGTAGCAAACAAAATAAAACCAAGCAGCCAATGGTTTCTGTACCTTCGGTTAAGCCGCTCATGTAGTAAAGCGATTTGTTTTTATATACCGGATTATCGATGCCTTGTTTTCCTGCCATGATGGCAAAAGCCAAAAAGCTACTACCAGTGCCGATGAAGGAAAAAATCAAAAATGCGCCTGCAACGGCATTGTGCTCTGGGTTGGCAAGCACAAAGCCAAAAGGAATCAACGAATAGAACAAAAAATCTAAGCTGATATCAAGAAAACCACCCGCATCGGTAATGCCTTGAATCCTTGCCAGTGCACCGTCTAACCCATCACAGATTCTGTTCAGCAAAATAAACAGCAACGCCAACAAGTACTGTTCGGCGATCAAAGCAGGCAGGGCAAAACAGCCAAGCACAAAACCAAATACTGTCGTCTGATTTGCAGTGATACCACATTTATCGAGATATTTCGCACTGAGTGCCAGCGGTTTGCGGATGAGCTTTATACTCAGGCTATCAAGCATGATTTGTCTCCCACGGCCAGTTTAGGCAGCGGCTGCCATCAGGAATATCGTCTTCATCGTGCGTTACCATCAAAGTAGGGATGTTCGCTTGCTGCAATTGTTCGACCACCCAATTGCGAAATTGCACGCGCAGGTCTTTATCCAGCTTGCTATAGGGCTCATCAAGTAGCGCAACTTTTGGCTTTGCTAGCAGCATACGAGTCAATGAGATACGGGCACGTTGCCCTCCCGAAATTTGGTCAGGAAAGGACTCTGCTAGTTTGGTCAATGAAATGTTCTTCAGTGCTTGCATAGCGTGAGCTTTACGCTCTTCACCTTTGATTGAGTTTGGTAGCGCGAAGGCAAGGTTCTCCCACACCGTTAAATGAGGGAAGAGCAAATCCTCTTGGAATAGAATACCGACCTGACGCTTATGGGCAGGGAGGGCATCCAACTTTTCGTTATCAAGCGTAATGGATCCAGAGTAGTTGAACTCGGCGGATAGGTGCCCGGCAATGGCATCCAACAAAGTGGATTTACCACAACCGCTAGGCCCCATCAGGGTAACGATTTCACCTTTTTCTACGGTCATGTTGAACGCTGAAAAAAGCGCGTCGCCATTGGTTTTACGGATGGCGAGGTTTTCGAGACAAAGACTCATTCAGTAGTAAACCTTTTATAGACAAGCGGCGATACTTCCTGTGCAAGTGGCTAAGCAGTATCGCAAAAGAAAAGAACAAGAATGGCAGCAGAGCTTGCCAAATGGCGTAAATAGCGGTGACACGTCGGTCAAAACCACTGGATAGTGCAACGGCTTCGGTTGTGATGGTGCTAATGCGCCCAGCCCCTAGCACCAATGTTGGTAGGTATTGCGCCAGGCTGACACTAATACCGACAGCCCACGCGAATGCAATTGCAGGCAGGAGGATTGGCAGTTTCACTTTTAACCAAGCTTGCATCGGTGATTTACCCAAGCTGAGTGCGACGCGAGTTAAGCCGTTATCGAAGCTGCGCCACGGACCGTCTAGCGAGAGGTAAATAAATGGGAACGCAAAGAATACATGCGCCCAACATACCCAAAAGAAATACGCATTACTGTTTAAGTACAGCGTCACTACTTGCATACCGAATAGCACGGATAGCTGAGGAATCAGCATTGGGATGGCGATGATGTAACCGGGCACCTGCCAGCGATAACGGAGACGATACTCATGTGCTATTAAAGCAAGAACTAGCGCGACAGTCGCGCTGATTAGGGCGATTGACATACTTTGTTCTAGAGTCCCTAGAATACTGTGCCATTCGTATTCCCAAAAACGCAGGCTGTAACGGCTTGGGAGCAAATCTGGAAAGCGCCAACGTTGGGCAAAGCTCCACAGCACCATGAGTGGAATCATTAGAAGTGCAAGTAGCGCGACCAGTGAAAATAGGGTTTTACCGGGTAAACGAAACCCGTTTCGACCAGAGTACTGCCAGAGTTTGAAGCCTTTGGTAATACACCATTCCATTAAGCGTGCAAATCCAATCAAAAGGCTTGCGATCGCAAACAGTATTACTGCGCCAGCGGCCGCTCTTGGTAGGAGCGATAAATCTGGATCGTTAAACCATTGCCATACCAAAACCGCAAACGTCGGCGGGTTGGTGGGGCCAATAATCAGGGCGACATCGACAACGGACAAACTGTAAGCCAATACCGCCAGCATTGGAAAGCGCAGTTTTGCTATCCACTGTGGGAACACGCATTTCCACCACGCTTGCGCCGAACTGTAGCCCATCGAATGACTGACTTTTTCAATCTTATCGACTTTCAATTGCTGAAGAATTGGAATACTCATCAACAATAAAAACGGCACTTCTTTAATCGCAAGCATGATGACCAAACCGAGTGCGTGCGGATCTTTAATCAGCAATGCTAAGTCATTCACCGTTTGTGCATTCGGGTCGTAACCAAACAGTTGGTTGAGAACCCTAACGCCCATACCAGTTGGGGCAAACAAGAACGCAAAGCCAATCGCAAACGCGACGTGCGGCATCGCGAGAAGTGGGGAAAGGCTAACTTCAATTTTTCGCCAAAACTTACTGCCCCAAGAGGCTTGTAGAATTGCAAATGCGATGAAGCAAGCCAAGTAGCTACTGAAAATGGCGGAGTAGAAAGTAAGCCCGATGGATGTCCAAACACCTTCCCAATCAAAGACGGCATTGAAGCCATCAAAAGAAAAGTGGTGTAGACCGATAGGAGGTACATAACCGAGCGCAGAGACCACCACTCCAAGTAGTCCCGGAATGGTAGGCAAAATACAAACTGCGATAATGACTAAATACAGCGCTCTTAACATGGATTCTTACTAATTCCCGTAGCGTTTCAACCATTCTTTTTCCAACGCCGCTTGCCAACTTGGATGTGGCTCAGCGATAGATTTGAATTGTTGAGTGTTTTTGGCCGAACCAGTTAGGTATTGGTTGCTTAGTACCGAAGGGTCGCCCCAGATGTTTAGGTTACCTTTGCGAGACTGTGCTTCAGGGCTCAATAAAAAGTTTATCGCAACTTGTGCACCAGCACTGGCATTTGCGTTCCAAGGAATCGCTAAAAAGTGGATATTTGAGAGTGCTCCTGCGTCCATTGCGTACGCTTTGGTGCTCTCTGCAAGATTACCGCTCGACTGCGCAGAGAAAACCGCGTTCGGGTTAAAGGTAATCGCCAGGTCAGTCTGACCATCATCTAGTAGCTGAAGGGTTTCTGCTGTACCGCCTGGAAACTGCTTACCACCGCGCCAAGCGACTTTATGGAACTCATCTAGATAAGACCACAGCGGTTGAGTGACTTGTTCAAACGTGTCATCGGTAACTGGTTGTTGCAGCTCAGGGGCGTTGTTAGACAGTTCAATGAGTAATGCTTTGATAAAGCTTGTGCCATGAAACTCTGGTGGTCGAGGGTAAGTCAGGCGATTCGGGAACGCTTTTGCATAGCTCAGCATTTCTGCGAATGATTTTGGAGGGTTATGGAGGGTTTGCTCGTCATGGATAAACACTAATTGTCCTACTCCCCAAGGTGCTTCTAGACCTTCTGTTGGCTCGGAGAAGTCCACATCAATTGGTAGAGATTTATCCACATATTGCCAGCTTGGCAAACCTTCGACAAAAGGACCAAATAGCAATTGGTTATCCTTCATTGATTTGAAGTTTTCGCCATTGATCCAAACCATATCAACACTGCCACCGCTGTTTTTGCCTGCCGCTTTTTCTGCGATAAGTCGAGTAGTGGTCTCAGAAATATCAGTTACTTTAACGTGGTTTAGCGTCACGTTATAACGTGATTTTAGCTCTCTACTCGCCCACTGTATGTAGCGATTAATTTCTTGGCTTCCGCCCCAAGCATGAAAGTAGACGGATTGCCCGTCGGCTTGTTGTTCGATTTTTTGCCATTCGCTATTCACTGATGAATCGGCAAAAGAAGGTGTCGCAAAAGTCGTGGCTAAAATGCCAATGCTGCTGAGTAGCTTTTTCATATCTATTCCGTGTTATGTCTTTTGGTGCTTGCTTTCGTTTCTATTGATGTTTTCGCAAGTCGTTCCGCTCTGTTACAAGGATAGTAATTCATCTCTCTCTATTATCAATGCCAATCCCAAACGGAATCACTCATTGATTCAAAGAATTACTCTCAATGTGAAGCAAAACGAAGAAGGGACAAATTTGGTGTCATTTTAGGAGCGGACCGTTTGTTTGAGGATATTCTTTCAAGTAATTGAAAATTATTGTCCGCAGAGATATGAATAGGTTGTTTTACAGAGCAAAATTGATGTTTAAAGCATGGAATTGAGGGCGAAAAGAGAAAGAAAGTTGGCCATTTAAATGACTTTGGCATGCATGACTAACGATTCATCGATATAAAAAAAGCAGCCGTTTGGCTGCTTTAAGATACTATCTGGTTTACTTAGTTGGGATTAGTTTACCCAGTCACGTAGTGTAAACGTCAATTCGTGATCGGCACTTTTCAGAACAAGACCATCTTTAGTTAGCGTGATATCGCTCCAGTTAGATAGTGTTTGCGTCATTGCGTTTTCGATCTTCATTTGATCTTCCATACACATCTTCATGGTCATGCCCATTTTTTCGATGCGTAGTTGGTTGTTTTTCAGCTCGGCTTGACCGAAGAAGTTGTTACAACCTGCGTTGCCGTTTGCGGTTAGATTTTCACCGATTTCTAGGCGAGCCGCTTTTTGGTGTTCGTCTAGAACGATATTTTTGCCATCAACTTGAACAAGTTCCCAGTTGTGGTGCTGCAAATCTTGAGCCGTTATTTCTTTCACATCATCACCGTTGCTAGCACAAGCAGTCATAAGAACAGGGAGAGAGATTGCTGTAACTAACGTTTTTAGGCTAAGCTTCATTTTATAGACTCCGTTTTTATAAACGCGGTAAGTATAAGTAATAAAACACTGTTTTTGTCAGCATAAGGTTATGGTTTCGTATGTTTTTGACATAACGAAGTATATAGCAAGTTTTGTTGCTGACTAATCTTCTCATTATTTAAACTAGGCCAATACGCCCTAATATGGAAAGAGCGGTTTTAGTATGGAGCAACTGGAGTTTTTTACTGTCCCAAGCCCTTGTGTTGGAGTATGTACCTCCGATGAAAAAGGGTATTGCAAGGGGTGTATGAGAAAGAGAGAGGAAAGGTTTAATTGGCTTAACTTAACCCCCGCTCAGCAGTTGCACGTTATTAAGTTGTGTCGTCAAAGGTACAGAAGAAAGATGTTGGCAGGGAAGACGAAGCCAGAACAGCTTCAAGATGAGTCATCGCCTCAACAAGACTTATTCTAGAATTCTTGTTCAGTCTGTGGGGTTACGCCTTCGCTTTCGGTTCTGATTAGGCTTTTACATATTCCCGGTCCGGCAAGGTGTCCTTTAAGAACCGGGAATCTCCTATCCATTTTCCCTATAGAGCGGTAATTGGCGTTATTTCATCGACCAACGGTCGCTAACCCAGCCTCCCGCTTGTTCGTCGAAGTGATTTCCTGAAAATCGATGATTGAATTCAACATCTAATTTACTTGTTGGGCGTTCATCCATCAGTTGATGAATATATCTCGCCATAGGATCCGTACAAGCTTCACGCTCTCTACGGGTAACTACTTCTTTGATCATTTGGAGTCTGTAGCTATTGCTGGCTCGTTTCATTTTTGACCTCCAGAACTCGATGGCAGCAGTTTGAATACATTGACGTCCAGATCGCTGCTCATTAGTGTGCGCGTGGAGGCACATCACCATCGTTTGAAGTCCAAAGACAAATTGTTTGAGAGCAGTGTTTGTAACGCCATTCACATCTTTCTCAGAATCATTGACTATGCGATTAAAAATGTTTCGCGAAATTTAGCCGATGAACCTGCATATTTAAAAGACCTTATCAAACATAGAAGCCCAATACAGGGGCGTCAATAACACAAATGAACAATTTTTGAACATATTGTGAAGGTGGAGAGTTTTCAGTAATTTATCGAAAATAAAAAACCGAAGCACAAAGCTTCGGTTTTGAGGAAAGCCCTGACGAAATTGCTTGTAAAAGCTCTTAGCGCCAGGGGTAAGGTGTTGAGTATTAGCTACCAGTTGCAGGACAACCTTTTACTGGTTGGCCATTACTGAAGTACTTGATGTTCTCTAAGTTCTTGTTGTAGTTATCCGCAGAGATTTGTGGGTTGTTTACGAAGAACTCGCGCAAAACGTATGCATCGGTTAGCTGTGTAGATTGAACATCGATGATTGGATAGTTATCGCCACCAGCAGCACTGAAGCTGATTACAGAGAATGTGTACGTTGCGTCTAGATCGAAGCCTTTATTGTTAATATCGGTAATGGTTACTGAGCCAGCATCACAATTTACATCTAAAGTGATGTTATCTAGTTGAGCGTAAGCACCAGAGCCTGCAGATTTCGTCGCAACCACGTCTAGGTATTCTTTAACTTCTTTACCTGTCATAGTTGCTTTAGTCACGAAGTTACCAAATGGCTGAACCGTTAGTACGTCACGGTAAGTGATATCACCATCTTGGATTGAATCACGCACGCCGCCAGAGTTCATCACACCAAAGTCAGCATTTACCGTTTTGTAAGTACGGTATGCCTCGCCGAGTAGGTGACCTAGGTTAGTTTGTTGAGAGCGAACTACGTTACGATCACCTTCTAACTTACCCGTCGTATTAGAAATCTTCTCATCTAATAACTCTTGACCTTGTTGTTGGTATGGCAGTAGTAACGCTTTTACCGTTGCATCTTGTTGAATTCGTTCACCGATAACTTCATCGTTTTCGTCTAGAAGGTTTACAGGAATCAGTGCGTAATTCGCTAAATGAAGCTTGCCGTCGTAGTATTCGAAGTCAGCACGACCCACATATTTACCCCACTCATGCGCTTGCATAATCCAAGTGCCTTTTTGTTGGTCTGGGGCACAATCATCCCCAGGTTTGAAATCAGCATACTCATTGGTACCTGGTTCCATACATACAGGGTTTTGTGAGTGACCACCGATGATAGCGTTTAGCTGTCCTTCTTCAAGAGAGCGAGCGAGTTTAACGTCACCTGGTGCTTCACTACCGTTTTTGCCATCTTCGTAGTGACCCATGTGCGTTGTTGCAAATACTAGGTCTACCTTTTCGTTCTCTTCGATTTCCTTCAGTACCTTTTTGATTTCTACTTGAGGGTCTTCGAAGTGGATGTTTGATACGTTGTCTGGATTGACTAGCTTCGCAGTGTCTTGCGTTGTTAGACCAATAACAGCGATCTTAAGGCCGTTGATAGTAAATACTTTGTAAGGGTCGAAGTAACGCTCGTTTGTATCTTTTTTATAGATATTCGCAGCCAGCATAGGGAAGTCAGCTAGCTCGGCTTGCATATCGAGAATATCTAGTGAGTTATCAAATTCGTGGTTACCGACAGCCATTGCATCGTAACCAAGTAGGTTCATCCCTACGAAGTCTGGAACCGCATCTTGCATGTCTGATTCTGGTACACCGGTATTAATATCACCGCCAGATAGCAGAATGGTTTCACCGCCTTTTGCTTCGACTTCTGCGCGGATAGATTCGATTAAAGTGTGACGCGCAGCCATGCCGTATTCGCCGTCGCTGTTATGCCAAAAGCGACCATGGTTATCGTTAGTGTGGAGAACGGTGAACTTAGTACAAGAATCTGCAGTCTCGCAGGTTACTGGAGAATTGTCGCTGTCTGAGCCGCATCCTGCTAGCGCAGCGCCCACTGCCACTACCAAAAGAGATTTGGAAAACTTCATAAGGGATCCTTTCTTTGTGATTTTGTTATTGTTACGGCGTGAAATATACGGAATTAATGTGAAACTTTAGTGATCTATCTCTTATTTATACTTCTATCGGAGAAATGAATTAATAAGCCTGCAAACTACGTCTATAAATAAACAGAATTGGTATTTAGTATTTATTTTATATAGCTAGCTCTATTTTTTGTGAGGTAGTTAATTGAATGTGTGTTGTTTGTGTGAATCAATGCGCATTTTTGCGAAGTATTACGCTGATTTTGGTGATAATTTTGCCAAGTTTATGTTTTCCCTAATAGGTATGACACAAATCGTTATAAATTTTCGCTCTAATGATGAGGGGCTCGGTTTGTATGCATAATGAACAGCACAGAACTTAAACTCATTTGATCATGGCTTTATTCTGCCTAACTCTATCAAAAATTGTATTTATCTCTTTACTATAATTGCGATCGTTTAGAAACCTTATGCTTTAGGCATCGTTTATTTATCCTCATCCGATACCTTATCGTGCTTATTCCGCATTTGACACTCGAGTGTTTAAACAAATAGATTCAACCTAATGAGTCAAAATGAAAAGTAAATAATGGATCGTTCTTCTTCGAATATTATGATGTGAACTATCATTTAATTAATGAAAATGAAATGGATTAATGTAAAGCGTTGCGACTGTAGCTGTTATCTTTGAGCTTTGGTTTAAAGGGTAGGGTTAAAAGAATTTGTAAGTGGTGAACGCTAATAAAGGATGCTTATGAGATACACAGTAAGGGACGCACTCAAAAAGGAAGCAGCCCAAATCGCCAAGATACACGTTGACTCTTGGCAGGTGGCGTATAAAGGATTAATGCCAAAGAGCTACATAGAGCAGTTTACGATTGAGCGTCGAGAAAGGATGTGGGCACGAGTGATGACGGAGCAACTGGCCCAATTGATCGTAGTTGAGAGGCAAGGAGAAATTGTTGGCTTTTTAAGTTACGAGTTACCTAACCACACCAGCGAAGATAAAACGGCATTAGTGACATGTTGCTACGTTACGCCGCTACATTATGGGCAAGGAGCAGGAAGTGCACTGTTAGATGAGTTAGAGACACGTTTGCTCTCTACGTCAGTTATGCAGATCAGTTTGAAAGCACTGGATACTAATCAACAGGGGCTTAACTTTTACAAGAAGTGTGGTTTTGTGCGTACTGGAGAGGAAGAGTCGGAAGTGATTGAGAGTATGACGCTGACCGATCTCACTTTAGTGAAGTATATTGCCCGTTCATAAATCAAATGCTATATGCCAAACATAGTAAAACCCCGGAGGTGGTAAGACTCCGGGGTTTTGAAATTTTGTAGATGTCTCGGTTGGTAAATCCGATTATCTTTTATGCAAAAGGTTTGGATTTAATCCGATTAATTCCTTGGTAGGGAATTAGATACGGATGAAGTCCATGTGTTCAACTTTTGGCTTGAACGCGTGACGTTGAACGTCTTGTGGCTTAACTTTAACTTCTTTGCCATCGATAACTAGAACGATGCCTTCGTAGAATTCAGGCTTGTCCATTTGGTTTACGATGTCGTCGTGGTTAAGAACGATAGCTACTGCTGCTTCTTCACCGCCGTATACAACTGCAGGGAATTTGCCAGCGTGACGTAGGCGGCGGCTCGCACCTTTACCTAGTTCAGTACGTACTACTGCTTCGAATTTCATAGTATTTACTCTCAAATTAGTAAAAATCAAATGTTCACAATCAACAATGCGACCTTGTTGTTCGTGGTAAAGCTTGAAACAGGAACTGTTCAAGCGAGCGCGGATACTATCATTCCACTTATAAATGGGCAACCCAAATCGTATCCAAATCAACAAAAAGGTATGATTTAGCGGGGTGGAAGGCTATCCCTTTTAACGCTTTGCTTGGATTTTGTTCACATCGACTTCATTTTCATCGGTTTACTGATCATGGTCCGAAAAACAAAGTTTATGTGTTATATGCTTTATGTTCGGCTGAGATGTAAGACTAAAGATGCTTTTAATCCACCTAAAGCGCTTGTATCCAATGTTAATTGACCTCGGTAACTGTGTGCCATTTCACTGACTATGTTTAGACCAAGACCTGAGCCAGGGGTTGTTTCATCCAATCTAACTCCTCTCTTGATTACTTGACTCAGTTTCTCTTTAGGGATGCCTGGCCCATCATCTTCAATAATGATGTGTATATTTTCCTTATCCTGAGAGGAGTGCACACGAATCATGCTGTTGGCCCACTTATAGCCATTTTCTAGCAAGTTACCTAGCATTTCATCGAGATCGGTCTGCTCTACTGCTACATTCAGCTCTGAATCAAGTTCATTAATTAAGGTAATGCTTCGGCTCGCATACACTTTATCAAACGCCATTGAGATAGCATCCACACGATCTGCTGGGTTCGACTTCACTGATAATATGTTCATCGATCCGGCCATACGGGCACGACCCAAATGGTAATCGATATGGTCTTGTATTTGATTGATTGGAGCTCGGAGACGGGATTGTGCCTCAGGTTCTAACGTCTGAACTTCATTTTTTAGAACAGAAAGTGGCGTTTTAAGTGCATGAGATAGGTTACCTGCATGATTGCGAGCTCTCTCTAGTAATTCTTGGTAATGGAACAGCAGAGCGTTGAGGTCGAAGATTAGAGGAGAAATCTCTTTTGGGTAGGTTTCTTCTAGACTCTTTTTATTACCAGACTTCAGCTCGGCTAATTCTTTTTGTAGCTTTGTAAGCGGACTCAATGACCAAGCAATTTGCAGTAAAATGACGGTAAGTACGCCCGCGAATAATAAACCCAAAATAAGCCAAAGTTGGCCGATTAACGTTTGAAGGGTATTTTTAATGGGCTCTTCGTCAATACCAATAATAATGTGAATAGGACCATCGTAATCAGGAAGATACAGTGCTTTTTCTAGCGTAATTAGTTTTTCGCCTCTTGCTCCATACGCATCTTTATCCAAACCTTTGTATTCGATTTTTTTGTCCCACAACGAACGAGAACGTTCGAGGCTTGCCTCTGTAGAGGCACTCCAATACAAACCACTGTAAGGTCGGTTAAATCGAGGGTCTGATAGCTGAGCTGCGAGTGAAAGATGCCCGGTGTTATCGACTTCTAACTGTGCTGCGACTTCATCCATAAAAATGCTGAGCTGTGAGCGAGTGTCATCAACCATATAGTTGTAGACCTGCGTCGGTATCGTCACACCAGCGGCGAGGATCATTGCCGTTAACCAAACGATCGCCGCTAAAACGAGGCGACTTTTGATACTCAGTCGTTTTATTGCGTTCAACGGTAGCCTGTTTCTATTCGGCATTTAATTGGTATCCCAACCCTCGGACAGTTTTGATGATCTTTGGGGCGATTTTTTTGCGAATTCGGCCGATAAAAACTTCGATTGTGTTGGAGTCACGATCAAAGTCTTGTTTGTAAATGTGCTCGACGAGTTCGGTTCGAGAAATCACTTTTTCCGGGTTATGCATAAAGTAAGCGACCACTTTATACTCTAGCGCCGTCAAGCTTACCGCTTGCCCTTGCCACATGACTTTAGAAGTGCGCGTATCCAAGCTCAAGTCGCCAATTTGCATCACAGGAGAGGCATTACCAGAGGCTCTTCGAAGCTGTGCACGAATACGAGCGATAAGCTCAACCATTTCAAATGGTTTAGTTAGGTAATCGTCTGCACCTGCGTTTAAGCCTTCAACTCGCTGCGTTAGGGTGTCGCGAGCGCTTAAAATCACGACAGGAGTATTAATGTTTTCATCTCGGATGCCTTTTAGGACGGTAAGACCATCCAGTTTTGGCAAGCCGAGGTCAAGAACAATGGCGTCCCATTCTTCCGAAGTCGCGCGATACAGAGCGTCTATGCCATCTTGGGACAATTCTGGTACCCAGCCGGTACTTTCTAATGTTTCGATGATTTGCTCGCCTAAACGAGGATCATCTTCAACAACAAGTATTTTCATATTGATGATTCTTATTATGTTTGGATTTTTATCGAAGTAAGTTACGCATCGTGTCTGGATTACGCATTAGACAAGTTTAGTTGTTTTGCGGCTTTAACGCTTTGTTAAAGCTGCGACCTTTGATCTCAAGCATTTCCAGCGTGGCGGCGTCGTACTCAACTTTCAGGACGCTATTGTTGTACAGAATTTTCAATTCATACACCCAAGCATCATCATCTTCTTCAAGCTCGACCTTGATGATGCGGCCGTATAAGTCGTTTTCTACTGCGGCGTAAAGTTCCGAAAATGGTCGTATATATCCTTGTTGAACCGCGCGATAGACCTCATCTTGATCTTCATCGAATTCGATGCGTGTTCCTGGCTTTTCGACATCTTGCACGATGGCGTGGCCATTTTGTGATGTGTACTCGTTGTCATGCTTGGCAAAACTTGGTGCACACATGAATGTCGCAATAAGGCCGAAAAGTAACGCAGAATGTAGAGAAGTCGTTGCTTTATACATAGTCAAACCTTTTCTGGAGCGTTAGCCGCAGTATATCGGATATAGATGAACAGAGAGTGAATCAGCTAATTAAGTTTTGCCATGTGTTGTGGATGTTATTTCAACTCATCTTCAAAAATTTTATCTCGCAGCTTCCAAAAGCGACCAGATTTTCTAGCAATAACAAACTGAGGCAAACGGAAACGATGTTGATTAGCGACAACGCGTGTCGGTGAAGCCTCTTCAAAAGGGCGATGCTTGTCTGCTAAGTGGGGGCGTACGAACTGATCTTTAAACGTTTGTTTTTGTTTTTTGGTACTCAATGACCAAAACTCATGAACTAACGCATTGCCTTCGCCTTGGTATGGTTCACCAGAATACGTCACCTTTAGCTGAGATTTACCATCACTGGACTTAAATACAGATAGGTCCATTTCTGTGCATTCAAAGATTAATGCATCTTTGAGATTAAGGGCTTCTTTTAGCTTTTTATCTGGGTCTACGAGCGTCGCATCACACTCATGACAAATTCGTGCAGCGATATCGTTGTCCGCACCACATTCACCGCAGTATTTGGCACGAAAACGGTAGCCACAGTGTTCACGTTCGCCTGTGTCTTCATCTTCAAAGTAACCTTGGCAACGTCTGCCAAAATGTTCAACCAAGAAACCGTTACTATCCAACTTACCCCAGAAGTTGTTATTGAATCCGCAAGCCGGGCAAGGAATCGTGATAATTTCACTGTCAGAGTCTGGTTTGGGATCACCGACTTCAGGTTGGTATAAATCGTAGCTGTTGCCTGCGTAATCAAGCACTAAACATTCTGATTTTCCGTCTGATAAGCGTAATCCTCGTCCTACTATCTGTTGGTACAGACTGACTGACTCTGTTGGTCGCAAAATCGCGATTAAATCGACATGCGGCGCATCAAACCCGGTTGTCAGTACCGAAACATTGACTAAGTATTTTATTTGACGATTCTTGAACGCTTGGATGATCGCATCGCGCTCCGGCGTAGGTGTATCACCAATGACGATTTCAGTTTCGCCTTCTGGCAATAAACTGTGTATCTCCTGTGCGTGTCGAACAGTTGCAGCGAAGATCATGACACCTTGACGCTCTTTCGCATATTGCATGATTTGCTCAACAATTTGTGGAGTCGCACGTTTGGCTTTATCGATCACCATGTCCATTTCTGCTTCTTTGTAGCGTCCGGTGTTAGCGGGCTTCAGCTGAGAGAAGTCGTAAGACAAAACGGGCGCATCCATCATGCGGGCTGGAGTGAGGAAGTTTTCGTCGAGCAAGTAACGGATCGGCAGTTCGAAAATACAATCGCGGAAGAATCGAGGCTCTTCGGTTCGCACTTGACCTCGGGTGTGATACTGATAAATCCAGCCCATTCCTAAACGATAGGGCGTTGCAGTTAGTCCTAGCACCTTAATGCCAGGGTTCAGTTCTCGTAAGTGAGTAATAACTTTTTGGTAGCTGCTGTTTTTGTCATCTGGCACACGATGGCACTCATCAATAACGAGCAGAGAAAACTGGTTTTTGAACGAATCTAAGTTACGTACGACCGATTGAACCGAAGCAAACACGACTTGCTGGTCAGTTTCTTTTCGTCCCAATCCTGCTGAGAAGATGGAACCTTTTAAACCATAACCTTCATACTTTGCGTGGTTTTGCTCGACCAGTTCTTTTACGTGGGCGAGGACTAACACTCGTCCTTTCGCAAGGCGAGCAAGTTCTGCGATCACCAAGCTTTTTCCTGCACCGGTTGGCAGCACGATCACTGCTGGTGTCGAGTGTTTACGAAAGTAATGAATAACGGCTTTAACCGAGTCGGCTTGATAAGGACGAAGTGTGTACATGAAAATATGTGAAATTGCTCAACTATTCGAACGAGGAACGCTATAATACCTGACTTTTATACCCAAGTGACCTTTAAACCAAGATTTAGAGATCACTTGGGTATAATTCAATGAGGTATTCATGCGTTTAGATAAATATTTGTGTGACGCTCTGGGTGCAACACGCAAACAGGCAACAAAGATCATCAAAAGTGGAGACATCACCGTTGACGGTGAGGTTCAAAAAAGTGGTGCATTTAAAGTACCTAAAGGTGCGGAAGTGATGTGGGAAGACCGTGTTATTGGTGCTCCTGGTCCTCGTTACATTATGTTGTATAAGCCTGCTGACTTTGTTTGTTCACATGAAGATGGCTACAACCAAACTGCATTCGCATTGCTTGATGAGCCTAAAATTGAAAACCTTCACTTTGCGGGCCGATTAGATGTCGACACAACTGGTTTAGTGTTGATTACGGATGATGGTAAGTGGTCTCACCGTATTACCTCACCTAAGCATAAGTGTGAGAAAACGTACCGTGTTTGGCTCGTCGATGCTATTCAGCCTGATTATGCGGAAAAGCTCGAACAAGGCATCATTTTGCGCAATGAATCAGAAGCAACATTGCCTGCTCGTTTGGAAATCGTGAACGAGGCCGAGAATGAAGTATTGTTAACTATCGTGGAAGGTAAGTATCACCAAGTGAAACGTATGTTCGCGGCGTTAGGAAATAAAGTTGAGTACTTACATCGTGAGCGTATTGGTTCTATCGAACTTGATGAGGCACTAGAACCAGGTGATTATCGCTACCTCACGCAAGAAGAAATTGATTCTATTTGGAATTAATTGTCGGCATGGGAAATTCTTTAGTTCCTAATAGGAACTAGTCTTTTGGTAGGAATTGGCTCAAAATAAATTTTCCTACCAAAATTAGTGCCTAGACAATTCCGGTGTGCTTACTCATCTCAGTGATACGCCTTTGCATTTAGCTGAGGCATGCATACTCTTATTGCAAAGCCTTCGGCTACGGTGAATGGAATGATGGTGTCAACGCCATCATTTTTACTGCATTGTGTTTGTTTCCCATAAACACATTTCGCTTTCACATGCTTTTCTATGTCGAGTTCGTCAAGGTCACACCTTGGTACATATTTGCCCTTATGATTCTCGAACGTTGGATAGAACAGGTTTTTGGCTTCTACATTCAGCGATATGAGAACTGTCCGTTATTTTCACTTTGTTCTGCAAGTATTGACGGTAGGGCTCCAACAAGAGGTAAAAGAATGACAGAAAAAGCTCAAAGTGCTCCGCAATCCCAAATCAGTTTTCTATTGTTTCTGGTACTAGGAGCGATTGGTGCTTTGACGCCTTTGGCGATCGATATGTATTTGCCTGCGATGCCGACAATTGCGAAAGATTTGGGGGTCGCGCCTGGCGCGGTTCAGATTACGTTGACGGCTTATACCGCGGGTTTTGCGATCGGCCAGTTAATTCACGGGCCGCTCGCCGATAGTTTTGGCCGTAGACCTGTGTTGATTTTAGGCGTACTTTTCTTCGGCTTGGCTGCCGTTGTGAGTGCGACAACAAATGGCATTGATGCGCTGACCTATGTACGTACGGCACAAGGTTTTGCTGGCGCGGCAGCGGCGGTCATTATCCAAGCCGTCGTGCGTGACATGTTTGACCGTGAAGACTTTGCACGCGCAATGTCCTTCGTTACTCTGGTCATTACTATTGCGCCGTTGGTGGCACCGATGATCGGTGGCCATCTCGCGATTTGGTTTGGTTGGCGTTCCATTTTTTGGGTACTAGCTATTTTCGCTGTAGTTGTGATTTTTCTCGTACTTTGGAAAATCCCTGAAACGTTACAGCCTGAAAATCGTCAGCCTCTTCGTTTCCGCACGACGCTGAGAAACTACGCCAGATTATGCTCCAATCCTGAAGCGATCGGTTTGATGCTCTCAGGTGCGTTTTCATTTTCCGGAATGTTTGCATTTTTGACGGCGGGTTCGTTTGTTTATATTGATTTATATGGTGTTCGACCAGACCACTTTGGTTACCTATTTGGTTTGAACATTGTGGCGATGATCATCATGACCAGTATTAATGGTCGCTTGGTGAAGAAAGTTGGTTCCCATGCCATGCTTCGTTTTGGGTTGTTCGTGCAACTTTTGGCGGGGATTGGTTTATTCGTAAGTTGGTTAATGGACTTCGGATTATGGGGCATTGTGCCTTTTGTTGTGCTGTTTATCGGTACATTGTCGACGATAGGTAGTAACGCGATGGCGCTGCTTTTAAGTGGTTACCCATCAATGGCGGGTACGGCGTCGTCTCTAGCGGGGACATTAAGATTCGGTATCGGTTCATTGGTTGGTGCGCTGGTGGCATCACTGCCCGGAAATGTTGCTTGGCCGATGATCATCGTGATGTTTGCTTGTTCTGTGCTTTCAGCACTGTTTTATTGGACTTTAGGAAGAAAGGCGTAATGTCGAATTACACCAAAGAAATTCAAAACTTGGTTAACTCAGCACTTGAAGAGTTAGATCAAGAGCATCGCTCAGGTAAGTTAGCCAATGCCCCTGTTGCGAATAACCATTATTTAGTGCGTTGGGTAACAAAGGCGCTAAAATCACAACGTTTCGGACGTACGGTAGGCGATGACTTAACGCGTTGGCAAAAAGCAGGTCGCTCAAAGGGGAACGATGCTGGTTTGTTGTTTATCTTCAAGCGTATTTCTGCTTTTTATGCGCAATTCTTCCCTGAAGGTGAAGACTCCAAAGTGTTCAAAGATTCAGATATTGAGTCTTTTCTTGATTTGATGGAGCAAGCAGGCTGGGAAGTCTCAACATCTGAGCAACTGATTGGGTGCGGCAAAGTACAAATCTTCACTGAAGGTCAAAACTCTTTAGCGTTATGTGCAGACCAATGCGAAAGCTGTTTTGATGGCGAGTTGCTCGTAAAGCCAATGAGTTGGTTTGTGCGTGGCAATCATGCTGAGTTTGTTGAGAAAGCAGCGCAAGCGGGCTTTATGGTTCATAAGGTAACAGACTACAAATCGATGGTGAAATACCATGGCGAGTACCTTATTTTTCCAGCAAACGAAGGCAACCAGTTAGCCGAAATTCCACTCTCGTTCAAAGCTGACTAAAGTGACATTTTGAGTGTTTAGAAGCCCCTGTTATTGGGGCTTTTTGTTTTCTAAACGGTTTGCTTCTTTCGCGATGGCTTTGACCATGCCTTTAAATATGAAAAGATGGGCTGGCATCATTGCAAACCAATAAAGCAGCCCAAGAAACCCTTGCGGGTGCCACCAGGCGGTAATATCCAGCTCTCGTTCGTCACCGAGATCTTTGATGGTAATTTCTAAACGCCCAAGGCCTGGGCCTTTCATACCAAAAAACAGTGAAAGAAACTGATTATTATCGCAGCGAATCACTTTCCAAGAGTCAATAAAATCACCGACTTTAAGCTCTGGTCCAGGAGGAGAAACGCGAATCGGTTTTCCGCCACCAAAAAAGATATCGAGCCATTCACGTGTACGCCACAAGATGTTGGCAAAGTAATAGCCTTTTTCGCGACTCCCGATCTTTTGCGCCACTTTCCATAATGCCGCAGCGGAGGCATGAGTTTTAATGCTCGCTCCAGCTTGTTTTGGGTAATAGCCATATCCTGGTTGCCATCGACGAAGCGCTGCGGGTTCAAACCCCCAGACATTACTGCGTACAAATGTGCCTTCATCTTGAATGGTATCAGTTACCGCTTGCTCGTAGCTGATCAGCGTTTGAGGAAATCGTTCTTCAATCGCTTTGGAGTTTGCAATGTAGTCGTGCTCTAAGCCCGCAAGTAATGCTTTACCGATACTAGTTGGCACTGAGGTAACTAAACCTAGCCAGTACGATGCCATTTTCGGAGTAAGTAGCGGGGTCGACCACAGTCGATACGGCTTGTTCGTGATTCGGCAAATGACTTTGAACTGTTCGCGGTAGCTAAGTGTATCTGGCCCACCAACTTCATAAATTTGACTTTCTTCTGGAGAGGGGGCTTCTGCTAACTTCAACAAATAGTGGTTGAGATTGGGCAAGGCAATAGGGTTCGCTTTTGAGTCGACCCATTTAGGCGCTATCAAAATAGGTAAGTTGTAGACAAAGTCACGCATGATTTCGAAAGCGGCAGAGCCGGGGCCGATGATAACGCCAGCACGCAATTCAGTTACTGGAACACCAGACTGTCGAATTATTTTTCCCGTGGCTTTACGAGCGGCTAAATGGCGAGAGTTTCCGGTTTGAGGTTGAATGGCACTCAAATATACAACATGCTCGACGGAGCTTTGTTCCAACGCATATTTGAAGTTCAAAGCAAGGTTTAGTTCGTACTCAACAAAGTCATCACCTTGAGCCATCCCGTGCACGAGAAAAAAGACTAAATCAAAATCGTTCACTACAGCCTTCGTGGTCTCTGCGTCAGCCAAGTCGAGATACCTTAACGTTAAATTAGGGTGAGGCTGAGTTCTTGACTCTAAATAATCAATATGTCGCGCCGCTGCTGTGACGGCGTAACCTTTATCTAAAAGTAACGGAAGAAGTTGAGAGCCAATGTAACCCGAGGCGCCTAGCACCAACACCTTTTTCATTATCTGTCCTTTTATCGTTGGTGGAATAAACACCACAGAGTATAATCATGAGACACTTTCCCCATTCTATCAATAAGTTGTCGTTGGAGCGCTTGTGACTTTTCTTTCTCAACTCTCAATACACGCAGATAAAGCATTCTTACGTCGTTTATTTGCAATCGCGTTACCAATTACACTGCAAAGCATGATGTTTTCAAGCCGAAGCCTCGTCGATGTTCTTATGCTTGGTCAACTTGGTGAAGCAGAAATTGCCGCTGTTGGAGTTGCTGCGCGCGCGACTTTCGTCACCACCATCATGTTAGTTGGGGTGACAACGGGCGGTGCGTTGTTAACCGCTCAATATTGGGGGGCTGGCGATAAAGTTGGGGTGCGTCGCAGTACCGCTTTAACATGGATGATCGCAATGATGTTTGCTGCGATTGCTGTTGCTTTGTTTGTTGTTTTTCCACAGCCCATCATGAGTTTGACTACCGATTCACAAGAAGTGATTGAGCTAGGGGCCAGCTATCTCATTATTTCGTCGGTTAGCATGTTTGCTGTTGCATGTGTGGCCAGTATGTCGGTGGGCCTAAGGGCGATGCACCAACCAGGCTTAAGCACTTTTTTTAGTGGTATAGGCATTTTATCTAATGTGTTTCTTAACTGGGTTTTAATTTTTGGTCAATTAGGCTTTCCTGCTCTGGGTATTACGGGAGCAGCGATAGCAACGGTAATCAGTGGCGCGATCGAAGTAGGTTGCCTGTTTGGTTATCTATGGTTGAAAAAACACATAATCGCATTTGGTTGGGATGATATACGCGCAGGATTGGTCTTCGATAAAATTACGCGTTTCTTGAGCCTCTCTTTGCCAACCACATTTAACTTCTTGGCGTGGGCTGGTGGGCTGTTTGCTTATCACGCCATCATGGGGCAAGCAGGCGTACAAGGTTTGGCGGCACTTTCCGTAATGACACCTGTTGAGTCGATCGCATTGGCGATGATGATTGGCTTATCGAATGCGGCTGCAGTTCTAGTCGGGAACCAGCTCGGCGCTCGTAATTTTGAACCCGTTTATTATCAAGCATGGGCTACGGTCATTTTGAATGTGCTTATCGCATTTGTGGTCGCCATCTTGTTGATAGTGTCAAATCAATGGATCCTTAATGCGTTTAGTGCACTGACAACAGACACTCGCGAGCTAGCTGAACAGTTTATGGTGATTCTTGCGTTGGGTGTCGTGCTACGCTCGGTGCCGATGATGGCGATTGTTGGTGTATTACGCGCGGGCGGTGATGTTAAGTTTTGTTTGTATCAAGACATCTTGGCGCAGTGGGTGATCGGGATTCCACTCGCAGCATTTGCAGCGATTTATCTCAATTGGGATCCACAATGGGTTTACTTACTCTTTTTGACGGAAGAAGTTGTGAAGTGGGCGATTTGCTTGCCAAGAATGGTTAGCCGAAAATGGATGAAAAACCTGATTGGCCAGTAAGGAGGAACAGAGTTTATTTTGGCTGCAAAAATCTGCTCAAAACGTCAACAAAATTAGAAACAGAAAGTGAATCGAGTTGCATTTGTACTTCCATAGTGTGATCAAGCATTCAAAATACTTTCTACTAACAGGATTTTAGTGTAGATTCTGATCCCAATTTTTAAACACCATCCGAGCGGCATAATCAATGTTAAAACTGTCAGACCTATGTAAAGGCTATGTAGACGGGGGAGAGTTTCACCCTGTATTACAAGGGGCAGAATTAACATTGCAGCAAGGCGACCAAGTTGCTCTGATGGGAGAAAGTGGTTCGGGTAAAAGTACTCTGCTGAATTTAATCGCCGGATTAGATACTGCTGACTCTGGTGAAGTGCAGTTTCCAAATTTTGCTATGCATGAAGCACCGGAGCATTTAAGAACCCTTTATCGCCGCAACAATATTGGTAATATCTTCCAACAATTCAACCTGCTTCCTACACTTAATATTGCCGACAATATTCGTTTTTGTCGTCAGTTAAAAGGTCTGCCGGAAGATAAAGAGTTGTGGCGTCAAATTCTTTCTGCTTTGGACTTAATGCCATTGCTAGGACGTTATCCGGAAGAGGCGTCTGGTGGTCAGCAACAACGTGCGGCGATTGCTCGCGCCCTTTATATGGAACCCAAAATCCTGCTTGCTGATGAGCCAACTGGTAGCCTAGACGAGCGAAACGCAGAAGCAGTAATGCGCTTATTAACGAGTCTCGCTCGCCAATTGGAGTGTACTTTGCTGTTAGTGACGCACAGTGAAAAAGTGGCCGCCCATATGGAAGGAAAGATTCGACTTCAAGGAGGGCAGCTACATGTTATGGCCCGTAGTTAAGGCACTACTCGGTCATTACCGTCGTTACCCTCTACAAATTATTCTTGTCTGGCTGGGATTAACTTTAGGCGTGTCCCTCCTTGTTGGTGTTACTTCTATCAACCAGCATGCAAAACAAAGTTATGCAACTGGGGAAAAACTTTTCTCTAATCCTTTGCCATACCGAATCCGAACGAAGCACTCTGCCAATAAAATTCCTCAAGGTTTCTATATTCAGTTACGTCGAGCTGGGTTTAACCAATGTGCACCGTTTGACGTGCTTCATCTAGATGCCAAGACCGATATGAGCCTGATGTTGGTGGGGATAGATCCTGTCGCGATGATCCCACTACAACAAGGAAAATCGCTAGGTGAGATGCCGGTTTTATCACTAATGAAGCCTCCTTATCCTATTCTCGTTAGTCAAGATTTGGCCGCTTACATGGGTTGGCAAGATGGGGACTTCATTGAGATGAATGACGGAAGCCGTCTTGGGCCTATTCAAGTAGATAAGGACAAGATGCTTTCGGGTACTCGGCTGGTTACTGATATATCGTTGTTGCGTATGCTCAAGCGGAGCTCAGGTTTGTCTGCGATTTCTTGTGGTGAAATGCCAGAGGAAAAGCTGATAGCACTGAAAAACATGCTGCCAAACGGAATGACGCTCGTTAGGAATACGCGTACTGAGCTTGAGTCGCTAACTAACGCATTCCATATGAATCTCACCGCGATGGGAATGCTGTCGTTTTTGGTCGGGTTGTTTATTTTTTATCAAGCGATGTCTCTGTCTTTCATCCAGCGACAACGTTTGGTCGGTATTTTGAGACAGACTGGTGTTAACGGAACACAGTTAGCGCAAGCCTTATTGCTAGAGTTGTCTTTGCTCGTCTTTATTGCGTGGGCGTGTGGTAACTTTTTTGGCTTGATCTTAGCGAATGAACTTATCCCAGCAGTGTCTTCGAGCCTGAGTGATTTGTATGATGCCAACGTAGGTTTAACCATAGGATGGTCATGGCAATCTAGCTTATATAGCCTAATCATGGCAGCGATGGGTGCGTTGATATCGTGTCTGTGGCCATTAATCCGTTTGTTGAAGTCACAACCAATCCGCCTTTCTTCTCGACTGTCGCTAATGCGATTTGCTGGAAGAGAGTTCTCTTGGCAGGCGCTTGCGGCATGTGCGTTTTGTGTCGCTGCAATAGCGGTATATCAGGCGCCGAAAACACAAGAAACCGGCTTTGCTATTATTGCGCTGATGTTGGTTAGTGTGGCGTTGTTTATGCCATTTATTATGTGGCATATGTTCCAAAGTTTTTCTTATACCATGCGATGGGTTCGTGTCCGTTGGTTTTTTGCTGATGCAGCAGCCAGCATGAGCTATCGCGGTGTGGCTACGATGGCGTTTATGTTAGCGCTGGCGGCAAACATTGGTGTAGAAACAATGGTCGGAAGCTTTCGAGATACAACCGATAAGTGGCTAAATCAGCGATTAGCGGCTGATGTGTACATCTATCCGACCAACAATTCAGCCGCTAGGATGAGCGCATGGCTCCAGAATCAGCCAGAGGTGAACTCGGTTTGGTGGCGCTGGGAAAAAGATATGCCGACCGAGCATGGTGCTCTGCAAGTTGTGAGTACGGGCTCTTCTGAAGGTGAGTTAGACTCACTTACCGTCAAGTTAGGTGTCCCAAATTACTGGTATCAACTGCACGCTACCAAGAGCTTAATGGTCAGTGAGTCGATGGCCTTGAGGCTGGATATCCGCCCTGGCGATTTCATTAACTTGCAAGAACCGCTTGGTGGTGATTGGCAAGTCGTAGGCGTTTACTACGATTATGGAAACCCATATAACCAGGTGATGATGTCGCACCGGAATTGGCTGTATGCATTTGCAGGTACGGGTAATGTTGGTCTTGGCGTAGTATTAAAAGATAACGTCAATGGAGAAGGGCTGAAAAATCGCTTAGAGAATGTATTCCGTCTCCCGCAAGATCGTGTGTTTGATAACGGTAATATTTATAGCCAAGCAATGAGAGTGTTTGATCATACCTTTGCGATAGCAGGAACCTTGGGCAATATCACGCTGATTATTGCCGTGTTTGGTTTATTCTTTGCAACGTTGGCAGGAGAACTTTCACGGCAGCGGCATTTTTCCTTATTAAGGTGCATGGGTGTGTCCGGAAAAGAACTTGTCGTATTAGGTGGTTTGCAGCTATTCGTCTTCGGAGCCATTTCTGCGATTATTGCAGTGCCGCTCGGCTTGGCGCTCGCACATTTGATCGTTGATATTATCATTAAGCAATCATTTGGCTGGTCTCTAGAGCTTCAAACGATTCCATGGGAGTATGCTCAAACCATTGCTTGGGCGATGCTTGCCATTATGGTTGCTGGCGCATTGCCAGTTATTAGAATGATCAAAAGTACACCGATGAAGTCATTAAGGGACGCGTTGTAATGAAAAAAATGGGCTCTAAAAAACGCTTGTTGGTTTCAACGCTCATTGTTGTTACGTTCGCGTTTCTGACTGGGGCTGCTTTTTACTCAACTTTTTGGTTAGAGGCGACAGCAACACGAGAAAGCGAACTTGATTCTATCTTAACGCGTGAAAATCAAACGATTTTCGAGCCTGTACTACCTAATGAGCATGTCTCTTTACCCTCAGACTTTCGCTTTCATCCCGAGTATCAGCATGAATGGTGGCACTACTTTGCGAAATTAAAAGATGAGCAAGGCAAGATCTACAATGTTCAATGGAGCTATTTCAGGGTTGCGACGGACGAGCGAGAAACCAGCGGTTGGCAGAACCCTCAATTGTACATTTCACATGTTGTCGTCAGTCATGGTTCGCATGTATGGAAAGAGCAACGGGTAGCTAGAGGCGGGATAGGCCAAGCTGGTATGATCAATCGTCCTTTCAGGTTATGGATTGATAATTGGACTTGGCGATCACTCGGTGCGACGCCTTTCCCGGGCAACTTGAATGTGAATACTGATACGTTTGGACTTGAGCTCAATACCATGACAAGCGGCCCCTTTGTGGTGAATGGAGACAAAGGCTTCCAAGTTAAACATGCGTTGCAATCTGTTGCTTCTTTCAGCTTCAGTGCTCCATTTTTAAAAGTAAAAGGCAGCTTAAGCTTAAATGGTAAGCGATTCTTAGTGACGGGTTCTGCTTGGGCGCAAAAAGAGTGGGGCAGCGGCTTAATTGGTGAGGGGCAACAAGGCTGGGATTGGTTTGTTTTCAATTTAGATGATGGTCGAGCATTAACTGTTAGCCGTTATCGTCACCATGGGCAAACACCGCACGTGTTTGGCACGTTGTCGACACGCTCAGGTAAAGTCATCAACCTCTCAGACGATGATATCAGTATCAAGCCAATGCAAGTGACCAGTTTATCCAATGGAAGAAGGTTACCTTTGCAGTGGATTATCAATATTCCGAAGCATCAAATTAATTTGACTACCCGCATTATCAAGTCAGATATGTGGCTACCCTTTGTAATACCTTACTGGGAAGGGCCTACTTTAGCCTCCGGCTCCAATGAGGCTTGGGGCTTTATGCAGCTGACAGGCTATTGAGTTGTGAAGAAAACCACCCCCTACGGGTGGTTTTTTAGTGCGCGAAGCTTCCTAGCTTTTTCTCAAAAGTACGGGGTTATCATGATGGTACAAGCCGTGTTATGCTGATTTTCTCATCATCTTGATAAATATTTGGTGCGACAAAAACAAATACGATCTCCGATCAAAATTGAGTGTCATGTTGGAAAATACGATGTATAGTAAACTTAACATCGAAAAAACCGAAGTTTATACTCTGAAGAAGCGATTATTCTAAAGTTTTCGACAGCTATACACTCTTATCACTCTTTGTTAATCGTTTATTAAGATAATAAATATAAGGACGAAACCATGAACGATGTCATTCGTGACTTTTTCAAAATGGAATCAGCAGGTGGTATTCTTCTCGTAATTGCAGCGGCAATTGCGATGACCATTGCTAACTCACCGCTGGGCGAAACTTATCAATCTGTACTGCATACTTATGTATTCGGTATGTCAGTTTCTCACTGGATTAATGATGGCCTAATGGCTGTTTTTTTCTTACTTATTGGCCTTGAAGTGAAGCGAGAGCTACTTGAAGGAGCGCTAAAATCAAAAGAAACCGCAATTTTCCCTGCGATTGCAGCGGTTGGTGGTATGTTAGCCCCTGCTCTTATTTACGTTGCGTTTAATGCTAACGACCCAGAGGCGGTTTCTGGCTGGGCCATCCCAGCTGCGACGGATATTGCATTTGCTCTAGGTATCATGGCGCTACTAGGTAAGCGCGTACCAGTAAGCCTTAAAGTGTTTTTGTTAGCTCTCGCTATCATCGACGATTTAGGCGTGGTTGTTATTATTGCACTGTTTTACACAGGTGATCTTTCTAGCATGGCGCTGCTTGTTGGCTTCATCATGACTGGTGTCCTGTTCATGTTGAATGCGAAGGAAGTAACGAAACTGACGCCATACATGATAGTCGGCGCGATCTTATGGTTTGCGGTACTTAAATCTGGTGTTCACGCAACACTTGCAGGCGTAGTGATCGGCTTTGCTATTCCTCTTAAGGGTAAACAGGGCGAACATTCTCCACTTAAGCACATGGAGCACGCACTTCATCCATACGTGGCATTTGGTATCTTACCTCTATTCGCATTTGCAAATGCGGGGATTTCGCTAGAAGGCGTATCGATGTCAGGCCTAACTTCAATGCTGCCATTAGGTATTGCTTTGGGGCTACTGGTTGGTAAGCCTCTAGGTATCTTCACCTTTAGTTGGGCAGCTGTGAAAATGGGTGTAGCTAAGTTACCGGAAGGCATTAACTTCAAGCATATCTTTGCGGTCTCTGTGTTGTGTGGTATCGGTTTTACAATGTCTATATTCATTTCCTCTTTAGCGTTTGGAAATGTAAGCCCTGAGTTTGATACCTATGCTCGACTCGGTATCTTAATGGGCTCGACGACAGCCGCGTTACTTGGCTACGCGTTACTGCACTTTTCTTTGCCTAAGAAAGCGCAAGCGTAAGATACACACTGTTTAGTAAAGCCTCCCATTCGGGAGGCTTTTTTATGTCTGCAGATCGGCACATCAACTACTTCAGGATGGTTACTTTTGTGACCAACTAAGGTCTAGCTTATGGAGTTGGGGCAAATCATCGAAAGAGGCGCTTGGCAAATCTATAGGCGAAAAAAAGCCCAGCCGAAAATTTGACTGGGCGGATACAAACATAGGAGTTAATAAGAAAAAAGCAGCAACGTAACAATTAGATGGAAACAAGTTTGACGGCCAGTGAAACTTCAAATGCCCTAACTGTTACGTATATTCAGACCGAGCCTTTTCCAAACAGTTCCATTTTTTTTCAAAAAATTTCTACTTAATGCTTTCTAGCTTCTTACACACCCGAAAGTAATAGAAAAATCGAGATGGATTACCAACTTGGCGAAGTTACTAACTTCTGTGTTTCTCATTTTATCTCCCCTAGAACCGAAGATGTATTTCATACTCTCGTCGCTCACTCCAAGCCGCCAAGGCTATTGTTAGCATTTCAATTGCGATGGACTGAGAAGTTTGATCGTTTTCTTCTGACAAGCTTCACTGGAGTATTCGATTGAATTTCAAAAGATTAGATCACACCTTTTACTGTCTGGTCAGACCAATTGGTTAAAGTGTGATGTTAATCATTTGTTAATCTTAAGTTTCGGGAGTATATTTTCAAACAGTTGTTTAATACGAGTGATTAAAATGGCCCCGAGAACATCAACAAAAGAAAAAATACTCGATGTCGCAGAAGGACTCTTTGCTGAACATGGCTTTAATGATACTTCGCTAAGAACGATAACAGGTAAAGCTAACGTTAACTTAGCATCGGTAAACTATCACTTTGGCGATAAAAAAACGCTGGTTAGAGCGGTTTTAGATAGGTATTTAGAAGCACTAATGCCGAGCATTAAGACTTCATTAATTGAGCTAAACACGCGCGATAGCTACAACATGGACGATGTCTTTGAGTCATTGCGATTACCTTTACGTACATTAAATGATGTACGCCCAAATGGTACTGCGCTATTTATGTTGTTAATTGGCCGCGGTTATACAGACGTTCAAGGTCATCTGCGCTGGTTCATTACCACCAGATACGAAGAGGTACTGAACCTTTTCACTTTCTCGATAATGAAGGCGAACCCGGAACTATGTGAAGAACAGTTGTTTTGGCGACTGCACTTCACGTTAGGAACCTGTGTATTTACGATGGCTTCAAGCCAAGCTCTTTCGGAGCTGGCAGAAAGTAAGTTTGAAAAGGAAGTCGATGTGAAATCTGTCGTCGATTTACTGATTCCATATTTGTCAGCAGGAATGTCAGCAAAGCAGTTGGCATAAGACAAATAAGAAAGTTAAACCAATAATAAGATTATACCCCGAGCGGTTACGTGAACAAAAGGATCTGAACTATGAGCTCTCTACGAAGAAAATGGATTAGTGACCCGGCTTTTAAAGTGTTCAAAAAAGTATTGCCACCTCTGTCTAGCACCGAGAAAGAGGCGATGGAAGCGGGTAGTGTATGGTGGGATGCCGAACTATTCTCAGGCAAGCCAAACTTCACAACATTGCATCATTATCCAACGCCTACACTGACGGCAGAAGAGCAGTCATTTATGGATAATGAGCTTGAAACCCTGCTAGAAATGCTTGATGACCAGAAGATTGTCAAAGAAGACAGGGATTTACCGCCTGAAGTATGGGAGTACCTACGTAAAGAGCGATTTTTCTCTTTGATCATCTCGAAAGCATATGGTGGTCGTGAATTTTCCGCTTTGGCGAACTCAACCATTGTTTCTCGTATTGCGACTCGAAGTATCAGTACCGCGGTATCGGTAATGGTACCGAACTCTCTTGGCCCTGGTGAGCTGCTATCGCACTATGGTACGCAAGAGCAAAAAGATTACTGGTTGCCTCGTTTAGCTGATGGTACAGACATCCCTTGTTTCGCCCTAACTGGCCCTGAAGCGGGTTCTGATGCAGGTGGCATACCTGATCAAGGCGTGGTTTGTTACGGCACCCATGAAGGCAAAGAAGTGCTTGGCGTGCGAGTTAGTTGGAATAAACGCTACATCACGCTTGCGCCAGTTGCGACAGTGCTCGGGTTAGCATTTAAACTGCAGGATCCTGAAGGGCTACTTGGAGACAAGAAAGAGGTTGGCATTACATGTGCGTTGATTCCCGCTGACCATGAAGGTGTCGAGATAGGCGAACGCCATGATCCTCTGGGGTCTGCGTTTATGAATGGTCCTACTCGTGGTGAAGATGTCTTCATCCCTATGGACTGGTTGATCGGTGGCGCTGATTATGCAGGTAAAGGTTGGCGTATGCTGGTTGAGTGTCTTTCTGCTGGTCGCGGTATCTCTCTCCCTGCGCTTGGCACAGCGATTGGTCACCTTACTACACGTACAACAGGTGCTTATGCTTACGTGCGTAAACAGTTTGGAATGTCGATCGGTAAGTTTGAAGGTGTTGCAGAAGCAATGGGGCGCATTGGTGGTCTTACTTACCTACTAGAAGCGACGCGTACGCTAACGACGACTTCTCTCGATATGAAAGAAAAACCTGGGATTGTAACCGCGATTGCCAAGTACCACATGACGGAAATCGCGCGTACCATTCTAAATGATTCGTTTGATATCCATGCGGGTCGTGCGATTCAAGATGGTCCAATGAACTATCTTGCTAAACATTACCTTGGTATCCCGGTTGCTATCACTGTTGAAGGCGCGAATATTCTGACTCGTAACCTGATGATTTTTGGTCAAGGTGCGACTCGATGTCACCCATATGTTCTAAAAGAAATGGAAGCTGCGGCGAACCCAGATTCTGAACAAGGTGCGAAAGAATTTGACAACTTACTCTTTAAACACATCAAGCACGCTCTCGGTAATACATTCGGTGCATTTGGTGCAGCACTAACTGGTTCTCGATTTGTTAACGCGCACATGAGTGGCCCAACCCAGCAATACTACAAAGACATTACTCGTCTCAGTCGTGCACTTGCAGTAAGTGCAGACTTTGCGATGTTAACCTTAGGTGGAGACTTGAAGCGTAAAGAAATGCTCTCCGCACGTTTGGGTGATGGATTAAGCTATCTATATATGGCATCTGCTGCCTTGAAAAAGTATGAAGATGAAGGCCGTCAACAAGGCGATCTAGACTTCGTTCATTACGCTGTTCAACACTGTTTGTATAACGCTTCTAAGTCATTAAATGAGGCTTACACCAACTTCCCTGTGAAATACGTTGGCGGTGTGCTTAAGGGGCTATTGTTCCCGCTTGGTAATCATTTCAATAAGCCAAGTGATGAGCTGTGTGTGAATTTGGCTGAAGCGATGATGACGCCAGGTGCGCAACGTGATCGACTTACGCATCTTTGTTACATCGGAAAATCAGAGAATGACAGCGTAGGCTTAATGGAGAATGCATTCCTTGCAATGTACGACATTAAACCTTTGGAGCGTAAACTTATGAAGGCTGCGAAGGATGGTAAAGTGGCTCGTAAAGGTCTGCTGCATGACCGTTTGCAGCAAGCATTTGAAGCAGGCGTGTTAACTGAGCAAGAAATTGATCAAATCATGGCTGCAGATAAATTGCGCTACAAGGCGATTCAAGTTGACCACTTTAGTCATGACTTTTCTGAAGTGCGAACTCATAGCCCAAAAAAGTCGCAGTTGAATCCGGCGGCATAATAGACAACTAATGTTAAGAAAAGCACCTCAATGAGGTGCTTTTTTGTATTCTTGGGGAGTGGATGATGGGATAGTGCTCCAACCACTTGCCTTTTAAGAGCATTTTTACAGAAATTAGATGCGAAATCCCAACGAAACTTTTATCCTAACAAGGTTTTTTAAAGGAAGTTGAATATGATCATCAAACCTAGAATTCGTGGATTTATCTGTACTACAACGCACCCTGTTGGTTGTGAAGCTAACGTAAAAGAACAAATTGCGTACACCAAAGCGCAAGGTCCAATCAAAAACGCACCTAAGCGTGTTCTTGTTGTTGGTGCATCAAGTGGCTACGGTCTATCTTCTCGTATCGCTGCGGCATTTGGTGGCGGTGCATCAACTATCGGTGTTTTCTTCGAAAAAGAAGGTACTGAGAAGAAACCAGGTACAGCAGGTTTTTACAATGCAGCTGCTTTTGAAAAGCTAGCGCGTGAAGAAGGTCTGTACGCAAAAAGCTTAAACGGCGACGCTTTCTCAAATGAAGCGAAACAGAAAACTATCGAGCTGATCAAAGAAGACTTAGGTCAAATCGATATGGTGGTTTACTCACTGGCATCTCCAGTACGTAAAATGCCAGAAACTGGTGAATTAGTTCGTTCATCTCTTAAACCTATCGGTGAAACTTACACATCAACGGCTGTTGATACCAACAAAGATGTGATCATCGAAGCTAGCGTTGAGCCTGCAACAGAAGAAGAAATCAAAGACACTGTCACGGTAATGGGCGGTGAAGATTGGGAACTTTGGATCAATGCGTTGTCTGATGCTGGTGTTCTTGCTGAAGGTTGTAAGACCGTCGCGTACAGCTACATTGGTACTGAGCTAACTTGGCCAATTTATTGGGATGGTGCACTAGGTAAAGCAAAAATGGACCTAGACCGTGCAGCGAAAGCGCTAAACGACAAGTTAGCAGCAACAGGCGGCAGTGCCAATGTTGCGGTACTTAAATCTGTTGTAACTCAGGCGAGTTCTGCAATTCCTGTTATGCCACTGTACATCGCAATGGTATTCAAGAAAATGCGCGAAGAAGGTGTACACGAAGGCTGTATGGAACAAATCTACCGTATGTTCAGCCAACGTTTATACAAAGAAGACGGTAGCGCGGCAGAAGTTGATGAGATGAACCGCCTACGTCTGGATGACTGGGAACTTCGTGACGACATTCAGCAGCACTGTCGTGAGCTATGGCCTCAAATTACGACTGAGAACCTAAAAGAGCTGACTGACTACGTTGAGTACAAAGAAGAGTTCTTGAAACTATTTGGTTTCGGCGTTGAAGGCGTAGATTACGAAGCGGATGTGAATCCAGCAGTTGAAGCAGACTTCATTCAAATCTAATCACAGACTAGATAACCAATAAACAAAAGGCGCTCATTGAGCGCCTTTTTGTATTTCATAGCCAAAGTGAGTATTAACTTAGTATTATCAGTATCGTACCAGCTAGCGTCATTAAAATATTCGCAATCGCATAGGTACCCGCATAACCAAGGGCTGGGATGGTGGACTTAGCGTAGTCGTTAACGACATCCATAGCTGGAGCGCAAGTACGGGCGCCAATAATGGCACCGAAGAGCAGGGCACGGTTCATCTTGAGTACGTGTGCGCCAACTAAGTAAGCCAGAACCACAGGCACAACACTGACAATAAATGCCAAACCAATGACTTTTGGTCCTACTTGCGTTAGGTGCTCGAACATCTTTCCACCTGCACTTAGACCAATTCCCACCATAAAGAACATTAACCCTAGATCTTTGACCATATTCAGCGCCCCTTGTGGGACATAACCGAAAGTAGGGTGATTTGCTCGTAAGAAACCAAGCGTAATACCGGACAACAGAAGACCCACCGCATTACCCAAACTGAAAGACACCTGACCGAACGTCATTGTGATGAGGCCAAACAGAATACCCAAAATAAAGAAGCTACAAAAAGCGAGCAAATCGGCCATTTGACTGTGGATCGAGATGAAACCGATTTTTTCCGCCAGTCCATGTACTCGGCTTTTCTCGCCGCTCACTTGAAGGACGTCCCCTTTAGCGAGCACAATGTCTAAGTCCATAGGCATTTCAATCTGAGCGCGAACTACGCGGTTTAAGAAACAGCCAAACTCAGACAAATTCAAATCCGATAAACGTTTACCAGCGATAGCGTCACTTTTTACGACGATTTCTTCTTCAACGATGCGCAAATCAAGCAAGTTACGGTCGAATACTTCTTTACCATTACGGAAGCTAGGGTCTAAGCGAGCATGGCTGTCAGGGAAGCCAACCAGTGCAATTTCATCTCCCTCTTGCAAGATAGCATCACCATCTGGGTGGGCGAGAATACCATTGCGACGGATTCGTTCAATGTAACAGCCAGTTTGACGATAAATACCCAGTTCTCGCAAGTTTTTACCATCAGTCCAGTCAATTAGCTCTGGGCCCACTCGGTAAGCTCGAATAATGGGTAAATACACTTTTCTCTGGCTTGAATTTCCAAGGCCACGCTCTTGTGCGATTTGCTGCGCGGAATCAGAAAGGTTTTGTTTTTGCAGTTTTGGCAACAATTTAGCAAACATGATCATGCTAATTAAGCCGACCAGATAAGCCATCGCGTAGCCTACGGATAGATTTTCTAATACCAGAGAAAATTCCATATTCCGCGGTATAGTCGCAAGGCCAGAGTTAAGAGCATCTTGTGCACCAACCAGTACTGGCGTTGCGGTCAATGCGCCTGCCATCATACCGGCGGATAAGCCAAAATCGAGGCCGAAATAGTGACTCAAGCCATACGTTAAGCTGACCGCAGACACGAGAACAGTCATGCTTAAAATAAAATAATGCTTACCATCTCTGAAGAATATACCAAAAAAGTTTGGTCCAGCTTCAATGCCAACGCAGTAGATAAACAGCATAAAGCCAATGGTTAAAGCTTCTGCATTAAATGAGAAACCAAGGTGGCCCATTACCAAAGAGGTAATAAGAACGCCAATAGAGTTGCCTAATTGTAATTTGCCAAATCGAATTTTTCCGATGGCAAGGCCAATGGCTAATACGACGAAGATTAGAAGGATAGGGTTTTGCTCGAGAAGGTATACGACGTCTATGTTCACTGTGTGGCTCGGTAGAGTGTGTGCCAAAAAAGATTAAGAACTGTGAATTGTAACTAAATATAGCAAAAAGATAAGTGAATTTTTTTAGGTTTTACCATTAGTTGACTTAACGTAATAACCAGCTGAAAAATAATAAAAAAGCCGCATGAAGCGGCTTTTTTGAAAACAGTCTTTATTACTCGTCAAATAGACCTAGGTGCTCTTTCGCGTATGCTTCGAACTCGTCGCAGCCACCGATGTGCTCTTGGTCGATAAAGATCTGAGGAACGGTTTCAACTGGTTTACCAACTGTTTTCTCAAGATCTGCTTTAGAAATACCTTCAGCGTGAATATCAACGTAACGGTAGTTGAAGTCATCACGTTTTGCTTTTAGCGTTTCTGCGTGCTCTTTTGCACGAACACAGAAAGGACATGCAGGGCGACCAAAGATAACAACGAACATAATCTTATTTCTCCTAAATCTATTCTTTTTTGAAAGCGTATAAAACATAGCGGCTGAGTGCGCTTTCTTTTGTTGGAGTAACTATGCCCGATCCAGATACGGAAATAAAGCGGCAATTACCTCTTGGTTCTATAGGTGAAATCTATCGAATAAAAACTAAACGCACGTGCTTATTTTACGACTCTGAAGTATGTGAAGTGACGCATAAAAAACATACATTCTAAAGGGTTAATGATGGCAAGGTGGAATTGGTCAATTTTTTTTGTTTAAAAAAATAGCAATCTATTTTGGCTATACGCAAATAACTTCAACTCTTACGTAAGTGTTAAATCAGAGGGCGAGAGGTTATTTGGGTATATTCTTTTGGGAGGGTGTGTATGTTTCAGTTTATGACTGCAACAAGGATTATATTTGGTGAAGGTGCGCTTCAATCTTCATTATCCGTTATTAACCAATTTGGCTACAGTGTTTTGCTGGTTACTGGGCAGGATACCCAACGAGCCGCCCCCATTATCCAATATCTTAAAGCTCAAAATATGCGTTACCAGCACGTAGCTATCGTTGGTGAACCATACATCACGATGGTAGAAGAGACCGCAGTGCTCGGTAGAAAATTCCAACCTGATATGGTGGTTGCGATAGGTGGTGGCAGCGTCATCGATATGGGCAAAGCCTTAGCTGCCATTATTCCCAATCAAGGCAATGTTTACGATTACGTAGAAGTGGTAGGAAGAAGCGTCCCTTTAAAAGCAAAGCCTCTTCATTTTATTGCAATTCCTACGACAGCAAGCACCGGTTCAGAAGTGACCAGAAATGCTGTGCTGAAATCTGGACAAGATAAAGTGAAAGTGAGTCTTCGAAGCCCTGATATGCTCGCAGACGTTGCCATTGTAGACCCGACACTTACTTACGGGACCGACCAATACACATCTGGACGTGGCGCAATGGATGCGTTCACTCATTTAATGGAAGCGTATGTGTGTGGTGAGCCAAACCCTCTTACTGATATGGTCTGCGAAGAGGGGCTACGCCGTTTAAGCCGTTCAGTGATTGCCGCTTGTAAGCAAGATAATCATAAGGCGCGCTCTGATTTATCGTTCGCTGCATTGCTTGGTGGTATGGCGATTACTAATGCCAAATTAGGTGCCGCTCATGGGTTAGCATCGGCGTTAGGAGGCAAGTTAGACGCCCCCCATAGCGTTATTACGGCTCGCCTAGCTCCGCACGTAATGCAGGAGAACATTAACGCCGCTAAACTCGCGGGTAGGAATGATGTGATAAGTCGTTATCGCAAGCTGGCCCAATTAGTCACTGAGCGAGTAAATGCTAACGAACACGATGGAATTCTTTGGGTAAATATGGTGCTAGATAAGTTAGCGTTACCGCTACTGGCTCAATTTGGAGTATGCCAAACCTCTTTTGAGCAAGTGGCGAATGATGCGCTTAAATCAATGGCAATCAAAGGGAATCCTTTACCTCTTAATCAGGAACGTTTGATACACATATTGCAGCAAGTCTGTGATTGTAGCGGAGAGTGCGCAGCTGAGAGTGCACAACATGTCAGTTCTGTTGAAGTACTGGAATCAAGAACGGACTTATCGAGTGTCAACGACTTAGGGTGATTGCTCCCTTAGCAGCATTAAAACAAAAGGGGAGCCTTGAGCTCCCCTAGATAAAGTATTGACTAAGCTTTAGTGCTTAGTACTGGCTTAATTTGTCATAGCGACTGTCTTTCAACGCATCTTTTACGCGTTTTAGGTTCTCACGGAAACCTGTACCACGGCGAAGAGTGAAGCCAGTTGCTAGCACATCAATCACTGTCATTTGTACAACTCGGCTTGCCATTGGCATGTAAACGTCGGTATCTTCTGGAATATCGAGCGTGATGGCCAGCGAGCTTGCCTTTTCTAGAGGAGAATCCTTCGCTGTAATCGCAATAACCGTTGCGCCATTTTCACGAGCAAGGTTCGCTATTTCTACCTGACTCTTTGTTCGACCGGTATGAGAAATAAGAACCACAACATCATTATCACTGCAGTTGATACAACTCATGCGCTGCATAACAATATCTTCAAAACAAGTAATTGGAATATTAAAGCGAATAAACTTGTTTTGTGCGTCTCGGGCAACAGAAGATGATGCACCAAGGCCAAAGAATGAAATGCGCTTCGCTTGCGTTAGCAAATCGACCGCACGGTTCACTTGCATTGGATCTAGGCTATTTTTCGCGACATCTAAACACGCCATCGTCGATTCGAAAATCTTATGGGTGTACGCGTCTGGGCCATCGTCTTCTTCCACATTACGGTTAACGTAAGGGGTGCCGTTGGCTAGGCTCTGTGCCAAGTGAAGCTTAAAATCTGGAAAGCCCTTGGTGTCCAGACGACGACAGAAGCGGTTTACAGTGGGCTCACTAACGTCGGCCATTTTAGCCAGCGTTGCAATGCTTGAATGAATTGCAGTTTGTGGAGACGCCATAATTACTTCCGCAACTTTGCGCTCTGACTTACTGAAATTCTCCAGGTTTTTTTGAATTTTTTCTAATGTATTCATAGTGTTCACGAGGGTATAGAGAACAACTCGCTGGCTCTGCTAACGAAAGGAAACACGAAGATTCCGGAGTAGAGTGGGGCGTTAACGAAAACAACCAGCGCCATAGAATCAGTATAAACCTGATCTTCAATCAGTCTAAACCAATAACGGGTACTATTTAGTGAGAATTTGACAGGCCTCAAACAAAATGTTGTAAAAACTACAGAATTGGATGTGTAAACGAAGTTTTGTTGCGCTAGTCGCACGATAATGATGTTTGAGTTACATCAAAACGAAAAAAAATTTCAAATTGATGTAACTCGATCTGGCCGTTAAGACGATTGAATATCAACAACCAGCTGTTGAATTCTTTTCATCAAATTTGGTGCTTGCTTGGCGATTTCGCGTTGTTCATCAAGCACTGAGCTCAAAATTTCTTTTGTGGTCAGTGGATTTGCCAAAACCACTCGAAACACTATCGTATTCATGCGTTGCCATTGGTCTGGGTTCAGTCTTGTACGTGAAACGAACGATTTGCCCGTTTCGCGCTGACGCTTTTGAATAAACTGTGTTAACTCATTGATCAGCTCATTCAGTTGTTCTTTTTGTGAGCCTTCTGCTTGTGCTAATGCTTCACGGATGAATGGCGGCAAATAACGGTATGTGAGCAGACAAAGCTCTGGTTCAGAAACTAACTCGAAATCATCTTGCTGTTTGATTAAATCCGCAAAGTATCGAGCTTTTTCAATGCTTTGGTCAATCAGAAGCTCGTAACCTGGGCGACTTATGATGTGCATTGCGGCGTAGACCAACATCGCCATGCCCGAACGTGAGCCTTCTAGTGTATGGCTGCCTAGGTCTTTTGAACCTTTGCGCAATATATATTGAGCGTGATGCTCTATGGATTTCATTGCGTCAGGGTCTTTGAACAGAACCATACCAGCGCCCATCGGGATGTAGAGCTGCTTGTGCGCATCAATAGTTACTGAGTCTGCCATTTCCACACCTTTAAGAAGATGACGGTGATGGTTAGACATAAGTGTTGCGCCACCCCATGCGGCATCCACATGGAAGTGACAGCCGTGGGCTTGGCAGACTTCAGCGATTTCAGGCAATGGATCAACATTACCTGTCTCTGTTGTGCCAGCCACACCAATAACAGCAATAGGTTTGATGTTTTGTTTTTCGAGCTCAACAATTTTCGCTTTAAGGTCGTCGACAATAATACGGTTGTTGGCATCGGTTTTAACCGCAACCAAGCCCTCTTGGCCTAGCCCTAATACATCGGCTGCTTTCTTAAGGGAGTAGTGACCACGCTCAGACACTAGCACCGCTAAGCCATCATAGCCATAGTGCTTCATGGCTTTAAAAAGGCCTTCCTTCTCAACGCCTTTAAATGAGCCATTGGCTCTTAACGCTTTGTTACGTGCTACCCAAAGCGCAGTGATATTGGCAATGGTGCCGCCGGAACAAAATGCGCCTAATGAGTGGTTTGCACTGTGCATCCACTGATTGTAAAAAGTATCATTCTGACCATATATCAAGCGATGCAGCATACCCAAAACTTGACGCTCAAGTGGCGTAAAGGCTTTGGAAGTCTCTATTTTTACCAGGTTTTGGTTTAAGGCGATCATGATCTTTGACAGTGGCATCAAGAAATAAGGCAGTGCCGATGTCATATGACCAATGAAGCTTGGTGAAGATGTGTGAACTGAGTGCGACACCAAAGTGTCGAGTAAGTGCTCTGTATGATCTGACACGAACTCTGGCTGCTCAGGAATCTGAGCAGAAGAAAAGTCTTTTTCGATTTCGCGTAAAGGCTTTTCTTCTGCCACGATGTGTTCACGAAGAAATTGATTTAGATTTCGCGAGAGGCTCTCGTCAATTTTAGTTAACGTTGAGTCCGGACCTTCTGGGACAGTGAAGATCTTTAGCAAGCTCTCAAAGCTAACATCAGCGGTTTTTTGTTCCTTAACCATAGCAAAGAATCTTTGTAGTTATTTTGGTAATGCGAGCGGCACAATCTAAACTAAAACGGGCGCAAAGTCCCGTTTTAATTGTTGAAACCCAAGTTGTAGAAATGAAAATTTTAGGTGAAGGTTACGATATTCACATTAAAAAATTCTAGATTGAGTACGTTAAAACATTCTAGTGTTTTTGAATGCTAATCAACGACTAATGCGAGCAACCTTAGTCACATTTCTGCTTTTCAATCTTTTCTATTGACTGATTGTACTTATTAAGTGCGGTATCAATTTGTTGGGGATGACTAAGCAGATCAGCGAATGCTGAACGAAGCTCGTAGTTTTTTGGGTGGTTAGTTGATTGACGGTCGCTAAATGTCTGTTTTGCAACTTCACCTAACTTATCGCTTCGGGTCGCTAACTGCTTAACGTCATGTTGCTCTAGTTTTAACCATGCTTCGATTGGCTGTTCCGTCGCAACGCGGCTAGGGTCGTTCTCTAGAAAGTAGTGAACCGCTTCGCGGTTTAATTCAAAGTGATGTTTACGTCCATCCAAGAACCATTGGCTAACTTCTTTCAGATCTGGATATTGGGTAACCGTCAAATCAACTAGATCTTGATACCACTGTAGTGAGGCATCGACGTAGCCATCGTATTTGCTAGCAAGACATTGTTGATCTGCGGCAAGCGTAAAAGTTGAGCTTGTAGCGAGGAGCGCTGCAACGACAAAGCGTTTCATTCTTCTTCCTTCTGGTTGTTATCCCTTTATTAACGCAATGCACATCAGTTGATGTTTCTCCCTTCTTTCTATTTGGTCGTGACAAATCGTTGGGCTGAATGACGAAAAGAAAGAGGGGTCTTGCCAAAAAATATTGACCACTTTGACGTTAACTGGGTATTTAAATTTTTGCCGTATTGTAATGGATGTTAAAGCGAAAACCTGAGATCTAGCTAGCAAGTGATACAAAGAAAAGCATCATAACTGGTACCAATAAACTCAAAATAAAGCCGCTAACGATAGCAACAGGAACACAACGCACACCACCGGTGGTTTGAATAACGGGTAGGGTGAAGTCCATTGCTGTTGCACCGGCATAACCAATTGCGGTGCACGGATAGCTACGAATAAAGAGAGGAATGGCAACCAGTGCGACTAGCTCTCTCATCAATTCAATCAAGAACGACGCGCCACCAAATACCGGACCAAAAGCGTCACCCATTAAAATACCTGCGAGGGAATACCAGCCAAAACCTGAAGCCATTGCGAGTGCTTGATAAAGAGGAAGATCCAAAAGCACCGCTGCAAGAACGCCACCAAGCATACATGTTGCGATGACAACAGCCGCAATGGCCATTCCTTGTTTATTTAATAGGATTTGACGCAGAGTAAGTCCACTATTGCGCAGCTGAATACCAATAAAAAATAGAAGTAGAAAGAGTATCCATTCGCTTGCTGTATCTACCCAACTCAAATCAATGGGTAACAGCAGGCCAACCACTAACCCTCCGCCAACGACCACGATAAGCTTAACAGACTCTAAAGCCATCGAAGATAACGGTAGCTTCTTTTGATTCTGATTGGTCTGGAGTGGAATAATTTTATCAATAATAGGCAGAGCCAACAGGTTGCAGGCACTTAGACACAAAAAAAACGTACTCGCATAGAGGAGAATACTTTGTAAGTTGCTGCTTAAATTATCGAGCGCCGCCAAGCTAAGACCCATCAACGACAAAATGACGTAAATAAGGTAGGACGTTGACTGATTGATCTTCTCCAATAACGAAGATCGAGATATAGGAATTAGATACCCCACCACAAGCGGAGCGAAAATAAATAGCATCCCTGAAAACATAAAGCTCAATGATTCCTTTTTGAGATAACATCAACACGCATAAATCAAATTATCTATCGGTTGAAATTAAAGACATTTCACCACACACAGCTCAGCCTTGAGCGAATCGTTTTATCACGGATAAGGTATTATCAGAAAGCGATAAATTACAAACCGCTAGCATTGAGTACAGCACGGATTTGATCATTGAAGTCAGTATCACTCATGTTACTAAGTTCATACAAGACTTCTGCACCAGTTAAGTTGAATTCAACTTCATGTTCGTCAATGCGTTCATCGTGATTGCGGAACATCAATAAATGATGCGCAATTCTAGCGATGTCGAGATAACTCACTTCTGGTCGCGTTAACTCGTATTTTTCATTTGAGGATACTTCTCTAAAGTCGTTGTCAAACCCCCAACGCTCAAGTACCAGTTTACTTGTGGCAGAACAACGTGTTTGGAAGATTTGCAATGCAATATCTGGGTCTAAGTAATTGCCCCTATCTAAGTACAAGTGGTACTCATTAATTAGGCAAAATAACCCAATATCGGCTAATAGACCGACCAATAACGCCTTTTCTTGCTCTAGATGGCCATAAGTGCCTGGCTCGTGGCTACGAAACGATTGAACCAACATCACCATGACGGCACCGAGCTCACGAGATATCGCGGCACTCTTCACCAAGATGGCATTGCATTCTTTAGTGAGATTAACTGAGTGTTTAAGTTGCTCAATCGCTTGTGCGGTAACAATATCACGTACACGAAGTATTCCGAGACGAGATACCGCTGTAGTTAAGTCGTTGCAGGTGATATTTCTGCGATTGAAAATCACAGAGTTAGCGACTCGTAAAACGACCGCTGCTAATCCGGGATCTTCCAATAAACAGTTAGCAACATCGGCAATCGTGGTGTGTTCTTCGACACATAACTGCTGAATTTTAAGCACGACATCAGGAATAGGAGGTAACGAAATCTTACCCGTGGCGATGGACTGTTCTACCAGCTGAGCAAACTCGGATTCCAGTGCGTTGATAAGCTTATCTTTATTATTTGGCAGCCAAAAAAATGATAAATGTTCCATTGTGACGCTGTACTTGAGATCTTTCGTACAGTGTACCCTTACAGCGTATTCTTTATCAATTAAATGCGTATTATGTGCCCGTAATTGCCAGCGAGATCATAATGATGGCGTGTTTTAGGCATGCTATGCGTCAAAAAAATATCACCACACAAACAATAAGTGTGAAACTAATCACGTATGCAGAATTTATACTTTTTTATATGTGACCTATGTCCTAACTTATTTTTCAACGTTAAGTATGATTAAGCAAGTTGGTGAGCACAACTCACAAAAATATCGCCAACAAATCGACATTTATAATTCGCTATAAGCTGCTGTTTATCTGGTGACATCGCTAATCGGGGTAATTTATTCAGATTAAAGAGGTCAATGGACATGACAGACCAAGCTTTTTTTAAATATGTACGCACCTTCAGTGAGTACCAAAAACGTTCTATGTTCGGTGGTATTGGTTTATTCACCGATGATGCTATGTTTGCGCTTGTCAGCAATGATTGCTGCTACTTACGTGGTGGTAATGGGCTAGATGAAGTGTTTACTCAACTGAGCTGTGAGAAGTATAAGCACGTCAAAAAACAGACGACGGCAACCGTAAATTATTATGATGTAACCGATTTATTCGAATCCGGATATGTAGGGCTTGATGAACTGGTACAGAAATCAATTGAATACTCAATTAAGGAACGGAAATATCAAAAGTCCTCTGCCAGTAGACGCTTAAGAGACTTACCCAACATGCAACTAACCCTTGAACGTATGGTCAAGAAAGCCGGTGTTGATGACGTAGAAACCTTTTTAGAACTTGGACCTGTAAAAGTCTTCAACAAAGTTAAAACGGCTTACGGTAATGATGTTGATGTAAAGCTACTGTGGAAATTTGCTGGTGCAACTGATGGCGTACATTGGAAACTGATCCAAGAGCCGCGTAAAAAACAGTTATTGGCACTGTGTGACTAAGCGAAGCTGATCGCACAATGATTGACTCGTTTCGATGGAGTTAGCGGGTCGTAAAAGCAAGTGTGAAAAGCGGAAAAAGGACGTTGAAGTTTTTTACCACTTCATTGAGTTAGTCATTAAATTAGACAAAAAAACCGAGGCAGAGACCTCGGTTTTTGTTTTTTTAATTTGCTCTTTTCTTACAGCACAAATCTTAAAACTTAAAACGCGTAGTGAACATTACCTGATCACCGTAAAAATCGTTGATACGAGCTTCAGCACCCAAAGAGAAAAGCTCTGTTGAGTGGAATCGAGCGTAGGCAGAGCCAGTCCAATCGTCATCGTTATCGATAGAAACGTAGCCGACTTTGCCGCCTACTTCTAATTGAGGGCCCAACCATTGGCGAACACCTAAGTTAAGCTCCATACCAACATCTGTGCTGCTCTCATTCGAAGGTTGCACAACGCGCATTAGCATTTCACCAGTAAGATCTGCCCAGTTGTTTAGCGGAGAATGGAAGCCAAAGCCTGCAGCTGAGTCAAAATCACTTTCAAACTCAGAGTCAATACGAGCAATAACATGCGCGTTCGGGTGAATTGATTTGCTGAATCCAGCACCAAATGTCACAGGACTTGCGCCAATACGTGCTTCGAAATAGTCGTAGCTAAAGTTGCTCATAGTTGCTGGCGCATTGCGATCGTTTGCAGCTAGGGCATGGCTTGATGCCACTAGTAAGGCAGCGGCTAATAGTGTTTTACGCATAACTAACGATAAACCTTGTTCATTATTTCCATGGATTCAAGCAACCACTTGAACCGTAATCTGATTTGTCCGACATCATAATAAAAAGGAAGGTCCACGACCAACAAAAATGTGTCGATGTTTTGTCAATTAACTTAATAGTTCCTTGGTTTAAGCAAAAACTACGCCATATACGTAGTGTCCGAGAATTTCACTCGGACAAGTAACGATGTTTTTCTAACCTCATTCGACTATGCGAGGTTAGGTGGTGCAATGAGCATCGTTGAGTTCAAGTTAGAACCAAACACTTTATTACTCGCCAAAGCTTGCTCTTCTTTCTGCCATGGCGTTGAGGATTGCCTCAGAATCAAGGATTTGAGTCCAGGATAGCAGGTTATCATCATTCTCAATCACAAACGCGGTAAGCTGAGACACGATTGCTTTTCTCAATGCTTCACCTTTCCAAGGTTTGGCAATGTAATAATCGAGACTCGCGTTATTTACGGCTTCTACGGTGTCTTCCAAACCAGCTTGTCCTGTGAGTAAAACTTTGCGCGCTGCTTTTGTGTCACCATTTTGACTGAGTTCGATTAAGAAGCTGATCCCAGTTTGTTCCGGCATAATGTGGTCACATAAAATGAGCGCAAGCTGAACTTCTTCTTCCGCCATCTCCTCAATCACTTGCCGAGCTTCAGTCACCGATTCCGCTCCTTCGACGACAAAGTTCTCCTCGAAGGGAGCAAGATCTTGGAGCACGCTATCCAAGACTTCTCGTTCGTCATCGACACATAAAATTAGATACTTGGTCATGTTTCATCTCCTTCTTCGATGACTGGTAACCAGACGGTCATTCGTGTGAACTGGCCGATCTCTGATTCGACGTCAATCCACCCTCTGTGTGCTGTTACGATTTGCTGGCAGATGGACAGTCCGATGCCTAAGCCAAAATTACCTTCTTTTTTTGTGGTGAAGTTCAGCTCGAAAATGGCGTCTCTTTGCGATTCAGGAATGCCACATCCATTATCTTCAAATGAGATAACGGCATAATGTGTGTGCTCTTTTTCTATAAGGCGTGTTTGTATGTTTAACACACCTTTCTCTGGAAATGCGTCAATGGCGTTAGAGACCAAGTTCGTCCACACCTGTTGGAGTGCGATCGGTTGACAAAGGATGGAAGGCAAGTTTGCATAGTCGGTTGAAACTTGGTGCATTTTTAATTTGTTCTCGAAAATCACCAAGGTGTCTTCAATGCCCTCATGAATATCGGCATAGTGCAGGGTCTCATCATCTGACCGAGCATATCCTTTCAGGCTTTTTACCATATCAGCAATTCGTGCTGCACAGACATTAATTGAGCGAAGTGTAGAACCTGCTTTGTGGTATTGCTCTAGTGTATTGAGAGCATGATAAGACGCTTTCTGCTTTCTCGTTAGTTGGGTAAGTAGCTCTTGATCGGACTCTAATCCAAGGCTCACCACTTTTTTTGCCAATGCTCGGTCTGGAAGAGTATGGCTAAGCGCTTTTACGCGTGATCTGAGCTCGGCGGTTGAAGCGGGTTTTGAGGTTTGCGCTTTGCTCAGTAATTCAATGCCTTTGCTTTGTATATCGGAACTGGGCGCATCGTTAAGTAATCGTTCTAGCGTATGCGTTAAATTCTCTACGCCCCTCAATATCGCGGCTACTGGATTGTTTAGTTCGTGTGCCACTCCCGCAACCAATTGGCCAAGCATCGCCATTTTTTCTCTTTCAATGAGCTGCTGGTGGGCTGATTCTAAAGATTCGAGCGTTTTTTGAAGTTGCAGTTTGGTGTTGATGCTTCTTTGCAATCGGCGGTTGAAGTGGCGTAAAAGCAAGTTTGTAAAAAGAGGCAGTAAGTTTGAGTCGCTTTGCATCACTTTATTGAATACGTTGCGATCGAGTTTGATAACTTCTGTTTTGGTTAGTGTTAGAGCTGTCGAGAAAGAACATTCCCCAGTAACAAACGACATGCCTCCGACAATATTCCCTTTGTTATGGCGTACAACCTCTCGCTGCATGCCTTGCTCATCGCGCTTGTACAGAGCCACTTCACCTTCGGTGATAAACCACAAAAAGCAATTTGGCTCGCCTTCCACGGTTAATAAGTGTTCAGGTGAGTATGTACGGCACGCTCTTGTTTCGTCATTATCTTTGAAAAATTGCTGGAGAGCGGAGATCACTTGCTCGGCTAACTCGGCATCAGACATCGAGTGGTAGTCGTGTAAGAATCCGGCTTGATAATGGCTCATCTGGTTATTGATGTGCGCTCGCAACAAGCTGTGATGATCCAATATCTGACTGTAACTTAGCAGGTCTTCTTTGCCATTTCGCAAGATAAATTGGGTCAGCTCTTTTTGCACTGTGTTAAATAAGACGTGATCTGGCAAAGGTTTAGTGAGGCAGTGGTCGAGCCTGCCCTCATTAACGGCAGTGAGAATTGCCTCTATATCAGACGAGCAGCTAATAAGAATTTTTCTTGCTTGCTCGGTATGTGGCATCCGGTCTAAACCAATAAGAAAATCCACGCCGTTAAAATGAGCGTGATGGCTCGCTATAACTAAAGCAACAGTCTGTTCTCTTTCTTCTAGATACTCTAAAGCGCTTTGAGCCTCTTCTATCGATTCGACAGAAAAAATATCAAACTTACTTGAGAAGGCAGACAGCTCCAATCGAAACTGTTCAGCACTGATTGGGTTGTTGTCGAGACACAACACAGCATAACGATTCACAGATGTTTTAGCTCCGGTTAAAACTTCGCCACGCAAACTTTAACAATAAAAGGACATGATGAGTGGGAGCCAAGTATGATTCCTGATTAATGGACTAGAATAAGCATCAATAGTCTGATTTGTCTCAATGTTTTCTCCGCAGGTGGTTTGGGGTAGACTGACCGAAAATATCTAATAAGTGACGTTATGCAAAATCTTAAAAAAATCGGCGCCATTGGTGGTGCTATCTCATTAGCACTGTGTTGGCCATTGGCTGTCGGACAAATTGGTCAGTCCATCATTGAAGATGGTATTACCAATATGAATGATGAAATGATTAAAGGCGAAGTGGTCGAGTATCAGCGTGGCTATTTGTCTTCAGTCGTGCTGACTCGTTATTCAGTTGTTGATCCTGAGCTTAAAACGCAGTTAGAGCGTGATGGTATGCCAACGACGTTTGACGTAACCAGTGATGTTAGCCACGGTCTAACAAGCCTAACAGCAGATTCAAAATTGGTGGACAATGACTTTTTGCCTCTCACGATGCATAGCCAGACTCAACTAAATGGCAATACAGCATTTATCCTCGACCTAGACAGTTGGCATTATCGTAACGAAGCGCAAGGTGTTTCTGTTTCTACAAGCCCTGCAAAAGTAACAGGTGATGTGACGGTATTGGGTGATCTCAATTACCAAGTTTCCGTTCCTTCTGTTCAAGTGGATTTTGAAAACGGTGAAGAGCTTCATCTGAATGCATTGACAGGGCAAGGTAAAGGAAAGCAAGCAAAAGGCTATTGGCTGGGTGAGCAATCTTTTTCTCTAGAGAAGCTGGATGTGGTTGATGCGAACTTGACGCCTGTCTTTTTGATTGAAAATGCGAGCTACCGTGGTAACACTACGATGAGTGAGTCTGGTGATAAGCTGAACAGTCAATTAAACCTAGATGCTAAGAAACTACGTTTAACTGATGGGACGGATGTCGATAACTTTAAGTTGGATTTCTCAATTGCAGATGTGGATAGCCAGTCTTTTGATCAAATTATGTCTATCTATCAAGGCTCTCCTATGCTAGATGAGCAGGAAATTGCGAATTTATTGCCGCATGTCGATACGCTGTTTAGCAAAGGTTTTGATTTATCCGTGAACGAGCTTTCACTCGCGTTCGGTGACGGCAAGTTCCACAACGAGTGGCAACTATCCATCCCTGAAGGTACTGAGCATATTACTCAAGATCCAATGAAGTTGGTGACGGCCACTACTGGTGAACTTAGCACTTACTTCTCTGATGAATTAGTAACGCATTACCCATTTATTCAAGAAGGGATTGATGAGCTCCTTATTATGGAGTTGATCGAAAAAGTAGAGGGCGGTTATCAATTAAAAGCAGAAATTGGTGAAGGCAAATTGAAGTTCGAAAATGGGCATGAGTTCCCATTGGTGGCTCTACTTATGCCTGCTTTGATGCAACAACAGTAATTCGTGTTGTTGCGAATTTGTTCCAATTCAACGCTTAGTCTTTAAAAAGAGGTCGTAAGACCTCTTTTCTTGTTTTTATCACTGCGAAAACGTGATATTAATTTCTTAATATTTACATAGCAGGAGCAATGAGCATCATGGAACAAAATACGGACAACGTATTTAACTTCAGTGCAGGGCCAGCAGGTCTGCCTAAAGCAGTTATGCAGCAAGCACAAAAGGAACTAATCGATTGGCAAGGTCTTGGCACTTCGGTCATGGAAATCAGCCACCGAAGCAAAGAGTTCATCAAAGTTGCAGAAGAAGCCGAGCAGGATTTACGTGATCTTCTGAATATTCCGGACAACTATAAAGTGCTGTTCTGCCAAGGTGGTGCTCGTGCTCAGTTTGCTGCTGTTCCTCTAAACTTACTTGGTGATGCCGATACGGCAACTTACATCGATGGTGGTTATTGGGCTGGAAGCGCGGTAGCTGAAGCGAAAAAATACTGCGAACCAGACGTGTTTGATGCAAAAACAGAAATCAACGGGAAAGTCGCGGTTCTACCTGCAAGTGAATGGAAAATTGCTCCAGAAGCGGCTTACGTTCACTTCTGTCCAAATGAGACCATTGATGGTATTGAGATTAACGATCTTCCTATCACCGACAAACCGATTGTTGCTGACATGTCTTCGACAATTCTTTCTCGTGAAATCGATGTGTCTAAATACGGTGTGATTTACGCGGGCGCTCAGAAAAATATTGGTCCTTCCGGCATTGCTATTGCTATCGTGCGCGATGATTTATTAGGTATGGCGAAGCAGGTACTACCAAGTATCTTGGATTACACTGTTTTGGCAGAAAAAGAATCAATGTTCAACACGCCACCAACCTTTGCATGGTACCTGTCTGGTCTTGTTTTCAAATGGCTGAAGGCACAGGGTGGAGTAAAAGCGATTGAGCAAGTGAACCGCGCTAAAGCCGCGCTACTGTATGATTACATCGATCAGTCTGATTTCTACCGTAATGGCGTGCACTCAGCAAACCGTTCTTTGATGAACGTGCCATTTCAACTTGCTAAGCCTGAACTAGATGCAACCTTCCTTGAGCTAGCAGACTCTAAAGGGCTGAAAGCGCTAAAAGGTCATCGAGCAGTTGGTGGTATGCGAGCATCCATTTATAACGCAATGCCGCTAGAAGGTGTTCAAGCGTTAGTAGACTTCATGCAAGAGTTTGAGAAAAACTACGCATAAGCTCAAACTGATAGTTGTTCTCCAAAGCGTCGCTATTGCGGCGCTTTTGTTTATCTCAACTCACATCATTCCAGGAAGGTAAAATGACCAAGGCAAATATTGAAGCGCTGACTAAGCAGTTCCCACTCTTGGCAGCACTTATTGATCTTGAAGAGGTTTGTTGGTTCAACCCCCATATCAGTTCCTTGGAGGAAGGCTTACCTCATGTCGGGTTAGATGAAAAAGATATTCAAGCGGCGAGTGAACGGCTAACACGATTTGCGCCTTATTTGATGAAGGCGTTTCCCGAAACGGAAACGTCGCGTGGCATTATTGAGTCCCCAGTGGTGGATATTCCCAATATGAAAGTGCGTTTGGAGCAGCAATACGACACACCAATATTGGGCCATTTAATGCTCAAAAAAGACAGTCATTTGCCAATTTCTGGTTCGATCAAAGCGAGAGGTGGTATTTATGAAGTGCTCACTCATGCAGAAAAGTTGGCGTTTGAAGCCGGCTTGCTCTGTGAAAACGATGATTACAGAAAATTGTTCAGCAATGAGTTTCGGCAGTTTTTTAAGCAGTACAGTATTGCGGTTGGCTCAACCGGCAATCTTGGTATGTCCATCGGCATCATGAGTGCGAAGCTGGGTTTTTCAGTTTCAGTCCACATGTCTGCGGATGCGCGGGAATGGAAGAAAAATAAGCTCCGGTCGCATGGTGTTAATGTCGTAGAGCACCAAGAAGATTATGGTATTGCTGTCGAGCAAGGTCGTAAAGAGGCAGAAAAAGATCCCAACTGTTTCTTTATCGATGATGAAAACTCACGGACGCTGTTTCTAGGTTACTCTGTTGCGGGTGAGCGTCTTAAGCAGCAATTTGATGACTTGGGAATCGTGGTTGATGAGCATCATCCATTGTTTGTTTATCTTCCTTGTGGTGTTGGCGGTGGACCTGGTGGGGTGGCATTTGGCTTGAAGGTAGCATTTGGCGAGCATGTCCACTGTATTTTCGCAGAGCCAACGCACTCACCGTGCATGCTGTTGGGCGTACATACAGGCTTGCATGACGATATTTCGGTGCAAGATTTGGGTATCGATAACATTACCGCCGCTGATGGTTTGGCAGTAGGTCGTGCCTCGGGATTTGTCGGAAGAGCGATGGAAAGGCTACTTGATGGTTTTTACACCATTGATGACGCTCGTATGTATCACCACTTGGGTGAGTTAAGTGAACTGGAAGGTATTAATCTAGAGCCTTCTGCATTAGCCGGTATGATTGGGGCAGTGCACGTCTCGAATAACCATGCTTATCAGTCTCGAATGAAATTTGACGAAGAAAAACTCAAAAAAGCAACACATCTTGTTTGGGCAACAGGTGGGGGCATGGTTCCGGAAGATGAAATGGCGGCTTATCTCAAAAAATCTGGTCGGTAAATCAGCACTGTATACGTGCTTAATTAGGTAACTAATAATACAGGAATAACAAAAGGGCTCATCGTTTGATGAGCCCTTCTCGTCACTGAAAATCGAATTATAGAGATTGTAATAGCTGGTAGTAACGACCTTTTTGAGCGAGTAGCGTTGGATGGTCGCCTTGTTCGATGATCTCACCTTGTTCCATCAAACAGATGCTATCCATACTTTCTAACTCTATCAGTCGGTGTGTAATGAATACTACTGTCTTATTAGCAAAGTGTTCATTGAAAAGCGCCATCACTTTTTGTTCCGTACGCTTATCGAGGCCTTCAGTCGGCTCATCTAAGAGTAGGATTGGGGCATCACGTAGCAATGCTCGAGCAATACCGATTCGGCGTTTCTCACCACCAGATAACTGACGACCGCCGTCGCCTAACCAAGCGTCTAAACCCGGCTCTTCAAGAAGTCCGCCAAGCTCGACTTTTTGTAAAATAGTAGACAGTTGCTCATCACTTGCGTCCGGAGCGGCCATGAGTAAGTTGTCACGTAGTGTCCCGTTTAGTACATCTACGCGTTGACTGACCACAGTCATTGCTGCTCGCAGGTCCGACTCGCTCCAATCTTGCAGTTTTGTACCACCGATTCGAACTTCACCTTGGTTTACATCCCAGTAGCGACAAAGAAGCTGAATCAGTGTTGATTTACCTGAACCTGTTTGACCTACAATCGCTGTTTTAGTGCCCAACGGTAGTGAGAGTGACAAGTCTTTCAGCACCTTTTGCTGACCGTCAGGGTAAGTGAAGTCAATGTTGTCGAATTCAATGTCTAACGTTGTGCCTTTATGTTTCGATTGCTCAGGGAAGACAACGTCAGGTTCAGCCAAAATTACTTCATTTAAACGACGAGCAGAAGTCAACGTTTGACCCAGGTACTGGAATGCGCCCGCGATAGGCATCAGAATCTCAAAGCTCGCCATGGTTGCAAACGCAAACAGCGCAATCCAAGGATCAGGAGCACGACCACCTACGCCATCTGCAGCAAACCAAAGCATCACAACCAGTGTAATGCCGTTCACCAGCATAAGCAGTCCTGAAGCCATGCCCGTTAAATTCGCGTTCACAAATTGGTTAGACAGCAACTGCTTCTGCTTCTCTAGAATGAGATTACGATAACGTTCTTCTGCTCCAAAGATACTCAGTTCACTGTAGCCTTGAAGCCAGTCCAGTGTCGCCACTCGCAATTGCGCTTTATGATGAGTGAGATTCTCGCCATTGTTTTTACCCAGTTTATAGAACAGTACTGGCCATACAAACAACATGACGGTAAGAATCGAGCCAAGCAGTAGGGCGAGATGCCAATCAAAGAACGCCAGGACAGCCGTTAAACTCAATATGCCAAAAACACCAATCACGACAGGGCTGATAAGTCGAAGGTAAACGTGATCCATCGCATCTACGTCCGCTACTAGGCGGTTGAGCAGATCGGCATCACGCATCGTAGAAACACGACCCGGAATCAGTGGTGCAAGTTTCTTAAAGAAGAAGATACGTAGATCGGTAAGCAGCTTGAACGTTGCATTGTGGCTAACGACACGTTCTCCCCATCGACCTGCGGTTCGAGCCATTGCAGCGCCGCGTACCCCGGCACCTGGTAACATGTAGTTGAAGGTCTCACGAGCAACCGTCAAGCCTGCCACCGCTGCGGCTGAAATAAACCAACCTGATAGCGTTAATAAGCCAATAGACGCCGCTAAGGTCAGAAATGCCAGTAGCATACCTAGCGAAAGACCAAACCAGTGTTTTTTATAGAGTTTTAGATAAGGGAGTAAATCACGCATCTAAGTTCCCCTTGTCTGTTTCACGTTGTGCGAGGTTCGCTTCCAACATGTCTTTAAATAAGCCATCTTCTGTCGACAGTGTGGCGTAATCACCACGTTGAACAATCTGGCCGTCCTGCATAACAAGAATTTGCGATACGTTTTGTAAAGGCGCAAGTTGGTGAGTAATCATCAAATTCGTTGTGGCATGCGCATACTTGTTAATGCCTTCCATCACGAGTTTTTCACTGCGAGCATCTAAGCTTGCGGTTGGTTCATCTAATAACCAAAAACGACCATTTTGTAGCATGGCGCGAGCCAGTGCTAAACGCTGCGCTTGGCCGACAGATAAACCACCAGAACGATCAGATATCGGATAATCCAACCCATGCATTTCAACAAATTCAGCAGCGTGAGAGTCATTCAACACAGAATGTACGTCTGCATCCTGAATATTTTGCTTACCTAGTGTGATGTTATCTCGAATGCTACCGTGTAATAGCATCGGGTTTTGACCAATCCAGCTTACTGCCTCTCGCCATGTGGCTAGATCCACTTGCGACAATTCGCAGCCATTAATTTTTAAGCTACCTTGATAAGGCATGAAACCGAGGATTGTGTTTACCAAACTTGTTTTACCTGCGCCACTTGGTCCAACCAACGCTGTACTTTTGTTGGCTTCAAGAGAGAAGGATAGGGGACCTGCGAGCTGCTTACCTTCCAGACTAAAAATGGTTAACTGGTCCGCTTCAATATGGATAGGGCTGTTTTTATCTAACGCTTGGGTACCATCTTTGATTTGATCGACTTCCAAATCCAGAAACTCGACAATGCTTTCTGCTGCGCCAACCGCTTGCTGTTTCGCATGATAGAACGTGCCCAAATCACGTAATGGCTGATAAAACTCTGGAGCAAGAATCAGAATGAACAAACCAGCAAAGAGCGTAACACCTGCGCCGTAGTAGCCGAAATCGAGCTCCCCGATATAACTAAAGCCAAAGTAGACAGCGGTAATTGCGATAGAAATAGAAGTGAAAAACTCTAACACCGCAGAAGACAGAAACGCGATTTTCAGAACGTCCATGGTACGAGTACGAAAGACTTCCGAAGCACCCTTAAGAGTTTCAGTTTCAGATTTTGTTCTATCGAATAAGCGAATGGTCGTCATTGCTTGCAAGCGGTCATAAAAGTGACCCGACAAACGCTGCATTGCTTTAAAGTTTTTACGGTTTGCTTCTGCGGCTTTCATCCCAACCAGTGCCATGAAAATAGGCACTAGTGGTGCAGTGACTAGGAAGATCAAGCCTGCTGCCCAGTTTACTGGGAATACGACAACCAAAATGATGAAAGGCACTAGTACCGATAATGACATTTGAGGCAAGTAGCGTGAGAAGAAATCTTGCATATCTTCTACCTGCTCTAAGATGAGCGTTGCCCAACTGCCAGCAGGTTTGCCTTTGATGTAAGCTGGCCCAAGTTTATGAACTTTATCTAAAATGAGTTGGCGAATATAAACTCGAATTTGCTCCCCGCAACGGTAACCGGCAAGCTCTCGACCCCAGGTACAAGCAGCTCGACCGATAACCGTGCCACCGAGCCCAACAAAATGCCAAATGAGGTCGGCTTTGTCGACTTGGTCAATGATTAACTGGTGCAGAATGGAGGCGAGCAGGGCTGCTTGAGCCAATAAAAACACGCTTGAAAGTACGCCTAGGCCTATCGCAATCATAAGCCAGCGCTTGGCTAACTTACTTTGTTGCTTCAGCCACTTATTCAAGCTGCTTTGCTTTTTCTTATCCATCGTGAAGGCTTAATGATAATTGTTTTAATGAGGCGGTAGTATACAAAAGAAAACCCAGCGGGAATACCGCTGGGCTTTAAGGATATGACACAAATGTGAAAAGTTATTTGTCACCAAGTGAGTCTAAGAAACGTTCAGCATCTAATGCAGCCATACAACCTGTACCTGCAGAGGTGATCGCTTGACGGTAGTTGTGGTCCATTACGTCGCCAGCTGCAAATACACCTTCGATACTAGTTTGTGTTGCGTTGCCTTCAAGACCTGATTGAACGATGATGTAGCCATCTTTCATGTCTACTTGGCCTTCAAAGATTTGTGTGTTTGGCTGGTGGCCAATTGCGATGAATGCACCCATTACATCGATATCTTCTGTCGCACCGCTGTTCACGTCTTTAATGCGGACGCCCGTTACGCCCATATCGTCACCCAGTACTTCATCGAGAGTGCGATCGGTATGAAGAACGATATTACCGCTTTCAACTTTATCCATCAGACGTTTCACAAGGATCTTCTCTGCGCGGAATGAATCGCGGCGGTGGATCAGGTGAACTTCTGACGCAATGTTAGATAGGTATAGCGCTTCCTCAACAGCAGTGTTACCACCGCCCACAACTGCAACTTTCTGATTACGGTAGAAGAAACCGTCACAGGTTGCACAAGCAGAAACGCCGCGACCTTTAAATGCTTCTTCAGACTCAAGGCCAAGGTATTTTGCTGATGCACCTGTAGAAATAATCAATGCGTCACATGTGTACTCGCCAGAATCGCCTTTTAAACGAAATGGGCGTTGTGATAGTTCTACTTCGTTGATGTGATCAAACACGATCTCAGTTTCGAAACGCTCGGCGTGCTCTTTCATGCGATCCATCAATGCAGGACCTGTCAGTCCCTCAGCATCGCCTGGCCAGTTTTCAACTTCAGTTGTGGTGGTTAGCTGACCACCTTGTTGCATTCCCGTCACAAGCACAGGGTTTAAGTTTGCACGCGCTGCGTAGACGGCAGCTGTGTATCCTGCAGGACCAGAACCAAGAATTAATAATTTACAGTGTTTTACGTCGCTCATTATGGCTCCAAAAAGGGCGTAACATTTCCCTCGATTGTATGGAAATTCTTAGTGCTTTAAAAGCATAAACAACGATTGTGATCGAATAATTGGTTATAGATTAGAACCCACTAAATATTGATTGAGAACGTTGACTTCTAGCATAAAATTCTATTCGTAGTAGAGAAGTCTAGTTTCAAATATTGTCAAAGCGTAAAACTGAAACATGGCTCTGTTTTTGTGGTTTGGTTTGGTTTGTTATGTTGTTTTCGTCGTTTTGTTGAAGCTATCAACGTTAAAAGCTGGTAATTGCAGAATATTTGCGTAACCTAGTGTGTAAATTAAATGTTAATTAATGTGCCTCATTAAAGGAGCAAATGATGTTACATTCACGTGAGAATACTCTACATTTAACACAGCTCAGCATGGCAGCAATTGAGCAGCTTTCCCCATCGTTTGAAGAACTGCCTCGTACCGAACATGCAGATGGTCAGTATCGACTACGACGTTATTCTGTGGTTGGTTTTGATAACGGCAAAGTCATCGACTTAAATAAAAATAGCTTTGTTCAATCCTCTGATATCAACCGATTTCAAGGTGATGTTGTAAGACAATTCGAGCCAATTGAGAAGGATATTCTTACCAGCGATGGATTTCGAGAAATGTGTGAATTGTTTGTCAATGCGAATCATCTGCCAAACGGTCAAGAAATAGAAATTCACCAAATCCGTATCAGGGCACTGGAAGAAGAAACCCAAGTAGCACCTGAAGGTGTGCACCAAGACGGTTTTGATCACATTGCAATGGTTGGTGTGGGACGCCATAACATCATCGGTGGCGACATCATGCTGTACAGCAGCCATAACCAAGCCCCATTTTTCCGTAAAGTGCTAGAAACCGGAGAGGTCGCAATCTTGGCTGATAGCAAGCTGTGGCATAACGCGTGCCCAATCCGCTCTGTTATTGATGACGAAGCGGGCCATATGGATGTATTTGTACTCACTGCTACGGATAAGCGTAATGAACTTCAATCTTAATCAGATCAGAGAGCAATTTCCGGCGTTGGCTCAATACCACAACGACAAGCCCGTGACGTTTTTTGATGGTCCAGGTGGCTCACAAGTGCCTCAACCAGTACTAGACAGCATGGTTGGGTATTTAGGTCGTTTCAACGCTAACTTAGGCGGGCATTATTTTTCTAGCCAAGTGACCGTTGACGTAATGCAAAATGCGCGTGAGTCGGCTCAGGCGCTACTTAATGCCCCTTCATCTGGCAATATTGTCTTCGGTGCCAATATGACCTCACTAACCTTTCAGCTTAGTCGCGCGATTAGTCGAGATTGGCAAGCAGGAGATGAGATCATTGTTTCCGCTTTGGATCACTATTCAAATGTATCCAGCTGGCAGCAAGCGGCAGAAGATAAAGGCGTTACGGTTCATCAAGTTCGTATCAACGAAGAAGATTGTACGCTGGATATGGAGCATTTAAGCCGCCTTCTTTCTGATAAAACGCGCCTTGTCGCTGTGACTTATGCATCGAACACGACGGGTTCTATTGTGGATGTACAGCAAGTAGTCAGCATGGCGCACAATGTTGGGGCACAAGTTTATGTGGATGCCGTCCATTATGCGCCTCATCATTTGGTTGATGTTCAAGCGTTAGGTTGTGACTTTTTAGCTTGCTCAGCTTACAAGTTTTTCGGACCGCACGTTGGTATTGCTTACATAGCCGATCAGTGGCTCCACAGTATTCGCCCTTACAAAGTCGAGCCTGCCACTAATATAGGCCCTGGTCGATTTGAAACAGGAACGCAAAGTTTTGAAGGTCTTGCTGGTGTCGTTTCTGCGGTTGAGTATCTGGCTCAATTTGGTGAAGTCGGTTTACCTCTTCGCCAACGGTTGGAGCAAAGCTACCAACTGTATGAACAACATGAGCAGCGCTTGAGTGAGCGTTTCTTACAGCGTTTGAATGCATTAGATGGTGTCAATCTATTCGGTATCGCAAAGGAAGATAGCCAACTCCGCACGCCAACTTTTGCGCTAACGTTTGACCGATATTCTCCAGAGTTCATCGCGAAAACACTGGGTGAACATAACATTTGTGTATGGAATGGTCACTTTTATGCGTTGGGCTTAGTTCGTCAACTTGGTTTAGAAGAATCGGGTGGTGTAGTGCGAATTGGTTGTATGCATTACAATACAATAGAAGAAGTCGATATGTTATTCGATGTGCTAGAAAGCATCCTTGACGCATAACTAACGATTTCTTCCTAATAGAAAAACAAAAGCTCGAGTCAAACTCGAGCTTTTTTCGTTTTTATTTGAATCAACGCGTTTTACAAGCGATTACTCACTAACTTCAACTTCATAGGAAGTGAATTTTCTTACATTAATAACGCCAGTATCAAAGATGAGGTATTGACCTTTAATGCCTTGCAAAGTGCCAGTAACAACCGGGTTTTTATCGAAGTTATGCGAAGTGATCTTCGTTGGGTGCTGTTGTACCGGGTAGCTAAGGTCGGTAATGCTTTCGTTTAATACTTCAATGGCATCTTCGCCGAATTGCTGTTTTATCTCGGCAATTTTCTCTTCGACTAAAGGCAATAGCTCAGCAAAACGGTCCTGCAATGCCATAGGTTCACCGTCACCTTTAAGCAGTGTGCGCCAATTGGTCTTGTCTGCGATATGTTTCGCCAGTTCAACTTCAATTAAACCGGAGATATGGCGAGTTTTTACTTTAAAAATTGGCAAGCCCTGAGTCGCGCCTTGGTCAATCCAACGAGTCGGGATTTGAGTATGACGAGTAATACCAACTTTTAAGCTGGATGTGTTGGACAGGTAGACAAAGTGATCCACCATGCAATTCTCTTCACCCCATTGTGGTTCGCGACAAGTCCCTTGATCGTAGTGGCAGGTCTCTGGCTTCATGATACACATGTCGCAGCTTGCTAGCTTTTTCATGCATACAAAACAGTGGCCTTGCGAATAACTCTTTTTCGTTTTCTTTCCACATGAGCAACAAAAAATATTGCCAGTGTGAGTCAGTGTGAGCGTTTTACCCAGAAACGGAGTTAAGTCGATTTCTTCCTCACCGACAGGAAGACGGTAGTTGACGGCACCGTCCAGAGAAGCACGCATTTTGTTTAGCGTGCCAGTTGCAATTAATGACATGACATTACTCATTATTGTGTTTTTGCACAGTATATACTGAAGTGGAGAAGAGATGCAGGGTTGACAGGAGCTTTAAAGTAAATGTCTTGCACTAAATTATTATGCATCGTGTTTTATTTTCTAAAAATTATGGCTGTGAAATGCTTCGCAAATAGAAGTTGAGTTGCACTTTTTAGAAATTTTAAAACGTGATAACGGTTCAAAATCCGTTACTATGTGTCGAAACTAAGAATTGAATGAGAAAGTGATTTTATTTCTTGATAAATCACCTTGATTTCATTTTTTGAAATTATTGAACCTCACGTATTGCATATAATCTCAGCAGGTCACTTGCCCATGAAGTGGATCCATAACTTTATCTTTGCTCTTTCTATTTGCACTATCAGTTTGGTTGCCCTTTATAGTGTGCTTGGCGATACGCGAAAGCTGACCATTACACCTGAGCATTTCAATATCTATGCAACTAAAGATGCCAGTGAAGGAGGTGTGAGTGAGGCTGATATCACATACGATCGGCAAAGCCTAGTTCTTAGCTGTGAACTAAAGCAGAGCTCGTATGCTTGGCCTTACTGCGGAATCTCGGTTTATACCGATTCAGCAACGCCAACACAGGGTATTGACCTTTCCAACTACCATACGATTCGATTGAAGGTGCGATATGAAGAGGCAGGAATAGGGGCTAACCCTAGCCACGACCTACGTTTGTATCTTCGCAATTATAATTCTGAGTATTCCAAGCCGGACGACGAGTACACCATTAAATATAATGGCATGCAGTTTTCTCCGTCGGGTTCGATCGATATTGTCGAAATTCCGATTAAAAATCTTCAGGTGATGACCTGGTGGTTAGCAGATAACGGAGTCGCGATTGAGCACTCTGCACCTGAATTTTCAAACATCACACGTATTGATATTGCAACTGGGTCTGGTGCGGCACTTGGTAAACATAGAATTGTGATTGATAAAATTGAGTTTGAAGGCGCTTACCTTGCGCAAGAAACATTGTTGTATGCATTATTACTCTCTTGGATGGCGCTTGGACTGGCTTTTTCACTGCATGAGTTACGAAAAAATAGAGTGGCTTATGAAAAAGCGCAAAAGCGTCACCGTCATTTGGAAAAGGTGAATGATACTTTGCGAGCTCAAAACTATGAGTTTGCAGAGTTAGCGCATCGAGATGCTTTGACGGGCGCGATGAACCGATATGCTGTGCAACACTGGCTGGAACAACAATCTCGTCAGGTTCGCTGGGGGCATAACACCTTCAGTATTCTCTATTTGGACTTGGATAAGTTTAAAAAGGTGAACGACAAATTTGGGCACCAAATGGGGGATGACATATTGCGCGAATTTGTCATGGTGGTAGCGACTTCTATTTACTCAGACGATCGACTCGTTCGTTGGGGCGGCGAAGAGTTTGTCGTATTTTGCCCTGATACCAATATTGAACAAGCGCTAGAGAAGGCAGAAATGATTCGCAAAAATGTGGAGGATCATTTGTGGGTGCACGGTGAATCATTAACTTGCAGTATTGGCGTTGCCCAAATGCAGAATGAACGCGTCTCAGAAACCATGGCGAGAGCTGACGAAGTGTTGTATCAGGCGAAGCGCAATGGTCGCAACCGAGTGGAAGCTCATTATGGTTTACTTGCTTGCGAAAAGAAGCAAGCCTGATAGTGGTTCACTAAAAGGAAAGAAAAAAGGTGGCCAACTGGCCACCAAGAGGGAAACTGCTGAACACCACTTAGGGGGGGAAGTTTGGGTTATCGATACGATTACCGTGAGCAGCAGTGTAATGCTAATCGAACTTGCTATTTTTACCAGAACAACCAAGCGAAAAGCGTTAGTGCAGCAATACAGGCAATGTTTAATACGAAACCAATTCGCATCATTTCTTTTTGCTTGATATGACCCGTACCGAACACAATCGCGTTTGGAGGTGTTGCAACTGGTAACATAAATGCACAAGATGCAGCGACGGCAATCAGTGCAGAAAGAATAACCGGAGACATACCCAAGGCTTCTGCAATGGTCGCAAATACAGGGACAAGTAGCGCAGCACTGGCGGTGTTACTCGCAAACTCAGTCAAGAAGACAACAAAAGCAACCACTGCAAGAATCGTTAAGAGAATACCGGCTTGCTCAAGGAAGCCTGACAAGCTATGAGCCAAAAATACGCTTGTTCCGGTTGTTTTTAGGACGTTACTCAGACAGATACCACCACCAAATAGGATTAACACACCCCAGTCGGTTGTTTTCTCAATATCTTTCCACTCGACGGCGCGAGAAGCACCAAGTAGAAGGATGGCGCCAATAGCTACAAGAGTATCGAACTTCGCGAAGCCACCCAGCATAGCGTTAATAGGCTTACTGAATATCCACAACGTCACGGTCAGTAAGAAAATCGCCAACGTAATCATTTTGCCGTTTGTCCATTCGACTGGTTGATGGTCAAGGTCAAACTTGTGGCTAAGGTCAGGCTTAGTCATCGTGTACAATACGAGGATAGCGATTGGCATTAATACTAGGGAAATAGGTACACCAAACTTCATCCATTCAGTGAAGCTAAGGCCAACTTCAGCTGCTGCAATTGCGTTTGGTGGGCTACCAACCAGTGTTGCAATACCACCAATTGAAGCACTGTAAGCGATACCGAGTAGAACAAACAAAAAGGTGTTGTGGTTTTTCTTGGCGTCTAGCTTTGCCATCACACCCAGCACAAGCGGTAACATCATCGCGGCGGTGGCGGTGTTTGAAATCCACATTGACAGGCCAGCACTCACACCAAATAGCATGAATACAGCGACAGACATTTTTCCTCTTGCCAGCAATAGTACTTTATCTGCAATAGCTTGATCTAACTTTTGTTTATGTAGAGCCGCAGCTAGTGCAAAACCACCCAAAAATAGAAAAATGATGGAGTTGGAAAAGTTATTCAGTGCGGCTTGAGTGTTGAACACACCCAAAAATACCGCAAGTAGTGGTATGAGCAGCGCAGTAATGCTGACGTGAATCGCTTCGGTTAGCCACAAAATAGCAACAAAAACTAAGATGCTCAGGCCGGTTACTACTTGTGGTTCAAAGGGTAAGGTATTAAGCAAGATAATGAACAATAGGATATTCGCGTTCAAAATCATGCTGTTGCGAGTGAAGAACCAATTCTTCAATGTCACAGCGAGTGCGGTCATGGGTAGTGCTCCTTTTGCATTGCCTTTTGTCGGTTTTTTTATGGCAAAGTAACTGACTTGTAGTTATTTATTGATGAAATGTTACTTTGAATGCGAAAAAGAGTTTTGCCTGAATCGTAGAGCAAATTAGAAAGTGTGATGTTGAGAATTGGAAATGGGTAGAAAACTACCCATTTGTTTTATAGAAATGTTACTAGGCTTGTGAGCCACGTTATTCCTCTATTCGACGGGGACTTGAAGAGGCTCGTTAGCTGCTTTATTTGGCTCTTTTACTGCAACGATAGGTTCTTGAGGGCCAAGGAACTTAGGCTGCGTATTGATAATATACAGGTCTAAAAACGCTTTCACACGGGCTAGCAGTTCTCGAACACGCATCGATGTTTTTTGCTTGTTGGCCGTCGGCCCTGCTACCGCGAGACACTGCGCATCAATGCTGTAAGCATCAGCGATGAACAGTGCGCGTTCACAGTGAAAGCGCTGAGTCACAATCAGAAATCGCTCCGAAGCAAAAATTTTTTTTGCTCGTACAATCGAATCTAAGGTACGAAAGCCAGCATAATCAAGGTGAATCACTTCTTCAGGCACGCCTGCTTTAAGTAAGTCGCGTTTCATTGTCCACGGTTCGTTGTATGAACGGTGGGCGTTATCACCACTCAATAAAAACTGTTTTACTTTGCCTTGGTTGTAAAGCTCAATCGCCGCATTAATGCGATGAGTGTAGTAAGTGTTGAGGATCTTTCCGATGTATTTACTGGTACCAAGAACTACGGCAACCTCATGTTGAGGGATTTGCTCGTATTCAGTGAAAATGCTCTCTTTGGCTTGTAAAACCACCCACCGGTCGATGGCAATAACAGAAACAAGCAGACTAAGTGCAGAGATCGACAAAATCAAAGCAAATCGCTTCCAGGAAAATTTCAGCTTCCACTTTGATCTTATGCGAGAAAACAACAAAACGTTTTATATCCTTAACTAAAAATGTAGTTCTCATCATATCTGATAGAAACAAAAAGAGAGAAGCCCATTTATGCCAAAATCTGGTTAGGATGATAAAAAAATAAAAGCCCCTACATGGTAGGGGCTAATTATTAAACGAATTGTCTCAAGCTTAGAACGCAGTGCGCTTGTAGCGGCGATAAACAGGTTGCCAGAACGACTGTTCAATCGCCACGTTCAATGCTTCATCAGTAATTTCTAATGCGACACCTTGTTCAATTGCCTTTTTACCAACGGCAAATGCGATTTTTTTCGATACTAAGTGGATCTCTTCCAGTGGTGGAAGTAGTGCCCCACGACCGTTGATTGCTAGAGGAGAACATGTTGCGAGCGCGCGGCTTGATTCCATTAGCATCTCGTCAGTGACACGTTTTGCATTGACAGCAAGTACACCAAGGCCAATGCCTGGGAAGATGTAGCTGTTGTTACATTGTGCAATAGGGTAAGTGCGACCTTCATGAACCACTGGCTCAAATGGGCTACCTGTTGCAACCAGTGCTTCACCATTTGTCCAACGAATGATGTCGTTCGGTGTCGCTTCCACGCGGCTTGTTGGGTTCGACAGTGGGAAGACAATCGGACGCTTACAGTGTTTATGCATTTCTTCGATGACTTCTTGGCTAAATAGGCCAGGAGCACCAGAAACACCAATTAGTACCGTTGGCTTGGCGTTACGCATAACATCGAGTAGTGAGAAGCCATTTCCTTCATTTTCCCACTCTTTCGTATTGGTATGCTTTTGCACCAAGCGTTGTTGGAAATCAAGAAGGTTAGGCATGCCTTCTTGTAACAGACCCCAACGGTCAACCATGTAAACTTGTGAGCGAGCTTGCTCGTCAGAAATTCCTTCCGATACCATTTGTGCGATGATCGCTTCTGCGATACCACAACCAGCAGACCCTGCCCCTAGGAAGGTAATACGTTGTTTAGAAAGCTGAGTTCCTGCTGCTTTACAAGCTGCAAGTAGGGAACCAACAGTAACAGCTGCAGTACCCTGAATATCATCATTGAAGCAACACACGCGGTCTTTGTAACGCTCTAGAAGAGGCATCGCATTTTTCTGAGCAAAGTCTTCGAACTGGATCAAAGCATCAGGCCAACGGCGCTGTACCGCTTGGATAAACTCTTCTACAAATGCATCGTATTCTGCACCCGTAATACGAGGATGACGCCAACCCATGTACATCGGATCAGCTAAGCGTTGCGGGTTATTGGTACCCACATCAAGAACGATTGGTAGCGTGTAAGCAGGGCTGATACCACCACATGCGGTATATAGTGACAGTTTACCGATTGGAATACCCATGCCGCCGATACCTTGGTCACCCAAGCCAAGGATACGTTCGCCATCTGTCACAACAATCACTTTAACGTTGTGGTTTGCTGCGTTGTTCAGCAAGTCGTCAATACGGTCACGGTTCGGGTATGAAATGAACAGACCGCGACCACGACGGTAAATGTTAGAGAAGTTTTCACATGCTGCGCCAACAGTCGGCGTGTAGATGATAGGCATCATCTCAGAAATGTGATTTTGCACTAGGCGGTAATACAATGTTTCGTTGGTGTCTTGGATATTACGCAGATAAATGTGTTTATCCATATCGCTTTCGAAACTTTTGTATTGCTGGTAGGCACGTTCCACCTGCTCTTGGATAGTTTCGGTCGACTCTGGAAGCAGACCTTCTAAGTTGAATGAACTACGTTCTTCAGCAGAGAATGCACTGCCTTTGTTCAAAAGAGGGGTTGCTAAAAGAGCCGGACCCGCATATGGAATATATAGTGGGCGTTTATCGTTGTTCATTGGGTGCCTTATGTAGGGTTGAAGGATGCGCACCAAATTTTAACGGGTTCACTATTTAGTTGTAAACATGCGTTGATGCACATCAATGTAATGTCGCAAAAAAATTCAGATACCGACGAAAATATCGGCAATATTGGTTGTTTAGAGATAACTAAAGCAGGATTTTTTTACTTGGGTATAATGTTTTGCATCATCAAATCAAATCCAATTTCTATGTTTCAACTACCTATCGACAGCCTGCAAGCCGAGTTTGACCATCATGTAAGCCTTAACCATCTGGTGGTGGAAGCCGAAACCGGGTCGGGTAAATCTACCCGCTTGCCCATGTGGGCGGCAAAACACGGACGCGTTCTGGTTATTGAACCACGTCGAATTGCTTGTACCTCGCTGGCTGAATTTCTTGCGGAGCAATCTGGAGAGCCAATAGGTCGCAAAGTCGGTTACGCGATCAAGCTTCATGCCTACTTTGATGAAAAAACCGAAGTTGTATTTGTGACTCCGGGGGTTGCACTGCGTTGGTTTTCGGAAAACAAGCTAGCAGACTTTGATGTCGTGATAGTGGACGAATTTCACGAGCGACGCTGGGATATTGATCTATTAACCGCCATTTTGAAGCAAGAAAATCAACATCGATTGATCGTCACTTCTGCTACCTTAGAAGGCGAAAAGCTTGCTCGTTACCTGAATGCTAAGCGTCTGCGTTCGGAGGGACGTTGCTTTCCAGTCACGGTGACACATCGTTCCACAGACAGCCGCTATTTACCGAACAAGAAGGGATGTGAACAGGAGGTTGTCGGATCGGTAAAAGAAGCACTGGAAGATGAAGATGGCGATATTCTTGTTTTTCTCCCAGGACGTAAAGAGATCGCCCAATGCGCGCAGATGCTACAAAGCAGCAGTGATGTCATGGTGGTTAAACTTCATGCCTCGGTCAGTGATGAAGAACGACATCGTGCGCTGACGGTACAAAAGCAACGGAAAGTCGTATTGGCAACCAACGTCGCGGAAACCTCTCTGACCATTCCTAATATCCGTGTGGTAATCGATAGTGGTTTAGAGCGCAGAACTGTACAACGAAATGGACGTACAGCACTGACATTAACCAACATTTCTAAGGCCAGTGCCGCGCAGCGAATGGGGCGAGCAGGTCGCGTTACCGAAGGGGCTTGTATTCGTCTATATGGTGAGCACGCGCCTTTAGAGTTGGTGACACCTCCAGAATTACACAGAGAAGAGCTCGTCGAGCCCATGCTGGCAGCGGCTTGTTGTGGGTACCGTCTCTCAACACTCGATTTTCTCGACTCAATTCCCCCAAAGTCGCTAGAGGCATCTCATTCGACGTTGTTATCTATGGAAGCGATTGATGAGGATGGCAATGTCACGCAGCACGGGAGAAAAGTATATCCACTACCTATTGATGCACTGTTTGCCGATCTCGTTACCAGAATTCAAGCGAAGCCAGAGAAGGAAGCAATGATTGATTTGGCTGCCGCCTTATCTGTGCCTGCGCAGCTCTATCAGCGACAAAGTGGTAAAGTTGCTGAGCTTCTATCTCAAGAGGAGCCATACGGATGTGATGCCTCTTTGCTGATCCGTTTGGTTCGAGGGGAGCGACTTCCGGGCATTGTCATTGATGCCAGCGCACTCGAAGAGGCACAAGGTTTAGCGAAACAAATGCGAGAAGTATTTGAATTACCGGAACTTGACGTTGCCTCTCGATATAAACGTGAAGCGCTCTTTTTCTCCATCGCCTCATTGCACCCTGAGCTTGTGTTTGTCCGACGAGCTCGTCGAAGGGATGCTCTAGGAAATGGCGTAGTCGAGATGCTGGTTGGGCGTCACAGCCGCTTTCCTGATAAAGAAGAAGCGGCCATCGTGCTAGATAGCCATAGCGTGCCAGGACGAGGCGTTAAGCAAACACTGAACCTCGCATCGGTTATGATGCCTATCCCGCTGACATTATTACGCGAACTTGAGCTAGGGGAGTGGCAACAAGGTGAGACGAATTATGAAGAGGAGACCCCAAGAGCAACGATGCATTTGGTCTACGCCGGACGAACAATCTGTACTGAACATCAAGCGTTAAAAGGTGATGTTGCTGTTCAGTCTATTGTCGAAATGATAGAAGACGAGACACTGTTACCAGGATTTGCTTCTCAAAGAAAACAACAAATCCAACACTGGAAACTCTACAACGCATTGGGACTTAATGTCGAAGGAGAAGAGGTTAACGACTTGGCCTCCTTGACATTTTCTAGCTGGTTAAAGGATCAGTTGGAAACATTAGGCGTTGAAAATGTCGATGATATGGCGTTGTTTGAACCGGAAGACTTAACATTTAACGGTGTTCCAGAATGGGAATACGACGATTTCACGGAGCAGTACCCTTTAGAACTTTCGCTGCCAGAACTCCAACTGGATGTTGAGTATTACGCGTCTCGCAAGCTAGTACAGGTCGTTTATCGAGAGGGAAACCGTAAGGGAGACCCGAAGCGTTGGGAGCTGCCACGTTGGGCTGGTTGGAAGATACAGTATAAAAAGGCCAGTCGAGTGATTGATGTAAAGTAGGTCGGCGGATGACGTTGTGACAAGAATTGATATTTTCTTGGTGAATCTATAATAATTTCATATTGATAGCGTTACTTGCGTGTTGTTTTTAGTTTCTTAATTGAAATATTAATCAATTGAATGCTTATATATGGCGAAGCTGTACATCAGTTGTTACAAAGCTGGTTTTAATATTTCCTTTTGTATGTAAATTAGGGCATAAAAGACGAATGTTTTATATCCCATTGCTATATCAAAGCAGTTGAACGATATTTGGTATATCTCATTTTCGAGTGTCGGGGGCATAGAATGGATCAACAAGGAAAGACGTGCATTGAATTCGACTACACTAGCTTTTTAGGAGCGACAGGTAGTAAAAAATGGACCTTTTTAGAGGCATTTGCCACCATCGCGCCTATTTTCGGTTTGATGTGGAAACAGAACATTGCGGAATTGCGCAAGCCTGAAGATCGGTTGTGGGATGCCGCATTAAAATCGATGTCTTCTCGTAAAAGTGATGAATCCAATTTGGTCCGCTTAACCCAGCTAGCTAAACATGAAGGGATCAATGAATTGCGAGTCGTTATGCCATATTCGCTCGATGTTCAGCAAATCGAGTACATAGAATCTCGCAGTCAGTTGAAGGTGGATACGTCAGAACAAGATGTCCTTAACATCAAGTTTTAGGCTGAGCATTTCCACTTCATCGATGTACCACTTAACAATAGTGCAATGAAAAGCGACCTCAAAGTAGGTCGCTTTTTTATTTTGAGGTTTTTGTCACAGGTCTTGGAAGTGTGATGAATATAGAGTATTTGCACTTAAATTAACAAAAATGTAACGTTTGGAAATGCAATTGTCATAACTAGCTTCTAACTTTGTGTTTTTAGGACAAATTACCGACTAAGTGGTTGGTACTGTAAGTTCGAATTAACGTCCCTTATTGGCACACAAGGATGATTGAGTCACCACGTCATTTGGGCATAAAAACAAACACAATAAGAAAGGAAGTCAATATGTCTTTGTCTCGTCGAGACTTTATGAAAGCTGCCTCTTCAACGGCGATTGTTACCGGGCTGGTGGGCTGTGGTAGCGATGCTAGTGAATCTGTTGCGGTTACCTTTGAGCACGGAGTGGCGAGTGGAGATCCTACTCAAACACAAGTAATCATTTGGACTCGTGTTACAACCTCAGCGAGCTACGCAGATGTAAGCTGGCAAGTTTCATCTAACGAAAATTTTACTGATATCGTGCAAAGTGGCACTTTTGCCACAGACACGAGCCGAGATTTCACGGTAAAAGTTGATGTTCAAAACCTCAACGCAAATTCTCGCTACTACTATCGATTCATGGTTGGAGATGTCACTAGCGAAGTCGGGCAAACTCAAACATTACCAGAGGGTGGTGTAGAAAAGGCATCCATGGCCGTTGTTTCTTGCGCAAACTATCCTGCTGGTTATTTCCATGTGTATCGAGAGATCTTAAATCAACATGAGCAAGACCCGTTTGATGTGGTACTTCATCTCGGTGATTACATTTATGAGTATGGGGCTGGTGGCTACGCTAGTGAAGATGCTGAGGCACTAGGGCGAGAACCAAGCAAAGGCACTGAATGCATTACCTTAGATGATTACCGAAAACGGTATGCGCAATATCGCCAAGATGCTGATCTGCAAGCGTTACATGCGAGCCTACCAATGATTGCAGTCTGGGATGACCATGAGCTTGCAAATGATAGTTGGAAAAATGGTGCGGAAAACCATCAAGAAGAGGAAGGCAGTTTTAATGATCGTCGTGCAGCTGCGGCTGCCGCGTGGACAGAATGGTTGCCCGTTCGTGAAAACACTTTCTCAAACATGCTGATTTACCGTCAGTTTTCGTTTGGAAGTTTAGTCAATTTGATGATGCTCGACACGCGACTTGTGGGGCGTGATAAACCGTTGGATTATTTCTCGCTCAGCTCACCAACGATGGAAGCGATTGGCGGTTTAGTTGCTCAGTCGCGCAGTCAAGACCGAGAGCTGTTAGGCGGTGACCAACTCGCTTGGCTGATGGATGCGTTCAGTACGCACGACGCAACTTGGAATGTGCTAGGGCAACAAGTGTTAATGTCTCGTATGGAGTTGCCAAGTTCGGTTATGACCGCGATGTTTCAATTGTTTACTGCCACTGAAGAACAAAAAACAGAGGCGTTATTAGCGGTAAACTCTGCGATTACGGGTTATCTCTCTGACCCAAGTTTAGATACCATTGCTTTGCCATATAACCTAGATGCATGGGATGGTTACTACGTTGAGCGAGAGAAAGTTTATCAACTGGCCAAAGCCAGCAGTGGTAACTTTGTCTGCTTGGCAGGAGATACGCACAACGCATGGGCAAGTGAGCTTAAAGACATATCTAAGCATCCTATCGGGGTAGAGTTTGCGACTAGCTCTGTGAGTTCCCCTGGGTTAGAGGCCTACCTCGCGTTAGACCCTGTTGCGATCGCTCAAATGGAATACACGCTGCCGCACTTAGTGTCAGAATTACAGTGGGCAGACATCAAACAGCGTGGCTTTATGCGCGTTACTTTTACGCCCGACAAGGCAGAGTCGACCTGGTATTTCGTATCAACGATTAAAGACAAAACATATCAGGTGACGACTAAGTCAGCCTTTACAACAGATGGCACTACGTTAAACATCAGCTAAACTGAACCTAATATGAAAAAAGTCCGCAAGCTAGTGCGGACTTTTTATTGGAAAGCGTTTAGCAATCTAGCGACAGTGCTAGTCAATCAATCCGTATTCTTTGCTCAGAACTTCGATGATTTCCGCTTTCGGATTCTCACTCAAATGAATCGGCTTGCCTGTAATCTTCTCGGCAATACCAATGTAGGTGCTCGAAATCGCCATCAAAGATTCGACGGGTAAAGCATTATCACGAGCGAGTGCTTCACGCTCTGGCATACGTTCTTTGTTTAGCAAGATATCTGGGTCAGGGAAGTGGTTAAGTAGGAACTGGCGGAAACCTTCTTTTGAGTTCTCTACGATGTGACCTGCTTGGTACTCTTTAGCATCCCATATACGAGACGAGTCTGGTGTACCCACTTCATCCATGTAAATCAGCTTTTCATTGCCAGCAGCATCATGAACATAACCAAATTCGAATTTGGTATCGACAAAGATTTGGTCGATTTCTTCTAACGCTTGGCTGATAACGTTAAAGCCTTCTTTCAGCAATTTTTCGTAGAGTGCGATATCGTCAGCGCTTGAGAAGTTAAATGCTTCGTAGTTGTCTACGATGTTTTGACGAGTAATATTTACGTCATCCGCTTCTGGCACACCGGGAATGCCTTTTAGAATGCCTTTTGTGGATGGGGTCATTAGCAACTCTGGCAGTGCTTTGTCTTTTCCTAACCCTTCAGGAAGTTGGATTCCACAAAACTCGCGCTCGCCATTTGCGTAAGCGCGCCACATCGAACCCGTGATGTATTTGCGGCAGATGGCTTCGATTTTTACCGGTTTGGCTTTTTGTACAATCCAAACAAAAGGGTGAGGAATGTCTAGAATATGGCTATCTGCTAAGCCATTTTCTTTGAACAGTTTGAACCAGTGATTAGAAATCGCATTAAGCGCAGCCCCTTTACCCGGGACACCATTAAGACCACCTTCAGCATGCCAAATACAATCGAATGCAGAGATTCGGTCGCTAATCACCATGATAGCCAAAGGCGCATCTGGAGCGACATCGTATCCTTTTTCTTTGATCAGTCGGGCGCTGTCTTCTTCAGTTAACCAGTAAACTGAACGAACTTTTCCACTATGAACGGGTTTATGGGTGCGAATTGGCAGGTCGTCATTGACGGCAAGTACTTGATTAGCAAGGCTCATTGCGACATTCCTATCATCTTAATCAAACGTCAGAAAGAGAAGATATTCAGCAAAATGTGGGCGCTGAATAAATCGAATGTGGGCATCATACCAGAACTATTTTAACTCGCCAGAGAAAAAGCAAACGTTTGCTTGTTTTCTTTAATACAAAAAAATGCCCCCTTAAAAAGGAGGCGAGATGCAGGATGGATAACGTCGAACTTATTAGTGGTACTTATTAACTCTGCCTTCGACGAAAAAGACTTCACACTGATAGCGCTGCGCCATGTCGCGCAACATAGATTGATTCATAAGTGCAATTTTATTTGATGCAACAACAGCACTGGCATTGCCTGATCGGATGGCTTTGATCACGATCTCGACTTCTGAAAGCTGTTGAGAGGGCTTCATTTGAATAACGTTTTTACAGCAAATATTAGAAGCAGTGAGTTGTTCAAAGTCTGGACGAGGGCAGTCTGCTGTAAACAAAATCCATTGTTTCTGCTGCGATAAAACAGCCAGCTTAGATAGAAGCTGATCCGAAACGGCCATGGGCTTAGTTGCTTGTGCCAATACGTTGTAACGAGAGTATGTATGAGATTGACTTTGTAACTGCATCTTACTGTTCCTTTATACATGCTGTATGTGTATACAGTAGTTTGTTTTGGTGACCTGATCAACCAGTTTCTCAAAAGTTATTTGCGGTTTTTTGAGAAGGAAATAAAAGGATTTGATTCTAAGTAATTGAATTTATGTGGTTGTTTTTCATTTTTGATATGTCTAACATCAATTTAAAAATGTGAGGTGAGTAGAAAACTGGACGAGAGACATACAGGGGTTTACTACTGTATATACAGGTGTTTTTCACGGACAATGGTTTGTATACAGTGGGAGAGGGCTGATAACCGATGCGACGTGCTATGTAAGATAGGAGGGAATACGAGATAGAGATTGGAAATAGGGCTTGGCCGATCAAAAAAGCGCCTTAAAAGGCGCCTTTGAAAATCAGTTCCGTTGATTCCGTCTTGCTTAGCTCGCTCGTTGCAAGCGTTCGCGCATTTGTAATTCGCCTTGGTTAAATAGGCGCACGTCGATTTTCGCCATATCGTAGCAAGCTTTACATGAGTAGTGGTGCTTGCCATCTAAATAATCGTGACGAGTTACAAGGCTAGGTTTTTTACACCAATCACAGGTGCCTTCTTCAGTGAACATTGATTTTCTCCCCACCTAGATTAATTTGAGTCGTTAGGTGTTATTTTGCGCCGGGCATTATGGCATAAAAGCGCGACTTAAGTTAAATGTCTGTTAATTTGTTTGAGAGGGAGATCGATTGCGGCGCTTGATTATATAGGTCTAAAAGCATGCTAGCCAAAGTATTCTGACCTATTTTTACTGTTTTGTAACATTTTGTGAGACGAGCTTAAAGGCATGATTGAGTCGCTTCATTTCTTCTTCACTGCCTCTTGTGTCAGGATGATAAAGCTTTGATAGCTGTCTATAGCGTAGCTTGATTGCTTGTAAATCAGGGATGTGTTGTGGTGTGTAGCCAAACATAGCACACGCGACGCTTAGCTTATGGTTCTCTGCCTGGGTTTTGGATTTCTTAAATTCTTTGAATACTTTCTCTAGCTGGCGTTTCAGTTGCTTGTTCGTAAACTCTAGCTCTTTTATTTTTTTCGCCATTCGTTGATTTTGGCTTTCCTCTTTGGCTTCAAGCGCTTTTCTATTCTGCTTAAGTTTCTTGATTACGAGAAAACTTAAGCCGCTGATGATGAGTATCGCCGCTAGCCAGATCAGCCATAAAAACTGCGAGTGTTCTACTTTGGGGTTTGCAACTGTGCTTTTCTCTTCCTGTGCTTGCTCAGCCTTTTTATCGAGCGACTTTATTTGCGAGACTTGTTTAGCTCGCAGTTGGTTGAAGCGCTGCTCTAACAGTTGATTATAAGCTTGTTCTGCTGCTGGATTATGCTGAGAAGCCATTTGATACAAGGCTTCAGTCAATTGAGAAGTTGTGACCTTATCTGGATTGCGCTGAATAAAATCGGCGAGAAGAAAGCCACGATCGGTTGGGTCATTGAGTGCGATAGAGGTTAGCCAATATAACGCTTGTGTTTCATTTTTTTCGCCATTTATCCCTTTAGCAAAGTCGTTCGCGAGCTGTTTTTGTGCAGGGAGGTAACCTTGGTTGGCGGATTGCTCTAGCCAGTAGCGCGTTTCTGGTGAGGCTTCAGCTTCGTTTGATGCCAATAATTGTTGTGCGTACTCGTATTGTTCGATGGGGTCATTTGGAGCTTGAGAGGCAAGTGAGTAGCCAGAAAAGCTGAGGCTAAATAAGCAGAGTAGGGCAGACGTTTTGACAGACATTAATATGTCAGGCCTAACGATAATGGTTAGGCCTGCTCCGGTAATTTTTTATTATTACCGTTATGGTGCAACCAAATTACTTCAGTGGCAAGATCTGGATTTCAACACGACGGTTGCACGCACGACCTTCAGAAGTTTGGTTTGAGCAAATTGGGTTACGTTCGCCGTAGCCGCGTGCAATTGCACGACCAGGTGCAACGTTTTGAGATACTAGGAATTGACGTACGGACTCTGCACGGCGCTCTGACAACGTTTGGTTGTATGACTCACTACCTGTGCTATCCGTGTAACCGTCAATAACGAGACTGGTATCTGGGTACTCAACTAGGATGCGAGCAACACCGCGTAGAGTGTTATGGATACTAGCATCAAGCTGGTAAGAGCTTGAAGAGAAGCCGATACCGTTTTCCATACGCAGTAAAAGCTGATTTTCACCAACACGCTGAACTTGTACGCCAGAGTTTAGCAAAGCGCGACGTAATTCCGCTTCTTGTTGGTCAAAGTAGTAACCAACGCCAGCGCCAGTCGCTCCGCCTGCGGCTGCACCAATGAGTGCATGCTGACGACGTTCTTTAGCATCATCACCCGTTGCTAGGCCGATTGCTGCGCCAGCGATCGCACCAATAAGCGCGCCTTGCGTGGTGGAGTTAGTTTCGTATTCACCCGTTGTTGCATTTTGGCGTTGAGTGGCTTGACAGCCAGTAAGAGCTAGCACTAGAGCTAGTGCAATAGGCATCTTTTTCAAGGGAAAATCTCCGTATAAAACTGAGGCGAAACCATGCCTCATAATGGGATGCGAATTATGAATAAACAAGCATTGATATTTGTTATGAGAAAGTAAGATTGATAAGAGTTTCTGTAAGAAAATTCCTATCAATACTGCCAAAGCTCTCAAAGTAAGCCCCATCGACATCGAAGTCATTGCTGCTTATGTGAATCCTTTACTATTCTGGCTATTTCGATGAATCGCCCAACATTTTGCGTGCTTGTTCGCCGCCCACTCCACGGTTAACTGAAACCTTTCTACCTTTCTTTAAGCCTACTTCGTAGTCTTCAGTTAGGTTTTTCATCGCTTCTTTCAATTGCTTCTTGAACGTTTCGCGGTCAATGTTTTGGAATTCTTTATCAATATAGTCATTAATTTTATTGGCCGACTCTTCATCTGGAGAAATAATTGGCAATTTTTCAATCGCGCCTTCCACCCAGCCAGATACAAATGAGTTCACACGGCGAGTCACTTCCTGAGAAGAGGTGCCGGTGCCAGCAAAGCTGTTTCGGAATTGTCCGGTACTTTCGTTCATCTCGCGATAAACAATATCGAAAGCAAATGCAGCAAAAATAGCGCGATCTGCTTCACCGATAAATTCGACACGTTTGAGCCCTTTGTGATTCAACAATACTGCTTCGACACCGAATTTTGTGTTAATGCCGCGAATCACTCGCAATATGGTAGAACTGATGTTCGCTGGTAGCAGATGAGAAGATTGTGTTTTTCCCATTCTGATGAACTCAATATCGTCTTTATCGAGACCATATTTAAGCATGAGGCGATGTGCCATTTTGATAGCATTGGCAGCCTCATTAACATTAGCGGAATTGCCCAGTTCTAAGCACTTGGCGATTTTTTTCAGAGCTTTTTGTTTATCCATCGACAACCAGTAACGAAAGCAGAAAATTTATGAAGTCAGACATATTACCTTTTTTGACATAAAAACGAAATACAAGGTGGGACTGAAGATAATTTCTGCACATAAAAAGAAGCCTCGCATTAAGCGAGGCTGGCGTTTTAGTTCGTCGTAATCAGTATGAAGCCGTACTTGTGTCTAAGAAGCCATTCTTCATTAAGATTCGTTAGAATTACAACCCGAGCTGGTTGAGCAAGTCATCGGCATCATCGTTTGATCCCGACGATTTAGATTCTTTCTCAGCCAACTGTTTACGTGTTGCCTCTAAAATGTCGTCTGGGTTTTCGTCTTCAGCAACTTCAAACTCTTCCAGTTGGATGAACTCAGTTTTATCCATTGCTAGCTCGAGATAGAAAATATTGTTGTTTTCGGTGGAGAACGTCACTCTGCGCGCTTGAGGGCGGTCAAGGTTGGTATCAACTTGTAAGATAACTTGCTTATTCAGCGCCAGCATTTTTGGTTGGTTTTGTGTGATGTTCGTTTGCAGGTCTTTACGAATTTTATTAGTGAAGTCTCCGACCAGTTGATTCATGAGTTCACCCAGAACATCGCCTACCTCGTCAGAAGTATGAGATATTGCCAGTTCTTCTTCTGGCATGCCCATATTACGCATGTAGTTAGTGTAGATCTCCAGTGCGGCTTTTGCCGTAAAATTAATCACAACTAGCCCGGTAAATCCGCCATCAAACAGAACAAAACAGCCAAAATCTGGTTTGAGGCTAGTCTTGTGGATTTTTTGCACCATTGCTGAATAATTTACTTGAGAAGATGTCGCCGAAGTAAGTACGCCAGAAACAGACTGGCAAAGTTTGAGAAGGATATCTTCAGTGGTCACAATTTTATTTTTTTTCATTCTGAAAACTCATCTAGAAACGCGATTCGTTCCCCAATGTAAGGCATCAAGCGTGAAAAAATAAAGCATAAGTTTAATTATTGTATCGAGATTCTGATTTGCTCGTCTTTTTAAATGTTGTAAAGTGACGAAATTCAAAGAATATTACTTCACTAACTCTTTTGTGGTGTTTTTTTCGCTTAGCGCCAATTTGTATGAGAAGTGAGCAAATAATTACACAACCCGCAGCTGATCGGATCAGCGTCGTAGGGGCAGGAAGCAAATGTTACCAAGATTACACTCGCAAACTGATGTCGATCCTCTTGTTCTTAGTTTTCTGAAAGAGCTTGAGCATGCCGGATTCACTGGTGATATCGAAAGCCAATATTCAAGCCGACTAGCGGTTGCCACTGACAACAGTGTTTACCAGCAACTTCCTCAGTCTGTCGTTCATCCCAAAACGACAGAAGATGTTTCTCTCCTCGGGAAACTGAGCAATAAAGAAAAGTACGAACGAATTACCTTTTCACCTCGTGGTGGCGGCACAGGGACCAATGGTCAGTCGCTAACCAAAGGTATTGTGGTGGATATGTCTCGCCACATGAACAAAGTGCTTGAGATTAATGAGAAAGAAGGCTGGGTTCGTGTACAAACTGGTGTAGTGAAAGACCAGTTAAATGACGCTGTTCGCCCTTATGGCTACTTCTTCTCTCCAGACTTATCTACCAGTAACCGTGCAACGATTGGCGGCATGGTCAACACCGATGCTTCTGGTCAAGGTTCTCTGAAATACGGAAAAACATCCGATCATGTTTTGTCGCTACAAGCGGTGTTTGCTGATGGTTCAATTTTAGAGTCGGACTTGTCTCATGGTTACCCAAAAGAAGGCGAGTTTGCTGCCAAGGCGCTACGTGTAACGGAATCCGTATGTCGTGAAAAACGCCAGCAGATCGTAGATAAGTTTCCTCCTCTTAACCGATTTTTAACGGGCTACGATTTAAAAAATGCCTTGAATGAAGACGGTGACCGTTTCGATATCACACGAGTACTTTGCGGCGCGGAAGGTTCATTGGCATTTATTACCGAAGCGAAGCTAAATCTAACGCCAATTCCGAAAGCACGTACTTTGGTTAACGTTAAATACAACAGCTTTGACTCTGCGCTGCGTAATGCACCGTTGATGGTCGAAGCGAAAGCGCTATCTGTAGAAACCGTTGACTCGAAAGTGCTTAATCTCGCGAAGCAAGATATCGTTTGGCACACCGTGAGCGATTTACTTACCGATGTTCCAAATAAAGAGATGCTTGGCATCAATATGGTGGAATACGCAGGTCAGGACGAAGAGGAAGTTGCTGCTCAGGTTGCAGCATTGACCGCCAAGCTCGATACCATGTTGGAAACAGAAGAAGCGGGCATTATCGGCTACCAAGTTTGTAACGATGTAGCTAGCATTGGGCGTATTTACAACATGCGTAAAAAAGCGGTGGGTTTGTTAGGCGCAGCAAAAGGTCGTGCTAAACCGGTCGCATTCGCTGAAGATACCTGTGTGCCACCAGAAAACCTGGCGGACTTCATTGTAGAGTTTCGAGAACTGTTAGACAGCAAGTCTCTGAATTACGGCATGTTTGGTCACGTCGATGCTGGGGTGCTTCACGTACGTCCTGCGTTGGATTTGTGTGACCCGCACCAAGAAGCATTGATGCACGAAGTTTCTGATGAAGTGGTCAAGCTGGTGGCGAAATACGGCGGTTTGATGTGGGGTGAACACGGCAAAGGTTTCCGTTCAGAATATGGCCCTGAGTTTTTCGGCGACGAGTTGTTTACTGAACTGAGACGTGTGAAAGCGGCATTCGATCCACACAACAAAATGAACCCGGGCAAAATCTGTACACCGCTGGATAGTGATGCAGAGCTTGTCAAAGTTACCGATACCAAACGTGGTTACTATGACCGTCAGATTGACGTTCAAGTACGTGACAGCTTTAAACAAGCGATGGAATGTAACGGTAACGGTTTGTGTTTTAACTATGATACCAGCTCGCCAATGTGTCCATCGATGAAAGTAACAGCCGATCGTCGTCATTCACCGAAAGGTCGTGCGGGTTTGGTTCGCGAGTGGTTGCGTCAGCTTACTGAGCAAGGCATTGATATTCTTGACTTAGAAAAGCAAACACTAGAAAACAAAACATCAATCAAAACCATGATTGACCGCGTACGTCATTCTATCAATCGTCGTCACGAGTATGACTTCTCTCACGAAGTGTATGAAGCGATGAATGGTTGTTTGGCGTGTAAAGCGTGTGCGAGTCAGTGTCCGATTAAAGTCGATGTTCCGAGCTTTCGCTCACGTTTTTTAAACATCTATCACTCTCGTTATCAACGTCCTGCAAAAGACTATCTGGTTGCGAACATTGAGACTATGCTGCCGATGATGGCAAAAGCGCCAGGTGTCGTAAATGGTGTTTTGAAGCAGTCGTGGGTGAAAAGTTTAACGGCATCTACGGTCGGGTATGTCGATGCGCCGTTGTTATCAGTACCCACCTTGAAACAACGAGTAGAGTCGCTGACAACGCCTTATGATCTGCAAGCGCTCAGTGGTTTGTCTTCGTCTGAAAAGAGCAAGCATGTTTTAATTGTTCAAGACCCATTCACTAGCTACTACGACGCTGATGTCGTTGAAGACTTCGTTAAGTTATTGAAAAAGCTGGGCATGAATCCGGTGCTTCTGCCGTTTAAGCCGAATGGTAAAGCACAACACATTAAAGGGTTTTTACGTCAGTTTAAGGACACAGCAGCCGACACAGCGAAGTTCTTGGCGATGGTAGCGGATTTGGATATCCCATTAGTTGGCGTCGATCCTGCTTTGGTGCTGTGTTATCGAGATGAATACGCTGAAGTGCTTGGCAGTAAGCGAGGTAATTTCGATGTACTAACAGCCCACGAATGGCTTTACCCAAGACTAGAAGCGTTTGAAAGCGGAGAGCATAAGGCGCAGGAACCTTGGTATCTGTTTGCGCACTGTACTGAAAAAACCAAAATGCCAAATGCGGAAAAAGAGTGGGGCGCTATTTTTGCTCACTTTGGTGCAGTTTTGAATACGGTACCTGTTGGTTGTTGTGGTATGGCGGGTACGTTTGGTCATGAGGTTGATAAGTTGTCGATGTCGAAAGATATTTACAATTTAAGCTGGAAGCCAAGCTTAGATAAGTTGGATAACGAGAGATGTTTGATTACAGGCTATTCTTGCCGCAGCCAAGTTAAACGCTTTGAAGGAACGAAGCCCAAGCATCCCGTTCAGGCATTGTTAACTTTGTTGTAATCGGACTAAATCAAGCCCAGTTTTACTGGGCTTTTTAGAAACCGTATTTAGACCCTTTCAAAGGATATGAATCTTGAGAAAACTTGAACTCAAAGTCCCACCTGTTGTGGTGTTTTTGCTAGTCATACTTTTGATGTACGGACTTAAAGTTTTGACGCCGAGCATGAACATTCGAGTACCCTTTGTTGAATTTGTAGTAGGTGTATTAACTTTGTTGTCTGGCTACATGGGCATTGCTGGCGTGTATGAATTTCGCAAAGTAAAAACCACAGTGAACCCAGTAAAACCTGAAGCGGCATCTTCTGTTGTAAGAACTGGTGTGTTTGCCTTTTCACGCAACCCTATGTACACGGCATTATTGCTTCTAATCATAGCAACTGGTTTGTGGTGGCAGCACTTGAGTGTGGTGCTTTGTGGCGTGATATTTGTCAGTTATATGAATCGGTTTCAAATCAAGCCTGAGGAACGCGTTTTAGAGCGATTGTTTGGTGAAGAGTATGTGGATTATAAAAACCATGTTCGTCGTTGGCTCTAAGCATTGCGTTTAGTTTTGTTTGGATGAGACATAAAAAGAAAGCCCAACGGTCGATGTTGGGCTTTCTTTTAGTAAACACGTTTTTTGTGCGCTTCTGATAGGGCAGTCGACTAGGCTGCCTTAACGAACTTTGCTAGGAATGCATCCTTACGTTCATTAAAGCGGCGTACAAGGTCGTCAACCGCTTCTTGGTCATATGGTTTCAAGCCACTTGCAACCATGCGCTTAATACCTTTGCCAACGACTTCACCGTCTTCTTTGAACGCAAAGTTTAAGGTGACTACACCTCGTTTTCCTTCTACGTCGAATGTTGCGCCAGTGAAATCCACCTCTGGATGCGTAAGGTCTAAGCGTGAAAATTCGACTTCCATGCTTTCATAAATAACTAATGGACGCTGGCAGTTAATCATCATTTGCTTCTCTTCCATAAGAGGAACCATGATGTGAGGGAAGTTCATACCAGAAAATTGCACGTAATTTGTCACTACATGCTCAATAAATGCCGGATCGTGGTTAGTTTCACCTTCACGGGACATGTGTAAGTATTCTTTACCTGCCTCGTCAACAACAGCGCTTTCTTTGTCACACTTATTTTCAATATGAAGTGCTACACCATCGTTTACCATGCCAGAGAAGTTAAAACGCATCTTTTGGCTAACGCCTTCTTTACTAAGAAGCACAGCGAAAAGTAAATCTCCAGGGACACAAAAGCGTTTGTTTTCTTCATCATGAATTGGGTTGTAGTCACCTGCGACACGTTTTGCAAAGTGGCTTGCTTGTTCGCGAGTGAACTGAAACTGGTGATTAGTGTTTGAAAAATAAGGTGTTAGAAACATAATTTTTACGTAGTAACCAAAACTGTGTGGGATTATATGCGAATATCTGCGTAGCAATGGTCCATCCAGTGAAAACTTCACCGTATCCTAACAATAAGACACTATTTCGGCGGATAAACCGTTAAAAACGCATACTTTAGCAACGCTTTTATTTGTGAAAACAATAAACAACGACCTTTTCGCTCGCCTATCTTTTAAAGTATAGCCATCAAAGTAGACAGGCGTTCATAAATAGTGCAATCAACATGTTTAATCGTATGTAAAAAGGCTCCACGCTGAACGTAGAGCCTTCAAGTCATTATCTGTTTATTCGATGAAATGCCAGTTATGCTTGGTTATTGAACACTTGGTAACAAGCTCTCTGGCATGAGCGTGTTGTGGATAGCCAGCTTAAGCAGAGTATTTGCCTGTTCAATGTCTGGAGCAAAGTAGCGATCTTTATCGTAGAACGATACTTTTTCACGCAACATTTGTTTCGCAATCTCAATACGCTCAGAGGACTTGTTTGGTGCTCTAAAGTCTAGGCCTTGTGCTGCTGAGAGGTATTCTACCGCCAGAATACCGCGAGTGTTTTCGCCCATTTCTTTCAATCTGCGAGCCGCGAATGTTGCCATTGACACGTGATCTTCTTGGTTTGCAGATGTTGGCAAGCTGTCTACTGACGCTGGGTGAGCGAGTGTTTTGTTTTCACTTGCTAACGCAGCAGAAGTCACCTGAGCAATCATGAAACCAGAGTTCACACCACCATTGTCGACTAAGAACGGTGGTAGTTTTGATAGCGCGCTATCGATAAGTAATGCCATACGACGTTCAGACAAGCTGCCGATCTCGGCAATCGCAAGTGCTAGGTTGTCGGCTGCCATTGCAACAGGCTCCGCGTGGAAGTTACCGCCAGAGATGATGTCACCATCTTCAGCAAACACCAACGGATTATCTGATACGGAGTTCGCTTCTACTTGCAATACTTCCGCCGCATTGCGGATTTGCTGTAAACACGCACCCATCACTTGAGGCTGACAGCGCAAAGAATACGGGTCTTGTACTTTTTCACAGTTAGTGTGCGAATCACCTATTTCACTCGATGTGTCCAACAAATGACGGTATGCGAGTGCTGCGTCCATTTGGCTGCGATGACCACGTACACGGTGAATGCGCGGATCGAATGGACGTCGGCTGCCGAGAGCGGCTTCAACAGACATTGCACCACAAACGGTTGCTGACGCGAAAAGGTCTTCCGCGATAAACAGGCCTTCCAATGCGAACGCTGTGGATGCCTGAGTCCCATTTAGTAGCGCTAAGCCTTCTTTTGGCGCCAGAGTGATAGGCTCTAGACCTGCGATTTTTAATGCTTCTTGCCCGGAAATGATATTACCGTTGTGGCGAGCTTGCCCTTCTCCCAGTAATACTGTGCTCATATGGGCTAGAGGAGCTAAGTCACCTGATGCGCCAACAGAGCCCTTTTTAGGTACGCAAGGGTAAACTTGTGCGTTGACTAGGTCGGTCAGCATATTAATGACTTTTAGGCGAATCCCAGAAAAGCCACGAGACAGACTATTGATTTTTAATACCATCATCAGACGAACCGTTTCATCTGACATAAACTCACCGATACCTGCCGCATGAGAAAGAACGATACTGCGTTGCAGTGTTTCTAAATCTTCTGGTGCTATTCGTGTGTTAGCCAATAGCCCAAAACCAGTGTTAATTCCGTAAACCGTTCGATCTTCCGCGATGACTCGGTCTACGACCTGTGTGCTTTCTTCAATGGCCGGAATGGCTTCAGGATCCAAAGTAAGGTTGACTGGTGAACGGCTCACTTGGCGTAGTTCGTTTAAGCTAATATGACCTGGCTTTAGCGTTAAATTTAACATCTCTTTCATCCTTACTTGAGCTTCTTCAGTTCTTCGTTGAGCATTGGCAAATCTAGCCCTTGCTCTGCTGCACATTGTTTAGCGATATCGTATCCCGCATCAGCATGACGCATGACACCAGTTGCTGGGTCGTTATGCAGCACGCGGGCAATACGTTCTGAGGCATCTTCACTGCCGTCACAGCAGATAACCATACCTGAGTGTTGCGAGAAGCCCATACCTACGCCACCGCCGTGGTGCAGTGAAACCCAAGTTGCGCCGCCCGCCGTGTTGAGTAGCGCGTTTAATAATGGCCAGTCTGATACGGCGTCAGAACCGTCCATCATACCTTCGGTTTCACGGTTCGGGCTTGCTACAGAGCCAGAGTCTAAGTGATCTCGACCAATGACAACGGGCGCTTTAAGTTCGCCATTTTTCACCATTTCGTTGAATGCTTGACCAAGACGCTCACGATCTTTAAGACCAACCCAGCAAATACGCGCAGGTAAACCTTGGAACTGGATGCGTTCGCGAGCCATATCTAGCCAGTTATGTAAGTGCGGATTATCTGGAATTAGCTCTTTTACTTTTTGGTCGGTTTTATAAATGTCCTCAGGATCGCCAGAGAGAGCAGCCCAACGGAAAGGACCGATACCTTCACAGAATAGAGGACGAATGTAGGCTGGAACGAAGCCAGGGAAATCAAATGCGTTTTCTATGCCTTCTTCCAAGGCCATCTGGCGGATGTTGTTGCCATAGTCGAGTGTTGCGGCGCCGCGATTTTGCAGCTCTAACATCGCTTGAACTTGCACAGCCATGGATTTTTTCGCGGCTTTTACGACCATTGCTTCATCTTGCAAACGCATTTCTGCTGCGTGAGACATGCTCCAGCCTTGTGGTAAATAGCCATTGAGCGGGTCGTGTGCAGACGTTTGGTCTGTTACGACATCAGGCGTGATATTACGTTCTACCAGCTCAGAGAAAACGTCTGCTGCATTACCTAGTAGGCCAACCGATATTGGTGTGTCTGACTCTTTAATGATAGCTAGCGCTTCATCTAAAGAAGTCGCTTTCTTATCGACATAGCCTGTACGTAGGCGGTAATCGATACGTGATTCATCACACTCTACTGCAATCATGGAGAAGCCCGCCATTGTACCAGCGAGAGGTTGAGCACCACCCATGCCACCGAGACCACCTGTTAGAATCCAACGGCCCTTTGCTTCGCCGCCAAAGTGTTTTTTTGCAACAGATACGAACGTTTCGTATGTGCCTTGTACGATACCTTGCGAGCCAATGTATATCCAGCTGCCAGCGGTCATTTGGCCGTACATCATCAAGCCTTGTTTATCGAGCTCGTTGAAGTGTTCCCAGTTTGCCCAATGCGGAACAAGGTTTGAGTTTGCGATAAGCACGCGTGGAGCATTTTTATGAGTAGGGAAAACACCAACAGGCTTGCCTGATTGAACTAAAAGCGTTTGGTCATCTTCGAGTCTTTCAAGTACTTCAACAATCTTGTCGTAACATTCCCAGTTTCGCGCTGCTCGGCCAATGCCGCCATATACAACCAGTGAATGTGGATGTTCTGCAACATCAGGATCAAGGTTGTTCATCAGCATACGAAGAGGGGCTTCGGTTAGCCAAGATTTTGCGCGCAGTTTATCTCCGTGAGGTGCACGAATTGTTCTGCTTGTATCAAGTCGTGGATCTTGTCCCTGGCGCTGTGTCATTTCAGACTCCTTTAGTTTCTCGTGATGACCAAGTACTTGCTTGGTCGTAATAATCAGTGGCATCTGGGATGCATTATGGTTTGTGCTGTTTTTCCGCCATTGCGTTGGCGATATCCCAACACAAACGGGCAGCTAATCGTGCTGTTTGACTATCGACGTCATAATTTGGGTTGTATTCGGCGATATCAGCCAGCATTAACTTATTTTTGTAATGAAGAATTCGATCTAAAAAGGGGGCAATTGTGTCGTAACTCACTCCCCGAGCTGCTGGTGCGCTGACTCCAGGTGCGGTTGCAGCAGGGAATACATCCAGATCAATAGTCAAATAGAGGTAGTCACAGTCGTCAATAAAATGCTGAAGCTGAGTTAAGTGATAACTGTGGTTTAAGTAGCAGAGCTGATTGTCCTCTACATACCAAACATTTAACGCATCTGCTTTTTCAAATAGCGCTTTAGTGTTGCTACTGCGGCTTACACCAATACAAGCGTAATGAAAGTCCCAATCGTTACGTTGACAAAAATGGTAAATTTGGTTGAAGGGTGTACCAGAGCTCGGTCTTATGTCGGCGAGGTTACTCTCGAATGCGCGCAAATCGAAATGCGCATCGAAATTGATAATGCCGATTTTAGGCTTCTTCTCTGGATGGTGCGCTTTAAAATATTCCGCTAAGCCGGAAAACGAGGCCCACGCAATCTCATGCCCACCACCCAGCACGATGACTGGTGTATGGGGCAGTGCGCTTGAAATGGTTGCTGCACATAGAGCTTGGCTCTCTTCCAGTAAGTCGTCTTCACACACCACAGTACCTAAGTCATATAGTGGGGCGTCTTGGTGCCATGCTAAATTAGCGAGTGCTCGTCGGATTAAGTCTGGCGCTTTTTTCGCGCCAATGCGTCCTTTGTTTCTCGCAACGCCAGCGTCGGTAGCAAAACCGAGTAATGAGACGCCATGCGCAACGGCACTCAACTCATCTGCTTTTTGGCGTTGAACAACGTGATGAATTCGCTGACCAAGCTTGCCGTCCTCGGCATCATGACGGCCTTGCCAATGAAATAGGGGAGAGTGTAGGTCGAATTGAGACATATTATTGGCCTCCGTGTGAAATGTATTCACCATTCACTATACGACCTACCAGACGTTTTGCTCCGACTTGATAGCTTAAATCCGCAGGGCTTTCGATATCCCATATAGAGAAGTCCGCATCAAACCCTACTTTGATTTCGCCACGTGAGTTTTGATAACCCAGAGCTTTGGCTGCATGTTGCGTTACACCACGCAGTGCTTCTTGCGGTGTAAGGCGAAATAGCGTGCACGCCATATTCAGCATGAGTGTGAGATCAGAAAATGGTGATGTACCTGGGTTGACGTCCGTAGCAATTGCCATCGGCACGTTATGCTCTCTCAACAACTCAATCGGTGGTAACTGAGTTTCTCTTAGAAAATAAAAAGCGCCAGGCAATAGAGTGGCGACGGTGTTTGATCGAGCAAGTGCTTTAACACCTTGCTCATCTAAAAACTCGATGTGATCCGCTGACAGACCTTTGTATTGCGCAGTGAGGGCTGTACCACCGAGATTAGAAAGTTGCTCAGTATGCCCTTTAACCTTTAAGCCGTGGCGTTTTGCAGCTACAAACACTTTTTCTGTTTGTTCAAGATTGAAACCAATCGATTCACAAAAAACATCGACACTCGTAGCTAATTCTTCCTTTGCGACAACAGGGATTATGTCCTGACAAATGTGCTCAATATAATCATCTGCACGACCTTGGAACTCTGGCGGAATGGCGTGAGCGGCGAGAAGTGTAGTCGTGATTTTAACTTTGCGCTCTTGCTCCAGCATTTTGGCGGCACGGAGCATTTTTATTTCATCATTCAGTGTCAATCCATAGCCAGATTTCACCTCGACAGAAGTGACGCCACTCGCGAGTAACCCATCTAAACGTGGTAACGCTAACTCAACTAATTGCGCTTCGGTTGCTGAACGCGTCGCATGCACCGTTGAAAGTATCCCACCGCCTTGTTTGGAAATTTCTTGATATGGCACGCCGTTTAAGCGCATTTCAAATTCGTTGGCACGATTGCCCGCGTAAACAAGATGAGTGTGGCAGTCGATCAAACCTGGCAGAACTAACTTGCCTTGAAGGTCGATACTCTGAGCGTAATGTTGGGCAGACAGCAGAGACTCGGTTTGCGGTGCGTCTTCACCAATGGCACAAGTACTGATCGCAACGATTTTTCCAGATTTAATACCAATGCGCGCTGGAGGCGTTGGAAGGTATCCGCATTCTCCCGATTGCATGGTAACTAGACGTGCGTTTTCAATCAGCAAATCCATGTTTGTGTCCCTGTGTTTATTTGTATCATTAAATGTATATACAAATAAATAGAGCAAAATAAGAACACTGACAAGATTGATGTTGCTAAAATGTGATCAAAACGTAGATCTAGAGGACAAATCTTGTCCTTAAATGAGCACTTTTGAGCTCAGCTTATATTTGCTACCAGGGTGATAAAGTAGGGCGGTACTGACTAATTTATCTTGGCTCCACGTTCTGCGATTCAAGAGAAGGCAAGGTTCATTGGCTTGCATTTTTAAGTCTTGCTTAATACGGCTTTCAGGCACAATTGCCTCTACAGTATGTTCTATCGCGCTGAGTGGGCAATTATTTGACAGGTATTGATTTGGAGTGATTTGTGTGAAGTCTTGATTTAAATAACTCGGAGCATATTGGCTATTCACCCAGCGGAGCTCCAATTGAATCGGCGTTTGGTCTTCATAGTGAATAATTTCACTGTAAAACACTGTCGTGCCTAGCATAACGCCGAGTTTTGTCGCAATGTTGTCATCTGCTTTTATGGCAATCTGTTTGAGCACTTTACTGCCATACTTTCGCCCTCTATCGCTGACTTCTTCGGCAATGTTTCGAATGTCTAGCAGGGGAGATTCTGACTTTTCACCAGGATCACACACGAACGTGCCTAAGCGTGGGCGACGTTGTAATCGGCCCTCATTAACTAAATCCCGAATTGCTTTGTTCACTGTCATTCTACTGACACCAAATTGCTCGGTAAGCTCAATCTCGGTGGCGATGCGATGACCAACTACCCACTCTCCAGCCTCAATTTTATCCAGGATAAATTGTTTAATTTGAATGTAGAGTGGTGCAGACATAATCATTTTCCTTTATTTGACTATACAAATACTGCTTAATTTAGGTACAAATTGCAAACATTTCTCGACGAATGTGCAGCTTAGTGACCGAACAATCCTATTGCAGGGCTGAATGACTCTTGCTGCTGAGCATTATTTGGATTGATGATTGAATTCAAACATTTTCTTGTGGTCTATTGCTTGCACAGCAGAAAACAATTGTGTAAACAAACGATCATTAGAAGAAAAGTCGCTAAAAAAGGAAAAATATGTTTAAAAAATTGAAAGCATCACTGGGGATCGGCTCTGCAAAAGTAGATACCATTTTGGACGAAATGAGCGTGTTTCAAGGAGCGACGCTGAAAGGGCATGTTCATATCAAAGGCGGAGACGTCGAACAACAAATTGATGCTATTACGATTAAATTGAACACGGAAATGAAAGTCGAAGTGGATGATAGCGTAAGTTACCAAACCTTCACTATTGATCAATTGAAAGCAGTTGACCCTTTTGTGATTCAACCTAATGAAGAAAAGCAGGTTCCGTTTGAGCTAAAACTGCATGATGAAACGCCAATTACTGCGGTTAGCGCACTTAAGAATCAATGTCATGTTTGGGTCGAGACGACGTTAGATATTGATTTTGCGATTGACCCGCGTGACCGTGACTATATTGAAGTGAAACCACTACCAGTAGCATCTCGGGTTATTCAAGCGATCGAGCAAGCTGGCTTCACTATGGTTAAAGCCGATGTTGAAAAAGGCTTTTTGCGCGGTGGCTCGTTTGCCTCTCGCTCTGGTATTTATCAAGAGCTAGAGTTCCGTAACAGCGGCTTTATCTCATCAAAAGAAATTGAGCTCTCTTTTATTCTGGAAGGGCAGGTCATGCATTGTTTGGCAGAGATTGACCGTTCGCTCAGCTTGGCTGGTGACCAATATCGCTCGTTTACGTTGCCGATCAATGCAACCGATGCTCAAGTCGCTGCCGCAGTTGCACCAACGCTAAATCTATAGCTCTCATCAACTTGATGAAAATATGTACCGATATCCTATTGTGAAAGCGATATCGGTACTGTTATCCATGTTTCTTGCGTTCTCTACGGCTAAAAACTCAAGCGCTGAATTTTCCATTAGATATCGATAGCCCAATACCAGTTCATTAGAGGCATCAGCAAACTCTGTGGGCCCTTCTGTTGAGCCTTGATACCAATGATATTCCAACATCAGGTGATGGTTATCTTCTAAGGCATAACGGTACCCACCCGCAATGGCAATCGTATTATGTCGATAGGGCAGATCGAGCAAGGCACGGTCATCCGAGCGAAAAGTCATGCCAATCATCGAATAAAATGCATGAGCATCACTTAAGTAGCTGTAGTTTAATTGGAAGCCTTGCTCGAAACTGCTACCTTGAAAAGTACCCTGAGCCACATCGTTAAAATACAAACTGCCGCCAATCGATAGGCCGTGATGTTCATTTTGGAACACTTGATACTGTAAGTAAGTAGATAGGTTATTGGCCAGTGTTTGTCCTTCGAAATCATCTTCAAGCACATCATATTGCGGCATTGAAATGTAAAAACGATCTCTGTCTACTTTATCCCGCCCATTTTGTCCGATACCGAAAAGTTTATGGAAGCTTTTCGTCAGTCCATCTAAATGGTTGTCAGCGGCAAAGACCCATCGATAGTTGAGCTCCCACTGCCAACGGTTGCTGACTTGCCATTTGCTGCCTAATTCGATTTGATTGTGGTAATAATCCAGTGCGTATTCATCAGTATGAGCCCAAACACTTGCCACGGTTCCCGAACCATAAGCTTCGACAAAACCATAGGGCAGACTATGTCCTGAACGCAGTACGTTGGTGTGACTAACCACTTGCATTGGGGATTGTGCGTAAGAACGCAGCGGGCCATATAAGTCATTTGATGCGAAGGCTTGCAAAGAACATATCGAGGTGCTTAGAAGCACCATAAAGTGCGATTTGAAATAGACCATGATGAATACCTACATACAAACTACTCTATAAAACAACTATATACCTAAATCGCACGTTGAGCACTCGCCCAGCGTGTTAGGCTTTGTATCGGTTCACACGTAATAGGCGATATTGTAATTTGTTGTGTAAGTTCATTGAGGGGCAATTCCATTCACCAGCTATGCGGTCTCTTAAAAAAGCATGATCAGTTTGTCGTGACGGGTCTGCGGTTAAGTTCTTATGACCAAACAAAATCGCGCTTTGCATTCTAAATGTGAGCTAGGTACAATCCCATTTTCGATAACGGTCCGGTATTCGTGTTACCGAGAGGCCTTTATTGACTCTCAACTATTTTCAACAAATAGCTTCTAATTTGAATAACATGTGTTGCTTGGTGTGCAACACCACTGTAAAGGACATAGCATGCCTATTATTACTCTTCCTGACGGCAGTCAGCGTCAATTTGACAACCCAGTATCTACTATGGAAGTTGCGCAATCGATCGGTCCCGGTCTTGCCAAAGCAACTATAGCTGGTCGTGTAAACGGTAACCGCGTTGATGCGTGTGACCTAATTGAAGAAGACGCAAGCCTTGAAATCATCACAGTTAAAGATGAAGTAGACGGTCTAGAAATCGTTCGTCACTCTTGTGCTCACCTTCTTGGTCACGCTCTTAAGCAGCTTTACCCTCAAGCTAAAATGGCGATCGGTCCAACCATCGACAATGGCTTCTACTACGATATCGACCTAGACGAATCTCTAACGCAAGAAGATCTTGAAAAGATTGAAAAGCGTATGAAAGAGCTAGCGAAAACCAAGTACGAAGTGGTTAAGAAAAAAGTAAGCTGGCAGGAAGCGCGTGATACGTTTGAATCACGTGGCGAACCATACAAAGTGGAAATCCTAGACGAAAACGTATCTCGTGATGATCGTCCAGGCCTTTACCACCATGAAGAATACATCGACATGTGTCGTGGTCCTCACGTTCCTAACATGAGCTTCTGTCAACACTTCACTTTGCTGAATGTTGCAGGTGCTTACTGGCGTGGTAACAGCGACAACAAAATGCTTCAACGTATCTACGGTACGGCTTTCCACGACAAGAAAGCACTGAAAGCGCACCTAACTCGCCTAGAAGAAGCGGCAAAGCGTGATCACCGTAAGATTGGTAAGCAACTAGACCTATTCCACATGCAGCAAGAAGCACCGGGTATGGTGTTCTGGCATCACAATGGTTGGTCTATCTTCCGTGATCTAGAAGTATTCATCCGCGCTAAGCTAGATGAGTACGGTTACCAAGAAGTGAAAGGTCCACTTATGATGGACCGTGTTCTTTGGGAACGCTCTGGGCACTGGGACAAATACGCTGATGCAATGTTCACAACTTCTTCTGAGAACCGTGAATACGCGATTAAGCCAATGAACTGTCCAGGTCACGTACAGATCTTCAACCAAGGTCTAAAATCGTACCGCGACCTACCGCTACGTATGGCTGAGTTTGGCTCATGTCACCGTAACGAACCATCTGGTGCACTACACGGTATTATGCGTGTACGTGGCTTTACTCAGGATGACGCTCACATTTTCTGTACTGAGAGCCAAATTCAAGAAGAAGTAACAAACTGTATCAAGATGGTGTACGATACGTACCAAACATTTGGTTTTGACAACATCGTAGTGAAACTGTCTACTCGTCCAGAGAAACGTGTAGGTTCAGATGAAATCTGGGATCAATCTGAAGAAGCATTGAAGCAGTCTCTTGAATCGATGGATATCCCATACGAAATTCAAGAAGGCGAGGGTGCGTTCTACGGTCCTAAGATTGAATTCACACTATACGATTGTCTAGACCGTGCGTGGCAGTGTGGTACTGTCCAGCTAGACTTCAACCTACCAGGTCGCTTAGGTGCAACTTATGTAGGTGAAAACAATGAACGTCTTGTACCGGTAATGATTCACCGTGCGATTCTAGGTTCACTAGAGCGCTTCATCGGTATCCTTATCGAAGAATATGCTGGTTTCTTCCCAACTTGGTTGGCGCCAGAACAAGCAGTTCTTATGAACATTACTGATAAACAGTCAGGTTATGTTCAAGAAATAGTACAAAAACTACAAAAAAGTGGAATTAGAGCTAAAGCGGACTTGAGAAATGAGAAGATTGGCTTTAAAATCCGCGAACATACTTTGAAGCGTGTACCGTATATGCTTGTTGTTGGTGACCAAGAAATGGAAGCTGGCGAAATTGCAGTGCGTACTCGTAAAGGTAAAGATCTTGGTAAATTTAAAGTGGATGATTTTATTGCATACATCCAAGACGAGATCTCTAGCCGTAAGCTCAATCTGGAGGAATAAGCTATTAAAGGCGGAAGACGTGGCCAACAGCCGGTAAAACAAAACCCGCACCGTATCAACGGTGAAATTCGTGGTATTCGTGAAGTTCGACTAACAGGCGCTGACGGTGAATCAGTTGGTGTTGTATCGATTCAAGAAGCCATTGCAGCTGCTGAAGAAGCTGGTATGGATCTCGTTGAGATCAGTCCTAACGCCGAGCCACCTGTTTGTCGTGTGATGGACTATGGTAAGTTCCTCTTCGAGAAGAGCAAAACTGCTAAAGAGCAGAAGAAGAAGCAAAAGCAGGTCCAGATCAAGGAAGTAAAATTCCGTCCTGGAACTGATATTGGAGACTATCAGGTAAAACTACGCAACCTGACGCGTTTCCTTGAAGAAGGCAACAAAGTGAAAGTAACAATTCGCTTCCGTGGCCGAGAGATGGCACACCAAGACATCGGTGTTGACGTTCTAAATCGTCTTAAGGAAGATACTGCAGAAATTGCTGTAGTTGAATCTTTCCCTAAGAAGATTGAAGGTCGCCAGATGATCATGGTGCTAGCCCCTAAAAAGAAGTAATTAACGGCTCATCAAGTAATTAAAACCTAGCCGCTTTCCTTTATATAAAGGCATATGGCTGGGTTTTGTTCGCCCTAATTACGTTGTTTATTAAACCTACTCAATGCGGAGTTATTCATCATGCCTAAGATGAAAACCAACAAAGGTGCTGCTAAGCGTTTTAAGAAAACTGCTGGTGGTATTAAGTACAAGCACGCTACAAAACGTCACATCCTGACTAAGCGTACTACTAAGAACAAGCGTCAACTACGTCCGAATGCAATCCTTCCAAAATGTGAAGTGGCTGCAGTAATCCGTATGTTGCCATACGCTTAATTCTTTTTAGTTATCAATCGTTTAGTTTAGGAGAAGCATAATGCCTCGCGTAAAACGTGGTGTACAAGCTCGTGCACGTCATAAGAAAGTTCTAAAACAAGCTAAAGGTTACTACGGTGCGCGTTCACGCGTTTACCGCGTAGCTTTCCAAGCAGTTACTAAAGCTGGTCAATACGCTTACCGTGACCGTCGCGCTAAGAAACGTCAATTCCGTCAACTATGGATTGCACGTATCAATGCGGCATCTCGTCAAAATGGTCTATCTTACAGCCGTTTCATCAACGGTCTTAAGAAAGCATCTATCGAGATCGACCGTAAGATCCTTGCGGACATCGCAGTATTCGACAAAGCTGCATTTGCAGTTCTAGTTGAAAAAGCGAAAGCTGCTCTTTAATTAGCAGTTTAGGATTAAGAGAAGGAGAGCATTAGCTCTCCTTTTTTATTGCTAAAATTTATACCCAAATGACTTTTAGCTTGGCTATTTAGAGTATTGTTTATCAGTCTTCTCAATTTATTGGTTAGCATCTTATGTTAGTTATAAGGTAGCTTGGGTATAAATTTTTACGTTTATAAGGGATTAAAAATGATCTACACAACGACCGAAAGCATTCCTGGCAAGCAGATCTCTGAAATCAGAGGGGTTGTAACTGGTAATGTTGTTCAATCAAAGCATATTGGCCGTGACCTCATGGCGGGTATCAAGAGCATTGTTGGCGGCGAAATTCGTGGTTACACGGAAATGATGACCGACGCGCGTGATATTGCTATACAGCGCATGGTGGCGGACGCTGAATCTAAAGGTGCCGATGCAATTGTAGGGATTCGATTTACCACAAGCTCAATCGTAGATGGTTCTTCGGAAATTTTGGCATTTGGTACTGCAGTGAAACTAGCGGACTAGTCTACTTGAATAGCATTGCAAAAATGCTAATAGAGAGCGGTGAATTATTATGCATTTACCGTTCTGTTCCTTTTAGGTTAATTATTCTAGATTTTTGTAGAGAGAATAGGTTTATATTCTCAACTTTACGTTACTATTAAAATTAATCACGATGATTTAGAGTAATTGCTTCACTTTTATTTTGCATATTATTTTATATCTATAATGAAATTGAATTCATATTGAATTTTTCATTTGTTGTGTGAATTCTCTTTTCAGTATATTAATTCATGTTTTTCTTATAAAAATATGAACTTATACCTTGCCAAGCGGTTCTAAATTGTTACAAATACTATACAGCTGTAACATTGCCAAAAGGAATTGTAGATGAGAGATCTGACTCCCGAATACTTGCTAGCCGCATTACGCCAAGCGATTAAAACAAAAGGGCTAACATATCGAGAGCTATCTGAGAAAATGGGTATGCCACTATCTACCTTTAAGAGACATCTTACAAGCACGAATCTCGCTTTAGATAAGTTGCTGGAATATTGTAGAGCGGTTGATTGCACGTTAGATGAACTACAAAAGCTCGCAAATCAATTGCAAGGTGAAGACGAGGATTACTTTAGTCGTACGCAGGATGAGGTATTCTTTCAATTCCCTCACCTTTACGACTTTTATCGTGAATTGAGAATGCTTCGAGGTAAAGACGGTTATTCTATTTTAAAGAAAAAGTATGACTTGTCTGAGCAGAGCATGTCTGATTACTTAAAAGCATTAGAGTTGTTGGATCTCGTTTACGTTGATGAAGATAAAAATATAACGCTGCACGGGCCTTTATATTATAGCTATGCAGAGAACTCCAAGCTCAACGACAAATATACCGAAATCATAAAAGAGCAGACGACTACCCACGATAAGTGTGTTCGCGTTGCTTTGGCGCGTATGAAAATTACTGAAGAACAGCTTTTGTTACTGGAAGATCAAGTTGCAAAGACCGTCATTGATTTTCATTCCAAAAATGTTGTAGCAGAGAACTTTAATGTCTCTGATTTTACTAATATTGTTCTACTTGCTGGGCCACATCAGCCAGTCACATTCTCTGACGGCATTATTGAGACAGAGGGGCGATTTATTGATGATATTCGTTATGCCATCGCAGCTGCAGGTGATAAGCCAAGCCTATCTATATAGATTTTGAGCCTTTTTTGAAGAGAGTTTCTGAAAGGGCGTTGCAAAAGAAAAAGCCTAAGACAGCAAATACTTTGTAAGTAGGGCATTCAGCGGTGTTTGCTCTTAATTCAGACTTAAAGTGTGTTGGGCTTATTTCGAATAATACCTGTTCAGCATCTACTTTCGTTATTTTTAACATGCTGATTTCCTTCGTTGTTCCTCCCAAAGCCTCTCTCGCTTCCTCTACAAAGAAACCATTCTCGTTGAACCAAGCATCCTGTAGCTACTTGGGTATGCATAATTGGTAGCTATTTATCTTCTAATTATAAATTCATACTTGAAATGTTTGTTTTTTGATCTATTATGACGAAGTGTCATTTATGACGGTTCGTCAACTTTAGTTGCGTTCCTGTATTAAAGAATCGTGTTACAATTATTGGGAGTGTGTTGGTATACGGATCAAAGGATTATGTTTAACTTTCGCTGTAAAAAATATAGCAAGCAAGACGGATGTCGTGTGTCTTCAGGGCTAACAAAAAAGCAACAGGCGATTGCTGATCGTGAGATAGAGCTTATTCAATTGGCTAAGTCTTTAGTTCAAGAGCAAGGCTTTGCCAACTTAACGATGGACAAGCTTACAGCGTCAAGCCCTTATTCTAAAGGGACGATCTACAATCATTTTTGCAGCAAAGAAGATGTGATTCTTGCGCTTTGTATTCATTCGCTGAAAAGCGAAGCAATATTTTTCGAACGTACCGCCAAATTTAATGGCAATACCAGAGAAAAAATCATTGCGATGCATGTAGGTTATCGTATTTACGCTCGTATGGAGCCAGTACTATCAACTTGTGCGATTGTTGCAAAGACGCCTTGGGTTTTAGAGAAGGCTTCGCCTAAACGTGTGAATGAACTGAATAACTTGGAAGAACAAGTAATAGATGGTGCTGATGCGCTGGTGAACAATGCGGTAGAATGTGGTGATCTTAAGTTTTCTCCCGCAATTGGTTCTGATGCTATTGTATTCGCCAACTGGTCTATTGCATTCGGTTCAAACGCTTTGGCGCAAAATGCATCGAACAGTCGATGTATTCAGCGAATTCAAGACCCATTCTCAGTACTGCACAACGCGAATATGTTACTTGATGGTTTAGGTTGGTCGCCTTTATCTACAGAATGGGACTACCGTAAAACCTGGCGTCGAGTGGAGCAGGAGTTATTTAGTGAAGAGCTTGCTTATTTAGAGTCAGTGAATCGCTAATAAACTGGAAAGGCCAATCTGACGTTATGGTTGGCTTTTTTATCGCACTATTGTGACGAATCGTCATTAAATCTCGAAGGTTGGCGTTCAGCCAATGATCACGAGAAGCATAGGAAGTTACTAAAAACTAACTTATGTAGCCAAATTCATTCGATCTAAAGTTTGCATGTCGAGTTTGTCTGGTTATTTACAGCATTTGCTGTTTTTTTAGTTTTTAAATTTGACGAAACGTCACAAAAGGAGAGTGTGATGCCACATCACAACGTTCAACAATACGCCCGTTCAGGGTGGGGTAAGCTACCAACGAATTACAGTGTATTGGTGATGCTTGCTACCGTTTTATTGATTGTCATAGCAACTATTGGAGGAAAAAATCTTTACTTTAGAGGAGATTACGACATCTTCTTTGATGGAACAAATGAGCAGTTACTTGCGTTTGATGAAATTCAAACCACCTTTGCAAAATCTGACAGTCTTGCTTTGGTTATAGCGCCAAAGAGCGGCACTGTTTTTACTCCTAGCACATTATCTCTTATTCAGCAGATCACTGACGAGGCGTGGCAAGTTCCATACTCGACCCGCGTTGATTCCCTCGCCAACTACCAGCATACCGAAGCGTTTGAAGATGATCTTCTTGTCGAAGATTTACTGTATAGCGAATATGAATTGACACCTCAACGAATAGAGAAAGTCAAAAGTATTGCGTTGAGTGAGCCGGTTTTGAAAAGTTCACTGATTTCTGAAAAAGGAGATGTCACGGTCGTAAACATTACGGTCCAACTCCCTGAAATAGATAAAACTGCTGAAGTACAAGAGGTGGTTGCTTACATAAACGGAATGATTGAGCGTTATCAGCAAGTGTACCCAGACACGGAATTCCACAAGGCTGGTATTATTGCAATGAACTACGCGTTTATGACCGCAGCCCAAGATGATAGCGCAACATTAGTGCCAACTATGTTACTAGTGATATTGGTGTTTCTGACCATCATGTTGCGCTCATTGCTTAGCGTCATCGCGACACTCATCGTTATTATCGGCTCGGTTATGGTTACAATGGGCTTGTCAGGATGGGCTGGTATGTTCTTAAGCACGGCGACCGTTAATGTGCCTACCTTGGTGATGACGCTTGCCGTCGCAGACTGTGTACACATCATCGCGACAATGCGTCAGTCTATGCAAAACGGCTTTAGTAAAGCCCACTCTATTGAGCGAAGTATTGGGCTCAATTTCATGCCTATCTTGATTACCTCCATTACCACCGCGATCGGCTTTTTAATGATGAATATGTCGGATTCTCCAATCCTGAGAGATTTCGGCAACCTATCAGCCCTTGGCGTCATGGTTGCTTGTTTCCTTTCCATCACGTTACTTCCCGCCTTGCTTAATATCCTTCCGGTTACGGTGAAGTCGGATACTTCTGATGAAAGAAAGCACTTTATGGATCATTTAGGAGATTTCGTGGTGTCAAAGCGACATGCGTTATTGCCGTTGTCGGTGCTTGTTATTGTCGCGAGTGCGAGCTTGATTCCGCTGAACAAAGTCAATGATGAATCCGTCGAGTACTTTGGCCATAGCAATGAATTTCGCCGAGCGGCTGATTTTATGGAAGAGCGAATCAGTGGCATGGCGAACATCAGTATCGCGATAAAAACTAACGAATCGCAGGGCATTGCCGATCCTAATTTTCTCAATTCCGTGGGTAAATTTACTGACTGGCTAAGGTTGCAGCCAGAAACGGACCATGTTGCGACCTTGAGCGATGTTTATAAGCGCCTAAACAAGAACATGCATGGAGATGATCAGGCTTATTACTCGCTCCCTCAAGACAGAGAATTAGCGGCTCAATATCTGCTGCTTTATGAAATGTCACTACCGTATGGTTTAGATTTGAACAACCAAATCAATGTAGATAAGTCGTCGATCAAGATGGTTCTCACCGTGGAGAACTTGGGCAGCGTCGAGCTTGTTGATTTGGAAAATCGCATTTACCAATGGTTTAACGAAAACGCGCCTCAATATGATGTTGTTGCGTCTAGTCCTTCATTGATGTTTGCGCATATTGGTGAAACGAATATGGCCAGCATGCTGTCAACCTTGCCCATTACTCTTGTCTTAATCTCTGCATTACTGATCTTTGCCTTGCGTTCGTTCAAGCTTGGCTTAATTAGTCTTGTCCCGAATATTGCTCCTGCGCTTATTGGTTTTGGTATTTGGGCGCTGGTTTCTGGCGAGATTAACTTGGGATTGTCTGTCGTTGTGACATTAACGCTTGGTGTTGTTGTCGATGACGCCGTTCACTTTCTTTCTAAATATCAACACGCTCGTAAAGATGGCCACAGTGCGGAGCAAGCGGTTCGCTACGCCTTTCGCACCGTGGGGCGCGCGCTTTGGATTACGACGGTCGTGCTTGTTGCTGGTTTCTCTGTTCTGGCGATGTCGAGCTTCCGCTTAAATGCCGATATGGGACAGTTGAGTGCCATTGTTATCTTCATTGCTCTTGTTGTGGATTTCATCTTTCTACCGACTCTACTGATGTTGTTTGACAAAGGCGTTTACGACGAGGTAGAGCGCCGAAATAAGCTTAAATCAACTGACTCTCAAACCAAGACTGTTACTCAGTCATAACGAATTAAAGGATTGAACATGAATTTAGTAAAAAATGCCTTAAAAGTATCAGTACTTTCTGTCTCGCTTATTATGAGTCATGCGGTGTTGGCGGATGAAGCCAAAGGACTAGAAATTGCCCAAGAGCGCAAAGCCCGTGATGAAGGGTGGGGGGATTCTGTTGCTACGATGCAAATGATTCTGCGAAACGCGCAAGGAGAAAGCAGCACACGTTTAATGCGCTTACAATCACTTGAAGTTGATGGCGATGGTGACAAAGGGCTCACGATATTTGATGAACCGAGAGATGTAAAAGGCACGGCGTTTCTCAACCATTCTCATACGGTGGGTGCCGATGACCAATGGCTTTACCTTCCTGCACTGAAACGTGTGAAACGTATTTCCTCGCGTAACAAATCAGGTCCTTTTATGGGCAGTGAATTCGCGTATGAGGATCTCAGTTCCTTTGAGATTGAAAAATACCGTTTCAACTACCTAAAAGATGACAGCATAAACGGGCAAGATGTTTTCGTCGTAGAGCAAATTCCGACCGATAAGAACTCAGGTTATACCAAGCAAACGGTGTGGTTAGATAAAGCGCATTATCGTCCACTTAAAGTTGAGTTTTACGACCGCAAAGGCTCTTTGTTAAAAACGCTTTCTTTTTCCGATTACAAGCAATATCTCAACCAATATTGGCGAGCGCACACTATGGCGATGACAAACCATCAAACAGGAAAAAGTACTGAGCTAACGACTAGCGAAATGCGTTTTAACACTGGATTACAAGAAAATGACTTTCATAAGAATGTGTTGAAGCGAGTGAGGTAGTGGAGGAAAAATGAAGCGATTAAATGTTGGGTTGTTGCTTAGTGCAGCAGCCTTTTTTTACTCGATGCCTCTGACTGCCGTCGAGCTCGCAGGACAAGTCAATATTGAGCATCGTCAGTTTTTTAAAACGGGCTCTCAGGGTCAGAGCAAAGCGCAAACGTCATTGGTTTTGCAGCCAGAATTTTACTGGGAGATGCAAAATGGTGATGCAAACTTTACTTTCACACCTTTCTATCGTCTGGATGGTCTAGACGATGAGCGAAGTCATGGTGACATACGAGAGGCACTTTATCTGACTTATTGGGATGATTATGAGCTTCGAGTTGGGATTAGTAAGGTCTTTTGGGGAGTGACTGAATCAGCCCATTTAGTTGATGTAGTAAACCAAACAGATGCCATTGAAGCCGTCGATGGTGAAGATAAACTCGGTCAGCCGATGTTACATTTTACCTCTTTCAAAGACTGGGGCACCGTCCACGCAATGTTGTTACCTTACTTTAGGGAACGAACGTTTGCGGGTACAGATGGCCGCTTGCGAACCGACCCCGTTGTCTCTGATGATGCTATCTATGAATCAAGCAGAGAAGAGAAGCACGTAGATGTGGCTTTTCGATATTCGAAAATGCTTGGCGATTGGGACGTAGGCCTGAGCTATTTATATGGAACAAACCGGGATCCTTACTTTCGTTTTGAGTACGGAGAATTAAAGCCTTACTACGCTCTGATGAGTCATGTCGGTCTGGATGTGCAAGGAATCGTTGGCGATTGGTTATGGAAACTGGAAAGTATTTATCGAGATAGTGCTGATAATCATGTCGGTCTTGTGACGGGCTTTGAGTATACCTTCGTCGGTGCATTTGACACGGTTTGGGATGTGGGGGTTATTGGTGAGTACCTCTATGACAGTCGTGGGAACAACGCACAAACTATCGGTCAAAATGATGTGTTTGCAGGTATTCGTTGGGCGCTCAATGATGAGGACGGAACGGAAGTATTGACGGGAATTACGAAGGATTTAGATAACGATGATGTTTACAATGCTAAGTTAGAAGCATCGAGCCGAATATCGAATCACGTTAAGTGGCAAATTGATGCTTGGTTGTTTAAAAATGAAACACCAAATGATTTGCTCTACTTCGCTAGAGATGACGATTTTATCGAGCTATCTATTCAATACTATTTCTAAAACAAAAGGGCACAACTAAACGGCAGATTAACTAAAGATGACATTTTTGACGTTTTTGTGCTCTTTTTATTCAATAACCTCTTCTTTTCGTAATTCAATTTGGCATTGGTGCCCGGTTTGGCTACTATGTACAGCTATCAAAAAACCAATCACTCCCTTATGGACACTACCTACAGGTAGATGAGGAAACGATGCAACATCTAGAAGAGATCATTGCTAGCGCGAGCACTGCAATTGAAGCTGCCGAATCGCTAGTCGCACTTGATGAAGTGCGTGTTCAGTATCTGGGTAAAAAAGGTGAGCTAACTGCTCAACTTCAAAGCCTAGGCAAACTACCACCAGAAGAACGCCGTGAAGCTGGTCAAGAGATAAATAAAGCGAAAGGCGTAGTTCAGCAAGCTATCGCAGCTCGTAAAGATGCACTACAACGTGCTGAGCTTGAAGCGAAACTAGCAGCAGAAACAATCGACGTAACACTACCAGGTCGTCGTATTGAAAACGGTGGTTTACACCCAGTAACTCGTACTGTAGAGCGTATTGAGAAGTTCTTTGGCGAACTTGGTTTTAACACCGAGGCTGGCCCAGAGATCGAAGATGCATTCCACAACTTCGATGCGCTAAACATCGCAGCTGATCACCCAGCGCGTACTGACCACGATACTTTCTTCTTCAACCCAGACTTGATGCTTCGTACTCATACGTCAGGCGTACAGATCCGTACGATGGAAAATGGTAAACCACCATTCCGTTTCATCGCACCAGGCCGTGTATACCGTAACGACTACGACCAAACGCACACGCCAATGTTCCACCAAGTGGAAGGCATGCTGGTTGATGAGGACGTAAACTTTGCTCAGCTGAAAGGCATCCTGCACGATTTCCTATGTAACTTCTTCGAAGAAGAAGTAGAAGTACGTTTCCGTCCATCTTACTTCCCATTCACTGAGCCTTCAGCTGAAGTAGACGTGAAAGGCAAAAACGGTAAATGGTTAGAAGTACTAGGCTGCGGTATGGTTCACCCGAACGTGCTACGTAGCGTAGGTATCGATCCTGAAAAATACTCTGGTTTCGCATTCGGTATGGGTGTTGAGCGTCTAACAATGCTTCGTTACGGCGTGAACGACCTACGTGCGTTCTTCGAGAACGATCTTCGTTTCCTAAAACAGTTCAAGTAATCCAGAGGGTTCATCAACATGAAATTCAGCGAATCATGGCTTCGTGAGTGGGTAAACCCTGCGGTTACTACTGACGAGCTAACTCACCAAATTACAATGGCCGGCCTAGAGGTAGACGAGGTTCTTCCTGTTGCTGGTTCTTTTACTGGCGTTAAAGTCGGTCACGTTGTTGAATGTGGCCAACACCCAGATGCAGACAAACTGCGCGTAACTAAAGTTGACGTGGGTGAAGAAGAGCTTCTAGACATTGTTTGTGGCGCACCTAACTGTCGCCAAGGTCTGAAAGTAGCAGTCGCAACAGTTGGTGCTGTTCTTCCAGGTGATTTCAAAATCAAAAAAGCGAAACTACGTGGCCAGCCATCTCACGGCATGCTTTGTTCGTTCACTGAACTAGGTATCGACGTTGAGTCAGACGGCATCATGGAACTAGCAGAAGACGCAGTAATCGGTACTGATTTCCGTGAATTCCTAGGTCTAGACGACGTAACAGTAGACGTAGATCTAACAGCAAACCGCGCTGACTGTTTCAGCATTCGTGGTCTAGCTCGTGAAGTTGGCGTACTAAACCGTGCTGACGTGACTGAGCCATCAGTAGAAGCAGTTGCCCCTTCAATCGACGATAAAGTGTCTATCGAAGTGAAAGCGCCAGCTGCGTGTCCTCGTTACCTAGGTCGTGTTATTAAGAACGTAAACGTTCAAGCTGAAACGCCACTATGGATGCAAGAGAAACTGCGTCGTTGTGGTATTCGCTCTATCGACCCTGTAGTAGACATCACTAACTACGTTCTTCTAGAGCAAGGCCAACCAATGCACGCATTCGATCTAGCGAAGATCGAAGGTGGCATCGTAGTTCGTATGGCAGAGCAAGGTGAGAAGCTAACGCTTCTTGACGGCAACGAAGCAGAACTAAACGCAGATACACTAGTAGTTGCTGACCACAACAAAGCACTTGCAATCGCAGGTATCTTTGGTGGTGAAGAGTCTGGTGTAACAACTGAGACTAACGACGTTCTACTAGAGTGTGCATTCTTTGCACCTGACCACATCCGTGGCCGCGCACGTAGCTACGGTCTTCACACTGATTCTTCAATGCGTTTCGAGCGTGGTGTGGATTACGCACTACAAGTGAGCGCAATGGAGCGTGCAACTCAGCTTCTTGTTGAGATCTGTGGCGGTGAAGTAGCACCTGTTGTTGCAGTAGAGTCTGAAGCAGACCTACCTAAGCCAAACAAAGTTGCTCTACGTCGTACTAAGCTAGACAACCTGCTAGGTCACCACATTGCAGATAGCGACGTAGTAGAAATCCTAGAGCGTCTAGGTTTGACTGTTGAAGCTTCAGAAGAAGGTTGGATGGCAGTAGCGCCAACATGGCGTTTCGATATCGCTATCGAGCAAGACCTGATTGAAGAAGTTGGCCGTATCTACGGTTATGACAACATTCCTAACCAACACCCAGCAGCAGCACTTAAGATGCACAACCACGTTGAAGCGGATCTTCCACTGAAACGCGTTCGTGATCTTCTTGTTGACCGTGGTTACCACGAAGCAATTACATACAGCTTCGTTGAGCCTGAGCAACAAAAGCTAGTTGTACCTGGTGTTGAGCCTCTAGTGCTTCCAAACCCAATTTCTGCAGACATGTCAGCAATGCGTCTTGGTCTTATCCAAGGTCTGCTGAACACGGTTGTTCACAACCAGAAGCGTCAACAGCCACGCGTTCGTCTATTCGAATACGGCCTACGTTTCATCCCATGTGAAACTGCAGAAAACGGCATGCGCCAAGAGCCTATGCTTGCAGGTGTTATTGCTGGTACTCGCGGTGAAGAACATTGGGATATCGAAACTAACACGGTTGATTTCTTCGACCTTAAGGGCGATCTAGAAGCGATTCTAGAGCTATCTGCGAACGAAAAAGCGTACTCTTTCGCTGCACTGTCACCTGAAAGCAAAAAAGCTAACCCAGCACTTCACCCAGGTCAATCTGCGGCAATCATCGTAGATGGCAAAGAAGTGGGCGTGATCGGTACCGTTCACCCTGAGCTTGAGCGTAAGTTCGGTCTAAATGGTCGTACTATCGTATTCGAAATCGAATGGTCTGCAATTAACAGCAAAGTGATCCCAGAAGCGGTAGCACTTTCTAAATTCCCTTCAAACCGTCGTGATATCGCGGTAGTAGTGGATGAAGCTGTTGCATCTGGTGACATTGTTAACGCTTGTCTAGAGCAAGGTGGCGAGTTCCTTAAAGATGCGAAACTGTTCGACGTTTACGTAGGTAAAGGCGTTGAAGATGGTAAGAAGAGCCTAGCAATCGCTCTGACTCTACAGTCACTTGAGCGTACGCTTGAAGATGCAGATATCGCTGGTGCGGTTGACGCTATCGTTGCTCACGTTTCTGAGAAGTTTGGTGCGTCTCTGCGTGACTAATCTCGCGTAACGTATCTTCTTAAGAAATGAAAACCCTGCCAGTTTGGCAGGGTTTTTTATTTTTAGGATTACCTTATCGTTGTTCAAGTTCCTTACTGCTCGCACCACCCCTCATTATTTTAAAATACTAGACCAAACTAGGGATGGCCCTTACCCGAGATTAGGAACGTATTGTTTTTCAGCTAATACACGCTAACGATAGCTTATTGGCGGTTAGGCAGCGAGTGAGAGGGTATAGCTAAGCAGAAGAGGCAGCGTAAGAATGCTGAAAAAGTTGCCAAATAGTACCATTGACGCCACCTTCATGGGTTCTATATTCAGTCTTTCCGCAAATAGGTAATTCATGACGGCTGGCGGCAGCATTGTGAAGAGCACCATCATTTGCAATTGCATCGTTGGAAGGGGAATTAACCAATAAATAAGTGCAAAAGCGACAGCACCAGTTGCCAGTGACTGCACGGTACACAACACACCAATCTTTAAACCGTCCAACCGTAAATGACACATTTGTGCCCCCAGAGATAAAAGCATCACGGGTACGGCCGCTTGCCCAAGTAGAGCAGTGGCTTCGTATAAAGGCGCCCATGCACCCACATTTGACACGTTGAGAAACAGAGCCAGAGACGCTGCTAAAAAGATTGGCATCTTGACTATTTGCTTAAAAGGGTTGCCATGACTAAGCAACATTACGCCTAAGCTGATATGCAAGCATGCTGACACGACAAATAAAAGCACTGCTGACGACAGCGCAATTTCTCCAAACGTATAGGTAAACAAAGGAATAGCTAGATTTCCGCTATTGCGAAACATATGTGGTGGCGCCCAGGTTTTAAACGAGAGTGACGTCCATCGACATACCGGGATCATGAGTAGTGCGGGAATTAAAACCGCGACAATTGCCGCCAAAAGAAGCGGCCCCTGATTTGAATCGAGCGGCATGCTAACGAGTGACGAAAATACCAGTGCTGGCGTAAATACCTCAATATTAATGCGGTTTATTGGGCGAAAGTCAGGCTTGATGTAACGACCGACCAAATAGCCAACTCCGACAAGAGCAAAAACAGGGAAAAGAATATTTATGATTTGATTAATCATGGTCGCCTAGAAGCAGTGTAAGAAGCTAATGAGGAAATACACGAACTTCCACATTATCAATCTTTATATATGGCGTCATCGTTAAACAGCGAGAAGCGTGGGTTTAATCAAGCTTTCTAAGCACAGTTGCAAAGTACAGGTGGTCATACCTTTTAATCTAATTGTTACGTATCGAGTTACATACAAATCACTGAATTTACGACAAGTTCTATGTCAAGTGTCTGTTAAATAACCAATATCTGATATTTTTATTAAATAGTGTTTAATGTTGATATTTAAACTACTTTTAGTTTTATAATCTGGATGTTTTTCCTGATAAAGATGAAACAAAAACAAAAATATCAAATTTCTGGCGTTTAACAATAATTTACGTAGTGCTATTCCTTTTGTTCGCCAAGAAAAAAGTTGGCGAAAATCATAAGCTTGTCATACACTTCCTGATGTAACCCCGATATGTTGTTGAATTGGTAGGGTAAAACTGCTCTGGCGCTACACTAACGTAGCATTGTTTAACATAGCTTTGAGGAAAGTTTTATGGCGCTCACAAAAGCCGAACTGGCAGAAAACCTGTTTGATAAATTAGGATTTAGTAAGCGGGACGCCAAGGAAACGGTGGAAGTGTTCTTTGAAGAGATTCGTAAGGCACTGGAAAGTGGCGAACAGGTAAAACTGTCAGGTTTTGGTAACTTTGATCTTCGTGACAAGAATGAACGACCTGGTCGTAACCCGAAAACTGGTGAAGATATTCCAATTACTGCTCGACGTGTAGTGACTTTTCGCCCGGGTCAGAAGTTAAAAGCTCGTGTAGAAAACCTGAAGAAAGTACAGTAAGCCGAATAAATGGATCACGCTAAGGCGTGGTCTTTTTTTGCGTAAAATTCGTGTGCATACAAATGAAAACCACCGCAATGCGGTGGTTTTTCTGTTTATGAGAGACGCTTAATGATATCGGTTACGCCGCTTCTAGATGCGTTGTTAAGTATGGTTGCCATGCTTGTTGGTACAAGTTCTTAGACTGTGTACGCATGTTGCGAATAGAGGCAAGCTCTATTTCGCTTAGCTCACGTTTTTCCAACATCGCTTGACGTTCTAGTTTCTGGATTTTTTCGTATAGGTCGTGTTCGGGACCGCTTTTTACATCTGCGATTGCTTTCAAGTGCAGTTGAACTTCGGCTACTAGGTTTGTTTTTGGTAAACGAACGAGCAAGTTCAAGTCTCTATATCCTGAAGGGCCAGGTTTTTTGAATCGATTTTTTACTTTCACAATCGTTGTTTCACGCTCTAACGTTTCATAAATGGAGACTAAGCTGGCGACGTCTTCAGCTACAATCGTTGCACGTGCTAGGTCAGTAATACGTTCAACTTTCCCACCTAATTCTAAAGCTATCTTTTCTTCTGCTCGTTGTTTGGATTTTACACCTGCGAAGTATGGCTGAGCGTCATTAAGAAGTGCGGTACTTTTACAGATAGTTTCAAGTTCAAATTGTGCTTGGTGTGCTTTGCTGTAAAGAATGTCGAAGTCAGAATATGGCTGAGTTGGCGTGGTGTCGATTGACTGAATGCCGTATAAACCGCTAAGGCTGTGTTTAAAAAGTTTCGAACAAACTTCGTTTTGGCTGGTTGAACGATTTTGTTCGCCACTAGGTGCAGGGGTAATTGGAAGTGCGGCAAATGCCGGTGCACGGCTAAGTACCAAAAGCATCAATGCTGTAGTACGAAGAAATAAGCTCATTCACTCTCCTTAACTTGCTTGTACTTAGAAAATAGGGAACATAAAGGTCGCTAAGTTCGGCAAATCAGGTACTAACTTATAAATGGGGCCATTACGAAAGATTCCAAGGTTTCAGTTTTATCTTGAAGTAGAATCGTGCGTTAGATCACCATTTCTCTTTTCTTTATTCTGATTATCAGATAAAGGCGCGTCTCCTATGAGACCGATTACATCCTATCACCGCAGTATTAACCAAAGATGAACGGCATAGACAAATTGAAAAAAAACGTTAGTCTTACCTCTCAAAATGAAAACAGCCGACAAGTAGAAAGTAAAATGAGAGACCAAGAATTTTGGCATAACAAATGGGCCAGCAATCAAATCGGATTTCACTTGGAAGATGTAAACCCGCTATTACCAGTATATTGGAAACACACTAATCCAAAGCGTGAAGATAAAGTGTTAGTTCCTTTATGTGGAAAGTCAGAAGACTTGATTTGGCTAGCGATGAAGCATGATTCGGTTGAAGGCGTTGAGCTAAGCCATATTGCTGTGCGTGCCTTTTTTGCTGAACATTTTTACACGCCAACGGTAACGCCTCTTAATGGCATGCACGAGCTTTATCAATTTGATGAGCTCTCTATTTATACTGGGGACTTTTTCACTGCACCAGTATCTCAAGCCGATATCATTTATGATCGCGCCGCGTTGGTTGCTTTACCGCAAGATATGCGAGAGGAGTATGTAGAGCGTCTCAAGCAACTTTTGAACCCAGGCGGTCGTATTTTGCTTGTTACACTCAACTATCCTCAAGAAGAGATGGCGGGGCCTCCATTTAGCGTGCCGGTCGAAGAGATTGAGCAGTTATTTTCAGGTTACAAAGTTACTTGTTTGAACGTAGATGAAGCTGACGAGAATCATCCTAAAATTGCGAAAAAAGGCTTAAGTCGCTTCTCTGAAGAAGTGTACTTAATCGAGAGTGAATAGGCTCTCTTCGGTTTGGAACACGAAATAGCGCAGCAATTTGAGCTGCGCTATTTTTGTATGAGTGGTTCGTATTTAATAAATGATATTCACTTTTGAAGCACTTTCAACAGCATCTTGAACGGCTTCTTCGGTGGTTTTTCGTCGCGTAAGGACAACACCTAAACGGCGGCGACCATCGATTTCTGGCTTACCGAATAGACGAACTTGTGTTTGAGGTTGAGCTAAAGCTTTGCTTAGGTTTTCAAAGCGAATGTTTGTGGAAGTCCCTTGTCCAAGAATAACAGCAGACGCAGATGGGCCATATTGCACAATATTATTAATTGGCATTCCGGTAAACGCGCGCACGTGGAGAGCAAACTCAGACATTTCCTGCGAAATCATTGTAACCATACCCGTATCGTGAGGGCGAGGAGAGACCTCATTGAAAATGACTTTATCGCCTTTGACAAACAGCTCTACACCAAAGATGCCGTAGCCACCGAGCGCGTTTACCACTTTCTCAGCCGTGTATTCAGCTGCTTTTACTGCGTTTTCTGACATAGCTTGCGGTTGCCATGATTCGCGGTAGTCGCCATCTTCCTGACGATGACCAATTGGAGCACAGAAATGCACACCGTCAACGGCTCTGATGGTCAATAAAGTGATTTCGTAATCGAAGTCGATAAAACCTTCCACGATAACGCGACCTGCACCCGTACGTCCGCCTTCCTGAGCGTAATCCCATGCTTTTGTAACGTCGTCTTCGGTCTTGATAACACTTTGCCCTTTACCGGAAGAGCTCATCACTGGCTTCACCACGCACGGAATACCCACATGTTCAACCGCGGCTTTGAAGTCTTCAAAGTTATCTGCAAAACGATAAGGTGAAGTCGTCAATTCCAGTTCTTCTGCTGCCAAACGTCGGATACCTTCACGATTCATTGTTAGCCTGGTTGCCTTAGCGGTTGGAACAACATTCAGTCCTTTCTCTTCAAGCTCTACCAGTTTGCCGGTTGCGATGGCTTCAATTTCTGGTACGACGTAAGTAGGTTGTTCCTTCGTAATAACTTCTTCTAAGGCGTTCCCATCTAACATGTCGATAACATAACTACGGTGAGCGACTTGCATCGCTGGAGCATTGGCATAGCGATCACAAGCAATCACTTCTAAACCAAGTCTCTGGCATTCAATGGCGACTTCTTTACCGAGTTCGCCAGAGCCTAAAAGTAATACACGGGTAGTATTTGCGCTAGTTGCAGTGCCAAACATAGTGTTCCCTTACAAAATAGAGTGATGAGACAGAAATTGCAGGAGATCATACTGAAGTTTTATGACAAAGCAAACGTTTGCTTTTGGTTTTTAGGTAATAAAAAAGCTCTACATGTTGTAGAGCTTTTTGTTGAATTTGTCGTTTATACGTTGACAAAACTAAGCGGAATATCTGGATTCAACGCTTCCAACGTTGATTGCGTATCGGCTAAGTGACTGATCTTACCTTCAGAGTTTTCTACCAATGCAGCGGCTTTGATGCTGTCAAAGGTTTCACCCGCAAGTAAAACTTGGATTAGCGCAACTTGTAGCGGTGGCAAGCTAGGATTAAACGCTGCATTTTCTGCATAAGCACCTTGGAATACACGGCCGCTAGTCATCTCTAATGCTAAACCACTCAAGTTGTTGGTGTATGGAGAGTGGCTCATGTTCATCGCTTCAACTGCACTTTGGATGAGTGCGTCTTCATCATCACATGAGAACTGGTGTTTAACTTCTGCCATTAAGCCGGACTCGATACCGAGATCGTTTGGTCCAAAGGCTTCAGGCAGGTATTCATGAAGTGACTTTTCTTCGCGTTCTGGGAGCTGGATTTTAAGCTCGTTTGCGGTAGATAACTCATTCATGAACTGGCGGCAGTGACCACATGGGCTGAAGTTGATAGTGATATCCTTAACACCACGTTCGCCTTTCATCCAAGCATGGCTAATCGCAGACTGCTCTGCGTGAACCGTTTGACCCAACTGTACACCAAAGAATTCCATGTTGGCACCGAAGTAAAGGCGACCTGAAAGACCACGAACGATAGCGCCGACATAAAAGTCAGAAAGGGGAGCATAGGAGTACGCTGCGGCAAAAGGAAGTAGCGCAACACGAAGCTCTTTGTCTGATAGACCGGTAGCTGAAAGCAACTGCTCAAATTGTTGAACTGAAAGCGTAGCATCAAAATCATCAGCTTGGATGATAGGAGCAAGTTGTTTGGAAAGTGCTTCTGGAGCGCCTGCTAGCGCCTGTTCAATGCGACTTTTCATGTTGAATCCTTGTTATTGCATGGACAGTTATTCTATGTGAAAGATAGAAATGTTCCGTGCGTTAGATCACGATAAATAATGCAATTGATAATTCCGTTACATAATTAGAGTGAGCTCACACATGTATTCGATTGCACAGGTGTGAAGCGTTATCTCCGTCTCACAATTAACCATATCAGTATATGTTCATATGACCAAGGAGCAGGAGTATGTTACCCACGCGACTTTACCGCTATGCTACTTTATACCTACGTAATCTAGAGCGAGTGGTAGCAGCTAGAATGCTAATGCTATGAATGTATATCTCAGTCAAGTCCCTTCACGATATTACTGGGTGAGTTTGATAGATAAGATAGGGTTTTGAAAAGGGATAAGTAAGAAACGGAAAGGCTACGGCCTGCCGGAAGGAGGGCAGACCGAGAGCGCTTAACTATTGATATAGCCAGACCGCCAAAGCAAAAAAACTTGGAGCCAAAATAGAAGTTATGATCCCACATAAAACCAATGCGAGTGATGAGAACGCGGCATCTATGGGCTGTTTCTCTGCACAAGTAGCGGTGCCTAAGGCATGAGAGACTGTACCCATTGTCAGACCACGTGCAATCGGGTGTTTAATTCCAATTAAGTTGTAAATTGGGTATGCCAAAATCGCGCCCAATAAACCAACAATCAGAACCAAGATCGCCGCAACGGCAGCTTCACCACCGAGGTGACTCGAAATTTCCATTGCTATTGGCGTAGTGACGGATTTACCCACTAGACTTGCGATTAAACTGATATCTGCTTTGAAAGCGACTGCGATCAAGGTGGTTGTCATCATCGACATCACACTGCCTACTGTGCAAGCAAAAGTGATGATTCGCCAGTTTGCTTTAATCTGTGGTAGTTGTTCATATAGCGGGTAAGCCAGAGCAACTACGGCTGGTTGAAGTAAAAAACTGATCCCTTCGTTATCCGCATAATACGTTTCAAACGGTACATTTAAGTAAGTAAGCAAAGGAATGAGCACTGCAATACTGATCAGCAAAGGATTTGCTAGAGGATTATTCACTTTGATTGCGATTTGGCGCGCGACAAGAAAAACCGCAATGGTAACAACTAACCACATATCAGTGTTTCTCCTGTAGCAAGTAATCCAGCAGCCAAGCGAGGCTGACCAGTACAATGAGTGAGCCGCCAACCGCGCTAGCGATGATAGGGAGAGCATTGGCGAGTAGTAGGTCGAAATGCTGCATTAATCCCACGCTGATAGGAACGAACAATAAGATCATATAGCGGATAAATAGCGTGGCGCCCGGTTTGACCCAGTCGACTTTTACAAGCCCAAGAGTCATGGAGAAAAACAGTACGAGCATACCGATGACACTTCCTGGAACGGAAACGCCAGTGAACTTTTGAATGGTAATTCCGATGCCAAGTGCTCCCATGATGAGGAAGATTGAAATGAGCAGTTGGATCAGTTGTAAGAATCGTTCTTTAATCATTTTGACAGTATATAAACAACAAGCACACCATAAGGTGCGCTTGTATTAGGAGGAGTTAGGAAGCTAAGCTCTCTACATAACGGTACACGGATTTTAATATCGCAATCTTCTTTTCGTCACTTTCATGTTCGTGAACTAAGTTTTCTAAATTCAGCATGTACTCTTCAATTTGGCTTTCAAACACTTCTCGACAGTGTAGTGCCCAGCGTCTTTGTTCTTGCTCGTCTAGTGTGCCTGGGAAGTTACGCGCACGATAGCGGAACAATAGAGGTTTAATACGCTTGTCATCAAATTCAATGTCTAATGCAGCAAGATTATTCGGATCGGTTTCGCGAATGATATCCATAGCTGCGCGATCGGCTGGAGAAAAGAACCCGTCGTAAAGTTGTGTATCGACGTCATCACTTTTATCGAATTTGCGCTCGACTGAAAAGAGGCTAATCAGCTTTTCTCTAATTTCAGGATGTTGGCGCAACAAAGCGAGATTGGCGAGACATTGCTGGCGATCAATGCCAATAGACTCCGCATTTTCAGCCGTTAACGTTTTTGCAGGGGCGAGAATAGGGCATTTGTTCAAATGAACTAGTTTAACTGGCACTGGTAGCAATTCACCAAGATCTTCGCGCTTCGTGTAGAGTCTTTCGTGCAGCTCTTCTGCGGATAGCTCAAGAATAGGTTGAGGGTCTTTCGCTAAATCGATGGTGATAACGGCGTTATTATTGGTTGGATGCCAAGCAACAGGCACAATCCAGCTAGTGTACTGACATTCGCGCCCTAGCATGCCTGAAACGTGCATCAACGGTGTCATGTTGACGATGTCGACTAAATCATTGAGCTTGCGCTTTTGGCGCATAGAAAAAAAGTAATCAAACAATTTTGGTTGCGCTGCTTTTACTTTCTTTGCCATTTCGATAGTCGCAACCACATCTGCCATCGCATCGTGCGCGTTACTATGTTCTATGCCGTTAGCCACGGACAAATGTTCTAATTTAAAGCTAGTGAAGCCATCTTCGTTTTCTGGCCATTCTACGCCTTCTGGGCGAAGGGCATGGCACGCGCGTAGTACATCGAGTAAATCCCAACGCGAGTTACCGTTTTGCCAACTCCATGCGTATGGATCGATGAAGTTGCGATAACAAGTATAACGGGTCACTTCGTCATCAAAGCGAATGCTGTTGTAGCCTAAACTGGTGGTATTTGGTCTCGCGAGTTCAGCGTGAATCTTAGCGATAAACTCTGGCTCAGAAAGGCCTTCTTGAACCGTTTTTTGCGGAGTAATACCAGTAATAAGCGCAGCTTCAGGAGACGGAAGATAATCAGCCGGTGGTTGACAGTACATGACTAAAGGCTCGCCGATGATATTAAAGTTTTCATCTGTACGAGCACCAGCAAACTGGCTTGGGCGATCTTTCGCGGGGTTGGTTCCCCATGTCTCATAATCAAAGAAGAAAAAAGTGGGCTGATTATCTTGGTGCATTCTGCTTACCGTTTACAAAACCGATGACAGTATTAGACCATTCAACGCCTTGACTAGCAACGAAAGATGCAAGTTGAATTTTTGAAAATGAAAAAAGCCGATGGCGAACCATCGGCTTGATATTTTACGTTTTATCGCTTTGGAAGGAATTTGAGTTCTATGCTCGTGTTTCTTCCAATGTTGCTTCACTTTCTGGTGACTTCAGCACTCGGCTAGCAATTGTACCCGCAGTCATTGAGCCTGAAACGTTTAGTGCGGTACGTGCCATGTCAATCAGTGGTTCAATAGAGATAAGCAGTGCCGCGATGGTCACAGGTAAGCCCATTGCAGGAAGAACAATCAAGGCTGCAAACGTCGCACCGCCGCCGACACCTGCAATACCAAATGAGCTGATGGTGATAATCGCAATCAATGACAGGATAAAGTGTAGATCAAGTGGGTTGATACCCATTGTTGGAGCTACCATCACTGCAAGCATTGCAGGATAGATACCCGCACAGCCGTTTTGGCCGATAGTGGCACCAAACGATGCTGATAGGTTTGCAATCGCTGGTGGTACGTTAAGCTTGGTGATTTGCGCTTCTACGTTTAGTGGAATTGTTGCTGCTGAGCTACGAGATGTAAACGCGAAGGTCAGTACAGGCCAGATTTTCTTAAAGTATTCCGCAGGGCTAACGCCAACAAAAGAGACCAATACGCCATGAACAACAAACATCAGTGCGATAGCAACATAAGACGCCACAATAAAGCCAAGTAGGTTTAGGATGTCGCCTGCGCTTGATGTCGCTACCACTTTTGCCATCAGTGCTGCGATGCCGTATGGCGTTAGGGCCATGATCATCTTCACTAATCGCATAACGATAGATTGAGCAGCTTCTACGAAAGTACGAATCGGTGATTCCAACTCTGCTTTTTCCATCATCACTTTACGAGCGGCGATACCAGTTAACACGCCGAAAATCACAACAGCGATAATTGATGTCGAGCGAGCACCTGTTAGATCAGCAAATGGGTTGGTTGGAATGAAGCTAACTAGCATTTGAGGAATAGTTAAGTCACTTACTGTACCGGCACGGCTTTCTAAAACGGCGATACGAGCGGTTTCACGCGCGCCTTCAGTTAAACCTTCTGCTGAAAGGCCAAATGTTGTTGTCACCAAGATACCGATGAGTGCAGCAATTGCAGTCGTTACTAGAAGAACAGAGATGGTCAGGCCAGAAATTTTACCTAATGATCCACCTTTCTCCAATTTAACAACTGCAGAGATCATCGATACCAACACCAGTGGCATGATGACCATTTTCAGTAGACCAACGTAGCCACTGCCTACAATGCCTACCCATTCAAGTGTTTGAGCAATTGCGCTGTTGCCTTCACCGTGAATGAGTTGCAAAGCAAGACCAAAAAGAGAACCGGTAACAAGACCGATTAAAACGAGACGAGAGAGTGTGTGTTTCTTTTGTTGTTGGTTAAATAGAAAGAACAATATGCCAACAAAGACGGCTAGAGAGGCTATCACTGCAAAATTCATAATCTGACCTTATCAACCTGCCGAAATGGCGGTTGTTTTTTATACGGGGTTTTATACGGATTTGTTTATGGGGCGTAAGATAACGCTCGTGATATAACTTTAAAAATGACAAACGGGTATTAGCTAGATCTAAAATGAATATAAAAACGAGATCTAAGTCGCGTGAGAGCGTGAATTAGCACGTTAATTGTACAAAATGGTTATTCGTAGTGATGCAGTAAGTCACGCATTTCTTTCCTTTGTAAGTAAACCACCGAGTCTTCTTGATAACTGAAAAGTTGATAAACCATCGCTTTGGCGACATCTTCTGCTCGAATCGGTAAAAAGTTGGACAGTTTGCCAAGCATGAATGGGCGAATTACCTTAAACAGAGTTTGTACTAACTTCTCGTCCATTCTTGGGCTTTGACGTTGACCAACAAGCGGGCCTGGGCGAACAAATACGATTTCCTCAAAATCCATAGCTTCGATTCGTTGTTCCATTTGTCCTTTACAAGCTAAGTAATGGGATGGCGATTTACTATTTGCACCGAGGCTAGAAACAACCGCAAGGCGTTTGACTCCGATTGTTTTCATTTGTTGGGCGACTTTACACACCAGATCAACATCTACTCTACGCAAATTATCCTTACTGCCTGCTTGCTTAAGGGTCGTGCCTAAACAGATAAAGCCGATGGTTGGTGTTGGTTGGTTCTCATCCCATTGGTGGATAGAAAGGTCTGCATCAATGAGAGGAATAAGCTTGTTGTCCACATCTAGGACGCCATCGAGTGGGCGGCGAGAAAGATAATATAATGTTCCAACACCTGATTGATTTATGAGGTTTGCAATGACTTTTGAGCCTACTAAGCCAGTTGCACCGGCGATGATTGCGCAGGTGTTGTTATCCATATCTTTTCTCCTATATGGGAACATAGTCTAAGCTATTGTAGCGGATTTCAACGAGTTACTTATAATCTCGTGCAAGAAAGGTGAGACGCTCTGCGAACTCGGCAGACTATCCTGAGATAAACTTGATTAGCGCTGCCCCAATTGGATGCAAGTGTATACAATAGTGGGCGCGCAAAAACTGTCGCTGAACAAGACCTCTTGAACAACAGAACACCTCTCACCCAGACAACATCAAAGGAACGTAAAAAATGGATGACTCTTTTGCTGCGGAGATACAAGCACGCATAGATAACAAAACCAAACCCGTCGGTTCTTTAGGCTTATTGGAAAAGGTGGCACTGCAGTTAGCTCTTATTCAAAGTCAGGATAAACCTCAGCCAGTTGATTCCATCGCTATCTGCAAACCGAGCATGCTGGTATTTGCTGGAGATCACGGCGTTGCAGAGGAGGGTGTGAGCATTGCGCCAAGCGAAGTCACTCAACAAATGGTGGCTAACTTTCTCGCTGGCGGCGCAGCCATCAACTGTTTTTGCGACATTAATGGCATTCAACTCAAAGTAATAGATTGCGGCATGTTGGCTCCTATTGATGTGCTGGTTCCAGAATTTAAATCCCATCCCAACTTGGTTGAACAACGGTTGGGTAACGGTACGGCTAATTTTTCTAAACAATCAGCGATGTCCCCAGAACAAGTGGCGTTAGGTTTAGAATATGGTGCGAAGATTGCTGAGCAAACCATTTTGCATGGTTCAAACCTCTTGATGTTCGGTGAGATGGGCATCGGTAATACCAGTTCGGCCTCAGCACTGTTATCGGCACTGAGCTCATTAGATATTGATTATTGTGTTGGCGTTGGCACCGGAATCAATCAACAGCAGTTGAGCCGCAAATATAAACTGGTAGCACAGGGGGTAAACCGATGTCGAGGTCTTGATACCAAAGCGATTCTCGCACAGGTTGGGGGCTTTGAAATCGTACAGATAGTGGGCGCTTTTTTAGAAGCCAAGCGGCTTAAAACTCCAGTTTTAGTGGATGGGTTTATCGTATCGGTAGCGGCTTATATTGCGACGTTGTTAGACGAAGAAACGCGTGAATACATGTTGTTTGCCCATCGCTCTGAAGAAAATGGACATAAATTTGTATTGGAACATCTAAAAGCAGAACCTCTGCTCGACCTTGGTTTACGGCTAGGGGAGGGAACAGGAGCCGCTCTTGCCTTGCCTCTGTTAAAAGCTGCTGCCCAGTTTTACAACAAAATGGCGAGCTTCGAGAGTGCAGGAGTTACAGTTTAGTGTCAGTCCCTGATAATTCTGAGAAAGTCATGCCGTCATCGTTAAGATACCAGTGGGAGTTATTTCTATTAGCTACCAGTTTTTTTAGCCGCTTACCCGTGCCCCAAGCGTTGCATTACAGTGAAGAACGCATGAATCAGGCAGGCCGTTACTTTGCGTTAGTTGGTCTCGTGCTTGGAGCACTTTGCGCTTTGGTATTCTCGCTCACCTCAATTTTTTTCCCAGAGTCGGTTGCCATAGTATTAACGATGGTGTTTAGCTTATTGTTAACTGGGGCTTTTCACGAAGACGGCTTGACCGATATGGCGGATGGCATTGGCGGTGGCATGACCGTAGAGCGACGCCTCTCTATTATGAAAGACAGTCGTATTGGCACTTATGGTGCCGCCACTCTCATTATGGCGTTATTGGCTAAGTATGTTTTTTGGAGTGAACTGGCTAACTTGCCGCACTTTTGGTTGGTCATTGTCGTCGCTTACACCGCAAGCCGAGCACTAGCAGCGACGCTTATTTATGACATGCCTTATGTCAGTGACAGTGATACGTCGAAAAGTAAACCGCTAGCAAGTCGCCAGTCTTCTCTAGAAGTCTCCATTTTGTTGTTTACTGGTGGCATAACATTGCTTGTGCTTGGTATCGCGGATGCGATCTTGATATCGCTTGTTCTCGTGGTATTTCGTTTGATGTTCAAACGTTGGTTAACCAAGAGAATTGGCGGCTTTACGGGGGATTGCCTTGGCGCAGCGCAACAGTTGTCGGAACTGCTTATTTATCTCACTATGATTGGGTTGTATCACTCCTCATGAAGCAATTGATACTCGGTGGCGCGCGCTCTGGGAAGTCGCATTTGGCAGAAAAAACAGCTAAGCAATTATCGGTCGCTTCTCATCGATCATTACACTATGTTGCAACCGCGCTGCCATTTGACCAAGAAATGCGAGAGCGAATAGCGCATCATCAAAAGCAACGCGGGGGCGAGTGGCAAGAGCATGAATGCCCCCTTAATTTATCTGAGTTACTGACAAATTTCGCTACCACCGATGTTGTATTGGTCGATTGTTTAACCTTGTGGCTCAACAATTGGATATTTGAGTTAGGTGATGAATGTTCCAATGAGAAGCTAGAAGCAGAAATTGAAAAGCTTATACAGGTGGTGCGTGGCTCAGATGCGACGTTAATATTCGTCTCTAACGAGGTTGGAATGGGCATTGTACCTTTGGGGGCGGTTAGTCGTTATTTTGTGGATAATGCAGGACGGATGAATCAAAAACTAGCCAGTGTTTGCCATCGCGTTACCTTTGTTGCTGTTGGTTTGCCGTTGGTTCTTAAAGAGTAGGATGGAACAAAATGAAAACACTCAATATCTATCTTGTGCGTCATGGAAAAGTAGACGCTCCACCAGGACTCCATGGCCAAACAGATGTAAAAGTTACGCCTGCTGATCAAGAGAGTATTGCTCGGGCTTGGGCCGAGAGTGGACGAGGTGTGGGTGGAATAATTTCTTCTCCGCTTTCACGCTGTCAAGAACTGGCAAACATCATTGCTGAACAGCAATTATTACCAGTAATGACGGATGAGTCTTTACAAGAGATGGCATTTGGTGATTTTGATGGTATGCCTTTTGATATGCTCACTGAGCAGTGGAAAAAGCTAGATGCTTTTTGGCAATCGCCAGCACAACATACGTTGCCGAATGCTGAGAGCTTAAGCACATTTTCTGAGCGCATATGTCGCGTTTGGTCTCAAATCATCAACGATATCAATGACAATCTACTTATCGTCACGCATGGTGGCGTCATTCGTATGATTCTTGCTCATGTATTGGAGTTAGATTGGCGTAACCCAAAGTGGTATTCGACGTTGTCGATAGGAAACGCTTCTGTCACGCATGTAACAATTACCATAGATGAGCAAATTTACGCCTCGGTGCGTTCGATTGGCGTACCTCTTTTAACTCGTTAATTTATAAATATTAAAATGCCCAGAACGATATTGCTTACGGGCATAGTCACGGAAGATGTCAGTGGAAGCCCATCTGCTAGGTGCAGGAAGCGAAAATTGACTCAGTTACTTAAAAAGGAAATATAGAAATGACAACGCCGAGTTGGGATTTGTCCATCGTTTATAACGACCTTTCTGACCCACGAATTCAAGACGATATTGCTCTTGTGGAACAATGTATTGATCTTTTGAATAAACAATCAGCAGATTGTGGCAACGTAGAGATCATGCAAAATGCGATTTTAACCAATGAAGCCGCGAGTCGTTTAGCGGGTACAGTTGCAAATTTTGCGAGTTGTTATGCTTCTGTTGATGCAACAAACGCCGAAGCGAAATCGTTACTTGGTAAAATGACCCGCATCTTTTCGGAGCTTTCCCAAGCGTTCAGTCCCTTTGATTTGACATTAACTCATGCCGACAAAGAGTTTATCTTGCGCGTGTTAGACCATGAGAATCCTGATATCAGTGGGCAAGCTTTTTCTATCTTGAATTCTAGAAAGTTGGCGGATACTCGTCTTAGCAACGCAGAAGAACAGTTACTGGCTGCGATGAGTGTGGATGGCAAATCGGCTTGGGGTAACCTATACGATAACCTGACTGGCTCATTGAAAGTGAAGCTTGAGTACACAGATGGTAATAGTGAAGAGCTTGGGTTTTCTCAAGCGGCAAGCATTCTTTATGGTTCTGAATTCGAGCGTCAAGAAGCCGCGTGGCGAGGCGTACAAGATGCAATGCAAACGCACCAAGAATCATTCGCTGCGATTTTGAATGCGTTAGCAGGATGGCGCTTAACTGAAAACAAAAAGCGTTCTACGAAGCGTGAAGTTCACTTCCTAGAGCCGAGTTTGCATGGTAGCCGAATCCAAGCTGAAACTTTAAATGCGATGATGACCGTAGCCAAAGACAGTCGAGCTATTGGTCAGAAAGCGGGTTTATTGATGGCGCAAGTACATGGTCTGGATGAGATGAAACCTTGGAATCATCTGGCGGCTATGCCTGCTTTGAGCGGTGAAGCGAAGGTTTACGACTTTGATGAAGCGATTGATGTTATTTGTGAAGCATTTGAAACAGTAAACCCTGAGATGTCGGAGTTTGTCCGTTTGATGGTACAAAATGGTTGGATTGATGCCGCGCCAAATGCTAACAAGCGTCTTGGCGCATACTGCACCAAACTGCCAGCAACGCGAACACCACTTGTATTTATGACTTGGAGTGGCAGCCGGTCAGACCTTATGACTCTGGCACATGAACTTGGCCATGCGTTCCATAACTGGGTTATTCGTGATTTGCCACTTTGCCAAACTTACTACCCAATGACGTTAGCAGAAACCGCCTCTATCTTTGCAGAAAACATCGTTCGTGATCATTTGATTTCGAAAGCTGAGAGCGTTGATGAAAAGCTCGAGATGTTGTGGGAAGAGTTGTCATCTGCGCTAGCTTTAATGATCAACATTCCGGTTCGCTACGAGTTTGAAAAATCGTTTTATGAACGCCGCCAGGATGGAGAGTTAACCGCAGATGAATTCTGTGAGTTGATGTCAGAAACTTGGAAAGAATGGTATGGCGACGTAATGAGCGAACCGGATCCGTACTTCTGGGCAAGCAAGCTGCACTTTTCTATTGATAGCGTGAGCTTTTATAACTACCCATACCTATTTGGTTTCTTGTTTAGCAAGGGTATCTATGCACAGCGAGAAACCAAAGGCGAAGCGTTTTACACCGATTACATCAATTTGCTGCGCGATACAGGCTGCATGATGGCGGAAGATGTCGTCGAAAAGCACCTGTCGATGGATTTAACCCAGCCAACGTTTTGGCAGCAGAGTGTTGAGCTAGTGCGTGAAAAAGTCGATGAGTTTGAGCGTTTGCTCGCACAGCGCGGCTAAGTTTTTCGCAGTGTTGATGCATAATCTGCTTTATAGCTACAAAAATTTGATCAAATCATAATGATCTTAATCAGGGCTGTGGTAAAGTTCACAGCCCTAACACTTTGTAATTGTTTGAAAATTAAACGCCTCAATGCTTGATTTGAGTGCCTGGCGCGAAAAGGCATCGGATTTTCGAGGGAAATAGTGATTTCTACTCATAAGTGAGATCGCAGCAACAAAAATCCTTTGTACAATTTATTAACATATCCGCCGTGCTATTAAGGAGTAACGCATGACGAAGTCTCTCTTTCGCCAATCGTTTTTAACTGACACGTTAGATGTTCATATTGATGTTGCACCAGCGGAGCAGGTGCTTTCTAACGGTGTAAAACTTAAACTCTATCAGCGTGGTGTATTAGAAGTAATCCCTGCGAATTATACTCAGGATACGAAGAACATCATCATCTCTTGTGGGGTTCACGGAGATGAAACCGCACCGATGGAGCTGGTGGATTCCATTATTCAAGACATAGAATCTGGGTTCCAGACGGTCGATACCCGTTGTCTGTTCATTATCGCTCACCCAGAGTCCACTCTGGCGCACACGCGATTCCTTGAAGAAAACCTCAACCGTTTGTTTGACGAAAAAGAACACAAACAGACAAAAGAGCTTGTTATCGCCGATACGCTTAAGCTGCTTGTTCGAGATTTTTATCAGGATACCGACCCGACAACACGCTGGCACCTTGATTTACACTGCGCGATTAGAGGCTCGAAGCACTATACGTTTGCAGTAAGTCCTAAGACTCGTCATCCTGTGCGCAGCAAAGCATTGATCGATTTCTTGGACAGTGCACACATTGAAGCAGTGCTCCTGTCAAACTCACCATCGAGCACGTTTAGCTGGTACAGTGCCGAGAACTTTGGTGCGCAGGCTCTCACAATGGAGCTTGGCCGTGTGGCTCGTATCGGTGAAAATGACCTCGATAAACTGACCGCGTTTGATTTGTCTTTACGTAATTTGATTGCGGAAACGAAGCCAGAACACTTACCAAAACCATGCATTAAGTATCGCGTAAGTCGCACAATCGTTCGTTTGAACGAAGACTTTGACTTTATGTTCGACGACAATGTTGAAAACTTCACCTCATTTGTTCACGGCGAAGTGTTTGGTCATGATGGCGACAAACCATTAATGGCGAAGAATGAAAACGAAGCGATTGTCTTCCCGAACCGCCACGTCGCAATAGGTCAACGTGCAGCTCTGATGGTTTGTGAAGTGAAAACCCGTTTTGAAGAGGGTGAGTTGGTTTACGATTAATCCAACATTGCTTTGAGAAGTTAATTGCAATTTACCGAGGCTTAACTGTAAGGTTAAGCCTCGTTTGTTTTTATCGGCCGCTATGGATTTTCAACAACTTATCCTGAACAAGGAACGACGCTGGCAACGTAACCTGATGGTTATGTCGATCGTGCTCGCTGTACTCTCTGCCATTCACTTGATGGTCGGAGAAATTTTCCTTTCTCCTTTTCAATCCTTATCTGCATTTGAACAGAAGTTATTGGTGGACTTGCGTTTACCGAGGTTAGTGTCTGCGGCAATTATTGGTGCTGCGTTAGCGGTATCTGGCGCGACGTTACAAGTGTTGCTTGGGAACGTGTTGGCTGAACCTGGCGTGCTCGGTATATCTGGTGGTGCAAGCTTAGCAATGGTCTTAATCATGTTCGCGTCACCTGTTCTTCCTACCCCGATTGTTTTTATGTTGGCAGCGATTGCAGGCTCGATGGTCTTCACGTTTGTTTTGGTGGCGATAGCAAGGGCAATGCACCTGACGACGGCTCGATTGCTTTTGGTTGGGGTCGCATTGGGTATTTTATCGAGCGCGATTGTGACGTGGGCTTTTTACTTTAGTGATGATCTTAGCTTACGCCAACTGATGTATTGGTTAATGGGCAGTATTGGCGGTGCGAGTTGGTATCAACATACCGTTACCTTGGTGATGTTACCGGTGCTCATCTGGTTATGTTGTAAAGGCAAATCGCTTGATAGATTGATGCTGGGTGAGATTCATGCGACCCAATTGGGTGTCGATGTGCATCAAATGCGTTGGAAACTGATCCTCGCCATTTCTGTTTTGGTGGGTAGTTCAGTCGCTTTGGGTGGCATCATCAGTTTTGTTGGTTTGGTGGTGCCGCACTTGTTGCGTTTGGCTTTTGGTACGGAAAACCGTTATTTATTGCCACTTTCTGCAATATCTGGTGCTGCGTTGCTTGTATTTGCTGACATCGGCGCAAGACTGTTATTGGACTCCGCAGAGTTACCTTTAGGTGTCATGACAACATCGATTGGCGCACCTATTTTCATCTGGATGCTGGTGAAGAGTCATGATGCACGTTAAACATATGTCGGTTGGTAGTCGATTATTGCCTCTTTCTTTTGAATGCAAAGCTGGCGAAATCGTACATGTAGTTGGGCCTAATGGTTCCGGTAAGAGCACTTTATTGGCTGCGATTTCTGGTACGTTAAGTCACCGAGAGGGTATGAGTGGTGAAGTGTACGTTGGCAACAAAAACTTGCTTACTTTACCGTTGTCAGAGCAAGCTCATGTTCGAGGTTATTTGTGTCAGCAATCGCGCCCAGCGTTTAATGTTGATGTGTTTCAGTATCTCGCTTTATCTCTGCCAAGTGGTGCTGAGATTGCGGATATCAAAGTGCGTGATGCCGTGAATATGGTGGTGGAGCTGGTACAACTGCAAGATAAGCTTCATCGCAGTATTCAAACATTATCCGGTGGTGAGTGGCAGCGTGTCCGATTAGCAGGTGTATGTTTGCAGGTGTGGCGTACCATTAATCCTTTTTCGCAGTTTTTAATTTTGGATGAGCCAGCAGCACCGTTAGATATTGCGCAAGAGGGTCTGCTCTATCAATTGATTAACGCTATGGCGGCGCAGGGGATTGGAGTATTAGTTGCTAATCACGATCTCAATCGCACATTAAAGCACGCAGATAAAGTATTGCTGCTTAACAACGGTGTGCTGCACTCATCAGGAAATGCCGATACTGTGCTAACGGAAGAAGCTCTCGGGGAAGTGTTCAATACTCAAGTCAAAAAGGTCATCGTAGATGAGCAACCTTATTTAATCTTTGATTAGTATTTAGGGACAACAAAAAACGACCTACTTGAGGTCGTTTTTTTTAATCGAGATAGCCAAACTCAACGCTTATTGAGTTAACGGTTTTAGATCTGCTGGGCGGTAGTAAACAGATTTGAGTACTTTGCCTTTACGAATGGTTTTACCTTCCGATACGAAATCTTCGGCGCATTTCGCGATGATGTATTCACCTTTCTGCACCGCCATCAACTTGATGCCTTGTTCTGCGTAGAATGCTTCTGTTTCTGAGTACTCTTGCTCGTTACGGCATACTTTGCTCATGTTGCTTGAATGGACTTCATCCCAGCAAGGAATAAATTCGATACCACGGTTTACCGCAACGTTTAATAGAAGATCAATTAAGTAGCTGATCGCCAGGTTGTCTTCTACTTTGCTGTGGCCAAGATGAACGAGACGGCCCATTAATACATACACGCTGTCTACGATGGCATCTGCTTGCTCAGTTTTACAATCTGCTTCTGCTAGCTCTGTTAGCTCTTCGATCGCCAAAGAGGTGTGTAGTGTGTCTGCTTGCGTATCAAGGCTTGCAGCGTCTGCGACTGGTAAGTCGAACGTACTACGGAACTCGGTGATATCACGGTATAAGTGATCAAAAATCTCTTGGGTTAGCTTTGACAGTTGCATTCTAATTTCCATTGAATCGATTGAAGCGGCAATGATACCAAACCGCACTTTGAACCCCAAGGGCATTGCATCTAACTGGTGATAAATCTGCCTTTGGGAATGGTGGTGCTTAACGAAATAGGTAAGGGAACAGCTTTTTACGTTCTTCCTCTGAAAGGGCGGAAACACGAGCGATGTTCGTATCGGGAATGGATTCAGGATCAGGATAGTGTTTTAGTACCTTTTCCATACTCTCTTCGCGAATCAAATGGAAGATCGGGTAAGGAGAACGATTGGTTAGGTTTTCGTCGTCTTCAGGCCTTGCGCCGCCAAAACAGTAATCAGGATGGAAAGTCGCTACTTGGAAAACACCTTCCCAGTTTTGCTGCTTAATTAATCCTTCAACCCAATCTATGCAAAAGTTGTAGTCCCAGAAATCTTGTAGCATGTTGGGAACCACAACCAACGTGGTCTCAAGTTGTTCGGGTTCTGTGTTACTCAGCTCAATCAGCTGCAATAAAATATCTTCTAGAAGCGCTTCTTCTTGAGTCGCTTCACTAACAAAGATTTTGATTTGTTTATTACGTTGCGGCTTGGCAGCAAATGGACAAAGGTTGAGACCGATTACTACATCGTTGAGCCATTGATCGACCTGTTGAGTGATCGCTTCGATATCTGTGTTTTGTGTTGAACGCGTTGACATACGACTTTCTGGTTTTTATTAAAGTAGCGCAAGCATAGCAGAGTTGGTTATCCAAGTAACCAGAGAGGTATTACGCAAATGAGCGTACCTTAGCTACTCTTTAAACTCGCAGCGTCAGGTGTTTGGTCAGTATGCTTTCTTTTGGCAATGTGTTTCAAATACGCAATTGCAGCAAACATCGCTAGGTAGACTGCGCTTCCTCCCATAAGAACACTCGACCAACCACCATGTTGCCAACAATAAAGAAGTAAGAATCCTCCTAAGCTACCGCCTACGTAGTAGTGTACTAAGTAGAGCGCTGTCGCGGTGGCTTTGGCGCGAGTGGCGTTCTGACCGACCCAACCGTAGGCGAGGGTATGAGTAAAGAAGGCACCAAAACTTATCAGCAACAACCCAAATAGCATTGCAGTCAAGCTTTCAACCGCCGCAATCCACATCCCCGCCATGCTCACTATCGCGCCTAAGAACATACCGAGGATTGATGAATAACGTTTACTCCAGTGGCCTGCGCAACGAGAGGAGAAAGTCCCTCCCAAGTAACAAATAAAGATCAGTGAGGCCAACCCGACGGGCACATTGTGAGGTTCACTCACCAGACGGAAACCCATGACGGAGTAAAGGTTGACGAACAAAGCAAAGTTGAGTCCTCCTATCAGCATTGCGAACCACACGCGTTGGTTTTTAAAATGACCAATAAGCGCACGATTTTGATGGCGCAAGCTGCTTGATGACGGGGTGAAGTTGCGCTGTGTTGGCAATAAATAGTGAACGCCAATGACACCAAGAAGAGTGAACACCATCATAACTTCAATGGCGACATCAACACTGAAATTGTCCGCCAATAAGCCGCCGCTAATACGCCCTGCAATACCGCCTAATGAGTTAGCCGCAATGTACGTTCCAATTGCCATCGAGAAAGCGTGCTTGTCGAGCTCTTCTGCCATGTAAGCCACGGCGACTGCAGCAAAAGCTGCGAGCGCGACACCGATCAGTGCTCGACATACCACCAAAAACAGAAATGAGTCACCAAATAGCATCAAAGCGGAAAGGGTAGGAATCGAAAACAGACCAGCCATCATGACTGGCTTTCTTCCCACTGATTCTGACAACACAGCCATTGGAACGAGGCTAAAAGAGAGAGCGAGTGTTGAGGCCGCAAATAACCAGTTCACTTGCGTTTCTGAGATCGTGAAAATTTGAGCAAAAGTGGGCAGCATTGGCTGTAGTAGGTATAAATTTGAAAAAACCAAGAAGGAACCAAGCGCTAGCGAGAGCGTAATGCGTTTGTATTCCGGTGTGCCAAAACTGACCATGAATCCTGCCTAATGTGAGCAAATGGAGAGACTGTGATCAATCTATCAGTTCGTTATAAATTAAAAAAATATATTAAAAATATGGACACCATATATTTTTGATCTAATGGAATCGAAACAACTTAAACATTTTCTGGCGGTCGCTGAACACGGAAACATTACCCATGCGGCGAAAGCCCTGCATATTGCCCAGCCCGCATTAAGCATTTCTATCAAAAAGTTTGAGCAGTCTTTGGGCGTTACCCTATTTCGCCGTGATGATAAAAAAATCAGCTTAACGAAAGAGGGCGAAACGTTATTTGTACATGCTAAGCGGGTGATTCAACAGTTGCACGACGCGCAGCTCGCGATTGATGAGTTGAAAGGTTTAGCGAAAGGCGAAGTAAGACTAGGGACGCCATCAATGATGGGCAGTTATTTCTTTCCACGAATTGTGATGGCGTTTAAAAGCCAATTCCCTGAGTTAAAATTGACCTTGGTCGAAGCTGGGACTCAATCGATTCGTCGTATGCTGCTCAATGGTCAACTCGATATCGGTGTGATCAGTTGTGATAATGTGCCTGATGACCTAGAAACTGACCATTTATTTACTAGCCAAATGGTCGCCGTTGTTTCACCTGAGCATGAGTTAGCCCAGCGACACGCTCTTACTTTTGATGAGTTCTTTGAACACGATTTGGTTATGTTTCAGCATGGCTATTTTCACCGCGAATTTTTGGATCAGGTGAGTGAGGAGCATGGGTTTACCATGAAGTCATCATTCGAGACCAACTTACTGCCTTTGATTTTGAGTATTGTGAAACAAGAGTTTGCGATTACCGCGTTACTGGAATTGGTGACCCAACATGAGTCAGGCGTTGTTGGCGTGCCGTTTGAACCACCAGTGACGCTGGATCTGGCACTTGCTTGGCGCAAGCAGGGGTATTTATCAATAGCAGATCGAACGTTTATCGACTTTATCAAGCGCTACGTTTAAACGCAGCGCAGATTCATCGTCCGAGCACTAGTCGCCTTTGTACATCTTCTCGAAGTTCTTTGGGTTCCAGCCAATCATTACCCGATCACCAATTTTTAAAACTGGCACTGAACGAGCACCAAGCGCATCAAGTTCTTTGCGACCGCGTTGCATCTTAGCATTGCACAAACGATAGTTAATATTTTTCGAATCCAGATAACGTTGAGCATCTTTGCAGTGAGGGCATTTGTCTTTGACGTAAAGGACGACACGTTTCATTGAGTTTCTCTCCATTATCATTGGGAGGCGAAGTTTAACGGCCTTTCACAATAAATGAAAGGCGAAAGCTAAGGTGAAACTGTCCTTTATCTCAGGTATATTGAGCGCCTTTATTTTGTCATAACAGACGTTAATTCTATGCATCCGTCACTTCGATACATTCAAGGCTACCCACAAAACATCGTAGAGCAGGTGAGCTCGTTGATAGCGAGTGGCAAGTTTGTTCCTTGGTTCGAGAAGCGTTATCCCGACAGGCACCAAATCAAAAGCGAAAGGGCGCTCTATGAGTACGCCATGGCAATCAAAAACCGCTACATGAAGAAAGCCGCGCCAATCAGTAAAGTCGTCTACGATAAGAAAATTCACGCGGTAAACAACGCGCTTGGTTTGCACAGTGTAATCAGTAGAAACCATGGCGGTAAGCTGAAGTCGAAAAACGAGATTCGCATTGCCAATGTATTTAAGGATGCGCCCGAGCCACTATTAAGAATGCTGGTGGTACATGAGTTGGCGCATACTCGTGAGAAAAACCACGACAAGGCGTTCTATCAGCTATGTTGCTATATGGAGCCTGAGTATCACCAACTCGAATTTGATGCTCGTTTGTTTATGATTTACCTCGATTTAAAAGCGAATTTGAATGAAGAACAATAATCACAACGCGAAGCAAGCAAAGCCAAAGACTTCAAAGGCGGCTCAGAATAAAGACGCGAATAAAGCCAAGCCGAAGCGTGTTAAAGACAAAGTTGCGCGCAAATCCTCGCAGCCTGCAGGAAAGAGCGAAGTCGAGTTCATAAAAATAGCGAAGAATGGTTTGCATGAGCGTAATGTTCATCGAGGTCGTTACGATTTTAAAAAACTCGTGGAAAGTGAACCACAGTTAAAGCCATTCGTTATCAAAAATCCGAAAGGGGAAGACTCCATAAACTTCTCTGATCCTAACGCTGTTAAAATTCTCAATAAAGCATTGCTTGCTGCGTATTATGGTATCGAGTTCTGGGGCATTCCCGACACCTACCTTTGCCCACCGATTCCGGGCCGCGCTGATTACATTCACCGAGTGGCAGAACTTCTTGATGGTGAAGTAAAAGGTCAGTACGCGCACCAAAAAGTGAAAGCGTTGGACATTGGCGTGGGAGCAAACTGTATTTATCCGATTGTTGGTGTAACAAAATACGGTTGGCACTATACGGGCAGCGATGTCGATCCAAAATCCATCCAATCGGCTCAAACGATCGTAGAGCACAATCGTGTTTTGAAGGGAAAAATTGCACTGGTACAGCAATACAATGATGCCAATATTTATCGAGGTATCATTCAACCGAATGATCGTTATGATGTGACGACATGTAATCCGCCATTCCACCGTTCGGCGGAAGATGCCGCTATGGGCAGCCAGCGTAAAATCGATAATCTAAAAGCAAACCAGCGCAAGAAAGGGCTAAAACCTCAAACCGCACCAGTAAAGACAAGTAAGCCTGCGTTGAATTTTGGCGGTCAAAACGCTGAATTGTGGTGTGAAGGCGGAGAAGCGGCGTTTATCCGAAAAATGGCGAATGAAAGCCAAGCTTTTGCCGCACAGGTCTTGTGGTTTACAACACTTATATCCAAAAAAGACAACGTTCGCCCGATGCGCAAGCAGCTTGAAAAATTGGGTGTGAAAGCCATTCGTGTGGTTGAAATGAGTCAAGGGCAGAAAGTGAGCCGCTTTGTAGCTTGGTCATACATGGATAAGCAACAGCGCAAAGCATGGATTGAACTAAAGTAACGTTGACCGTTTCACACTGAACAATAAAGTAGGAAGCCCGCTGATATCAGCGGGCTTCTATTTTGGGAGATCTAAAACTTAATGATGGGCTCACAATCTAGTGAACTGAGAGAGACAAAAGTATCTGTTTTGGCATAGTACAAGCCACAGGTTTCACCTCTTATCTGCAACGTATATTGGTCTGGAAGATCCGTATAGCTGCCATCCAACAGTTGATTGTTGTTCCCTTTTACTCGTCCTTTTTCAATCAACAAATGCGGTGAGGATTCAAATACGTTATTTGCGACTCTAGGTGCTGGTGTCCCTTGGATTTCTGCGATCGCGTTTTGAATCTCTATGACTGTTTCCGGAGAGTTCTTTTTACTCAATGCTTCAACGGGTTCTTGTGACATAGCTTGGCATCCTATCAAAGAAATCGAAGTGCCTAAGAAAAGCGCAACCCGAATCAGCATTCGTAAAAAGTTAGTTGATCTCAACATGAATTGCCTCTGTTCGTAGCGGAGAGCGAAGATCGCTTAACTCCGGAGATGAAATGTTACGCGGCATGGCGTTGAAACTTGAAGGGGATACTGGCGGACAGGTTCCAGTTTCCATGTAGTTTAGTGCCGCAGAAAGCATACCTTCAGACGGATCGCCCAATGGTTTTGTTAGGTCGTCATTGACCCAGCAACCTTCCACTCTATTGTTTAAGCCTAGCTCGGTATTGATTTGGCTCTTTGGAGTAGGAATAAAACCATCAGCGAAGTCGCCAAATTTTTTCTCGTTCGCCGACTTGAACTGAATAGTGTAGTACATAGTGCCGCAGTTTTGTTCTGGTGAGAACCCATACGGTTTACCTGTGGTTGTTGAACCTATTTGGATAACCTCCACATCAATGCCGCGCAAAGCGTTGATTAACAGTTCACTTGAGGAAGCCGTGCCTCCTGAAGTCAGCACATATACGCGCTTTTTGTTCAGTGTCGGAAGCACTTGATCCGAATATTTCTGTGCTGCCCAGTCTATTGCTAGATTCGTAAAGCGATAGATGTTATCCCCATCTTTAATGGTACGCATCACTTTGTCATTATGAATCAACTCACTGAAGACTCGGTTCTGACCAGCACCGCTTAGCATGTAGCCTACTTGCGAGGACTGAAGGACTAAGCCACCGCCGTTGTAACGTAAATCAACGACGATCTCGTCAACATTCTCTGCTGAGAGCATACTGAACGCCTCAATAAGCGGGGCTTGAGCGCTTGGTTCAAAGGAGTTGTATTGCAGATAGCCGATCCGCATACCATTGTGTGTAATCACTTTGGCATTTTTAACTGGAGAGGTCATGACATCAGAGGCGGTAAGCGTCACGGTTTTCTCTAGACCGTCAACACTCTCAAATGTGAAGGTGTAATCTTGATTGATGTCAGGGTTAAAGAGCGTTTTGTTAATAAAATCAATGTCGGACTGACTACCGGTGTTAACCACATCAATATTATTGATTTTCAGAAGCTTATCACCACGAGCAATGCCGCTTCTATCAGCTGGAGAGGCTTCTTCATTGTAGGAAATACGAACGTCTCGAGGTTGTACGCCACGTAAGAATGCCCAGTTAAAACCAAATCCAGCAACTAAACCGGATTGCGATGATTTCATATCATCTTCATAAGGGACGGTAAAATGGAAGCGATCTTTGGGTTTACCCGTCGCGGTAGTAGCAGAGGTGACCAGCGTATTGAAGTAATCAGTAACAGTTTTGTAGTTTGCTGGATTATTATCAGGAACCTCGTCATACCATAGATACGTTTCGTTAGTAAAAGCTCTTAAAAAGAGTTTTTCGTGTAATGCAGAGCCCAATTTATCTGGATAGGCGGCATAGTTGTCATATGGGTCTAGTCCGACGCGGGGCGTTTCACATTGGTTGATAAACGTTTTCGACGATTGGCTAAAATCATGAACTTTCCATGTTGGACCGTTTGCACTGCTAGTGGACGGAGTAGGTGATGAGCTATCACCGCCGCCACCGCCACAGCCTTGTAATAATGCGAGAGTGACTGCCGTTGCTAAAGAATACTTAAATTTCACTTTTCTATGTCCTTATAAATAATAGAATTATAATTATGTGTTTTGCTTTTGTTTTTATTAGCTAGGTGAATGTATTAATTTAATTTGTTCGTCTGCAAATTTATAGTTAAATAGTGTGAGGTAAATAACGTAAAAAAGTTGTCTTTTATACTTAAGCTAAATTAGTCATTACTTAAGTTTTCTGTCTATTTCAAAAGAGCTAACAAGACAATTAATAAGTGTGAAATTAAGACAAGTTCTTAGTTGACTAAGCGACGCTTGCTAAATAAAAATCAGAATTAGATTCAGGAAACGCTTTGAATCAATAGTTTGGTAGGGATATATGATGTTATCTGGGGTTTGTTTGATTTATTTGTCTGATGCTTTAACTTAATTTAGTGAGTTGAGCGACGTGCTTTAATAGGCTTCCGTCAATGTTAGGTAAATCATCAGCGAAAAATATCTGAGCACCGGGAGTGCAGCGCATTAATATATTTATTAGTTCACCTTCATTGTTGGAAGTGTTAACTGCGTTAAGTTTCGCTAATTTATTACAAAGCTCGTCCTCTATTTGCACTTTCTGCTCTTCGGTGAGCCTAATGCGACCTATACATACGCCTGGGTTGATATCATGAGAAAGCGAATCTTGTTGAAATCGCTCTTTGAATAAGGTGTCTAATGCCGTACCTTCTTCCATAATAAATCGACGACCAGAACGGTAAAACAAGCCGTCTCCGAAGTTTTCGACATATCCTAGAATTTCCGCGATACGCAAATAGAATCGTAAGCTTGTATCAGAAAGTCCGTAAGTTTGGGCTATCTCTTGCGGTTTAATATCACGAGAAGTCAGCATATAAATAAAATCAAGTAAGTAAGGATGCTCAACGAAAAGGGCGCTCTCTTCATCTGTTAGCATTTGCTCGTTTTGGTGCTGAAGCTCGTTGGCTAAGGTTGCGAGTTCGATGAGATCGGTATTCAGGTAGTTCAGATAAATAAGTACTTTATCCAAACCTAAAGCTGGATTATGTAGGTGGCGTTTAATACTAGATAAAGGGATGCCACTTTTCTCTGACAAGGAATTGTAGCAAAGCCCTTCTTCTTTAATCTTTTGTCGTAGCGCTGCAAGTAAAAACTTTGGTCCAACATTCATCCTTGAATATCACCTTATTCGTTATTCCGTTTACTGGCTGATATTTTGCCTTTCTAGCAGCAGGTTTCGAATCGCTGTGCCTGCTTCTAGAATGTGCTTTTTCAGTAGGTACTTGGCGCCTTCGATATCGCGATTTTGGCACATTTCAAACAAGCTTAAGTGCTCTTCTTCTGCCTTTTTAATGCCTGTAGTAAACAATAGCTGCATGCGTATGTATCGGTCACACTTTGTGTTCAGGTTGTAAATGACGTCCATAGTTTCAGGCATGTTGGCTGGCGCATATAGGGCTTTGTGGAACTCGTAGTTGTAGTTGCTCCATTCTTCTACTTCGTCGCCACTGTTCACTACTGACTCGAAACGTTCGCGAACTTCGCGCGCGCGTTCAAGGTCAGCGTCTGTCATATTTTGAATCGCGCGCTCTAAAATGTGGCATTCCACGACAGCGCGCAGTTCAAATAGCTCATTGATTTTCTCTGGAGATAGCTCAGTGACCGTCGCACCTTTGTGAGGTTCAAAGCTAACGAGTCCTTGTGCTTCCAATTGAACTAACGCTTCACGCACAGGAATTCGGCTAACATTAAACTCTTTTGCTAACGCATCTTGACGTAAAGGTTGACCAGTTTTTAACTCGCCCTTCAAGATCTGAGTTCGAATTGCTTCCTCAACGAGCTGAGTGCGCGTTTTAAAAACAGGTTTCTGTGACATTGAAGTCTCCCGTGAAATTAATATTGTATCCAATCCATTTTACTTTAGTAGTTTATTGTTTTTCTGGCACAAACCAACTAGGAAAGAAGGTTTTGAGAAGTAGAGTGAAATAAAAGGCATCAGTTGATGCCTTTTTGAGCCATTTGGTGGGCTTATTGGGACACACTGCCATCTATGGCGCGTTGGATACCCAGTGGGTTCGACGCTTTTAATGAATCCGGCAATAAAGATTCTGGCAAAGCTTGATAAGAGACCGGACGCAACCAACGATGAATAGCCTCCGCACCGACAGATGTTGAGGCAGAATTGGTTGAAGCCGGATATGGTCCACCATGAACCATAGCGTAACCAACCTCGACGCCAGTTGGCCAACCGTTGAATACAAGGCGTCCGGCGATTTCTTCCAAACTTGGAAGCAGTTGCTTGGCTTGTTCTTCGTCTTCAGCGGTAGCGTGAAGGGTTGCGGTGAGCGATCCAGTCAGTGAATCACTCAGTTTCAACATGTCATCGAAATCTTCACAGATTACGATTAACGATTGAGGACCAAATATTTCTTCCTCCCATTGCGGGTTTTCACGCCAGTTTTTACTGTCCGTCACGAACAGTGCTGGTGAGACATTGGTCGCTTCTGCTTGTTCAGAACGAGTGACGTTAATGCCTGTTTCGGAAGCTCGCTTATCCACTTCGGATTCATACGTTTCTCGGATTCCTTGCGTTAGCAAAGTGGCCGTTGATTGTTGTCGAATTAACCCTTGAGCGATTTCGATAAAGGCTTGCGTTTCTGGGCTATTCAAGACAAATACAACGCCTGGTTTTGTACAAAATTGTCCACAGCCCAAAGTCATAGAAGCCACAAATTCTTCAGCCAATGAGGCGTTTGCCCGTATGGCTGAAGGGAGAATAAATGTTGGATTAATCGCCCCTAGTTCGCCATAGAAGGGGATTGGCTCTGGTCTTTGCTGGGCTAGATTGAACAGCGCACGGCCACCACCGACTGAACCTGTAAACCCAACCCCTTTAATTTTTGGATGGGTAACGAGTGCTTGGCCAAGTGCACGTTTGTTACCTTGCAATAGCGTGAAGATGGCTTGCGGTAAGCACTCTTTCTCAAGTGCAGCCTCAATACACTCAGCAACAAGTTGACTGGTGCCAGGGTGGGCGGTATGGCTTTTTACAATCACAGGGCAGCCAGCAGCCAGTGCCGAAGCCGTATCGCCACCTGCAGTAGAAAATGCGAGCGGAAAATTAGACGCACCAAACACGGCGACAGGGCCAATTGCGATTTGTTGACGGCGAATATCTGGTTTTGGCAGTGGTTGACGGTTTGGGTTTGGCGTATCGAAAATTGCTTGATGGTGATTACCCGATCTCACAACCTCGGCAAATAGTCTTAATTGGTTCGCGGTACGTCCTATTTCGCCGCTTAAACGTGCTTCGGGAAGGGCAGTTTCTAAATGAGCACGAGCAACGATTTCTTCACTCTTCACTTCCAATTCAGAGGCGATAGAGCAAAGTAAGCTCGATCGCTTTGCATTACTTAGTTGGCGAAACTCACGCGCAACGTTTTGGGCGGCTGAGGCGGCTTGATTAACTTCTTGCTCTCCATGTACCGGAAACGCAATAGGTAGAGGCTCACCAGTAAAGGCGTTGACTGCGTAAAAAGTGGTTGGTTCTTGTGGGTTCATCATTCTTCCTTACTATCCTTATTACTTCACTTCAAATCCGTACGCATATGGATCTTCATCGTCTACCCATATTGTGTTGTGACCGTATACTTGTGCCCATCCTTCAATACTTGGCAAAATAGCGGCTTTGCCATTCACTTCGGTAATGCCTTCTATACGTCCTTGAAATAGGCTGCCGATGATACTTTCGTGAACAAAGTCTTCTCCTTGATTGAGTTTGCCTCTTGCATGCCATTGCGCCATGCGTGCACTAGTGCCCGTACCACATGGCGAGCGATCCAACGCTTTGTCGCCGTAAAACACAGCATTTCGAGCGGTGGCGTTTTCTTGAGTGGGCTCTCCGGTCCATAGCACGTGAGAAACACCGCACACTGTCGGATCTTCTGGATGTACGCACTCAACCGCTCGAGATACCGCTTCGCGAACTTTTGGAGAAAGCATCAAAATTTCATCTGGAGAGTAGTGTTCAAGTCCGGCGTAGTTTTCTTGAGGGTCGACGATTACGTAATAGTTTCCGCCATAAGCAACATCGACAGTGAGCTCACCTAAGCCCTCTATGTCCACGGTTACGTCTTGGTGGGCAAGGTAAGCCGGTACGTTAAATATCTTTACCGACGTGACCTTGTCACCTTTTGTTTGGTAGTGCACTTCGATTTGTCCTGCTGGGACATCAAGTATCAAACGACCTTCTTTTTTGGGAGTGATAAGGCGATTTTCGATAGCGGTGGTGACGGTTCCAATGGTGCCGTGGCCACACATTGGTAAGCAGCCACTGGTTTCAATAAACAGAATAGAAGCGTCTGCGTTATCACTGCAAGGAGGCAAGACAACGGACCCCGACATCATTGAGTGTCCGCGAGGCTCAAACATGAGTGCCTGACGAATCCAATCATAATGCTCAAGAAAGTATTGGCGCTTTTCGCTCATGGTATTGCCTTCGAGTGGAGGCACACCGCCTGCGACCAGCCTAACTGGGTTGCCGCAGGTGTGGGCATCAATACAGAAAAAAGTTCCTTGTCTCATTTTTCGCTCCTTGCTGAAAAAATGGTTGAATTAAACAATAGTGATGTTAACGTAATGTAAAATATATTGTATACAATCTACGTTTTCAAGTGTGACTCGGAGCATATTTATGTTAGTCAAGGATGAAACCAAAAAGGAAAGGATCGCCGTGATAGGTGCGGGCATTATCGGCTTATCAATTGGATTGAAGTTGCAGCAGCAAGGTTATCAAGTCACGATTTTTGATCCCAATGGCGTGGGGAATGGATGCTCTAAGGGAAATGCAGGCCATATCGCGACTGAGCAAATCTTCCCTCTTGCAACGCCAGCGCTGCTTCCACAATTACCTAAAATGCTGCTAGATCCCAAAAGTCCGGTTTCGATCCGTTGGCAAGATATTCCAAACACAATCGGGTGGATGATTCGTTTTCTATTACAAACCAAGCCATCAGCCGCGGAGCGGGCAAAAAACGCGATTAAGAGTCTTAACGAGCGGTCAGTGGCAAGTTGGCGTGGCGTGCTTGATTCAATCGGAAAAGCGCATCTAATAAAAATGAATGGTTCATTGCTCACTTTTGAAAACGAGAAACTGTTTCAGAATTATCAAAGTACGCTTAACTCACTGGCTAAAAACGGTGTGACGCATCAAGTTTGGACACAAGAGGCGATTCGAGAGCGGATACCTGATCTCAGCCATAAGGTTCGTATCGGAGTCTTTTTTCCCGAAACCGGTCATACGCTAGACCCTTATCAGCTCTGTGTTGAGCTAAGTGAAGCCTTTGAAGAGCTTGGCGGTAAGGTTTTACAAAAAGGTGTATCTGCGTTGGCGAAAAATGGCGATGTGCTGGTTGAGTCTCAAACACATTCATGTGACCGAATCATTGTTGCCGCTGGTGTACATTCTAAGCCTTTGATTCGGCAACTAACCGGAGTCAAAGTGCCTATTCAAGCCGAGCGTGGTTATCACCTAATGGTGGATGACAAGCGTGATGTACTGCCATTTCCTATTAGCTCTGCCGATAGAAAATTCATCATGACTCCGATGTCTGGTGGGCTACGCTTGGCAGGCACTGTTGAGTATGCCGATGTAGAATCAACACCCAATATGAAACGTTCAGAAATGCTTTTTCAGTTAGGTGATGAGATGTTTGAATCGGGGTTAAATCCACTCAAGCAAGGAGAAAAGTGGATGGGGAATCGGCCTTCAACAGTCGACTCGTTACCGGTTATTGATAGCATTTGGGATGGAAATGTATTACTGGCATTTGGCCACCAACACCTTGGATTAACTCAAGCGGCGATTACGGCAGATCTCCTTTTAGAGCTTATCGAAGGAAAGCCGACATCGATTGATCTTTCACCTTTTTCATTACAACGATTTGCCTGAAAAATTTAATATTAAATATTGTATAAAATATATTAAATGCTAATGTTAACGTAATTTTAACAAAAACTGGTATCCAACAGCCGTACTCGGATGCCTCCAGAAAAACAACCAAAAGGAGTAATACATGTCACGAATGACCAAAGCACCATTGGCGCTGTTGATTTCAGGAATGCTGTTGGGGACCTCTGCTTATGCTGAAGACAAATTGACGGTCGTATCTTGGGGTGGTGCATTCACCAAGAGCCAAGTGGAGGCATATCATAAGCCTTTCATTAAAAAAACAGGTGTTGAGATCGTATCCGAGGATTTCAGTGGCGGATTAGCCGAAATTAAAGCGCAGGTGGAAGCGAACAACGTGCGCTGGGATTTGGTTTCTCTCGACAAGCCGGACATTGTTCGTGGTTGTGCAGAAGGGCTATTAGAACCAGTGAGCCCAAGTATTTTGCCTCCGGGCGCAGATGGAACACCAGCACAAGAGGATTTCATTGATGGTGCGATTCACGAGTGCGCAATCAATACCATCGTGGTGTCCACAGTATTAGCGGTGAACGAAGACGCGTTTAAAGGTAAGGTTTTGCCTAGCAAGTTGACCGATCTTTTTGACCTAAAAACTTTTCCAGGTCGACGTGCATTGCAAAAACAACCTCAGGGTAATCTTGAGTGGGCACTATTGGCTGATGGTGTAAAACCAGAAGAGGTCTACAGCCTGCTCGAAACCGAAGCCGGGCGTGAGCGTGCTTTTGCTAAGTTGGATACGATCAAATCAGAAGTGCTGTGGTGGACAACAGGTGCCCAGCCACCTCAAATGCTTGCAGACAAAGAAGTGGTGATCGCCTCGGCGTTTAACGGCCGAATCCACAATGCCCGTAAGGATGAAGGTCAACCATTTCGGATTATATGGGACCGTCAAATGGGTTACATGAATGGATGGGCGATACCTAAAGGGAGTGAGAACACAAAGCTTGCATTGGACTTCATTGCTTTTTCTTCAGGAACAAAACCATTAGCTGATCAAGCTAAGTACGTTGCCTATGGGCCTACGCGTAAGTCGTCTTCGGCGGAGGTGAACCCAGACATTTTAGCGAACCTTCCTACCGCACCTCAAAACTTCCAAACCGCCTTCCTGATTAACGATGAATGGTGGTCAGACTACGCAGATGAACTCAATGAAGAGTTCAACACCTGGCTGCTTAACTAGGCGTTAATTTTTGTATGGGGCCGAGTTTTCATCCATAAGCGAGGTTCCGTACTTTTCCTCAACTGTATTTATGTTTTCGGAGAAATAATGAAAGTCATCGAAGCACAGCAAGTCGCGCAATGTTTAACAATGAAGTCTCTTATTGAAACGATGCGTGAAATGTACTCGCGGCCAGCAACAATACCTCAACGCCGAGTCATGCCCTTAGAAGAGGGAGAATACGAGGCGTTTGCGCTACTTCCAGCTTGGAACCAGGAGTTGATTGCGGTGAAAGCCTTTACGTATTTCCCGCATAATCCCGAGCAAGGCAAAGATACGCTTGCATCTAAGCTGCTTGTTTTCAGACGAAACGATGGTGAGCCGCTCGCACTCGTGGACGGTAAAGTTTTAACGTTTTGGCGCACCGCCGCAGCTTCTGCGTTGGCAGCGGACTATTTGGCGCGTCCCGATGCTGATCGTCTGTTGATCTTCGGAACGGGCAATCTTGCGCCTTATTTTGCGTGGGCATACGCTGCGGTTCGCCCACTTAAGCAGGTTTATATTTGGGGGCGTAACTCAGACAAAGCCGAGGCGACGGTAGATGCCATTGTGTCATCTTCAGAGTATCAGTCGCTTCCTGATGAGCGTCGGTTCCGTGTTTCAGTCGTAGAAAATGTGGACCACGTTATCAAACACGTTGACATCATCAGCTGTATTACCGCATCAGCAGAGCCTTTGTTTAATGGCGCAGACGTGCAGCCGGGCACCCATATTGATTTGGTCGGTAATCATGACTTGGATAAGCGTGAATGCGACTCCGAAGCAGTGCAACGAGCACAGGTGTATGTTGATAGCCGTATTAATGTATTAGCCGAAGCGGGCGATCTTCTCATTCCAATTCAAGAGGGCGTGTTCACGTCAGACGATATCAAAGGGGAATTACCGCAGCTTTGCGCCCAACAAATCTCAGGACGTCAAAACGATGAGGTCATTACTTTATACAAATCAGTTGGCAGTGCTTTGGCTGATTTGGCCGCTGTAAAGGCGGTGTTGTTAGAGAATGGCATAGATAGCCATGCCTGAGCATTTTTGCTCGTTCATTTAAATTGCATACAATATACATATAAGGAAAGTAGTTCATGAAAATTGATTGGAAAGGTGTTTATCCGGCGGTCAGTACGCAATTTCGTCAAGATCAGTCAATCGACTTAGACGCAACGCAAACTGTTATAGATAACCAAATTAAAGATGGTGTGAATGGCATTATCTGCTTGGGCACTGTCGGTGAGAACTGTGCGTTGTACCCGGAGGAGAAACGCCAGGTCTTGCAAGCGGCAAAAGAAGTCGTAAATGGCCGTGTGCCTTTGATTGCTGGTACAGCAGAGTCTATTACCACAGCAGCTGTTGATTACATGCAGGATGCGTACAAAATTGGTATCGATGGTTGTATGGTGATGCCTGCCATGGTTTACCGCACGTCTGAGAGCGAAACGTTCGAATATTACCGCACGCTAGCAAAAGCAACGCCAGAAATGCCAATCATGATTTATAACAACCCGGTTGCTTATGGTGTCGATGTAAACCTCGATATCATGGTGAAACTGGCTGAGTTTGAAAGCATTGTAGCTATTAAAGAGTCGACCACTGATACTCGTCGTATCACCGAGCTTTACAATAAATTTGATGACCGCTTTACCGTGTTCAGTGGTGTTGATGACATCGCTCTTGAATCATTGATGCTAGGTGCGACCGGCTGGATTTCTGGTTTAACCAACGCATTCCCAGAAGAGTCCGTTGCGATTTATAAACTGGCAAGCCAAGGTCGTTATGCTGAAGCGTTAGAGATCTACCGTTGGTTCTTACCCCTACTGCGTTTAGACACCATTCCTACGCTGGTTCAGTGCATAAAATTGACCGAGCAAGTCTGCGGACGTGGCTCTGAACAAGTTCGTGCGCCACGCCAACTCTTACAAGGTGAAGAGCGTCAACAAGTCATTCAAATGGTTGAACATGCGTTAGAAACCCGCTTAGACCTATCCAAATACAATCTGTAATTGTGCTGTTTAGTAGAGCGTTAACTGACGCTCTACTCATTCGTAATATTCAAAAAATGAGAAGAGGGAAGTCATGAGCACGGAAAACAAGGACTATGTCAGCTTTCAACACGTTAAGAAAACCTACGATGGCACGAATTTGGTGGTGAAAGACTTCAACTTAGATATTGCTCCTGGAGAGTTTGTTACTATGTTGGGGCCGTCAGGATCGGGCAAGACCACTTGCTTGATGATGCTAGCAGGTTTTGAAACTGCGACCGGTGGAGACATTTATATTGATGGCGTTCCTGTCAATCATCTCGCGCCGCACAAGCGCGATATTGGTATGGTGTTTCAAAACTATGCGTTGTTTCCACATATGACCATTGCTGAGAATCTTGCGTTTCCTTTAAAGGTGCGAAAACTCGACAGTGACACGATTCAAAGCAAAGTTCAGAGTGTATTAGAAATGGTCGAGCTTGAGCATGTTGCGACTCGATACCCAAAGCAGTTATCAGGTGGTCAACAACAGCGTGTCGCGTTAGCGCGAGCATTAGTGTTTGAGCCTAAACTAGTTTTGATGGATGAACCACTAGGCGCGTTAGATAAGCAGCTGCGTGAGCAAATGCAGATGGAAATTAAACATTTGCATGAAAAGCTTGGTATCACCATTTTGTATGTGACGCACGATCAAGACGAAGCTCTCACTATGTCCGACCGTATTGCGGTTTTTAATCACGGCGAAGTGCAACAACTCGCGACACCAACCGAGCTTTATGAATCTCCGAGTAATACGTTTGTTGCACAATTTATCGGAGAAAACAACCAACTCTCAGGTTTAGTCAAAGAGTGGAACGGAAAGTATTGCCAAGTGCTCGTTGGGAAAGAGTCATTTACTGCGAAACCTGTCAGAGTCTCTGAGCAAGGGCAGAGAACAACACTTTCCATTCGACCAGAAAAGATTGTTATTCAACCAGAGAAAGCGTCTTGCGAGAACCAAGTCTCAGGCGTCCTACGAGAATTGATTTATCACGGTGATCATTATCGTCTGGTCGTCGAAGTAGAGAGCGTTGGTCACTTCATCGTTAAAGTACCTAACGATAATCGTAAACACTTGCAGTTAACGCCTGGCGCAATTTGTCGTATTGGTTGGCAAAGTGACGATTGCCATGCTCTTGATGGGACACAAACTCAAAGTAGCGAGGTAGCAGCATGAGTCGAGAGCTAACCGCATTAGATTCTGTATTGGAGATCGAACGCCAAGTTCATGAGCAAGAAACCAATCTGAAAGCGCAGTTGCAAAAGGCGGAGCGCCGAAAAAAGCTTCGCTCCATTATGCTCACAACGCCATTGGTGTGTTTTATTCTGCTTACGTTTGCTTTTCCTATCCTCGACATGCTTTATCGAAGCGTGGATAACCGAGAAATATCCCTTTCACTACCACAAACTATTCAAGCCTTAGAAAGTTGGGATTATCAAGGTCAGCCTCATCAAGAAGTCATTGAGGCATTCTCTGTTGAAGTACTTGCGCTTTATCAAAGCAAAGAGCTACCGAAAATAGCCAACCGGATGAATATTGAAGAGTCTGGTATGCGCAGTTTACTCATGAAAACCGGCAGAAAGTTGTCTCGTTTGACGTCGCTGCCGATCTCGGTGACACAGCTAGCTAAGCTGGATAAGCGTTGGGCTAATCCTAAATATTGGGCGGCGTTTAAGAATCTTAGTGGCGCATTAACATTCAGTCACTATCTTGCAGCGCTAGACTTGCAAGTGAATGAGTTTGGAGACATTGAGCCCCAACCAGAAAAACGCCAAATATACGTCGACCTTTTCTTTAAAACTTTTTGGATGTCTATTTCAATCACCTTAATTTGTTTGGTGATGGCGTACCCCGTTGCTTACCTGCTTGCCAATTTACCTGATAAGCGCGCGAACTTACTTTTAATTATTGTGCTGCTGCCATTTTGGACATCATTGTTAGTCAGAACCACGTCTTGGATTGTTCTGCTGCAAAACCAAGGGGTCATTAATGATCTCCTTATTTGGTCGGGTTTTACTTCTGAGCGAATTCAGATGATTCACAATACCTTCGGAACGGTGGTGTCTATGGTGCACATTCTGTTGCCTTTTATGATCCTGCCTCTGTATAGCGTAATGAAAGGAATTAGCCCAACTTATTTCCGTGCCGCTCGTTCTCTAGGCGCGACGCCTTTCATTGCGTTCATCAAAGTTTATATGCCGCTTACGTTACCGGGGATAGGTGCGGGGGCCTTGCTTACTTTCATTCTTTCTATTGGCTTCTACATTACGCCCGCTTTGGTTGGTGGAAGAAACGGACAGATGATCTCCAATATGATTGCCTATCATATGCAGACATCACTGAACTGGGGGATGGCTGGCGCATTGGGTGGACTGCTTTTGTTCGTTGTACTGGTTCTGTTTTATATGTTCAACCGTGTGGTTGGCATTAGCAACCTTAAGGTAGGGGGATAACCATGGCATTACCAAACTATGCATCAAAAGTAGAGCGAGTTGCTTACGCAGGTTACTTAGCTTTTTGTGGGGTGGTGCTGTTCTTTTTAATCGCTCCAATTCTGACCATCATCCCGTTATCGTTTAATGCAACGCCTTACTTTACTTTTACCGAGGGGATGTTAAACCTTGACTCGGCAGCGTATTCTACTCGCTGGTATCAAGAAATGTTTACTAGTGATCAGTGGCTGTTGGCGCTGAAAAACAGCACGTTTATTGCTTTTATGGCGACACTCGTTGCAACAGGGCTAGGAACTCTGGCGGCGTTGGGTTTAGCCAGTAGTAACTTGCCTTTTCGCAATACGATTATGGCGCTGTTGATCTCACCCATGATCGTACCAGTCATTATCTCTGCTGCTGCGATGTACTTTTTCTACACACGTCTTGGCTTATCACAAACTTATCTAGGCGTCATTTTGGCACACGCCGCGTTAGGTACGCCTTTTGTTGTCATTACCGTTACTGCGACCTTAAGCGGCTTTGATCATAGCCTGGTAAAAGCGGCGGCTAGCTTAGGCGCAAACCCTGTTTATACTTTCAGACACATTACCTTTCCGCTGATTCGTCCGGGGATGATTTCTGGCGGCTTGTTTGCCTTTGGCACATCGTTCGACGAGGTTGTGGTGGCGTTATTCCTGACTGGGGCAGAACAAAAAACCGTTCCGAGGCAGATGTGGTCAGGAATTCGAGAGCAAATTAGTCCGACCATATTGGCGGTCGCTACGTTGTTGATTTTTATGTCGGTGTGTTTGCTCGTGACATTAGAAGTTTTACGTAGACGTAATGTACGCATTCGAGGCATTCAAGAATAACCAAACTTTTGCTTTGTTGGTCACTTTGCACTTTTGTTTAGGGGCACCTCAATTTTTGATCAAATGCGCCTCATTGTAGGCGCTTGTCTTTTGTGTTTATCATCAGCGATGACTGACATGTCACTCCTGTAGATTAATGCCAGCCTGCTCGAAACGTGCCAAAGGCGACTTGTTTGATCGCTGATACCAACTAGCTGGCATGTTTGGTTTAAGTCGGGCTTTCTCTTCCTTGCTAATCACAACATAGTGCAAAAACGCATTAAGTGTGGTTACCATCACGTTAAACGTCATTTCCCCATCTTTGCTGATGGATTTCAATAACCCAACGACGGTTTCCTCAGAGACTAACGGTTCAACCACCGCCTTTTTTCGCTCTTTTATTGATGTTGAAGCGGGCAGTCTTGCACGTGCCGTCTCCCAGCAAACTTTGTTGGTTTTACTGACAAGGTTGTGCTTGTAGCAGTAGTAACTGAATAAAAAGCGTGGCAGGTTTTGCCAGCGTTCGGCTTGCACTTCTAACCAAAGGTGTTGTAGCTCAATATCAGCGTCGGTCATAGGAGTTGTTTAGCAAAAAGAAAAGAAACCATTTTATAGCTTTTGTGAGGAGCAATAAAAGATATTTGAATGGAAAGATAAACAACTAGTTGATCAATATTATTAAAGCAAATCGATTTCTGGCAAGCCCGTGCAACGGCAACTCGAGTACCAAAAACTGATACCGCCACATCTAGTTGTTAACAAAATGTTTCTTCTTGTCTTGCGAGTAGATTATATGGAGATGCTCTTGCAGTAATAAGGGCAGTGGCGATGCAAAAGACGTAATGCATCTAAGGAAAACTCAATATAGAAGAAATTAGATGGAACTGAAGACTTTGAGTGTCGCGATTGCGACAACATTAACCAGCACTGGCGTATTTGCGTTAAGCGAGCCAGTTTCTCTAGTTACAGAGCAACATGCACATTCGGCTCATACACACGGTGTTGAATCCAATCGAGTTGAATACCAACCAACCGCAACTCTCCCTATTCAGCCCTCCAAGGCAACTCGAGTACAGTCACTTGAAAGCCTTGATGAGTCGAGCACTGCTTGTGATTTGGAAGCATTGGTTACCGAAAGCAGTAACCAATTGATCGGCGAAATTTTAAGTCAGGGCGCGACGTGTGTGAACCAGCTATTCTCTGCTGAAAGTCGGATTCAAGAGTCGGTATTTAGCTCCGATCATATGTACAACATTGCGAAGCGTACTACGACATTGGCGAAGGGGTATACAGGTGGCGGGAGCGATGAACTAGAAACGTTGTTCTTATACTTACGCGCAGGTTATTACGCCGAGTTTTACAATGACAACATCTCATTTATTGAATGGGTCACCCCAGCGGTGAAAGAATCCGTGGATGCGTTTGTTAACAACGCAAATTTCTACGAGAACAGCGACCGTCACGGCAAAGTGCTTAGTGAAGTCATCATCACTATGGATAGTGCGGGCTTGCAGCACGCGTACTTACCGCAAGTGACCCAGTGGCTTACACGTTGGAATGATCAATACGCCCAGCACTGGTATATGCGCAATGCGGTTAATGGTGTTTTCACTATTTTGTTTGGTGGGCAGTGGAACGAGCAATTTGTGCAAGTAATTGGTAACCAAACAGACCTTGCCAAAGCTTTAGGCGATTTTGCTCTGAGGGCGTCATCAATCGGTGCTGAAGATGAGTTTATGGCCGCGAATGCGGGGCGAGAGCTCGGGCGTCTGACCAAGTATACGGGTAACGCGAGTTCTGTTGTGAAGAGTCAGCTGAGTCGAATCTTTGAACAGTATGAAATGTATGGTCGGGGTGACGCGGTTTGGCTTGCGGCGGCGGACACCGCCTCATATTACGCAGATTGTAGTGAGTTCGGAATTTGTAATTTCGAAACTGAGCTAAAAGGCTTGGTGCTATCGCAAACTTATACCTGTAGTCCGACAATTCGAATATTGTCCCAGAATATGACGCAAGAGCAACACGCGGCCGCATGTTCTAAAATGGGTTACGAAGAGGGTTACTTTCATCAGTCTTTAGAAACGGGTGAACAGCCAGTAAAAGATGACCACAACACTCAGCTCCAAGTCAATATCTTCGATTCAAGCACTGATTATGGTAAGTACGCAGGGCCAATTTTCGATATTAGTACTGACAATGGCGGTATGTACTTGGAGGGCGACCCTTCCCAGCCGGGGAATATTCCCAACTTTATTGCTTATGAAGCCTCTTATGCGAACGCGGATCACTTTGTCTGGAACCTAGAGCACGAATACGTGCATTACTTAGATGGTCGATTTGATCTCTATGGAGGGTTTAGTCATCCAACTGAAAAAATAGTGTGGTGGAGTGAAGGCATTGCAGAGTATGTCGCTCAAGAAAATGACAACCAAGCAGCACTTGAGACGATTTTAGACGGCTCGACATATACCTTAAGTGAGATTTTCGAGACTACTTATGATGGGTTTGATGTCGATCGAATTTATCGTTGGGGGTACTTAGCTGTACGTTTTATGTTTGAAAATCATAAAGATGACGTAAACCAAATGCTGGTGGAAACACGCCAAGGGAATTGGAGCAATTACAAGGCAACGATCACCCAATGGGCGAATTTATATCAAAGTGAGTTTGAGCAGTGGCAGCAAGCCCTTGTCTCAAATGGTGCACCTAATGCAGTCATAACCGCAAACAACAAGGGGAAAGTCGGTGAAAGCATTACATTTAGCAGTGAAAACAGTACAGACCCAAACGGGAAGATCGTCAGCGTCTTATGGGACTTCGGTGATGGCTCGACAAGTACACAAACCAAGCCGACGCACCAATATGGGAGTGAAGGGGAGTATTCGGTCAGTCTAAGTGTGACAGACAGTGAAGGCTTGACGGCAACCGCCACTCATAGTGTTGTTATCTCAACGTTGGGCGGTAATGACACATTGCCACAAGACTGCGCGGTGCAAAGTAAAGTAAGCGGTGGGCGCCTAACAGCAGGAGAGCCCGTTTGCTTGGCAAATCAACAAACCATTTGGCTAAGCGTGCTAGCGGTGAATGAGAGCTCAAATCTGGCGATAACGACGGGGAATGGTACGGGCAACCTAAAGCTTGAATACAGTAACTCTGGTTGGCCGGATGATACTAATCGTCACGGGTGGTCAGATAATATTGGTAATGGAGAGTGTATTACGTTGTCAAATCAGAGTAACTACTGGGGCTACGTTAAAGTCTCTGGTGACTTTGAGAATGCCGCCATCGTCGTTGATTTTGATGCTCAGAAGTGTCGTCAGTAGGGCATTTTAACTGCATCATTTTAATTTAATTGATCGCCTCGCTAACATTGCGGGGCGTTTTTGTTTTTCACGCCGTTATCTCTATAAAAAAAACCAGCCCGAAGGCTGGCAAACAAGGAGTTTGAGATGAAAATGAAAACGTTATAAAGCTTGCTGATATCCTATTTCTCAATAAGTTGGGTTGTGCGTTGAAGCCAGTTTTTATCTTGCGTATCAAGAAAAGGGCTAAGTGCTTGATAGACTCGTGAATGGTAATGATTGAGCCAGTCTAGCTCTGCTTGATCTAGCATTGATAAATCAAGGGCGTTGGTCGCAATTGGAGCAAGAGTGATGGTCTCAAAACCGTAGAACGTGCCGAACTCATTTTGTTCTACTTCTACAACTTTAAGAATGTTCTCTATTCTTACCCCGTACTCACCTTCGCGATAAACGCCTGGTTCATTGGTAATGACCATACCCGGTTTTAGTTCAACCTCGTGGTGGCTTTGCGAGAAATTTTGTGGCCCTTCGTGAACATTCAAGCAAATGCCCACGCCGTGTCCAGTGCCGCACTTGTAATCAATACCATGTTGCCATAAGACGCCACGCGCCATGATATCAAGATTGGCACCCGTAGAGCCTTTCATGAATCGAGTCTGAGTCAGTCGGATGACCGCTTTGAGCACCAAGGTATAATCTTTGCGCTGCTTAATGGTCGGTGACCCGAAGTGGAAAGTACGGGTGATGTCTGTTGTCCCGCCAAGGTATTGGCCACCAGAATCGACGAGAAAGAAGTTGCTTTCATTGACTGCCGCATTGCTTTCTTCATCGGCGGCATAATGCATTTTTGCCCCGTGAGCCGCGAAGCCTGCGATAGTGCGGAAACTGTCACTTACATAATGTCGGGTTTGACGGCGATAGTGATTCAGTTGTGCCTCAGCAGATAATTCTGTAACGAGTCCGCTTGGAACTTGCTCTTCTAGCCAGTTCATAAACCTTACGATTGCCACACCATCGTCTGTTAATGCCTGTTCTAGGCTAGTTAGCTCGGTCGCATTTTTTATGGCCTTCATTGCCGTTACAGGGCAAGCCATTGGCTTTAGATTCACATTCCGTTCAATCGAACTCACCAATAAGCTGGCTGTGTGGGTCGGGCTAAAAGCGAGCGATAATCCCTCACATTGCTGATTCAAATACTGACTTACGTAGTTGTAATGGCGAATGTGTACACTCTGCTCGGTCAGTGCTCTTTCAACGTCTTGAGGCAGTTTGGCCTTATCAATAAACAGTGTCGCAAGTGATTGCTCTACGATTAGATAGGCTTCAGAAACTGGGCAGTAATTCGTATCACCACCTCGAATATTCATTGTCCACATGACATCATCTAGCGTTGACACTAATAAGCTATCTACTTGGTTCTCGGTTAACCAAGAACGGATTCTCGCTAACTTATTTTCTGTGTCAACGCCAGCAAAAGCGGTGGGGTGCTCGAATACGGGTGCACTTGGGCGAGGTGGTCTTTCAAGCCAAATCGGTGTGAGTAAATCCAGGTCGACAATGATCTTAATGTTTTTCGTTTCAAAGGCTTGTTTGAGGCCTTGATAAAAAGCGTAACTGATGGCGCGCCCGTCAACCGCGACAATACTGTTTTCTGGGAGCGTGGTAGCCAGCCATTTGGCAATTGTCGGTGTTTCTAGTTGTTTGGCTTTAAACAGTTCAAGTCCTGTGCCGTGTAACTGTTCTTCAGCTTGAATATAGTAACGACCATCAGTCCACAGGCCACCACCTTGTTGGGTAATGACGACATCGCCTGCTGAGCCGGTAAAACCTGAAATCCAGCTTCGCGCTAACCAATGAACCGCTGAGTATTCACTGTTATGTGGGTCATTGTTGGTCACGATATATGCAGACACGTTGTGAAAGGACATTGCCTCACGCAATAACGTAAGGCGTTGGTTTACTGAGTTAGTATTGTTCATTAAATGGTTCCTAAAGTCATATTTGAGCAATAGATATGATGCTGCTCCGAGCCTGTTTTTATTGGGTTCTGTTGCCCGCATACTTCGGTGGCTTCTGGGCATCGAGTACGAAAAACGCAACCGCTCGGTGGATTAAGTGGAGAAGGAAGGTCGCCGGGCAATAGTTGTATTTCACGGTCACGTGCTAATTGCGGATTAGCTATCGGGACAGCAGATAACAGTGCTTTGGTGTAGGGGTGTTGTGCATCATCAAATACTTTATCGTAACGTCCTACTTCCATAGGTTTACCAAGATACATCACCATAACGCGGTCGCTGATATGGCGCACCACGCTTAAGTCATGCGCAATCATCACCAGTGTTAACCCCATTTCTTGTTTAAGATCATCTAGAAGATTGATGACCTGAGCTTGTATGGAGACGTCTAGCGCACTAACGGGTTCATCACACACGACCAAATCTGGATTGAGAATTAATGCTCTGGCAATGCCCACACGCTGGCATTGACCTCCGGAAAATTCATGTGGATAGCGGTTTCGCTGGCTCGCCAAGAGACCCACTTTATCCATCATAGCGATGACACGCTTTTCTACCTCTGCCCGTTTAAGCTTTGGCTCGTGGGTGAGCAGTGGTTCGGCGATGCATTCTGAGATGGTTAACCTCGGATTCAAACAAGCGGATGGGTCTTGAAACACCATCTGAAATTCTCTGCGTCGAGAGGAAAGCTCTTTTTTACTAAACCCGAGCATGTCTTGACCTTTCCAAGTCAACTCGCCATGTGTAGGTTCAATTAAGCGAAGTAAGGCGCGTGCAAGTGTTGATTTTCCGCAGCCTGATTCCCCCACAATGCCAAGTGTCTCACCTCGGTAAACATCTAAGTCGATACCATTGACCGCTTTCACGATTTTACGTCGACTTGTAATAAGATGACGTGAAACAGGAAAGTGGACGTTTAAATCACGAGCAGACATGAGGACTTCTTTTTTATTCATAACGCCTCCTTAAGCTTTTATTTGAATGGGAGTGATAACACTGGGTGCTTTAACGTGACAGGCAATGGACTGGCTCGTGTTTAATGGAGAAAACCGTGGGGTTTCGTATTGGCAACGCGTCTCTCGATGCTCGCACCGCTCTCTAAACGGACACCCTTGATGGTTAATCAACGCACTTGGTGGGTTACCTGGGATGGTTGGTAAACGCGGCATATCTTCAGTGATGGAAGGAATCGCCTTTAGCAGGCCTTGAGTGTAGGGGTGCGCAGGTTGAGCGAACAATGTCTCGGTATCTGATTGCTCCATTTTTTGACCACCATACATGACCAATACGCGATCACACATCTCGGCGACGACGCCCATATCGTGAGTGATCAGTAAAATAGCCGTATTGAACTCTTGTTGTAAGTCTCGTAATAGCGTCAAAATTTGAGCTTGAACGGTTACATCTAACGCGGTGGTTGGTTCGTCTGCAATTAACAACTCGGGCTTACACAACAAGGCCATCGCTATCATGATTCGCTGACGCATTCCGCCAGATAATTCGTGAGGGTATTGATTCATCCTAGTTTCGGGAGAGGGAATACGCACCGCATCCAACATGTGAATCGATTCAATTTTTGCTTGTTTTCGGGTCATTCCTTTATGAATCATGAGAACTTCACAAAGCTGTTTGCCAATTTTCATAAATGGGTTGAGTGACGTCATCGGATCTTGAAAGATCATTCCGATTTTCTCTGCACGGATGCGGTTGAGCTGCTTTTTAGACATCGCGAGTAAATCATCACCGTGGAACATTGCGCTTCCAGACACGGCGCCGTTATCCGCGGTTAACCCCATTAATGCGAAAACAGACTGGCTTTTTCCCGAACCTGATTCCCCAACAATCCCAAGAGTTTCGCCCGCTTTAATCGAGTAGGAGAGATTACTGACCGCTTGCACTTGCCCATCTGGCGTATCGAAGCGCACGTTCATGTTTTCAATAGATAGCATGGGTTTGTCCTTATCGGTCTTTCGGGTCAAGAGCATCACGCAAGCCATCGCCGATGAAGTTAAAACAAAAGAGGGTGGCAACTAAAAACAGAGAGGGAAAAAGCAGCATCCACAATGCAACGTCAATTGTTTTTGCGCCTTCGGAAATCAGGATCCCCCAGCTCGTGTCTGGTGGTTGAACACCAAGCCCTAAGAAGCTTAAAAACGATTCGAACATAATGAATCCTGGTACCATTAAGGAGGAATAAACCATCACGATCCCAAGAACATTAGGCAGAACATGGCGTCGGACAATTGTCAATTTAGAAACCCCAATAGAGTGTGCGGCTTCGATGAACTCTCGCTTTTTTAGACCGAAGGTGACACCACGTACAACACGGGCAATGCCCAGCCAAGATACCATTCCGATCACGATAAAAATCAGGTAGATGTTGTTGCCAAAAAGGGTAACAAACAGGATAACCATAAACATAAATGGCACCGAATCGAGCACCTCAATAATGCGCATCATTACGCTATCGACAACGCCGCCAAGATAGCCGGAAATACTTCCCCAAATCGTACCAATAACAACGGCGACTAAGGCGCCGACAAAACCCACCAAAATAGAGAGCCTGCCGCCTTGCATCGTGCGAGCAAAGACATCTTGCCCGAGATCATCGGTACCAAAGTAATGGCCACTGCTCAGTGAAGGTTTCCCTAGCTCGTATGGATCGATGAGCACTTCCCAGTCAATTTCATCATGGCCAAAAGCGGCAAGAGAGGGGCCGAAGGTGATGCATAAGGTAATGAACGCCAAAACATACACTGATGTCATCGCGGCTCTGTTTTTACGAAATCGAGTCCATGCATCCTGCCAAAGACTGCGACCTTCGACGGCTTCAATATTGTCGACGACTTGATCTTGAAGAGCTTGTGTATCCAGTTTTTTTATCGTTAACATGCCGGACTCCTAAACGCGTATACGAGGGTCGATAATCGTATATAGCAAGTCGACCACAAGGTTAAAGAAGATAGTGAGTGAAGCGACAATCAGAGTAATGCCCATTACTAGGCCGTAGTCGCGGTTGAGAGCCCCAGACACAAAGTGTTGTCCCATGCCACCTGTACCAAAGAAAATGTCGATAATTACCGAGCCTGTCACGACAGACACAAACGCAGGGCCGAGCATCGCAACGACGGGAATCAGGGATGGTCGCAAAGCGTGATGGAATAAAATGTAGGTTGTGGACAAACCTTTGGCTTTTGCCGTTCGAATGTATGGTTGGTTGAGCGTTTCAATCATTGCGCCACGCATGACGCGTGCAATACTCGCAATGGAGCCAATCGCTAGGCTGAGCACGGGAAGAACAAGAAAAGCCAGCTTTCCTCCTTCCCAACCACCAGCAGGGAACCAGCCGAGCTGAATAGCGAAGATCATGACTAAAACTGGAGCAAGCACGAAAGCCGGAACCACAACTCCAGTCATCGAAAGTGTCATCAGGCCGTAATCTAGGCGGCTATTTCGGTTCAATGCCGCAATGGTGCCAAGCAACATGCCAAGTGGAACGGAAATACAAAAGGAGAGCACGCCTAATACTGCTGAAACTGGCCATGATTGTGCGACGAGCTGTGTAACACTGAAGTCTTGATAAACGAAGCTCGGACCGAGATCTCCTTGTATGAAATTACCAATGTAAATCCAAAACTGAGTAAGGAAGGGCTGGTCCAAATGGAATTTTGCTTCGATATTCGCACGTACCACCTCTGGCATAGGCCGTTCCATATCAAATGGCCCCCCTGGTGCAATGTGCATCAGCCAAAATGATACGAGTGCGATGAATAGAAGCGTGGGGATAGCGATAGCTAATCGCTTAACAATGTACCAAATCATGATCCATCATCCTTTGGTCATCCGAAATCACTTCGAAGGGTTATGAATAAAAAAATGGTCTGAGCTCAGGTTGCCTTCTCCACCGAGAGATATGAGGAACGGCAAGTAAACATTGAACTTGCCGACTCAGACCGAAAACATGCTTTTAGTGGGCTGTTACATAGACATTCTTGCGGTAGTACGACGACTCAGGGTTTGTCAGTTCGTAGCCGCCCACGTAAGGCTTGATGAGGTATTGATCGTTACCCGGACGATAAATAGGAATAATGGCCATGTCTTCAATCAGCATGCTTTCTGCTTGTAAATACAGTTCTGATGGGTTGCTCATGGTCTTTGAGCGAGCCATTAACTCGTCGTATTGCGGGTTGTTATAACGAGAATCGTTGTACTCACCACTAGAAACGAAGATATCCAACCATGTAGAGGCTTCATTGTAGTCGGCCGTCCAGCCGCCGCGAGTAATGTCGGTCGGCTCTTTAAGTGCGTAGAACACTTTCGGTTCTAGCTGTTTTATCGTGACTTGCGCACCCAATCGGCTTTTCCACATGCCTGCCATGGTGGTTGCCATTTTTACGTCCATCGAGAAAGTTGGTACGGTAAACGTTAACTTAAGCGGATTGCTTTTATCGTATCCAGCTTCTGACAGTAATTGCTGCGCTTTTTCGATACGTTTATGGCGGTTCCAAGTTGCGAACTCAGGAGTGTGAGATTTAAAACCATCTGTTTGAGGTGGCACAAGGGTATACATTGGAACCCCACCGTTTCTCAAAATAGCACTCGTTAACAGTTGACGGTCAATGGCATATGAGAGGGCTTTACGAACCCGAACGTCTTTTGTTGGCCCTTGTTGAGTGTTGAGGTAATAGAATGTGGAGCCAAGAGACGCACTGGTGCTTGCCACCTCTTGTGGGCGTTGTTGAATTAACTTTTTCTTCTGAGCGGCAGGAATGGAAACCGCTTGGTCTATCTCACCAGCTAGGTAGCGGTTTAGCACTACGTTTGCATCACCAATTGGTAGCCAAGTGACTTTTTCCAGCACTACATTGCTTGCGTCCCAATAATGTGGATTTTTAACCATCACCAGTTTTTCGTTAACTTTCCATTCAGAGACAGTAAACGCACCATTTGTAACGATATGCTCAGGCTGGGTCCAACGGTTGCCATGTTTTTTAACGGTCGCTTTGTGAACGGGGGCAAGCACTGGATGACTTAATAGTTTCGTAAAGAAGGGAATAGGCTCTTCGAGTGTTACCTGGAATGTTTTTTCATCCAGCGCCTTCACGCCCAAAGACTCAGGCTCGGCTTCGCCCTTCATAATCGCTTGCGAGTTTTCGATATTTGGAATGGCCGCAAACCAAGCGTAGGGTGAAGCAGTGCTTGGATTCAGTAAGCGTTGCCAGCTGTAGACAAAATCTTGTGCAGTGACCGTTTCGCCATTTGACCATTTTGCATCACGTAAGTGGAAGGTATAAACCGTATTGTTGTCATTGACTGACCAAGACTCAGCAACACCAGGAATGGTTTTACCTTGCTTATCTTGAATGACCAGACCTTCAAACAGGTCTCGACCGAGATTAAAAGCGGGCTCTGCGGCTTGCTTGGTTGGATCAATAGAAGTAACTTCAGCTCCATTGTTTAGCGTAATTTCTTGTGTCTCATCGAGGGTCACACCTGCGGGATACGGCGCGGCATAGCTTGATGTTGCCAGTATTGGACTCATCATCGACGCTAATAAAAGCAACTTAGGTAATTTCATCCTTGTCTCACTCTTTTCATCCTGAAAGATGCCAAAAATGTATATTGTATAAATTGTCTACACAATCGAGTTTTAACATTACTGTAACAGGGTGTCAGGTGTTGAGCTGTCTGGTCTCAAAAAGTGAGCTAGGGGAATTTCTTTGAAGATCTGATATCAAGTTGGCATGACGGGAAGTAATTTTGCTTCGATACAAATTAAAATCCCCTTCAAACACAGGCTAGAAGGGGAAGATAGTCAGTCTCTCTTCAAAAGGCACGACGTTAACTGACTAGGAAATGTTTCACGAACTCAGTGATTTTGACCATATCACTTACCGCGATAAACTCTTCTGTCGTGTGTACTTTTGCCATGCCAGTTGAAAGGTTGACCGTTGTGAGACCTTTCTTGTTAAAGTTGTTGGCATCGCTACCGCCGCCAGTGCCTTTTGTGAAGGCGTCAATTCCCAACTCTGAAAACGCTGCTTTTATAGCGTTTACGTGTGGGTGGTTTTCTTCAATAACAAAAGCGTCGTAGGCTCGGCTAGATTCAATTTCGACTTCTGCACCGTGTTTTTTACAGACAGACTCTAATGTTGAGATCATATGATTGACCTGAGCATCTAGTTTATCGCCATTCAGGGAGCGTGCTTCTGCCACGATTTTTAATTCAGGCATAACAATGTTTGTGGCCTGACCGCCGTTAACCATACCGATGTTGGCTGTCGTTTCTTCGTCGATGCGCAGCAGCTTCATTTGGTTGATAGCATCAGCCGCCACCATGATCGCACTGATGCCTTCTTCTGGCGCAAGCCCTGCGTGTGCTGGTCGACCTTTGATTTTTGCCATGATCTTTTGCTGGCCTGGGGCTGCGGTCACAATGGTGCCAATAGGGCCACCCGTATCTAACACGATTGCTTCCGTTGAAGTGACGTGTGACATATCGAAGTATTGTGAACCGAATAAACCGCCTTCTTCATACACGGTGAAAGCAAGTTCTAACGTTTTGTGCTCACGGTTTTCCGCTTGAATACAACGAACGGCTTCCATGATGGCAGCAATACCAGATTTATCATCGCCACCGAGAATCGTATGGCCTTTTGAACGGATAATGCCGTCTTCGATGAGTGGCTCAATGCCAATACCTGGAGTGACCGTATCCATATGACAGCTCATTAGGATAGAGCCGTCTTTTTTGCCGTCTAAACGGGCGTACACGTTAAAACCGTTAGAAATGTGCTCAGGCACTGGAAGCTTGTGCACGGTAAAGCCTAGCTCGCCTAGCTGTTCTGCCAGTGTTTCTGCAATTTGTTTTTCGTTTTTTGATTCGCTGTCGATACGTACTAGTTGGCAAAAGTGTTTAACTAGGCGTTCTTGATTAATGTGTGTCATTAGATGTCTCTTTTTCTGATCGAGCGTGAAGCCTTGTGGCTCGGCTCGATAGGGAACAGAGCACCACTTATGGCACAGTTACTTTTGAATAAAACTGAGGTGAATCAATAAAGGGGTATCCATGACACGATTCTGACCGATGAGTCTTTCGAACTGTATGAAGCGTCACGAAACATTACTTTTGATGTTTTGTAGGACCAAATGAATGAAGCAGATAGAAATAGGGGGCAATAGGCTTTCTATCCCTCTTTTACTTTTTGAGCTACGTTGCCAAGATAAAATGCCAAGGTAACAACTTGTTTACATTTTTTGTGTTGGCGTAAAGCCGAAAATATCAATCTAATATATTGAAAATAAGCAGTTTGTTTGATGTTTACGAAAGTGGATTCGATGTGTCCTCTGTGTGTAACATATATTTTACAATTAGGCGTAAAAATCGCCAAGATAAAGATTTCTCCCCACGTATTCCAATTTCTCAAGACCTGCGCCAAGTTAGAAAAATAAGTCCAAACAAAAGCTACTGAGACAAGGAGAAAGTCATGGTTGATGCATACAACCCACTAGGAACAGACGGATTTGAGTTTGTTGAATATACCGCTGCAGACAACAAAGGCATTCAACAGCTTAAAGATCTGTTTATATCGTTAGGTTTTGCGGAAATCGCAAAGCATCGCTCAAAAGAAGCGTGGTTATATCGACAAGGTGACATTAGCTTTATTGTGAATGCGCAGCCGCATAGCCAAGCTGAGGGATTCGCCAAAGTTCACGGTCCGTCGGTTTGTGGCATGGCATTTCGTGTGAAAGACGCCACCGTTGCTCTGGCGCATGCGTTAGAGAATGGCGGTAAAGAATATAAAACGGAAATTGGGCCGATGGAGCTAAGCATTCCTGCTATTTATGGCATCGGTGAAAGCTTGCTTTATTTTGTCGATCGTTATGGAAAGCAGAGCATTTATGATGTCGATTTTCGTTTTTATGATGATGCTGATGAGCGTTTATCAAAAGCGAATGTTGGTCTTTACGAAATCGACCACTTAACGCACAACGTTAAGCAAGGCAACATGGATGTCTGGTCTGGTTTCTATGAGCGCATTGGTAACTTCCGCGAAATTCGTTATTTCGATATCGAAGGTAAGCTGACAGGTCTTGTCAGCCGTGCGATGACCGCACCTTGCGGCAAAATCCGAATTCCTATCAATGAGTCGTCAGATGATAAATCACAGATTGAAGAGTTTATCCGTGAATACAATGGCGAAGGTATTCAACACATCGCATTGACCACAGACGACATCTACGAAACGGTCAAAACCTTGCGTGAGCGAGGCATGGACTTTATGCCAACACCAGATACTTATTACGAGAAAGTCGATCAGCGTGTTGAAGGCCACGGTGAAGATGTAAGCAAGCTTCGTGATTTGCAGATTCTTATTGATGGTGCGCCAACGAAAGATGGCATCTTGCTACAAATCTTTACTCAAACCGTTATCGGCCCTGTGTTCTTCGAAATCATCCAACGTAAAGGCAATGAAGGCTTTGGCGAGGGTAACTTTAAAGCGTTGTTTGAATCGATAGAAGAAGACCAAATTCGCCGAGGAGTATTGAGCGATGCATAAATGGATCACATTCCCTCAACGGGAGGGAGTGTGCTCTAAACAAGCGCATGCTGACTTCCCGGAAGAGGCAATTTATGAACGTGAGGCAGGTCGAAGTGGCTTCTTCGGCCCCGCAACACATTTTCATCATCAACATGCCCCAACGGGGTGGTCTGAGTGGGAAGGCGAGCTACGTCCACGAGCATTTGATTTTAATCTAGTCGAGAAAGCCAGCCATATTACCCCTTGGGCAGTCCCGCATCTATTACACAACGCGAATTGTAAAGTTCGTGTTTGGCGTATGGATGAAAAAATGGACTTCTTGGTGAGAAACGCGGATGGCGACGAACTGCTATTCATCCACCAAGGTACGGCAGATCTCTACTGTGATTATGGTCATTTGAAAGTGAGCGAAGGGGATTATGTCATGATCCCGCGCTCAACGAGCTGGCGTTTAGAGCCAAGCGAGCCGATGTTCATTCTGATGATCGAAAATACCGATGCGGCTTATACATTGCCCGAAAAAGGCATGGTTGGAAACCACGCGGTGTTTGATCCAGCGGTTTTAGAAACGCCGTCGATCAACGATCAGTTCCGTGCTCAATATTCTGAGAATCAAACACAGGTTCAGGTGAAACGCCACGATAAAGTCAGTGTTATCACTTACCCATTCAACCCGCTGGATGCGATTGGCTGGCATGGTGATTTGGCGGTAGTAAAAGTGAACTGGCGTGATATTCGTCCACTTATGTCACATCGTTACCATTTACCGCCTTCTGCACATACTACATTTGTAGGAGCAGGATTTGTGGTGTGCACCTTCGTTCCTCGTCCAATTGAAAGTGATCCTGGAGCGCTCAAAGTACCGTTCTACCACAACAATGACGATTATGACGAAGTCTTGTTCTACCATGCAGGTGATTTCTTCAGCCGTGACAACATTGAAGCGGGTATGGTGACATTCCATCCAGCAGGATTTACACATGGCCCTCACCCAAAAGCTTTCAAAGCAGGGCGAGAGCATAAGAAGACTTTTACCGACGAAGTCGCGGTCATGATTGATACGCGTCACGCACTTCAGTTTTCGGATGAGCTGGAAAAAGTAGAAAACAAAGAATACGTCTATAGCTGGCAAGAGAAGTAAGAGGCAAGGATGAAATTAGCAACCAAGAAAAATGGCACTCGTGACGGTTTGTTGATGGTCGTGAGCAAAGACTTAACGCGCTGCGTACCTGCGACAGAAATTTTCCACCCTATGAACTTAGCACCGACGATGCAGGTGGCACTTGATAACTGGGATACGCTAGCACCACAACTGGAAGAGCTATACGTTGCACTGAACAATGGCACGGTTGCAGGGTATGAAGAGTTTGAAGCGCACTACTGTGAGTCGCCGCTTCCTCGCGCTTATCAGTGGGCTGATGGCAGTGCTTACGTAAACCACGTTGAGTTGGTTCGAAAAGCTCGCGGCGCTGAAATGCCAGAGAGTTTTTGGACGGACCCGTTGATGTACCAAGGAGGCTCTGATGCCTTTATTGGACCTTGTGACAACATCGAGTTTGCGAGTGATGAATGGGGTATTGATTTCGAAGGTGAAGTTGCTGTGGTAACTGGTGACGTACCAATGGGCGCGAGTGTTGCAGAGGCTCAGGAGTCGATTCGTTTGATCATGCTGGTGAATGATGTCTCACTGCGTGGTCTAATTCCGGCAGAGTTAGCTAAAGGGTTTGGTTTTTTCCAATCTAAACCTTCTTCTGCGTTTTCTCCTGTGGCAGTAACACCTGACGAACTAGGCGATGCGTGGTACGAAAACAAAGTGCATTTACCACTGGTCTCGACCTACAACCACAAGCCGTTTGGTCGCCCAAATGCGGGTATCGATATGACGTTTGATTTTGCAGACTTAATTGTTCATGCGACTAAAACGCGCCCGCTATCTGCTGGGGCAATTATAGGTTCTGGCACGGTATCTAATAAGCAAGGCACCGAACATGGCACTTCGATTGAGGAGGGTGGTGTTGGTTATTCATGTATCGCGGAAGTTCGCATGATTGAAACCATTCGTGATGGTAAGCCGTCGACTAACTTCATGTCGTTTGGAGATTCTATTAGATTGGAAATGTTCGATGCGGATGGCAACAACATATTCGGCTCGATTGACCAACAAGTTAGCCAATATCTCAAGCACTAACAGTGCTGGTTGGGAGACGATATGAGCGATAGCATGATTTTATACGGATACTGGCGATCATCGGCGGCATATCGTGTGCGTATTTGCTTGAATCTTAAAGAGTTATCGTATGATTCAAAATCGGTACACTTGGTGCGCAATGGTGGCGAACAACATAGTGACGAGTACCATGAGTTAAACGCTTCTGAACTGGTTCCTTTGCTGGTGGATGGGGAGGTTCAGTTAACCCAGTCACTGGCGATCATTCAATACTTAGAAGAACACTACCCGGATGTCACTGTGATCCCCGAGCAAACGCCGCTTCGATACCAAGCGCTAGCTTTGGCTCAGGATATTGCAATGGAGATTCATCCCCTGAATAACTTAAGAGTTCTACAGTATTTAGAGGGGGAGTTAGCTTGCGAGCCAGAGCGCAAAGTCGCTTGGATTCATCACTGGATCCACAAAGGTTTTACAGCATTAGAAGAGAAACTTCAGAAGCATCGTAAACTAAATGGTGATTGCAAGTTTAGCCTGACAAGCTCGCCATCTATTGTCGATATTTGTCTGGTACCACAATTTTATAACGCACAACGCTTTGGTGTAGATACTTCTCTTTATCCAACCATTAACGCTGTTGTGCAGTCATGCAATCAACTGCCAGCTTTTATTGATGCGATGCCAGAGAATCAGCCAGACGCTAATAGTTGATTCTTAGCATACATAATGTATTAACAAAATTTAAACGAGCCAATCCAAGTGTGTGATTGGCTCGTTTTTATTGGTGAGCAAAATTTTCTGTTTCTCGCTATCGTCGTGGCGCCTCAAAATTGCGAGGTTTTGTTGCTCTGCATAACATTTCCATTTACGCTTTGAGCAACGAGTTGTTTTGGATGCACTTTATTTATGACCAACATTTTTATCATTGTTGTTCTTCTGGTTTTATTCTTCTTTGTTATTCAAAAGTACGTGATTAAGCACGATGACACGCGTGATTATCCTTATCGCTCGAAAGGCCCTCTGCTCAGAGGTCAAGAGGGTGCGTTCTATAATGCGTTAAGAGCGGCGGTCGGGGAGCATGCCGTAGTATTCGCGAAAGTAAACATGTCCAGTTTGGTTACGCCAAAAGAAATCAAAAATAAGAAGCAGTTTTTTGTCGCGAACAATCGTATATCTCGAAGCTATTTTGATTACGTTATTTGTGACCCAAGGACACTAGAGCCGCGCGTTATCGTTGAATTGGATAATGGGCAGGAGCTAAACAAGGGTAAGATAGAAAGACAAAAGTTATTGATTCATGTTTGTAAGACGGCCAACCTGCCTTTAATCGGCGCTTCGATAAAGCACAGTTATCAAGTTGGGCGATTACGTCGTTTGCTTGCGGCACACATTGATTTGATTGAGCCCGATAAAGAAGTGCGCTTTTGCAAAAAATGCGGCAGTCCGATGATCATTAAAACCGCAAGCCAAGGTGAGTTCAAAGGGAGACGTTTCTTTACTTGTAGCCGTCAGCCGAATTGTACATACACCGAAAATTATAACGTTGTGTTTGAGGCGGACGACTAAACACGACAATTAACCTGCAGAAATAAGGGGCTTTGATTAGAGATGATCAAAGCCTTTTTTGTATCTGTCCTCAAGGCAAGACCTATACTTTGAAAAAGAGTGCAGAATAGGGCAGCCATATGCGATACGGATGGATTTTGTCAGCATTGTTCATCGCATCTAATGTTAGTGCGATACCTAATTTGAAACCACTGGAGTGTGAATTGACAGAGACACCCCAAGATCATTTCTTGTTTTACCGAGAGCAAATGATTTACCACAGTGAGCAGTTTGTCATATTTCAAAACTTCAAAGGCAGGGTGAGCACTCAAGTGGACGTCAAAACAGGAGAGTTGATTCGTACAACCTATATCGGCGAACCATTTAAACCTAAATATCAGATTTTGTTCGGCACTTGCCCTAAGGTATCGCAAACCTTACAGATTTGGATGCTCAGTGAAGTGCCTTACGACAATTAAGTGAGATAATAAAAGTTATATAGATCACACTTTTAAACCCTGCAGGCTCAGTCCTTGTCGATAAAATCATCTGAAAACGCGTGTTGAGTTTACATTTTCGCCAAACGGTTCAAAGTTGGTAAATTTGTGCTTGCACCGTCGTTCGCTTATAGCTAATATCCTCGTCGTTCCAGAGAAATGCGTCCGTAGCTCAGCTGGTTAGAGTATCGCCTTGACATGGCGGGGGTCGGTGGTTCGAGTCCACTCGGACGCACCATTCTGAATTGAATGGTTAGGAACATAAAAATTTGGGTCCGTAGCTCAGTTGGTTAGAGTACTACCTTGACATGGTAGGGGTCGGCGATTCGAGTTCGCCCGGACCCACCAAATTTTAGAAAAGCCCACCTTTTGGTGGGCTTTTTTGTGTCTGTAATTCATTAATACTCAAATAAAACTACTTCTTTTCTTGTCCTTGTTTTTGCTCTGCGTTAGCCCCTTGTTAAAGATAAAAGCGCACTACCTGATCCGCAACACAACCTCAAAACCCTAAATGCCAATGCATAAGGTGCATACGCTTCAAACCCACTAGAGCCGTCTATAAATTGTGTTGCGTGCCACTTGCTGTGGCACTAGAGACACTGACTACTAATCTAAATTATCTGGCGTGTGAAGATTAGTGCCGCATATTGTACATTTGTAGTCACCAGTCGCTTCGCCTTCCATTAATGAGCCAATTATTGCTGCAAATAGACCAGAGAAGAAACCTTTAGCTTTTTTCTCGGTCTTTTCCTGTGCTTTAGAGAAGCTTTCGTACCGATGTAGCGTTACTTCTTTACAATTACAGCAAAACGCTCTTGTCTCTTCAGAACCGTACATTTTTACCAATTGATTTACTCCCTGTAAGTTAATTTCCCCAAGTGGCGTTATGTTCAAGGGTAAGTCACACAAGACTGGTGTGTGACTTACCCTAAACACTAAAACTAACGTAATGTAAAACACCACATGTTATGAATGATTATTTAACGCCTTGTTATCCGAGCTTGCTAACTCTGCTGATTGAATAGTTGTGGCAATAAGCTCTTCAAACAGCTCTAATTGCCCAGCAGGTATCAATTGATTTTGTATAGCTTTTCGTTTGTTTGAGTCAAATAGCCGCTCTGTTAACCAACCAATTAGATACATCAGTGAAAGGCAGCCACCGGCCGTCGCTACATTACCGTCTATAACGAGAGGCAGATCCTGAACATCTCCTCCCATACTTTGTAGAACAGCCTTTGCATCTGGGTTTGTTGTTAATCGCTTGCCTTCTAGTAAACCGAGTTCATGGAGGATGAATGATCCCGCACAAATCGAACCTATTAGCTGCCTATTTGGATCAAGATTCAACGCTGACATAAATTCAGCATCTTTTAAAGCGGCTGGAATACCCCGTTTGCCGCTTGTAATAAGAACGACATCTTGATTCGTCACCTCAGAAAGGTGTCCGTCTGTTTTAACTTTCATACCGAGGTGGGAATGATGTTCAGATTTAGTTCCAAGTATACTTACTGTCCAACTGTCGGTTGTGCGCCCTAGCAAGTCATACATAAGAAAGAAATCGACATCCGTGAAATCATCAAATAAAACAACGCCGATTTTATACATAACATTTATCCTTTTGGACTTACTCGTAAGTCGCAAAATGTGTAGTAGGAGGGGAGGGGCATTCAATACGCAAGCTTCTGCTGAGCACCTTAAACACCAAAGGCGGTGCAAACTAACAATGCCATGTGTACCAAATCCCTATTATAAAACTTTGTTATGTTTGTTTTATGAGCCCGCCCAGAAAAACTCAACCCTAATACCACTTGGGTCGTAACACATTAAATGTTTTGCGGGTCCTGTTTTAACAAGCTCGGGACCAAACTCAATTTCGATTCCCGACGCCATAAATTGATCACGCAACTCATAGAGTTGCTTCTCAGTCTCTACGAGTAAAGCTAAGTGATGCAAACCAATATTCGTTTTTCTGTCAAATGGAGTGGCGGCATCAGCCTTAGCCGCCCATAGCGTAAGCATGATATGCCCATCACTCACAAATATTGCCGGGTAGCCTGGATTTCTTTTTACTTCACTCCAACCTAATTGTTCAGTGAAAAACTTCGCGCTTGCTTCTAGGTTAGATACGGTTAAACCTACGTGGTGTATGCCTTTTGTTAACACAGTCACTTTGTTTCCTTACTCGTTTTAATGGCTATCAAACAAAGATAACTCGATAAAAAGTAAGCATCAATACACATATATTGATTAACTTCGTCAATCTATTCGAATACGGTAATCCAACTGGAAACATAACATTGTAAACAAGAAACCCAATCTTGAACTAAAAATTAAACTTAGAGTTCATTCTTAAGTACTGTATTAATCAAATGCATTAATAGCCATAATATTTAAGCCAGCCTATAGGGCATATCATTCCATTAAACGTTTGAATGTTCTTATTCAAGCTAACGTCTTCCAATTTGTAACAGTGAACAACATTACTAGTCGAAGTAGATGCTGGTGTTGAATACGTCACAGGTTTAGAAGCGTTTGCTTTATGTATTTCATGTGCTCGCTGCTGGTCTATCGCCGCTTGATTCTTATGATTGTTAACTTCTCGCAATCCAGATTCTAGGGGTAGGTGCCAATCCTTACATGTTGTTCCTAAACCATCATTCTGAGACTGATATTCTGATAACGCTACACGAGCTTCATTTACCGACTGATCGATATCGGACTGATCGACTAGCCAAGTAGAAAAAGAATAGTTAATGGCCTCTCGATAGTTTACCGATTGCTCTAAGCTATAAGCATCGGAATGAAAACAGGCCTCTACCACTGCCCATTGAGTCGATAGGTTTGATAATACGTTTTCAGGTATAGGCTGTAGCTGGCTTTGCGTAGACTGGCAACCGGCTAGAAGAAAAGGGACAGGGAGTAGTTTTAGAAAAAATTTTTGGTTCATTTTAATCTTAAAATTAATGCAATCTTTTTCATTATCATAATACAGGACGATTGAAGAAAGTAGCATTTCTATCAGTAAGGGAATGTGGCTAACGCACTGATAAGGTGTGAGTAAAGCGATATCAAAGCCCTCAACACACCTTAACTACGAATACTACCGCATAACAAAGATGCTATGCGGTAACGGTAGTATTCAGGCTTGAACAGTTTGTCGCACGTTGCTCTCGCCTGACAGCACGGAAATTCTCTCAAAATCTCGACTCGGGAAGTCAGGATCTACGTACACAAACATACGACTTATCATTTTTCCTTCAAACTCAAATACACTACAAAAACGCCCTGTGGAAACTTTGTTGTCCGGCCAAGAGGTACCATCACTCATTACGCCGCCTTCCTGTCCTTCAACAATGACCTTGTTTCCAGCAGTCGTTATTTGAAAGCCGTCTATGTCGTGCCAGATACTAATCAACGAGCTACCAATCCTATTGCCAAACTCCACTAAGGCACTCTTTCCTTTCGCTTGCCCAAATTTAGGAAAGAAAAAATCAACATCCTCTGAGAATAGATCCAGATAGCTAGGATCACCGGCATCTATTTTCTCGAAATACTTAACTACTAGCCCAACTAAATCGTCTTTTTCCATAATTATTTCACACCCATATAAGCTTTACGCACAACCTGAACGCTTGCATCTTAAACACAGAGTACATTTAAACTGAAATTGCCAAGAGTTGCGAATCTTATTGAAGTGCTTTGTTAGATGTAATCCGTTTAGCCTACGTATACACCATTGAAGTACTCGACGCGTTCTAACGTCATTCTTAACTTACATTCTTCAATCTGGACACCTTGCCAGGGTGAGGGCGTGGAAGACAGGCCCGTAAACTCACATTCGGCGTCTCTGTATTTTAGCCAAGCTCTTTGGGCCTTTCGAAATGGCTCTACCAGTTCGGTCTGAGACCATGTTTTCCTTAGTGCTTTTTCTTCCTCACCTATTCTAGCGATTGCTTCCTTGTAACTTTCGTTAAGCTCTTTATCTGCAGATTCCATTTTCTTTTCTACACACTGATAACCAGCCATAACGCCACCGCCTTTTACTTTGCAGGGATCTTCAACATCAGCAGAAGCCAAGCAAGGTAAAGAAACCAACGCAAATATCATAAGTAATTTGTTCAAAATTGCCTCCAAGCTCCGAGTGCTTGTTAAACCGTTATCAGCTATTTTTCCTTTTTAATCATGCAGCTTTTTGTCTGTGCCTTCAAAGATAAAATAGAAGGTTAGTGATTCTAGTGCCTAAATAGAAGGTAAAAGAGATTGATACACGGGTTAAATGACGCCTTAATCTGAGTTACTTTTAGTGGGCGTTTTGTATCAATCTTTTCTGTGGAATCATTAGTTTGATGGCGTCTGAGGATGTTAATATGACTCCCATTGAATTTATTATCGCCCTGAAACACCTAGGTTGAATTAAGTGGTGACTATTCCCCTCCAATCATGAAGTTGGTTCAAAGGTAGGGCGATAAATGTTGCGATTCGTAATAAAAATTTATGCCAAGTGCAGTTCGCTATCGCGGCTTATATTGAGTTGGGCAATAACCTCTAATGATGTCTGAGTTTCGTAGCTTGTTGTGTTTTGTATTGCGCCCCGAAACCCTTTTACGCCACAATTTAAAGCTACTTGATTTGAGCCGGCTACGCATAAACTGAATCACGTCGGATTCATTCAAACCAAATTGAAATTCGATAGCCTCAAATGGGGTGCGGTCTTCCCATGCCATTTCTATTATTCTTGACTCAGTTTCCGAGGTCAGTTTCATTTCAAATAACCTATTTTAGAAAAGACATTGTTACGACGGAAATTGAGTCTTGGTTCAAATGTTCTTATATGCGTGCTTAGTGTTTAGCGACTTAACACCTACAAAAACTTCTCAATGAGGACTTCGTCTACGTATTTCCCACGAACTTTTGCATGCTTCTTCGCGGTCCCTACGATTTCGAAGCCTTGTTTGAGATAGGCTGATAACGCTCGCTCATTATCGCTGCGAACGTACGCAAATAGTTTTTCGTAACCCTTTTGTTTGGCTACTTCGAATGTCGATTTGAAAAGCTGTTTAGACACACCTTGGCCACGAACACCGTCACTAACAAACGTACCAATTATGCCAACATGGTCAAAAGCTTTTGTATATTGTGCAAAGGGCTCGATATTTTGGAAACCAATGACTTGTGAGCTATTTTCGGATAAAGCGACTGTAAACACGCCCCGTTCTGGGAAATGAGTAATGAACTCTTTTTCTTCTTCAGGTGTGAAAGGCGTATCTAATACAGTGTATAAACCTTCAATAATGATGGGATTGAGGACGTTTGTAATGCCTTCAGCATCACCTAAAGTTACCTGACGTACAATTAAATTCATGCCACTTAGCTCCTATTAAAATTAGGGCTGTTTTGTACATGAGTTGGAGAATTGCGGCAACAAGTAACGTCATTAAGTCGTAAAGAATATACCTATTACACTTAAGCGGCGGTTAATAGTGCTGATTGTTACTTTAGTATTTCTGATATATCACTTTTTAAGTGACGGCTTAACTTCTACAGAATATTTCCACATCACGATCCCGTTTTCTACAAGATCATAACTCGCGCTTTGACCCTCGGAGTTGAGAACAAATACCGGCAATTCCATCCTTGACGTAGCGCCATCTCGGTTGCATGACATGGTAGCTTCAAGCTGTATACTATTTTTGCTCGGTTCTGAAAGGGTTCCTAAGTACGTGCAGCCGTCGACAAAACTGGTTTTGCTTTTTCCTTTAGAGGATATTTCAAAAGTCGGAAAAATGAATGTTGATTGAGGCTCTGTTACTACCACATTGACTTGATAGTTCGTCGCTGAAAAAGCATTGAAATGAGCTCCAAGCATAAGTAAGAACAAGATTTTTGATTTCATAAACTCTTCTTTATTTCGATATTACTAGTTTGGTTACGGCGCTATTAACGTGACCACTTAATCTAAAACTTTACTGCGGAAGCATTAAAAAGGATACAAAGGTAGAGTAGTTGAATATGGTTAATCGGCCGTAAATAGTTTTATTAAGCGATTTTACATACCTAAAAGAGGTAAGTTCTTTCGCTTTTGATAGGTTAATGCTAATTCTAAACAGGTCTTGATTGAAGCTTCTGGCAAAGGTGCTGATAAAGATAGAATTATTGCTCGATTACCCTGAAACTCAAGTGAGTCACTATACAGTTCGCGGAATGTGTCGACGAGCTTAGTTTGGCAATTAAAGAACAGATAATAACGACTAGGCGTTTTCTGTTTCCAATCCATCCTTACCGGGCTACCTGTTTTCACACTGTAGCTTGGCTCTCCCCATTTTAGAGATTCTTCAACTTCCCCCAGTTTTAATTCAGAAGCGATAGTTAAGACGATATTTCGTAGCTCTTCTATCCGAATACGCACATGTTTTGGATACTCATCAAATCTTGCCTTCACTGCATGGTTCATTGGTATCTCCTATAAATAGCGCTGTTTTGGGGTGAAGCCCAAGCGTACTTTGGCTATGTAGCAATTACGTCATAATGTTATTAATCAATAAATCTAGCACATAGCCAAAATACTAAGCGTAAGGGTTTCCCTCGGTTACGTTTAGGATGCTCTGGGTGAAAACATGATGATTGACATGCCAAGCATAGCGACAGAAACCCCCACTATGTCCCAGAGCGTTGGTCGAACGCCGTCGATACACCACAACCATAGAATTGCGACAAAAATATAGACACCACCGTAAGCAGCATAAACTCTGCCAGTAGCGGTAGGATGTAAAGATAGAAGCCAAGCAAACATAGCAAGGCATAGCGCTGCCGGTACCAAAAGCCAAACTGACTTATCTTCCTTTAACCAGAGATAAGGTAAGTAGCAGCCTAATATTTCTGCAATGGCGGTTATAAAGAAAAGCCCAATGGTTTTGACTTCAGTCACTTAAACATTCCTATCTTTATCTACAAATATATGATGCTGGTTAAATGGGCAATTGCTCGGCTCATTACATTTCGCCCAGCTTAATCTTGGATTGAGCCTCACTCACGGTTTGTTTACCGAATAACAAATCCATCATCGAAATGATTCGTTTGTTGTCTTTACCCCATTTATCTGGATTCGCGCTGTTTGGTGCTTTAAATTCAACTTGTCCTACTTTTTCGTTATTTTTGTAGGCTTTGATCTGAGCATCAGCGATAAATGTTCTAAAATCCCAGCTCCAGCGTGATACGTAAGTAAGTGTTAGCTCAGAGCTAACAGGAGGCGTGCCGTCGCTTACGACTGTGCATTTATGGGCGGTATCCAAACACCAGTCTTGCATCGAATCTAAGAAAACATCTCGCGTGGCGTTGTCTTTTACGATGGTGATTTCCTTGCTCTGATTTTCTTTCGAGATTGTTTCTACCGTATACTTTGGTGCCGCACATGCAGCTAATAGAATAGGCAAGCTTAGAATGATGAGTTTTTTGTGCATCTTATGTCTCTTTTTTTTAAATTTATATATTCAAACAACTTCAAGATACTGAGTTCAACGAGAATAACTAACAAGCATGGCAACTGTTATTAACAAAACCTTTAGAGTAGAAGGGTTTGTTTCGGGAGTATGCCAATGTCTCGATGCAAAATAATTAGTAAGAGATTGCTATTGCGTTATGTTAACTCTTGAACTTATGTCCCTATCAATGTCCAGAATTCTTCGCATTGAAGTTTTTGAAGTGCAATTCTAACGGAATTTTAAATTGCTGCATAATGCTCAATTAAGAGGAACAGGGGAGCTTATCGTTAAACATAACGTGTAGTGCTGTAAATTCGTCCCTAAGACTAAGCTAAAAGGGCCTAATGTTTTAAAATAGCTTCTTGTCTATTCTGTTGTGTGAGTTTTCAATGTTGTCTCATACTAGCCACTTAAAAGAGCGCTGTAAGAACTCGTCTGCATTATCAAGGACGATTTCACCGTGAGCCATAACCAATATATTAGGTTTCCAAGACAGCAATTTATTTAAGTGTTTTCGAGCCTCTTGTTTGCTAAACATAAAACTTAGGCGCCAATCCAAAGGCATTTTTCCATTCGGAGCAAGAATACCGGCCCCTTTAGCCACAAACCGCTGCCAGTAGTTAAAGTCCTGGCCAGAAAAATTCTCGACAAGGTCAGTAACAATTAAGGTCTTTGAAAGTCGATGATAAAACACACACTCTTCCATTAATGGAGAGCCAGAAAATAGTTCTTGTTCAATCTCAGAGTTCCAAGCATTACCGCCTTGGTTAAGTGAAGCGTGAAAGTGTATATCACGGCACTTCTTAATGACTTCATCTGTGCCATAAACTTCTGCGCTAGGATAGGCAAATACCCATTCAGATAAGAACAAGTGGTGTAAATGATTAGGAGCGATTAAGTATTTCACTTGGCCTAGATTGTTGATTTGCTCTCTAATCGAATTTGATAACTTAATTGGACTATGAATCCAAAGGCCACCATCAGAAAGCCTAACAATAGTCATACGAGTGGTGTATGGGAGTCCTAAAAATTGGACGGGATCTCCATCAAATATCCATATCTCATGGGCTAACTTTTTCATGTCTCTCCAACCGTTAACACTGTATTAAGGCGGCATTTAAGTTACTCAAAAGCTGCCTTGCTGCACAATAAACGCTTCGCTAAGCGTAAACCAAAAATATTAGGTTTACCAAACCCTTATTGAGTGCAGATGTATATCTTTGAGTGTTTTTATACTGAACGGACGTAAAGTCGTTTTAAGAGGATCATTTGACTTGATAGAACAAAACCCCGCTATTTTTGAGCAGGGCTTTGCAATTAGATAAAGGGGCTAACCGATGATGAAGAAGAAAATCGCGGTTGCAACAATACCAATCAACGCATAAGGAAACTGTGTGGTTGCGTGTTGCATTGCTGTACAGCCTGAACCTTGTGCAGATAACACGGTTGAGTCACTAAAGAAACAAGAGTGGCTCCCTGCCGCTGATGCTGAAAGCAGCGCTGCAACGGTTAAGTGTAGGGGCACACCAAGCTGTTCGCCCAAAGGTAGAACAATTGGCATCGCTACTGCAAACGTTCCCCAAGACGATGCCGTTGCAAATACCAACGCGCCCGTAATCATAAAGATAATCGCCGGGAAGTAAGACGCTGACAGGTAAGGGCTGACGGTCTCAATGACATACTGCGTGACGCCCAATGAGTCGTTGACCGATTTCAACATGAAACCACCAATAACGGTCGCAAGCGGCAGTAGCATAACCTTAATGCCATCATAAACAGCTTCGAACATGTCGTTCATCGAGATCAGTTTTTGTGCGCCGTAAAAGCTAATAGTAAAGATTAACGCGACGAAAACACCAGCAAGTAGATCGATACCAAAATACCAACTTGCGGCAACAAGTACGATCATTGGTAACAAGAAGTTGACAAGGCCCATGGTTGGGTTGGTATGTGCAGAGACATCGGGACCAAAGTCGACATCTGTTGCACCGTCTGGACGAACTTGACCATTCTTCGCACGCTTTTCTGCCTTTTTCATCGCGCCTAGATCTGGGATCTTTTCCATTGCAACCAGCAAAACAATCACCAGCGTTACCCAGCCGTAAGCCATGTATGGAATAGCTTCAATGTATGCTTTGATACCATCTCCCGCTTCTGCTACTCCGTTTGCTTCTAGCAAAGAACTGAAGAAAATTGCCCAAGTGGAAATTGGTACGAGGATACAGATAGGTGCGGCGGTTGAATCCACAAGATATGAGAGTTTTTCACGCGAGATTTGGTAGCCGTCCGTAACTTTTTTCATTGAGGAAGAAATTGCAATCGCATTCAAATAATCGTCGATAAAGATCAGAATACCTAAAGCAAAGGTCATCAGCATCGATTGCTTACGGCTTTTTACTTTCGTGACTAGCATGTCGGAGAAGCTCAAGATACTGCCGCCTTTCTCCAAAATAGCAATTAGGCCGCCCATCAAACCACAAACGAGGATGATCCAAGCAATAGTTTCATCCATCATTACACTCATGGAAATATCAACAATCTGTTCTACCGCTTCAGTTGGGTTAAGCAGAAGAACACCGGCAATAGCGCCGCTAAAGAGGGCTTCCACAGTTCGGTGTGTTGTCAGCGCAAAGACCAATACCAACGCCGTTGGTAAAAGACTCATCCATCCGTAGGCTTCGCCTTCCTCATGGTTCAAACCGATTGTGGTAAAAAAGACAAACGTCGCAACCGAGATTAAAGAAACAATAATGTGTTGAGAGTTGATTTTAAGAGGCGCATCCAGCGCCTTGGTCTGCGTAGTCATAAAGTTCATTTCCTTTGTTTATGCCGAGTGCAACATCCAGTCGATTTCCAATGGAGTAATCGCTCGCTCAAATTCTGCGAGTTCACTCTGTTTGCAAGCTAGATACAAATCGATAAAATCTCTTGAGATGTATTGAGCCAGCTCACTGTGCTCCAGTCGCTCTAGAGCTTCTGACATACGCAGAGGTAACTCAATTGCATCATCACTGAGAGTCGGTGGACATTGATCTTTGGTGTAGCTTTCACTCGCTAATACTGCGGAAAGTACTACTGCAGCGAGAATGTATGGGTTAACGTCAGCGCCTGCTATACGATGCTCTATACGGCGATTTTTGCTATCGCTGATAGGCACACGCAACGCAACACCGCGGTGGTTTTCTCCCCAATCGGCTTTGGTTGGGACGTAAGCGCCAGGAACAAAGCGACGGTAAGAGTTAACGTTAGGACAGATTAGGGCCATGGCATCGGATGTTTGTGACAGCATCGCTGCCATGGTTTGATAGAAGAAGGCGCTCGCTTGACCGTCTGGTTGGCTAAAGTGGTTGTTACCATCTGTATCAACCAAGCTGAGGTGAATGTGCATGCCATTACCCGCTTGCTCACTAAAAGGTTTCGCCATAAATGTGGCGTCAAATCCGTGCTGATGAGCGACCTGGCGAATCAAGCGTTTTGCGATGATGATTTCATCACATGCTCGAAGCACATCTTTAGAATGGTTGAAGTTGATTTCGAACTGCCCTGGTGCCGATTCAGATAGGGCTCCGGAAGTGTTTAAACCTTGTTCTAATGCAATTCGATTAAGGTCGGCCAAGAAATCAGCGTAGTCATCTAGTCCATCAAGGTCGTAAACCTCGGTATCTTTTTCTCGAGTTTTTTTCGTGGGGTTAATTGCCGTTAATGGTTCGCCATTTTCGCCGCGGGTTTTGTCTATTAAATAGAACTCCAGCTCGAGCGCGACGCAAGGATATTGGTCTTTAGCATGCAGTGTTTGCAATATAGAAGCGAGAATGTTTCGGATGAACAGTGGGTTAGGGTGCTGCCCGGTTTCATCCATCATACTAAGCAGTAGCTGACCAACTTGTTCTTTTGCCGTCGGCATTAAGGTGCCGCTGATTGGATAGCAGAGATTATCTGGTTCTCCGAGATCTTCTCCCAACCCGGCTGTTTCAACGACGTTACCTTTGGTATCTAGGGTGATGGTCGAAAGGGGGAGGGCAACACCTTTATTCAGTTTTTCTAGAGCATCTATCGGGATGCGTTTTCCTCTTGGGGTGGCATTTATATCGGTAAAGATGAGATCGATAAATTCAATATCGGGCCATTTTTGTTTAAAATTTTTTACTTCCTGTAGATACGATTCCATTTTCTTCTCCAAATAGCCTGACGAGTAGAAATTAGAAATAACCAAATTAACAAATAAATTACAGTACTCTGAGCGAGTTGTTTGTTTTTTAGGTTATTTTTAATTTAAACATGCACTTACACTGTGTTTTTGATGTTTAACGGCTGGTTTTTATGTCTTTCTGTTAACTATTTTGTAACAGTTGGTTTTGTTTTGTTCAATATAATGAGCATAAATATTCAGTTTTGAAGCCTAAAAAGTGCGTAAGATCACGTTGTGACGATAATAATGGTCATCTGTGTTGATAATTTTGTACATGGTTTGTAGGGTTTGTGTTAAATAAATTGAACACGGACATATCATGGCAGATACACACAAACCCATCATTGGTGTGGTTAGCTGCGCTAAAGAGTTGGGTGGCTATCAGATACAAGCGGTCAACGACTTTTACCTTCGCGCCATAAAGGATTTTGGAGGACTACCGATTATGTTGGCTCCCGACATGTCGGGCGATGACGTAACCACCATCCTAGACATATGTGATGGTTTTCTTTTTCCTGGCAGCCACTCTAACGTTGCGCCACATCGATACAATGCAACGCACGAAGAGAGCTACAAAGATGAAGCTCGTGATGAGCTCTCATTCACGTTAATTCGTCATGCGGTTGACCAAAACATTCCGTGCCTTGGTATTTGCCGCGGCTTTCAAGAGATGAATGTCGCACTTGGTGGCTCGTTAAACCCAGCCGTTCATGACTCCGGCTTCAATGACCATCGTGAAGCGCCTGTTGAAGATTTCGAACAAAAATACGCGCCAGCACACTCTGTACTAGTTCAAAAGCAGAGCTTATTTGAACAATGGCTGGTGCAAAATCATTGGGAAAATACCACCTTCTTTGAAGTGAACACACTACACAACCAAGGCGTCGATCAGCTTGCTCCTCTATTACAAGTAGAAGCTAAAGCCCCGGATGGCTTGGTAGAAGCATTTAGTCTTCCTAATCAAAAATTTTTCGTTGGCGTGCAGTGGCACCCAGAATGGGAAGCAAAAACCAATCATTTCTCTCAAATTTTGTTCAATGAATTTATGATGGCTACCTCTCGTTAAACGTTTGGAGCTGTATGAATGGACAATCAAGAGATTGGTAAAAATATTGTTCAGTTACGAAAAAAACATGGATTGTCACAAAGGGAACTAGCCGAGCGCGCAGGTATTACCCACAGTGCAATCTCATCCATTGAAAATGGCAAAGTGAGCCCGTCGGTCAGCTCACTACAAAAAATCGTTAATGTATTTTCTTTATCGTTATCAGAGTTTTTCACTTTTGAACAACCTTCGAACGATGAAGTGAAAGTAGTCATCAAGCCGTCAGATCTTGTGGAAATCGGGAGCGAGACGGTGTCCATGAAACTGGTAACGAATGGCGACAAAGATCAAGTCATCGGATTCTTGATCGAGGAATACGCACCTTATGGAACCACTGGTGCGGCAGAAATCAAACACGAAGGCGAAGAGATTGGCACCGTATTAGAGGGCGAAATCACTCTGGAATATAAAGGGCAATCTCATGTCATAACAGCGGGCGAGTCGTACATTATTGATACGACGAAGCCCCATCGATTTACAAATCACACAGACAAGGCTTGTCGAATGATAAGTGCGCATACGCCAACCACATTTTAGTGGGGGCTTGCCTTGTGTGATCACAAGGAGAGCGTATGAAAACCCAAGAGCAATGGATTGAACTAAAAAACAATCTAAACATCGAAAACAGGGCGTACATTAACGGTGAATACAGTGCCGCTTTAACAGGGCAAACCATCCCGGTAGTTAACCCAGCAACAGATGAGATATTCACCGAAATCGCCCGTTGCCAAAATGAAGATGTTGATCTCGCGGTTTCATACGCTCGCCAAGCATTTCAATCCGGTCAGTGGAGCGAGAGCAGCCCAGCTCATCGCAAAGCAGTGCTTAAACAGTTTGCTGACTTGATTGATCAAAACCAAGAAGAATTGGCTCTGCTAGAAACGCTTGATACCGGTAAGCCTATCTCTCACAGCTTCTCTACCGATATTCCTGGTGCGGCGAGTGCATTACGCTGGTACGCAGAAGCAATCGACAAAGTATACGGCGAAGTTGCCCCAACTGAAAAAGATGTACACGCTTTTATTTCTCATCAACCAATTGGTGTGGTTGCTGCGGTTGTACCGTGGAACTTCCCCCTTTGGCTTGCGTGCTGGAAGCTTGGCCCTGCTTTAGCCGCTGGTAACAGCGTGATTCTAAAACCGTCAGAGAAATCTTCTCTCACCGCGATATTCCTAGGTCAACTTGCTTCTCGAGCGGGCTTACCAACAGGCGTTTTCCAAGTCGTTACGGGTTTTGGTCATGAAGCTGGCGACGCGCTGGCGAAACACCAAGACGTAGACTGCATCGCCTTCACAGGCTCGACGCGCATTGCAGGTCAACTGATGGTCAGATCGGGTGAGAGCAACCTAAAGCGTGTGTTTGCAGAAGCGGGCGGCAAGAACGCGAACATCGTGTTTGAAGATTGTGATGATTTAGATCGCGCAGCAGCAGAAACCGCCGCAGGGTGTTTCTACAACCAAGGTGAGGTGTGCGTCGCGGCAACCCGCCTGCTTGTTCACGAAAGCATCAAAGATCAGTTCTTAGAAAAAGTTATTCAAGCGTCGAAAGCGTTCACGCCAAAAGACCCAATGGACCCAAGTTCATCCATGGGAGCGCTTATCGATCAAGATCATAAATCAAAAGTGTTGGAATACATCTCGTTAGGTGAATCAGAAGGTGCAAACGTACGTTGTGGCGGCGATGTCGATGGGCAAGGTGCATTTGTTTCCCCAACCATTTTAGACAACGTCGACAACAAGATGCGTGTCGCTCAAGAGGAAATTTTTGGTCCGGTGCTGTGTGTCATTCCATTCAAAGACGAAGCGCAAGCAATCGAGATCGCTAACGATTCGAAGTACGGCTTAGGCGCGGCACTCTGGAGTAGCAATATCAACCGCGTTCATCGCGTAGCAAAACGACTGCAAGCCGGCTCGGTTTGGGTTAACAACTACAACGAAGGTGACATGACGGTTCCATTTGGTGGATTCAAAATGAGCGGAAACGGTCGAGACAAGTCTCTCCACGCGATTGAAAAATTCACCGAAACCAAAACCACTTGGATTCGCCTCCATCCTTAAGCCTGCTGACGATTACGATAAATAAAGGAATAGTTCTATGAACAAGCATACGGATTCGTTCTACGCGCACTCTGTGCCAAACATGCCGGAATACCCACAGTTGCAAAACGACATCGAGTGCGATGTGTGTGTAGTCGGTGCGGGATTTTCTGGTCTTTCTTCTGCACTACACCTTGCAGAAAAAGGTTTTAAAGTCGTTGTGTTAGAAAGCGCAAAAGTGGGCTTTGGAGCAACTGGTCGTAACGGTGGCCAAGTCGTTAACAGCTACAGCCGAGATGTTGACGTGATTGAAAGCCGTTACGACCAAAACCAAGCCAAAGCTCTGTGCGATATGATTTTTGAAGGCGGCGATATCATCCGTGGCCTGATCGACAAATACGACATCAACTGTGATTACAAGCAAGGCGGCTTGTTCACGGCACTGAACAGTAAACAACTCAAAGGGCTAGAAGAACATAAGAAGAACTGGGAGCGTTACGGCAACGACCAACTGACTCTGCTTGACGCAGGAGAGGTAGAACAAGCGGTAGGCACTAAAGTATACACTGGCGGCTTACTGGATATGCGCGGTGGTCACATTCACCCGCTTAAACTGGCATTGGGTGAAGCTGCTGCGTTTACGTCTCTAGGTGGTCAAATCTTTGAGCAGTCGGCGGTCGTGTCGATTGATAAAGGTATTAACCCAGTAGTGAAAACGGCGAAAGGCAGCGTGAAGAGCAAGTACGTGGTACTGGCAGGTAACGCCTACCTTGGTGGTTTGGCACCAAACATCAGCAACAAAGCGATTCCGTGTGGCACACAAGTGGTGGCGACTCAGCCTTTGAGTGATGAGCAGCTAAAACAAGTGCTGACCAGTGACTACTGCGTTGAGGACTGTAACTACTTGCTGGACTACTTCCGCTTAACCGCCGACAAGCGTTTGTTGTTCGGAGGTGGTGTGGTTTACGGAGCACGTGACCCAGAAAACATCGAAGCACTGATCCGTCCGAAGATGGAAAAAGTCTTCCCACAATTGAAAGGCATCAAGATTGATTACACCTGGACAGGTAACTTCTTGCTTACTTACTCACGCATGCCGCAATTTGGCTCGTTTGCAGACAACATTTACTACCTACAAGGCTACAGCGGTCACGGTGTAACGTGTACTCACCTAGCAGGTAAGTTGCTGGCCGAAGCTCTGACCGGACACGCAGAACGCTTTGACGCGTTTGCTGCACTGAAACATTACTCCTTCCCGGGGGGCCGCCACTTCCAAATTCCGTTTACGGCAATGGGCGCGGCTTACTATAACCTACGTGACAAACTGGCGATTTAAGAGATAAGGAATATCCAATGAGTAAAGTAGTGAAATTTGCAGCCCTTCAACTGACGAAAAGCTGGGATCTGGAAGATAACTTAGCCAAAGCAAAAAAGGCGATTCGTGAAGCAGCACAAAACGGTGCAAACGTGATTCTTCCGCAAGAGCTGTTCGCTGCGCCTTACTTCTGCAAAAAACAAGAAGCAAAGTATTTCGAGCTTGCAGAAGAAACGGAGAATTGTCGTCTTATTAAAGAGATGAGTGCGTTGGCTAAAGAGCTCGGCGTGGTGATTCCTGTCAGCTACTTTGAAAAAGCGGGCAATACGTTTTTTAACTCGCTAGTGATGATTGATGCCGATGGTACGGTACTAGATAACTACCGCAAGTCACACATTCCTGACGGCCCGGGCTACAGCGAGAAGTACTACTTTAGCCCTGGCGATACCGGTTTCAAAGTGTGGCAAACCAAGTTCGGTAAGTTCGGTGCTGGCATTTGCTGGGACCAATGGTTTCCAGAGCTTGCACGCAGCTTGGCTCTGCACGGCGCGGAAGCGATTTTTTACCCAACTGCAATCGGTTCTGAGCCTCAAGATCCGACACTGGATTCACGTGACCACTGGCAACGTACAATGCAAGGTCACTCGGCAGCAAACCTCGTTCCAGTGATTGCGTCAAACCGAGTGGGCACTGAAGTCGATGATGGTATCGAGACCACGTTCTACGGCTCTTCTTTTATCACTGACCACACTGGTGCAAAAATTGCCGAAGCACCGCGTGAAGGTGAAACCATCATTTACGCAGAAATCGACCTCACTACTACAGCGAAAGCGCGTCACGCGTGGGGCTTGTTCCGCGACCGTCGTCCAGACCTTTACACCAGCGTTGGCAAACTAGCCGTTTAAAGAGGCGTTAAAATGAAGTTATCGACAACACCAGCGCAGGATGGCTTCTATTTTCCGGCTGAGTTTCAGCCGGTTAGTGAAGTTTGGCTAGCGTGGCCAGAAAGGAAAGACAATTGGCGTGATGACGCATTACCCGCGCAAGAAACCTTTGCCAGAATCGCGAACTTAATCGCGGAAGTGACCAAGGTGTGCGTGGCGGTATGCTCGCACAACTTTGACCGAGCGCGTCAAATGCTCCATTCAGACGTACGTTTGGTGGAAATCCCATTTAACGATGCGTGGATGCGCGATATTGGGCCGACCGTGCTTGTGAATCAGGCGGGTGAGCGCCGTGGGATTAGTTGGCAATTTAACGCGTGGGGCGGCGAATACAACGGGCTTTACGATAACTGGCAGCAGGACGATCTTGTCGCTGGCTCGGTGTGCGACATCATCGGTATTGATTATTACCGTGCACCGTTTGTACTTGAAGGTGGGGCGATTCATACCGATGGTGAAGGCACCCTTTACACCACAGAGGAGTGCTTACTCAGCCCAGGACGTAATCCGCAGTTGAGCAAAGCGCAAATCGAAGAGCAGTTAAAGGCGTACCTCGGTATCGAAAAAGTCATTTGGTTGCCAAATGGTTTATTCAATGACGAAACAGACGGCCATATCGACAACCTGATGCACGTTATCGCACCGGGTAAAGTGGTACTAAGTTGGACCGATGACCCAAGCGATCCGCAATACGCGTTATCTCGTCAAGCGGAACAAGTACTGAAATCTCAGCACGATGCGAGAGGGCGCGAGATTGAAATTGTCCGTTTGCCATTACCGGGTCCGTTGCATTACAGCGAGCGCGAAGCCAATGGCATTGACGCCAGTTCAGGAATGAGTCGACAAGCTGGCGAACGCCTAAGTGCCTCTTATGCCAACTTTCTTATCGTCAACGAGCATGTGTTCTTGCCGATGCTGGACGAAGAGACCGACGCTATGGCGATCGATATTTTGCAAAACGCGATGCCGGAGTACCAAATCATCGCGATACCGTCGAGAGAGGTTTTACTTGGCGGAGGGAACATTCACTGCATTACGCAGCAGATCCCTGCTTAAACATAAACTCGCCGCTAGCTTAGCGGCGATGATGAGTTGTCAAAAGGAATGACCATGCAACAGATACAAAACCAAACCCTTGTTTCGTTTATGGTAGCGAATCCACAACAGGGCATTGCAGTGACTAATCCGGCGACCGGAGAACTCCTCGGGTACGCACCAGTCTCAACCGAAAACGACATTTTAAATGGCATTGAACGCGCCAGTGTGGCGCAGAAAGAATGGGCGGCACTGCCAGCAAAAATGCGTGCTGGCATGCTCAATCGTTGGTTCCAACTCCTGTTAGAAAACAAAGCCGACCTTGGCCGCTTAATGACGTTAGAGCAAGGTAAGCCGCTGGCTGAAGCTCAAGGTGAAGTGCTTTACGGCGCGAGCTTTATCGAATGGTTTGCTGAAGAAGCGAAACGTACCTACGGTGAGACGATTCCTGCCCCAAGTGCGGACAAGCGTTTGGTGACCATCAAACAGCCAATTGGTGTTGCCTGTGCGATTACACCTTGGAACTTCCCAATTGCGATGATCACGCGCAAAGCAGGTCCAGCTTTAGCGGCAGGCTGTAGCTTTGTCGTAAAACCATCTGAATCTACGCCGCTGTCTGCGTTTGCGGTCGCTGAGCTTGCCTATCAAGCGGGTATCCCACGCGATGTGCTGCAAGTGGTATTGGGGGAAAACTCCCGTCAGGTCGGTGCTATCTTCACTTCGCATCCGTTGATTCGCAAGTTGTCTTTCACTGGCTCTACCCAAGTTGGTAGTGTGCTGATGCAGCAAAGCGCGGCGGACATTAAACGTACCTCAATGGAGCTCGGTGGCAACGCGCCGTTTATCGTATTCGATGATGCCGACATTGATGCAGCCGTGGCGGGTGCGATGGCGTCGAAGTTCCGTAACGCAGGCCAAACGTGTGTTTGTGCGAACCGTTTCTACGTACACAGCAAAGTGTATGACGAGTTCGTTGCTAAGTTTGACGCTGCGGTTCAGCAGCTCAAAGTTGGTAACGGATTGGAAGAGGGGGTCAACATTGGTCCAGTGATCAGCGAGTCAGCGAAGCAAGGCATTCAAGCGTTGATCGATGGTGCTATCGAGCAAGGCGCGAAGCCGGTTTCAGAACTTAAAAAGCTCGATGGTCTATTTATGCAGCCAGTGGTTCTCAAAGACGTTACTCACGACATGAAGATTGTTTCCGAGGAAATCTTTGGCCCTGTCGCGCCAGTGATTCGTTTTGATAGCGACGAACAGCTAGTCGAAATGGCGAACGACACCATCTACGGTCTCGCGTCGTACTTCTACAGCCAAAACATTCACCGTGTTTGGAAAATCGCAGAAGCGCTCGAATACGGCATGGTCGGCATTAACGAAGGTATGATCTCTACTGAAGTGGCTCCTTTCGGTGGTGTTAAGCAGTCCGGTATCGGACGTGAAGGAGCAAAACAAGGTATCGATGAATACATGGACGTGAAATATCTCTGCTTTGGCGGCAACTAATTAAGGACAAAACAATGACAAACCAACAACTACACGAAAGAAGAAGCCAAGTTATCGCTCAAGGCATGGGCGCACTGTACCCACTTTACGTCGAGAAAGCAGAAAACGCTTACGTATGGGATATTGAAGGCAATAAATACATCGACTTTGCAGCAGGCATTGCAGTGACCAATACAGGGCACTCTCATAAGCGCATCAGTGAAGCGGTCAAAGCTCAGTTGGATAACTTTTCGCACACCTGCGCGATGGTTACGCCGTACGCGTCATTCGTTGAGCTGGCTGAAAAGCTGACAGAACTTGCACCAGGTGAGACTAAGAAGAAAGCGATCTTTCTTACTACTGGCGCCGAGGCGGTCGAAAATGCCGTAAAAGTGGCACGCGCTCATACAGGTCGTAGCGGCGTAATAGCGTTTAAAGGCGGCTTTCACGGTCGCACAAACATGACTATGGGGTTAACTGGTAAAGTTGCGCCGTACAAAGCGGGCTTTGGTCCTTTCCCGAACGAAATCTACCACGCGCCGTACCCAAATGCGTTCCATGGCATCAGCGTTGAGCAAAGCTTACAAGCAATCGACGATCTATTTGCTTGCGATATCGAACCTTCACGCGTTGCGGCGATCATCTTCGAGCCAGTACAAGGTGAGGGCGGCTTCTACAAAGCACCTGAAGCGTTTGCACAAGGCTTACGTCAGCTGTGTGATAAGCACGGTATCATGCTGATTGCCGATGAAATCCAAACGGGTTTTGCTCGTACCGGTAAAATGTTTGCAACAGAGTACCTAGGCATTGAACCAGACCTAATGACAATGGCGAAAGGCATTGCTGGTGGTTTCCCAATCTCAGCGGTAGTTGGGAAAGCGGATGTGATGGACTCTGCACTACCCGGTGGTTTAGGTGGCACTTATGCGGGCTCGCCACTTGGTTGTGTTGCAGGTCTTGAAGTGCTGAAAATCATCGAAGAAGAAAACTTGTGCACTAAAGCGATGGGCATTGGTGAAGTGGTCAATGCACGTATGACCAAACTGCAACAATCTGTGCCTGCTATTGGTGAAATCCGTACCACGGGTGCAATGATGGCGATTGAGTTTACTGACCCAGAATCAGGCAAACCACTGCAAGAGATGACCAAAGCGGTGATTTCTAAAGCGCAAGAAAACGGCCTTATTCTGCTTTCTTGTGGAGTAAAAGCGAACGTGATTCGTCTGTTACCGCCGCTGACCATTGAATCTGACGTGCTAAATGAAGGCCTAGATAAGTTGGAAAAAGTGATTCTTGAAGTGGCGTAATTCAAGCGCTTTTAAATAGCAATAACAAATCAAGGAAGCGGTTGGCATCAATCGTTTCCTTTTTGTTTTTTAGCGTATCTGCTGCCTATCTAAAAAGTATTGCTCAAGCTCCAAGTTGTCACTTTTATTACGGATGACTTAACAATTGGGTTCGTTCTTACTTTCCACTTAGTCGCTACTTTGTTCTCCTCGAATGCGGTTTGGTGCTCACATTCTAAATCTCGACATCTGAAAGCCACTTGAGTCTATAATTTTATTGAGCGTCATTCCTCACTTTTTGGACTATAAAAATGAGATAGTATTCATATCCCACTTAGGTTGCTTGACAGATTAGCAGGACGAACTTTGATAACAAAGAATACAAGGTATGCCATTTTACTCGGCTTAGTTCCCATCGCCATATTTGTAGTGGCCTTTCATTCGATAACCAACTTTTACGTCAACTCGGTAAAAGCGTCGAAAATAGATGCTTACGTAGATTATTTAAATCAAAGGTCTGCCTATTTGGACGGAGCAATAGTGAAGCAGATTGCTCAGTTAGATTTTACTTGTAGTGATAGTGATGTAAGAACTTTACGCGACCCACGTTTTTATAACCGTTACATTCGTTTTATTGCGATGACCACAGAAGGCGGAAAAACGTGTTCCACGGTTGGTAGTGAAGTGTCTCGCCCATCTAGTAGTGAACGATTTCAGATGGATGAAAACTTTTTCGCATCACTTATTTTGCCGCAACAGAATGACCAAATAGAGTGGATGGTCATTTATGATAATGAACACGTTGAAGTCTTCTGGGTACTTGATAACAGTTGGGTTAACGAGGTAATAAAAACGCCTTGCAAAGACTGCCTATTTGTAGAGTTTAAGTATGATGAACCAATATTTGGTGATTTAACGATAAGCCGTGGCAAAGCGAATATTGCAGGAGAAGAAAACGCACTGTCAAAAGAGTTTTTCTTTTCAGGAGAGTCTCAAGCCAACATGCTCATCAAGATATACAGCGGTGAAAAACTTAAAAATTATGCTCAGGAAAGAGTACTTTTGTGGGGCGGTCTTGTAAGTGTGCTTGCAGGTCTTGTGACTGCCTTTGCATACATATCTGGTAAAAGCTTGAGAAAATCCATTACAGGTCTAATTGAAAATGGGATTAGTAATACAGAATTTATTCCTTACTACCAGGCGATTGTCGATAGTCGCGATGGTAAGACAGTAGGATATGAAGCTCTGATTCGATGGTCGCGACGTGATGGAATGGTGCCACCAAATATGTTTATTGGTGCTGCAGAAGAAAGTGGCCTGATTATCCCGATGACCAATCAGCTTATTCGTAAAATCATACAAGACTTAAGTGACTTGCCCGAGCATACGTGGGTCAGCATCAATATTGTTTCCTCCCATTTAGAGTCAGGCGTATTAACGAAGTTGCTGTCGGAGTTAAATTGGCCAATCTCGAATAGAATTCATTTTGAGTTGACCGAGAGAATACCAGTAAAAGACACTGAGGCCGCGAAAAAAGAGATTTTGTATTTAACGAATAAAGGCTACAAGTTCAAAATTGACGATTTTGGTACCGGATATGGTGGCTTTTCTTACCTACAAGATTTGGGCATCCGGTGTGTAAAAGTGGATAAGATGTTCATTGATCCAATAGGATCTGACGATCAAAAGTTGAAAGTGCTGGACTCAATTGTGTCTGCAGCGAACAAAGCGGAATGTGAGATGATTGCAGAAGGTGTAGAGAGCCAGGCTCAAGTCGAATATCTGGCTCAGCATGCGATTTACCTTATTCAAGGTTATGTTTACGCTAAACCAGAGCCCCTGACTAACCTTGCAAGCGCTTAACAGCCATAATGTCAAAACGTACCGTTTTAAAGGTGTCAGTTGCCTAGGTTAGCGCTGATTTCTGCTGATGGGGTTACACTTGAGGATTCCTAACACTCTCATTACTTCTAGAGTGTTAGGAATTAACGTTACTTAGGAGGAGAGTGCGGCTCTTTTCGTTTTGATTGACGTAATGAGCTGAGGTAGTAATGACATTACGATCATTCCTAGCATTAAGCTGTATTGCAGAGGAGTGAACGTTTCCCCCAATAGCAGTAGGCCCGAAACAATGCCTGCGACTGGGTTTGCAATACCACCAAAGGTAAAATCTACGACCGACATCCGCTGTAATAACCATACATACATGCCATACCCTAATGCGGTGTTCAGAATAACTACCCACAGTAACCCTAGAATATTCGTCATGGATACGTCCTGAACGACCGTAACATATGGCTCTGGATTGTTTATCGCCAGCACACTTGTTGCGATAGACATAATCACGCCACCCAAAATGAGCTGCCATGTTAGCACTGTCCACCAGTGCATTTTTGTACCTAGTGACTTTGTTACGCTACTTCCTATCACGATGCACATAATGGCGGAGATCATCGCAAGTAAGCCCACGGGTTCGAGAGAAATAGAGCTAGGATCAAATAAGAACCAAGCTAAAGCAATCAAAGTTGCGCCGCTTATCGCTTGAATGCCACTAGGCTGACGTTTGTAGACCGCCCAACCAAACAGCATCGCAAAAACGGGGACCGAAACCATACCAACACCAGAGATGGCAGAAGGAAGCGTCAACGCCATGACAAAAATGAGACCAAAGAAGCAAGCGATGTTGATGGTTCCTAAAACAAGCAGCACTTTCCACTCACTTCTTTTTGGAAACGAGGGCTTTATTGCCAGCAACAAAAGACCCGCAGGCAGTGCCCTTAGAGCACCAAGTAAAACGGGAGGCCAGTCCGGTAGAGTAAACTGAGTAACAGCGTAAGTCGTCCCCCAAAAAAAGGCAGGAATCATCGCAAGTAAAATGTTCATGTTAAATATCTTTATGTAGAGATAATTAAATGTAACGATATCGGCAAGGTGGCTTTTTGTAAAGTATCTTTATGTTAAAATAAAAAATATATGATGTTTGGAGAGAAATAATGGATGCAATTGATAGAGTGGTAGAGCAGTGGGCTAGGGAGAAGCCAGACCTCGACACTGAACCGATGGCAATAATGGGTCGACTAATGCGAATTGCAAAACACATGGAATCTAGGGTCGCCGAGCTACATAAGAAGTACGATCTGAAAATGGGTGAATTTGATGTGTTAGCGACACTGCGTCGAGCTGGTTCACCATATTGTCTTACTCCCTCAGCGTTAATAGAGTCAATGATGCTCACTTCGGGTGCGATGACCAATCGCTTAGATAAACTAGAGAAGAAAGGGTTTATTACCAGAACCCATAGCAAAGAAGACCGACGTAGCGTCACCGTTGAACTAACAGAGCAAGGCTTAACCTTAATTGACAAGCTAATTTTGGAGCATGTAGACGTTCAGCAATCGTTATTGCATGGTTTAGAAGGCAATGAAAAAGAGCAGGTTAACCAGGCGTTAAAATTGCTATTGCCACAATTTGAGTGAGAACGCAGAAGGAGGTAGGGGATATGAAAAGCAAAGAACTAGAACAATACTTAAGTACCTTCATGTGTGCAGAAAGTGATTTCCCATTTGGGCCTGAAGCGCTTGTATACAAAATCAAAGGCAAGATGTTTGCCATCATTGCAGAGAGAAACGGTCGGGAGTATGTCAGCGTAAAAGTAAAACCAGAAGATGGAGAAGTCTTAACGTCGCAGTTTACGGATATTATCCCGGGTTATCACTTAAATAAGCGTCATTGGATAACGGTTTATTTTAACGGTGATGTCGAGGATGGGTTGATTCAAGATTTGTGTGAACGCTCTTATGCTCTTGTCGTTGCCAAGCTGCCGAAAGCACAACGAGCGTTGCTTGGTGAGTAACCGGCAACGCACTGGCCTCTGTTGTCTTGTCGCTCGTTGCTCGTAGCCTTTACGGAAAAATTCGCACCTTTTTCATCCTCGGGCTATATAAGAATAAGAAGGTGGAAAAGGGGAATGATATGCGAGCATTATCTGAATGGCTAAAAGAATATGGTGAGAGTCACCAAAACCCTATCAACCAAAAGATTCACACAATCGCAGTTCCAGGTATTTACCTTTCTGTGGTTGGACTTATTTGGTCGATTCCCCAGATTTCATTATTAGGCTTCGAACTTAATTGGGTTTGGGTAGCGGTGATCCCCACTTGGGTTTTCTATTTTCGTTTGTCTCTGAGCGTATTCATGATGATGATCGGCTACACATTAGCGTGCATTGGCCTTATTTGGTCTCTAGAGGTATTGATGTTGCCCGTTCTGCATATTTCTATGCTTTTGTTTGGCGTATTGTGGATATTGCAATTTATCGGTCACAAGATTGAAGGTAAAAAACCGTCGTTTTTTGAGGATTTACAGTTTCTACTCATCGGCCCGATTTGGGTGTTCAGAAAACACTAGCGATAAGCAAAATCAGGCATCATCCGAATGACACAAGACATATAACGTTCAGAGATTATGTAGCTCTTACTACAGAATACCTCTCCTTCTTATTGCCACGACAAGCATTCACTTTAGATACGCACTATGATTAAAGAGGTGCCAACGCACTTTACGCTATCGAGATGCCTAAACTTACGGCAAGTTTACTTTAGGGGGATGAATGTACGACCGACAATATAAATATGCCTATTGGAGAGAAGAGCGTAAAAAAGGCAAATGGCACTATATATTAAAGTCCTTCTTTATGATTTGTTGTGCATTACTGCTTGGTAAAGTCATCGGTTTGTTCATTTTTGGAGAGCTGCATTCTTTAAGCGACATTTGGGAACAACTCCCTGCGGATGTTTTTATTATGATGCTCGTGGGCTTCCCAATTAGTGTCCTTGGTTGGTACCACGAAGAGTCAAAGTTTTTCCGGGCACTGCGACGCAAAGAAAAGCGGTTAAAAGGCAATCAAAACAAACCGAAATAGAGTAACCTTTGTCTCTGTTTGGATTGCCACTTACCTATCTGATCGATTCTATCCCTTCCAGTCGTTTAGCGTTTAGTTACGTGTTGCAAAAAGCCTTCTTAATACAACAGCCCCCAGTGTTGTGGAAATTGGTACTGTAAGAAACATTAAAAAACGAAGTTGAGCATTAGCGTATAAAGGCTCGCACTGTCATCCTTTGGGGCTGATGAAAACGCGCCAGAGCTATTATTGTAGGCGTTGAACCTTTGCCATTCTGCATTCAGGGAAACGTTGTAATCTAGGTCGTATCTCAACCCGAGTAAGAAACTGTCTCCACTTTTTTTATCCCGACTATTAAACTGCTGACCGTAAACAATATAAGGAGTCAGCTTGTTTAAATTATAACTTGTTGTCGCGTACCAAGATGAGGAAAGATTGCTGGTCTGTCCTTCTACCATAATCACAATGTTATCGAGCTCGTATCTTAACCCTAGAGAGAACAGATCGATCGTGTTGTTTTTTTCTGTTTCAACTAGACGGTCAATGATTGTGGTTCCGCCACCGGGAGTGGACTGCTCAATGTTAGAGAGCGTCGTTGTTTGATCATAATCGCCGTGGAGGTAGGAAAAATTCCAACGATAGCTCTCTCCGCTTAGCGTTAAGTTCATCCCTGCAGTATTGTTTGACTCAATTTCCAATTCAGTACGTTCATTGATGGTTACGTCACTATTGTCTTTAAACCCGACAAACGGCATGGCAGTAAGTACGACTTGCTCATTGAGGTCATGAATCCAGCGTGCAGATAGGCCGTTATAAGCCGTGATACCTAGAATGCTGTCATATACCTCATTCGGTGGGCGGGCTTGGGTAAAAGCGTGGCCGACATAGTTGTACTCAGACATCAAAAACAGTGGCAGTCTTAAGCGTCCTCCTCGTATTTCTATGTTTTGATAGGTATAAGCCAAATACGCCCACTCGAGCTGAGGCGAGCTCCAATGGTCTTGCGGGCGCTTTACGACTTGTGCGGATGCCCGAAATGCCTTGTGAAAATAATCGAGCTGCATGCCGAAAGTGGTATCGCAATCGAAACAAGATTCATCGCCAATAAAGCGGTTAACTAGTAACGTAGTTGGGTTATCGGATTTTGCCCACGAAGTAGAGCCAAAACCACTTAAAGAAAGTTGTTCTGTTAGTTCAATCGTGGCTGAGCTCGGAAAGGTCGCGATACTCAGCGATAACATGGTTAAATATTTTTTCATATCAATTCTCCGAGCTAACCACACATAAAACATGAGCATTACTAGGGACGCTCGATGTTGGGGCATAACCAATTCTATTGGGCTTCTCTTGCATCCATGCTATGAGGTCATCAATGCTGGAGCGTGCAATCACTTTTGGCGGTCTAGCTTTACCTGAAAAAGACAAGCTTGCCCAATGCGCGTTCATTTGCGCTAAATTTTTGTTGAGAAGATAACGATAGAACTCAGCTCTTTCTGTTGATGTCGCAGGCCAGTCAGAGAGTTCAATTCGCTGGCCTTGTAAAAGTTGCGTCTTCCCTCTGTACAACTTTCGCGCTTTATTGACAGTGAGCGGAGAGAATTCGTCATTAAATGAGAAAACGGCGTAGCTCTCTGCAGCGAGAGCTTGGCAATTTAATGAAAGAAGGGCAATCAGAATAAACAGATAGCGTTTTATGTAACGCAAAGGAAAAGCAACGCGAGAATGATTTCTACTCATAGAATCCACCTACATTGCTTGTTCAATTTGATACAACAGTTTTTCTTTGCGCACAGGCTTTGGTACGTAGGCATCCATTCCTGAATCAAAGCAGCGTTGAATATCATCATCAACGACGCTTGCTGTTAATGCGATAATGGGCGTCTTAGCTAATCCTTTACTCGCTTCATAAGCTCTAATTTGCCTAGAAGCTTCAAACCCATCCATTATGGGCATCATGCAATCCATCAAAATAACATCAAACTTTCCATCTTTTTGGAACATTTCGACTGCAATTTGTCCGTTTTCTGCGACTTCGAATTGATAGCCTGCTTTAGATAGCAATAGAGAAGCCACTTTCTGGTTCACTCTATTGTCTTCGACAAGCAAGATACGTTCGGAGCGAATAGGCGTTACCGTTGCTTCTGGTTGCTCTGAACTCGCAGGTAGTTTATGAGTTGTATCGAGAGTAGTGTTCTCTTGGTGTGGTTCAGCAGGCGTCGTGTTGGAAACACGTAACCCAATTGCCTTATCTAACTTCTCTTTAAGCAATCCTGCTTTAAACGGTTTGGGCACATAGTCATCCATTCCAACGTCAAAGCATTTTTGTATATCGTCATCGACCACACTTGCCGTTAGAGCAATAATCGGAATTCTGAAAGCGCGTTTTTCTTTTACTTCTATTTGACGAATTATTTGGGTGGCTTCAAATCCATCCATTACGGGCATCATGCAGTCCATTAAAATTAGGCTGTATTGATTCTGTTGAAATTTCTCAACCGCTTCTTGTCCGTTTACTGCGACATCAAAGTCGAAGCCAGCTTTTGTGACGTGTAGCCCCGCGATTTTTTGATTGACCGTATTGTCATCAACGACCAAAATTTTCGGCAAAGATTTAACATGTTGCGCTGAAATGCTCTCTTGTTGTGCGTGCGAGAAATTTGCCGCACAACTTTCAAGTGCTTTAATTAAGCGCTGCCCTAGTAGTGGCTGAGTGACCAAGGCGCTGATACTGCTTCTAAAGTCGAATTGTGGGCTATGAAGGTGCTTGATGAGGCAGACACGAATGTTTCGTTTACAAAGGCTTTCTATCTCATCGATATGCATCGCTGCTGCATTTGGTGATGCTTCTACATGAATAACGATAACGCGCTCGTTATCAATCCACGTTGGCAACGCACTTAAGGTATCTACTGACTGCGTTATATTGATGTTGAAAAAACTTAACTCGTTACGCAGTTTTTGTTCTAGTTGAGTACTGCTGCATACAATCCATATATCGTTGTGATTCAGAGCGTGATAAGCGTTAAACTCTTGCGTCACAACAGGAGCAGTTAGTTCAAAGAAGAAGCGACTGCCTTTACCTTTCTCGGATTCAAGTTGAATTTCTCCACCCATTAGCTCAACTAATTGCGTGCTAATGGCAAGCCCAAGTCCAGTTCCCCCAAATTGTCGGGTAGTAGAGTTATCCTCTTGGGCAAATGGAGCAAATATTTTCTTTTGCTGCTGGGCATCAATACCAATCCCAGAATCTTTAACGGAAAACTCGATGACCGCTTCACCATTTTTTATTTCGCGGGTGATGACCGATAGCTCAACACTGCCTTGTTCGGTAAATTTTACCGCGTTAGACATGAAGTTCATGACAACTTGGCGTATACGATGGTCATCCAACATTACGTGGTAAGGCGTGTTACGGCTAATGTTGACTTGCACATCGATGCCTTTTTCCTTTGCTTTCGGTGAAATGATAGAAGCAATGTCATAGATAGACTCTCGAACACAAGTTGAATGTGGGCTAATGAGCAACATCCCAGATTCAATTTTTGAGAAGTCTAGAACGTCATTAATTAAACTCAAAAGCAGTTGGGAGGAGGTTTCAATCGTATCGACGTAATCGCGTTGTGTGGCAGTCAGGGAAGTATCGGATAAGACTTCAGAGATACCAATAACGCCATTTAGCGGCGTGCGGATCTCGTGGGACATGTTGGCCAAAAAGCTACTTTTGGCTTTACTCGCCTTAATTGCATCATCTTTTGCTTGTTCTGCATCTTCTTTAGCTTGTGTGAGCTTTAGTCTGGACAACATCCGCTCATCACTAAGCTTTTTTACCTCTCGAGCAAACTTACTCAGCTCGTCTTTACCCTTTATTAGTTGAGCAAGAGGTGAATTTTCAGTGTTACTTTGTTCATTGCTTTCGTTACTGAGAAATTTGAGGACTAGATTCAAGTTTCCAGTAACTTTTCGCACCAATCTTAGCGTTAAACTTACGACCAACAGCGTTAAAAGGCTCATCATTGCGATAAAGGTAAAGCGGTGCTGTGTCGTCGTGTTGATTGTCTTTGATATATCATCACTCAGCTGCTGTTCCATTTTGTCGTCAACACTTTGTAATAACGATAAGCGTTTGTTGAGTGCAGATAACCCCGCATCAATCTCATCCGGGGTTAATGATTTGAGTTGAGCTGGTTGCAATAAATAAGCACGAAACTCTTGGCTTTTGATAAAGACTTCACCCGTAAACGTCTCAATGAGCAGATCTACTTGTTGTTGATTGGCATTTAGCGTCACAAAACGCTCTAGAAATAGTTGTTGGTTCTGGATTAAAGATTGGATAGAAGCCTGTGTTGTGAGGTCATACTCGTTATTTTCCTCTGAAGATCGAATCAAATATTCGCTTAATCTATGCTCTTCAGTGGACCAAAACATCAACCATTCAAGTTGCATCAAAGAAGAAAGGTGAGTGTTTGTTTCATAACTCACATTTCTAAAATAGACTTTGTCTAAGCTCATGAGGATTTCTTTGAACGTATCAGCGCGCCACTCTGCCGCATCTAACTTTTCTTCTTGATTTTGCGAAGAGAGCATCGAGAGGGTTGCTTCCTCAAAGCTTGTCAACTGGTTTAGTATCTCAGCGTTTTCACCGAATACTGGTGCTGCAGTGTCGCGTAACAATTGAGATATCTGCTGAGTTTTTAGTTGCTTATCTATTACATCAGGGTTATTCGGTAGGTGATAAAGCGAAGATACGCGGTCGATGTAGACAGAGAATAACTGTGCTTTTTGTAGTTCCTGAGCCTGGATAGAAAGGCTTTGTACATGTTTACCCGCGAGGACAAGCAACAATAAAATTGGCAGCAAAACCAACCCAAATAGCTTTTGTTTTACCGACAGGTTGTTCCAAGAAAAGATTCCTACCACGCGCATTTCCATATCCAAGAAGTTGATATGAAAAGTGTAGTTTATTTATCTCAGATGTTAGATTTTAAGAGAAAATTCATATTAATGAGGTGGGGGAAGTGTGACCGATATTGCATTACGAGTACTAACGCGCTAAGCGGCAATAGTTAACAAAACGGCGTTCTAAGCAAAGTGATTGACGCTTTGAGCGCCACTCCCTCGTTGGTATTCAAATGCAATCAATTCCTCAGCAGGTACAGGCCTACCTAAGAAAAAGCCTTGTACGACGTCACAGTGGAGAGACTCCATTCGTGTGAGTTGAGTTTGAGTTTCTACGCCTTCGGCTACTACTTTCATTCTTAGGTTGTGAGCCATGGATACAATCGCGCGAACTAATGAATCGTCTTGATCGCTTTTTCGGATTTGAGCGATAAATGAACGATCAATCTTGAGCCCGTCAAAAGCCATATGTTGTAGGTAGGCAAGGGCTGAATACCCCGTACCAAAGTCATCTAGCCAAACTTCCACTCCGATACTTTGTAGTTTTTTAAGCACATATTGAGCTTTCTCTGTATCATCAATAAAAAGTGACTCTGTCACTTCAACATGAATGGTTTGAGGGGCGACATCATGTCGTCGTAAATACTTAGAAAATAATTGACTTAAATCTTGGCGATAGATTTGTCTTGGGGACAAGTTTAATGCAATGTGAAAATCAGTACCGAAATGTTCTGCCCACATTGCCCGCTGAGCAACTGCCGTCTCAATGATATGTTCTCCAAGCTCCAATATTAAATCACTTTGTTCTGCGATCGGGATAAACGATTCTGGACTGATATAACCTTTCTCGGGATGATTCCACCTAACCAATGCTTCGACCCCAATTAGGCGATAGGTTTTTAGATCAAATTGTGGTTGATACCACAGCTCGAATTGAGACAAATCACGTACTGAACGACGCAGTTCTCGTTCTATGTATAAACGTTGTTTAATCGTTTCATCAAACGTGGAATCGTATATCGTCATAATGTCTTTACCGCGTCTTTTAGATTCCTGCGCCGCAAGAGAGGAAAGCTGTAAAAGAGACTCAGCGTTTGAACCAAATTCTGGATACACAGCAATTCCGAGGCTTGCCGTAATTTGAATATCGTTCTCTTCCAAACTAAAGGGAGAGAGTAGTTGGCGATGAATATCGTTCGCTTTTTCTCTAGCTTCATGATTGTCCGAGCACGGAAAGGCCAGTACAAATTCATCCGCACCTACTCGACTTACGATGGTAGAAAGGCGGTAAAGCGGCTTAAAATAACTCGGCAAACGGCCTTGAAGCTCTGAGGCAAGATGGCCTAGCAATTTATCCCCAATGTTATGTCCATAGTTATCGTTAATGTGCTTAAAGTCATCCAAGTCAATAAACACAACCGCGAGTGAGGGGGATTTGTGGTCAGTTATTTGCGTTTGAATATCAATGAGTAACTTTTCTCGGTTTGGCAGGGAAGTCAGAATATCGTGGTACGCCATGAACTCAACTCGGCTGGTGTATCGGTTCACTTTGTTTGACATTTTGTTGTACGCCGAAATAAGTTCTCCCACTTCATCTTTGCTTTGTATGTCGGTGACTGGCAGCGCTTGGGTATTTGACTCTGAAAATTGATCTTTTAGTTGCTTGAGTGGTTTAGTTAACGACCGCCCCAAAGCATAAGCGATGATGCTACCGAATAGAACGGATATCCCACTGATCGTTAGCAGCAAGTTAAACATCTTCTGTTTATCGTTTGAGGTAATCGCTTGGACTTGTTCAATGTTCTGTTCTTTCTCTTCCAGTAGATGTATCAAGTTAAGCTCAAGATACACCGCCCCAAGAGTAATGTTTGATTGCTGAATCGGCGCTGCGATCTCCAACTGATGCTTGGAAAAGGAAACGAGAGTTCTAGATTCTTCTATTGCTTTCAAAATAAAAGGAGAGCGGTAATGAGGTTGGGCAAACATCCTTAGCTGAGTAGTGCCGTCGTGAAAGATTAGCCCTTCATTGTCAACAACATGTATTTTCGAGACATCTGGCTGGCTCAATGTTGCCTTAATTTGCTCATACGCTTGACTGATATTGTCTGTATAGAGTGGATCAAAAAGCTGTTTTGATAATAGCTCTGCATAAACCAACCCTTTTTGCTTAACGTAAGATTCTGTTTTTTCTTGAGAGTTGTTCGTGATCTGTTGAGTTAAGCTATTTGAATACGCATCGTAACCGTGCATGTATAACGCAAGATTTATCACCACAACAAACAAGACAACGAACATTGTCGAGCAAATGTATTTGGTTTCGAGTGAGAGCTTTTGAAACATCAATCCACCTTCGGTAACAAGTGAACTGACTTGCGCACTGTACTTAAGGAGGCTCGCATTTCTGGAGTAAGCGCGCTGAATTTTTTGGTGTTCTGAAACTTTTTAAGTGCGAGAGAGCCTTCGTGAGTTGTATCCATATCAAGCAGTATGGACGTGATTTTAAGCTGTTGCTCTAGGCTCATGCTTGGAGAAGCGAGAATTAAATCCCTGGGTATTTCAACAGAACGAGAAAAAATCGCTAGTTTGTCTTTCATGTTCTCTGGCAAATCTTTGGGATTGTTCCAGTTGAAGTTACTGAATGCTCCTGCTGCAACTCTCTGTTTATATACCCATACAGATAGGTTGATTTCATTTGACTGAGCGAGTTGCTCATCAAGGAATAAATAACCAATACTGTCTTTGGCCGGTTTGTCATCAGGAGAGGGAAGGTATTGCAGTTTTTCTCCGTGGTTCAGCAATGTAATCGCAGGTAGGTAATAGCTGCTGGTAGACGTGCGCTTTTCGAAAACAAGCGTTTTTCCGCGCAGGTCAGAAAATGACTCAATGCCACTCTCTTTATTAGTAAAGAACACCGTATGATATTTTTGCAGGCCTTTTTTCCATCGTATAGCGAGGACTTGGCTATTAGACTCCTTTTCTAAGGTCATCGCATTAAAGGGGGTCGCCGTTGCAATTTGAACGGTGCCATTTTCAAGCGCAACCGCGAGCTGACGATAGTTTTTAAATACCTTTACCGCCCCTTTTGCGTAACCATATTCAGCCATATTTTCAGTTACATACTGAGTAAGGGGCGTCGCTTTTTTGATTTTGCTTTGGGCTTTATTGGACACAATGCCAAATGTGAATGTTTTCTCAATATTTTCTTGTGCACTGACGACAAAAGGTGAACTCAGCAAAGTGAGTAATAACAGAGTGCAGGCAGGTTTCATCCGGCTTCAACTTCCTTCTGGTGCATGTCAGTAATATTTAGTATTTATCAATGTGCCGAAATCAATCTTAAAAACAGTATGATGTACAAATTTCGTTGTGTGCGCACTTTTTATAATGTGACTTGGTCACTTATTCCGTTCAAATAGTACCGAATTTGACGTTTATGTACAGGATGAATGTATCACCGTGAGTCTGAATTCACTGGATTCTTGGTCAAGCGCTGTATTGGCTGTGAGCTAATGCGCCTTATGTATCGCTATTTTGTACTAAGAAAATTTTTCCAATTGTTTTTGATACTTTTTCTCGAGAGCTTCATTGCCTGCTGCACGTTCAAGTTGAATCATGAGTTGCAAAGAGGGCTTCTTCACGCCATACATTTGATTGAATCTCATTAATCGAATTCTAGCTTCAGTATAATCACCGCTATCAATTTCTATTTTAGCGAGTTGCAAAATCGATTTTGGTCTATGGGGATCATGATCGATAGCTCTAGTAAAGTAGTATCTCGCTTTGTCTTTATCTTGTGATTTTAGCGCACAAAAAGCTGCATTCTCATAGCTCGCTGGAATAAGGTAGTAATAAGGCTGCTCAATGGCTCGATTAAACATCTGATCGGCTTTTTCGAAGTCACCTCGCTTGCAAAGAAAAGTACCGTAGTTATTGAGCACATTTCCGTTTTTAGTATGTTGGCGTAGAGAGCGTTTATACATCTGTTCGGCTTTAATATCTTCACCAACCGTTTCGTAGTAGTGAGCCATAGATAATTGCGCGCGATAGTATTGAGGTGCGTGGTTTAAGGCTTGTTGTAAGTTATCATGCGCGCGAATCATGTTACCGCCGTCTAAATAACCTAAGCCAAGTGCGATACGTGATTCTGCCATTGCCACAGGATCGGCTTTAACGACAGGGCTTCCATCTTCTTTCACCGTCACGCAACCCACGAGTGCAAACTGAGACAATAATATTAGTGCACCGAGCTTTGCTGTTTTCATTCTTTATTCCTACATCCCTGAATCTTTCTGCATGATATGAATTACTTAGCAAAAACCTATTGAGGAAAAAACACTATGCGATCAGGTTTGCAAACTGTTATGAAAAAGCCGCCATATGGCGGCTTGGTTCACATATTACATTTCGGTAATGATGAGTGCTTTGTTTGCTTATTTTGAAGCTAATCGTCTTTAGTGAAAGCATCTTCACTGAAGTGATCGAGGTCGTACGGTGTTTGCTGATAAACACAGTAGTTCAGCCAGTTTAAAAAGAGGAGGTGTCCATGGCTTCTCCAGCTTGCAATTGGTGGGTTATCTGGGTTGTTGTTTGGGTAATAGTTGACAGGAATAGCGGGCTCCATACCTTCGCTCAAATCTCGGATATATTCATTATGTAAGGTGTGAGAATCATACTCAGGGTGTCCTGTGACAAAGACATTGCGTTTGTCTTTTGTGGTGGCCAAGTACACACCTGCGACATCCGATGTCGCTAAAATGTCTAAGTCAGTATGCTCTTCTAGAAAGTGAGGCGAAAAATCTGCGTAACGCGAGTGAGGAGCCAAAAACGTGTCATCAAATCCGCGTAAGATAGGGTGAAACTGATGATGGATTTGATGATGATACACGCCTGAAAGTTTTTCTTTACGCGTTTTTTTAGGTAGATCGTAGAGTAGCTTTAACCCTGCTTGCGCAGCCCAGCAAACATAAAGAGTGGATGTCACATGATCTTTTGCCCACTCCATGATGGTTTTGAGATGATCCCAATAAATGACATCTTCAAATTGCACCAAACCTAATGGAGCCCCAGTAATGATCATGCCATCGAAGTTTTTATCTCGCACCATTTCAAATTGGCGATAAAACGTGTCTAAATGTTCAGTTGGCGTATTTTTACTCGGGCGGTTATCAATGCGCAGTAATTCGACGTTAACCTGTAGTGGGCTGTTTGAGAGTAGACGCAGAAACTGAGTTTCAGTCTCTATTTTTTTTGGCATCAGATTAAGGATCAGCACTCTTAAAGGACGTATTTCCTGACTCGCTGCACGCGTTTCACTCATCACGAAGATGTTTTCTGTCCTTAATACATCGGTAGCTGGTAATTGATCTGGAATTCTAATTGGCACGACTTTCTCTCCCTAAGCATAGTCAATCTAGACGTCTATACTTCTAAAGCTAACTTAATTAAGTTTAGATGTCGATACGAAATCCGACTTTTCAATCTACTCTTTACATTATGGTAAACCGTACTCGGGGTTGTCACACAATTGTGACTAAAGCAGAGTTTCTGATGAGATAGGTTTGAAACGCAGTGTGTACTATTTGCTGGTAATTATGCGATCACGTTAATATGTGAAGGTGACTTCGTAGTAAGGAAGTCTCAAATTAATGAGCCATACTAAAAACAATCAGCTCACCATTTTGCATTAATGTGCATATTTGGAAAAATCGTCAGTGGAGGACATTATGTTCGGTATTTTCAAGAGAAAGACAAAGATTCAGGGCATCGCTCAAGAAGTTCCTTGCGTGCTACTGCATTCGTTTGGTGATAAAGACATTTATACGCCGGAAGAGATTGATCAAGCTCTTCAAAAGCTGGGTTATGATAAGAGCAAGGATATCAGTCATTATCAGTATGCGTATGGAATGTTTGCCGATGAAGCCTCTTACGAGCTCCTAGAACTAACGGATGAGCTAGGTAATTATGGTCATTTCCAACGTGAAGTAGGTAAGATGCTACTCAATACACCTGAGCCGATTGATATGCATATCTACTTTGAAATTTCTCGTCAGCACCAAAACGTCAGCCTTTCACCTGGTCATCAAAAAGTAAGCGAAAGTGATGGTGTGTAAACATCGTTAGTGGTATTCCATCGTGAGATGAGTTGGGTATAATGCGCGGCCTAATTATCCGGACATGTTGTCGGTTACATTTCTGTTGAGCGTTAATGCCTTATGTTCAAAATGCTTGTCTCTATGCCACCAATGTTGGCGCTGTCGATAGCGATTGTATGTGAAGTGATTGCCACTTCTTATATTCCCAAAACAGAGCAATTTACGAAAGTAATGCCGAGCACAGTCGTTTTGATTGGTTACGGCATCGCTTTCTTCTTGCTTTCCATCACAGTGCAAACAATGCCTGTCGGGGTTGTTTATGCCATATGGAGTGGTGCTGGGATCGTTTTGGTTGCGACGGTTGGTTACTTTGTTTACGGACAGCGTCTAGACTTACCGGCCCTAGTTGGTATTGGGTTTATCATCGCTGGTGTGTTGATCGTAAATTTATTATCCAAAACAGTAGGGTACGAATAACGCCACTCTACTTGTTAAGTGAATAAGAAGCCGCAGCGAGAAATTGCTGCGGCTTTTTAGTGCAAATTCAATCGCTAATGGCGAGTATTGATATGACGTCTTATTGTTGTATTCATCACGGTCGCATTATGTGATTGAAAAACAGGCATTATTTAGCGCATTGAAAATACAAAGTTATGTTTCTTCAAACTTTAGGAAAGGGCAGTAGATAAATCACTCCGATAGATGTTAACGTGGCGACTCATCTTTACTGCTTTTTCATTCCCTACATATTTCTGCAAAGTTCTTATTGTGTAGTGTGTCGAAGAACCATAGAATCCGCGCGCTTTAATTTATGTTATTAGCGTTATCAATGATAAAAGTGCAGTCCATTATCATTGTTTTTATCACTTATAGATGGGCACATCTGACAATACTTACATGAACAAATACAAAAAGCCTGCATTCAAGGCCGAATTTCTTTTGCCTCGTTACTGGGGAACGTTAATTATCATTAGCGTGATGTACTCACTTAGCCTCCTTCCTTTTAAAGTTCAACTAGCTTTGGGACGCAACATTGGTCGTTTAGCTATGCGACTCATGAGAAAACGTCAAGTTACGATCAGACGCAATCTTGAGCTTTGCTTCCCTCATATGGAAGAATGCCAACGCGAAGCAATTCTAAAAGACAACATCGACAATACTGGCATCGCACTTTTTGAGACCGCAATGGCATGGTTTTGGTCAGATAAACGGGTAAACAAACACGTCACGATAAAAGGCATGGAGCATCTAGAGGCTTTAGAGAAGTCAGGCAAAGGTGCATTAATGTTGGCCGTACACTCAATGAATCTAGAGTTAGGTGCTCGAGCTTTTGGCATTAAAAAGTCTGGAACCGGTGTTTATCGCCCAAACAATAATCCGTGCTTTGATTATTTTCAGTATAAGGGACGCTCTCGCTCTAATCGTACACTGATTGATCGTAAAAACGTCAAAGCCATGCTTGAAGCACTTAAAACGGGTGAGCGGGTTTGGTATGCACCGGACCACGATTATGGTAACCGACGCTCGACATTTGCACCGTTATTTGCCGTTAAAAATGCTTGTACTACGACAGGCACAAGTTTGTTGGTTGATTCTACAGATTGCGCCATTGTGCCTTTTACGATGGTAAGAGGAAAAGACGGACACTATACCCTAACCATTAGTGCGCCCGTCGAAGGTTTCCCGAAAGAGGATCATCAACGTGCCGCCGCATTCGTGAATCAAATAGTTGAAACATCAATCATGGCAAGTCCGAGCCAGTATATGTGGCTTCATCGTCGGTTTAAAACTAGACCAGAGGGTGAGGACTGTTTGTACAAGCCTAGGCTCATCCCTAGCTTGGCATAACACATAGAGAGCCTACAAAAAGCCCAAGGAACATAAGAACCTTGGGCTTTTACTTTCTATTCTTTTCGCTTTATAAGTAGCGATCTTTTAGGTGAGCTTGAAAGTGTTTAGCATTCAGTGTTTCACCCGTGGCTTGTTTTACCAACTCATCAGTGGTGAATAAGCTACCTTTACTCCAGATGTTTTCCGAGAGCCAATTGAATATCGGAGCTAAGTCGCCAGAACGAATAACCGCATCTACATCGACGGTTTGTTTCATTGCTGCCATAAATTGTGCAGCGTACATCGCACCGAGCGTGTAGGACGGGAAATAGCCAAAACTTCCGTCTGTCCAATGGATATCTTGCATACAGCCATTTTTGAAGTTTCCTTCGGTTGATAGCCCCAAGTACGCTTTCATCTTTTCGTTCCAGAGTTCTGGTACATCTGTATGTTTGATGACGCCGTTCATGAGATCTCGCTCAATTTCATATCGAAGAATAACGTGAGCAGGATATGTTAGTTCGTCAGCATCTACGCGAATAAAGCCTTTTTCTACGCGAGTGTAAATTTTGGCTAAATTGTCTTTTTCGAATTCACTACCAGAAAAATGGTTAGAAGCCAGTCGAGCGAGGTGATCGATAAACGCGCTGCTTCGTCCTATTTGCATTTCAAAGAAGAGTGATTGTGATTCATGAATACCCATAGAGCGAGCTTCTCCCGCGGGTGTTCCTGATAAATCTTTTGGTAGCCCTTGCTCGTATCGAGCATGGCCAGTTTCGTGGACAATCCCCATCAATGATTGGACAAACTCGTTTTCATTATAACGTGTCGTAATACGCACATCTGTCGGTACACCGCCACAAAATGGGTGGGTACTCTCATCAAGTCGACCGTGTTCAAAATCGAATTGAAGTAGCTTCATGACTTCCAAACCGAGCGCTTTTTGCTTTTCCGCAGGGTAGTGTGCAGTTGGCAATAAGATGTTGTCTGATTGTTGTTTTTCAAGCGCTTCATCGATCAAAGTAGGAAGCCAGGTTTTCACGTCAGCAAAAAGAATGTCTAACGACGCAGACGTTGTGCCAGGTTCATAAACATCGAGCATGGCATCATAAGGAGTCGTGCCATTTGCTTCGGCTCTAATTTGCGCTTCTTCCTGCGATAGCTTTACTACTTCAGCCCAGTTCTTTTCAAAACCAGCCCAGTCATTTTCTCCACGTTGCGTACGCCATGCATGTTCACATTTGGAGCCAGCAAGAGATTGAGCTTGAACTAATGATTCTGGTAGTAAGTTAGCTTGCTGCCACCCACGCTTCATTTCTCTTAGGATAGATTTTTCTTTTGTAGACAGCGTCTCTTCTTCTGCCTGAGCGAAAAGCTCTCCCAAGTGCGGTTGAGTCATTAAAGAATGGATATGTACATCGAGCTCTGCCGTGGCATTCGATCGTGCTTCAGCGCCACCAGGTGGCATGACCGCTGCTTGATCCCAATCTATGATGGCAGATAGATGCTCAAAATTTGCCACTTTTTTGGAATGTTCAACGAGTTTTGTAAATGCGTTCATGTGACTACTCTTATTCTTTTGTTCTTTCCCTAAACACCCGATAACGGGTCCTTCATATGGTGTTGCACTAAGCAACCTACGTTAATTTATTAATAATTAACTCCAACCCATTGTCCATAAACTCACCCAGTTGTATAGCTCTCTTAAAAAAGAAGCTTGCGAATCTTGTGGATTGGCGGTATTGATGAAGGATTGACAATTAATTATCACGATAATATGGATATTTTGAATTTCGAGGCATTTATTATTGCCATTACGATTTTAACGTTAACGCCAGGTTTAGATACTGCACTTGTTATCCGTAACACTAGCCGCTCGGGCCTAAAAGATGGATGTACAACCAGTCTAGGGATTTGCTTTGGCTTATTCGTACATGCTTTTTTTTCTGCGGTTGGTATCTCGGCGATTCTTGCGCAATCAGCAGAGTTGTTCCAAATCGTAAAAATGATTGGCGCGGCTTATCTTATCTGGCTTGGTTTGAGCAGTTTAAAAGCGCTAATGTCGTCGAAAGATGGATTGACCGTGACCGAGCAGATTCACGAAGTGTTTAATGGTAAGCGCTCTTTTAGAGAGGGCTTTCTTTCTAACGTCTTGAACCCGAAAACGGCGGTCTTCTATTTGGCTTTCTTGCCACAGTTTGTGAATCCAGAAGGTTCACCCTTGCTTCAATCAATGATGATGGCATCTGTACACTTTGCTATTGCGATGGTTTGGCAGTGTGGTTTAGCTGGCGCGCTTAACTCGGCTAAAAATCTACTAAAGAATGCAAGCTTTATGAAGTGGATGGAAGGCGCGACGGGCGCAGTATTAGTCGCACTTGGTGTGAAGTTATTGATTGAAAAACCCGTTTAATGCGTAATATTTATCGATTGTTGGTACTACTCGCTGTATTTATTGTGGGGGTAGGTGCCGCTGTTGCTTGGCATACGTGGCCACAAGTACAGTTTGCGCAACGCGGCATGATCTGGTCTTGGCACTGGGGCTACTTCGAGCCTTTTGCTAATGGAATACAACAAACGCGAACTCAAGACACTAAACAGTTATTGCTCAGGCGTGTGTATTTGCATGACGCTATTGTCGTTTTTGTTTCGACAACTATGGACAATAAATTTGAGGTCGACGTTGTAAAAGAGCAAACCTGTGAACCTAAAACGACGACTTGGGCTTCGGTCTCTGTCAATCATCAACGTGTCAGGCATGTACCTATGGTGTGCGATGCGTTTGGGCAAGGCTACTTTTATCGCTACATCGGGAAACATCTGGAATCGATTGAGGTTGGTGTCGGCGACTCGTTTGTAACAGAAGCATTTTTAGACTGGCCGCTATCAGAGTTGAAAGCGGATCAATTCAAGCAAAAAAATGCGAAGTTTTTTGAAGAACGTGGAGAAAACGTTGAGCATCAATGGTTGAGAGATTAACCATTTAACCGAAGATAAATAAAGCCCGCTAAATAATAGCGGGCTTTGTGTTTTTACCATTTCTAATGTGTTTTGCTCTCTGTGACTGACAGTTTATGACCGCAAACCTGCCGTTTCACTAAGCTTTCACTGCTTCAACTTCACCTGATTGCGATGTTGAGCTAAAGAACAGTTTGGTTTCTGCCAGTACGACGTGACGCAGTGCGATCAAACCAATTAGGTTAGGAATTGCCATCAGACCGTTTACGATATCAGCCAGTAGCCAAATCATATCGAGGTGAAGGAATGCACCAGATGCCACCAAGCCAACGAAAATCAGTTTGTATGGAAGCACAGCTTTAGTTCCGAACAGGAACACAACGCAACGCTCACCGTAGTAGTTCCAACCAAGAATGGTGGTAAAAGCGAAGAACATCAAACCGATTGAGACGAGCATAGGACCAAATGTATCTGCATTTAAACCCACCGCAAAAGCATGAGTCGTCATCGCGGCACCTGCAAAGTCACTTTGCCATGCACCGGTCAGGATTAGAGCAAGGCCTGTCATGGTACAAATAATGATGGTATCGAAAAAGGTACCCGTCATTGAAATTAGGCCTTGTTTAACACAAGAGTCTGTCTTCGCTGCTGCTGCTGCCATAGGCGCGCTACCCAAACCTGATTCATTTGAGAACACACCGCGAGCGATACCTGATTGGATTGCCAACATGATGCTTGCACCTAGAAAACCACCAGTCGCTGCTGTTGATGTAAAGGCTGAAACCAGCACTAATTCAACGGCATTGAACAATTGGTCTGCATTCATGATGATCACGCTTAAACACGCCAACACATAAAATACAGCCATGGTAGGAACCACTTTTCCTGCAACGTTAGCAATGGATTTGATGCCACCCAAAGTTACGAAAGCAACCAAAAGAGTTAGTACAAAGGCAGATAGCTCACGGTTAACACCAAGAGATATCTCACTTGCATCCAGAATCGCGTTTACTTGTGGAAACGTACCGATACCAAAACAAGCAACACCCAAAGCAAACACTGCAAACATGATCGCGAGAGCTTTTGAGCCAACACCGTATTGCAAGTAATACATTGGGCCACCAATCATTTGGCCTTTATCATCGACTCTTCGGTACTTAACCGCCAACAAACATTCGGCGTATTTAGTCGCCATTCCGAAAAGGGCAGCGAGCCACATCCAGAATAGAGCGCCTGGTCCACCGAGTTTGATTGCTGTGGCAACACCAACAATGTTACCAGTACCAATTGTTGCTGAGAGTGCAGTACAAAGAGCTGCAAAGCTAGAAACGTCACCTTGAGTATTAGATGACTTATCTTTACTGAATACCATCGCTAGCGCTGTTGGGAGGTGTTTAAACTGGATCAAGCCAAGGCTAAAAGTGAAGTAAACACCTGTACCCACTAGCAAAATAAGCAGCGGTGGACCCCAGACAAAATTATCGATGGTTTGTAGTAAAGATTGTAGGTTGTTCATGATTTCCCCTTAATAAAACAACTAATAAGGAGAAGAGGGAAAGGACGAGATCAACGATCTCTAAAAGAACTAAGCTATTGGTTGTAGGCGGGAAGGCCAAGCAAAATAGTTAGGTTGTAACTTTCCACTCCTCTGTCCTTTTGCCTGAGAGTTTCACCTTGCGTGAGTGCAAGACTTGCTCCTTCGGCGACCGATTTAACGGTTCTCTCCAGAGGTTCCTCCAACTACAGTCCCCGCTACCTAGGTAGCACCTGAAATAGTTAATTCTTCGGCGAGTTATGCTAATCAAATGTTAAAATTTGATTAATAACCACTCTCCTGCAGTCTTCATCGGAACAATTACTCAATTAAATGAGTAAAGGTTAGTTAATGATGCTGGTCATCATTAACGTGTGAACTCTATCATGTTTTTGGTCTATTTCAACACCCTATGTCAATTTATTTTTAATGAAATAACCTCATCAATTTTCATGAAGGTATGTTTGCCAATCTTTTTGTGCGAGTCACGGCATAAATAAAATTTATTGGGTTAGGGAATGGAACCCCAAAACACTTCAGAACGATAAATGTGTTTCGATTGTTACGACATAAGTTATTCAATTAAGGACACAAAATTGATTAAAATCGGAGCACTTATTTTAAAATCTACGCTAAGTTGACCTTATGGTACGTATAAATGGGTTACAATGAACCTTTGTGAAACAGTCTACGGACCTAGGCAGTTTTTCATGAGTGGACAAGGAGGCGGTATGACCAGATTATTAGCCATTGCGGTGTTGATTGCAGTAGCATTTGTGCTGTTTCGTTATCGAACCAATGAAAAAGTCCAAAAAGCGACCGTTATAACATTAATTGGCGCATTTCTGATTTATACAGCATCAATTATGTTTGCGGAATTGATCCGCTAGCAAAGTAAAAGAGTCCTTGGAGTAGTATACGGTGAGTTCTCAGAACAAAATGGAAGAGCAAGACGACGTAGTTGTCATTGAAGAGCGTGACAAACGTACGCATATCTATATCGCAATCGCTGCGGTGTTAGGCTTGGCATTTGGTGGCCTTGTTGGAGCGGTTGTCACTGCGAACAAGTGGGAATCGACTTACCACGTATTAGAAGAAAAGTATCAAGCACTAACGCAAGATAAAACCCAGTTGGCATCTCAAGTAAAAGTGCGTGAAGAGGCGCTTGACCAAGAGATACAAAACCAAGTTAGTGAGTTACTCGCCGCGAAAGATGAAGCTCATCAGAAAGCACTTAAGAAGTTGCAAAAGCAATTGACTGAGGTCGAGAAGGTTAACTTGTCACTAGAGTCTCAATTGAAGCAGCAGGCAGATAAGATCAACACGACGAAGTCAGAAAATGAGAAGTTGAGTCGTCAAGCGGATATGCAAGCGACTATGTTTGAGCGGTCCCGCGAAGTATTCCAGAAAGAGCTAAAAATTTCGCAAGAATTAGAGTCTCTCGAGAAAGAACGGTCGAAATTATTACCTAAGATTGAGAAACTCAAGAAAGAGTGTGACGTATTTTTAGAAGGCAAATCTTGGGACGTGAAGTCGGACGCGTGTGATAAACATGACGAAGCTAATTCACGACTAAGTCAGGTCGATCAAATGATTGAAGTCTATAAAATGGACCTCAAACAAATCAAAGCAATAACGGAAGATATCGGCCTTTAAGTCTTTTGTATCCGATTTTTGAAAAGCAAAAGGAGCTCTTTAAGAGCTCCTTTTTCGTTGTTAGCTATGACTTTAAGGCTGCTCGTATATTAGATTCGTGAGGCGTCATAGCCTGAGGCGAGCAGGAGCTCTCGTTCGTGTTTAATCAGCTGAGCTCGATCTTCAATTAGTTCATTGAGTGCTTGAGATGGCTTACCTGCTAATGCTTTGAACGAAGCAAAAGATTCCGCGGTGTCGATTTTATCAATCATCTGACTGATGACATTACGAGCCTCACACGGGTTACTCGTCGTTGTAAAGTATTCTACTTGCTTTGCTGCCGATTTCATCTCAGTTAATAGCTCAAGCGGGCTACTTTCTTTGGCTACTGCCATGTAGTTATCCAGCACGCGCTTTGCATAAAGCAGTTCTTTGAGGGGGATATCTCTTCCGCTCTCGATTAGGGATTCGCTAAGGATCATACTTGAGCTCATGGGCATTCCTTCTTATTACTACGCCGCTTTTAATGTTTCCTTGAGTCTAATTTATTGAAGTCACATTGGGAATGGGTAAAAAGCATTTTTAACGCATTTTTATTCATTTATGAAAACACGAATGCGATGCTTATCTGGATCGATAGCCATAAAATTTAACCCATACACTGATGTCGCTGGTGGTTGAACAAACTCAACACCTAGGTCTTTCCAGCGCTTGTAAATGCGCTCTAACGTATGCCTGTTGGGCACTGATAAAGACAGCTCGGTGCCACCACCTCTAATTCCGCTGTGGGGCGAAAGATTATCTCTTTGCTTGAGTGTCAACGTTAAGCCTTCGGTCAGTGGAATAGCGGCGAAGGTTGGAGACAACAGCGTGACTTTGCGTTCGAACAGTTTCGAATAAAAAACTTGGCTTATGTGGATGTCCTCAACGTAGAGAACGAATGAATTGATAGTCAGCATGGTTTGTTCCTTAATCAATTAGAAATAGTAGGGGCAATCTAACGGAAAGGAACGACAGGAGTTGTCAGTAGAACATTCTCGAAGGTAAGTGACAGAATAAGAAAAAGGAGCCGTTTAGCTCCTTTTTATCAGCGGAATCATTGGTATTAATGAGTGTGTTTGGAAGAATACCAGTTGTTTTGATACGCTTTAGATGCAAATAATGCGTTTGCTTTTGCACGCTCGATAATAGACTCGTCCACCTCTAGCGGCTTCATGGTTTGGTCTTTAAAGTCGTACGTCAGGGTCGATACCTTTTCACCAGGGGAAAGCACAACGAGATTGTCGCGCGTTAAATAACCAAAGTTTTTGTCGTATTGCATCATTGCGCGCTCATCTTCGCGAGCTAGTGGCTTCGTTAAATCACGACCAATCATCGGTGTTTTAGCATCTACCCCAATTAGAGATAACAGTGTAGGCGGCATGTCGATGTTGTTTGCTATGCGGTCATCTTTACGTGGTTGAATGCCTTTACCAAGGATCAATGCTGGAATGTGAAAGTGCTTAACCGGAACAAGGTTAGCGCCAGAAACACGTGCATCATGATCTGCAATTACAATGAAAATGGTATCATCCCAATAAGATGACTTTTTCGCCTTTTCAAAGAAAGTGCCCAAAGCGTAATCGGAATATTTTACGGCGTTGTTACGCGTCATATGTTCTGAATCGTATGGCTCAATTTTGCCTTTCGGATACTCATAAGGGCTATGATTACTTGACGTAAAAACTAAGCTAAAGAAAGGTTTGTCGCTTTTTGAAAGGCGTTCAAACTCTTCGTTTGCTTTGTTATATAGATCTTCATCACTAACACCCCAAGAGCCAACAAAGCTTGGGTTGTTATAATCATCTTCTTCTACTATTTGATCAAAACCGTTACCAAAGAAGAAAGTTTTCATGTTGTCAAAGTTGGCTTCACCGCCGTAAATAAATTGCGTGTGATAGCCTTGAGCTTTCAGTAAGTCCGCGATGGTAAAGAAACCCGTTTGGCTTTTACTCAGCTTCACTACCGCGCGAGAGGGAGATGGAGGAAAGCCCGTGGTTACGGCTTCAATTCCACGAACAGAACGAGTACCAGTGGCGTACATTTGTGTGAACTGCCAACCTTCCTTCATGAGTTCATCAAGGTTTGGTGTTAGAGGCAAACCACCCAAAGCACCGACAAATTGGGCGCCTAAGCTTTCTTGTAGCAAAATCACTAAGTTTTTATGTTTACCCTGGTAAGTCGCGGGGTTACTGTTCATGGTTGGGAGTAATGAAGGGGTGAAGTCGGACTTTGTTGATGAAGTGCGAACTAATTCCAACATCTTTTGAGTGTCCATTTTTCCGTAGAACTGCTCCGCGCTCTTTTCTGACTTCATGCTATTAACCGCAAACAACAATGAGTAAGATGAGTTCAGTGCTAAGTCGTTAAGCAGTGGATCGTTAGAAAAGGCGACCATAGCAGGATTTAGCGGGCGGTGACCTAAAGATGAGCGAGCACCTGCAACCCCAAAAAGAACAACGAAAAGTGCCAATAGTGGTCGCCATTTCCAGTTGACCTGCTGCGCCTTATCGGTCAGTTTCTTACTCCACTTCCAACCTAAAGTGATGGTTAAAACTGTACCTAACGCACCAATAAACAGTTCTAATTTGTAGCCAGTCCAGAGCATACTCAAGACTTCTTTTGGGTAGATTAAGTATTCCACAAACAGGCGGTTTGGACGTAGGTCGTATTCCTGAATGAATGGCGCTGTTGCGAGCTCCATGTATACAAGCACCCAAAGCCCTAAAACCATCCATATGCGTAATATTCGCTTCCAACACTCTCCCATCTTACCGGTTAATGGCATGAAGGTTGAAAACAGTGCTGGAAGAATAAATAACCAGCAAAGCGTTGCAATATCTACGCGCAAACCTTGACCTAGGATATAAATTAAGTCGTTTAGAGAGTCAATACGGTCAATCTGCCAAAAAGCTAGCAAAACTCTTGAGATAGACAGAAATAGAAGCGAAAACAAAGAAAAGGCAGCAATTGGCTGCAAAGGCCCCCACACAGAGCTCTTTGATAAGTTTTTCATATTTATTCGAATAGTTTAATTGTTATGTTGTGTTGTTTTTAGCAAAGCAAGCGTGAAATAAACGTGAATTATAATGTGGGTTTATGGTCGAGTAGTGTAAGTGTTGGTATGTCTATGTAAGGGGGAGGGGCGTTTGTGTAAAAAAGAGCCAGTTGATAACACCAACTGGCTCTAGAGGTTGATAAAGGCATGATTACATTGCGGCTTTCTTCGCTTCTTCGACCCATGCGTCGAACTTTTTCTGGTTCGCTTTGATCCAGCCATTTACATGAGACTCGATGTCCGCTGAGCTGTTCTTACCTTGGCTCATCATCATATTCTGAGCACTAACATCATTGATATTTAGTTTGATGATTTCAAACAGCTTTGCAGCAGCAGGGTTGTTTTCTGTAAACTCTTTATTGGCAACGATGCGCATAGAGTTCATCTCGAAGCCGTAGTTCTTACCGTTCTCTAGTGTTGTATCAATGTCCTTACGCTCACCAGGAAGTGAAGAGAATGGCACTTCTAACCACACAACATCTTTCCCCGGAACTAAAACGCCACTTACCCAGTACGGTGTCCAAGTGTAGTAAAGAATCGGATCGCCTTTTTTGTAACGTGAGATTGTATCAGCGATAATCGCCGCGTAGTTACCTTGGTTGTGTGTTACTGTGTCACGAAGTTTGAAAGCATCCAACTGATGCTCAACAACCATTTCACAACCCCAACCTGGGTTACAACCAGTTAAGTCCGCTTTGCCATCGCCGTTTGCATCGAATAGCTTCGCCAATTTTGGATCTTTTAACTGACCAATGTTAGTGATGTTATATTTTTCCGCGGTTTTCTTATCGATCAAATAACCTTGCGCAGCACCACTTACGTATTGGCCTTTACGGAAGAACTTATCATCACCGCCAGACATCGTGTACTTATCGGCGTGAAGAGGGAACCAACCAACCGCTAAGAAAGTAGCATCACCTTTAGCAATAGAGGTGTAGCCTACGTTGTAGTCCACTTCTTTGGTCGGTTTAACATCGTAACCAAGCTCTTCAAGTGCGCGGTTTACGATCAACGTTTGAAATGTTTCTTCTGCAACGGTTGATTGAACAGGCTGAACAGTGACACCTTCACCCGGTAGTTCACTTGCCACACCATAAGTTGAAAATGCGATAGTACTTAGAGCTCCAACAGAGAGCGCTTTCTTCCATGAATTATTCATTGATGTTTCTCCTAAGTTTTAGATCGTCTTGGTTCGTCTTTGTTTTCAGTTTTAATAGGTATGAAACAGGACCTGTGTGATACCAGCGAAGTTTAGTGTTGCCCGCATTAACCCCTAACACCTGGGTGATACGGTCTAACAAAATCGCAAGAATAACGATGCCTAAGCCACCAACGGCAGCAAGACCCATATCAAGTCGGCCAATACCACGAAGCACCATTTGGCCTAAGCCGCCAACAGCAATCATTGAAGCAATCACTACCATAGAAAGTGACAGCATTAAGGTTTGGTTTACACCTGCCATGATAGTTGGTAACGCCAACGGTAACTGGATGCGATAAAGCATCTGTTTTTTGTTTGCCCCGAAAGAGTGGCCAGCTTCGATAAGCTCTTCAGGTACTTGCTGAATACCCAAAATAGTCAGGCGCACAACGGGAGGCAGGGCGAAAATGATCGTTACTACTACGCCAGGAACGTTACCAATACCAAACAACATAACAATTGGCACAAGGTAAACGAACGCGGGAGTCGTTTGCATTGCATCTAATATTGGCCTAACAAATTTGGCAGCGGTTTGGCTCCTTGCCAACCATATCCCCATTGGTAGCCCTATAAGCAAACAGAAGAAAACGGCGGTTAACACCAGAGCTAGCGTTGTCATCGCTTGTGACCACGCACCAATTAGGCCGATGAAAACAAGGGATACAAGAGTAGAAAAACCAAGTTTTACATTGGAAAACTGCCACGCTAGCAAAAATAAAATGAGTACCATTATAGGCGCAGGTGTAGACACCAAAGCAGTTTCAAACGACGTTAGAATAAAGTCGATTGGAACTCGTATTGCTTGGAAAACAGGTCGACCATGTTCCACCAGCCAGTTCAAACCGGATTCTACCCAGCTATCGAGGGGTAAAACCGCATCTTGGAATGGGTTCATAATATCGAATGGCTCTTGCTCTACAGTTTCTGAGTTGAGCCAATCATTACTTGGCGCGGCCTCTGTACCTTGCGACCAAGGATCATCTTGCGCAGGAGCAGTATTTGACCAGGGATCATTGTTAGTTTGCTCTGAAGACATCGTGTTAATCCTTATCTAGTGTTTGTAGAAGACGTGATTTAGTCACGACACCAAAGTAAGTTCCTTTCTCATCTACGACAGGCACGGCATAAGGAACACCAGCAACCAGACCCAAAATGTCATTAATTGACTGATCAGGCTGAAGAGTAACTTCATCCGGTAATTGAGCACTGGCTAACGAACGGTTTTCTTTATGAGCCAAACGTAGTGAATCAAGGGATACGATGCCGGAATATCGGCTAGATTTATCGACGACAATGCCGTAATCACGGTCGTGATCCATCAGAATCTGCATCGCAGAGCCTGGACCGTCATTTTCCGATTTCTTAAAAACAGCCGCTGGCTTCTTGCGCGCGATATCTTTTGCTGTCAAGACACTTGCGATGTTTACGCCGCGGAAAAAGGCTTCGACATAATCATTTGCTGGACTGTGTAATATTTCATCAGGTGTACCAACCTGAACAACCTCACCGTTTTGCATGATGGCGATACGGTCGCCAATGCGCATTGCTTCATCCAAATCATGAGAAATGAAGACAATTGTGCGTTTGTCATCGTTCTGTAGACGAATAAGCTCATCTTGCATCTCAGAACGGATCAATGGGTCTAAAGCGGAAAACGCCTCGTCCATTAATAGGATGTCAGGGTCACAGGCTAACGCTCTCGCTAAACCAACGCGCTGTTTCATACCACCGGATAATTCGTCAGGGAAAGATTCTGCATAAGGGTCTAAACCCACTCTTTCTAAGGCGGAAAGGGCACTTTTCTGACGCTCATTAACGTCGATGCCGGCAAGTTCTAAACCAAAGGCGGCATTTTCAATCACCGTCATGTGTGGCATGAGTGCGAAACTTTGAAACACCATTGAGATATTGTTACGACGAACTTCTCGAAGTTCATTTTCGGAGATGTGGGCGATATCTCTTCCTTTGAGATAAACACTACCTTTAGTCGGCTCAATGAGCCGGTTAAGAAGTCGAACAAGGGTGGATTTCCCGGAGCCAGAAAGGCCCATGATTACGAAAATTTCCCCTTCATTTATGGTGAGAGATACATCGTTTACGCCGACTGTTAAACCTGTCTGTTCAAAAATACCGTCTTTATCGACGCCTTTGTCGATAAGCGAGAAGGCTCTCTCTGGGTCTTCTCCAAACACTTTATACAGTCCCTTAACTTCCAGTATGGGATCCATGTTATCTGTCCTTTTTCGTGTGTTTATAACTGTTTAACGATTTGTACTCTAATTAATTTTAGTTCAACTTTCAACGAAAGGGGGTTGGTTAACTAGTTCTGCCGTGCATAGAGAATTCGTTGAGCAAGGTATGTTCAATTCTTATTTTTTATATTTAAAACAATTGCTTGTGATGTGTTTTTATCCGCCATAACGTTGCCCTGACGTAGGGTTGAATTTATTTTGAATTTTTTTGTACATTTCAACTCAACTCGCTTGCATAGATATAAGCTGTGATAGCTTAGAACTCTACATATAAAAAGGTTAGAGCTCTAATTTTTGGTTAAGGCTTGGTCCTGTGAAATCGGTTAGGTACTGTTATCCTTAGATTTATTTATTGCTTGATTTCACTCAGGGTGATATTTATCGCTGTAGTTTAGGCAACGTATGGAATAAAAAATGGAAGCCGAACAGTTAGAAGTGCTCAATTTCATTAGCCAGTACCCACCTTTTGATGACCTACCTGAAGAGCAGCTTAGAAAAATTGCTCTCAATGCCGAGGTTGCATACTTTCGGCAAGGAACAAAAATTCTTAACTTCGGAGATACGATCCGCGACTTGTATATGGTGAGAAGTGGGGCGGTAGAGATTTATCGACGTAAAGGTGAACTTTACAACAGGATTGATGCTGGTGGACTGTTTGGTCAGATGGGGTTGTTGATGAACAACCGCGTACGTATGCCAGCCAAAGCGATAGAAGACACTCTCGTTTACTGTATTCCGGAAAACATCTTCAATGAACTTTGTGATGAGTTTGAAAACTTTGCGGACTACATGGAACTGGAAGATAGCGCGCGTTTGCGAAGCGCAATATCTAGCCGCTCCGAAAGCAATGACTTTACCACCGCTAAGGCACGTAAAATCTTAGCAAGAGATCCAGTAACTCTGGAGGCAACGGCTTCAATTCAGGAAGCTGCGATACTAATGGCAGAGGAAAATGTCACCTCTCTGCTCATTATTCGCCCGACAGAGGAGCTCACAGAAGAAGATGATGAACAGCTGCTTGGAATATTGACTGATCGCGATCTTTGCATTCGCGTACTAGCTCAAGGTATTGATACCAATATTCCAGTGAGTGAGGTCATGAGTTATGACGTGGTTTCATTGGATTATAACGCCTATGTGTTTGAGGCCATGTTAACCATGTTGCGTTACAACGTGCATCATTTACCAATTTTAAAAGATAAAAAGCCGATAGGAATTATTGGCATGACGGACATCGTTCGTTACGAATCTCAGAACAGCCTATTGCTAGTGAGCTCTATTTTTCAGCAAACCAGTGTCGAGGATCTCAAGCAGGTTTCTGAACAAGTAAAAGACTGTTTCGTAAGAATGGTCAATGAAGATGCCAACGCGCACATGATTGGTCGAGCCATGTCGGTTATAGGCAGTAGTTTCAAACAACGCCTCGCTGAATTAGCTGAGCAAGAGTTCGGCCCAGCGCCCATTCCTTATTGTTTAGTCGCAATGGGTTCAATGGCGAGGGATGAGCAGCTAATTGTAACGGATCAAGATAACGCCCTTATTCTCGATAACAGTTATGACGTTGAGATTCACGGAGAGTACTTTGAAAAGTTTGCTAAATTTGTTTGTGATGGTTTAGCGGCATGCGGCTATGCTTATTGTACTGGAGACATTATGGCTACCAACCCAGAATGGCGAAAAACTCGTGCAGAATGGGAAGAATGCTTTGGAAACTGGATAGACAATCCAACCCCTGAGAGATTGTTAAATAGTAATATCTTTTTTGATCTCCTCGGTGTGCATGGGCGAGTGAAATGGGCGGAGCAATTAAGCAGCTTTATTGTGAGACGAGCGAAAAGAAATAACCGCTTTCTTGCTTGTATGGCGTATAACGCAATACGTAGGACGCCTCCACTGGGCTTTTTCAAAGACTTTGTGATGGAGAAAGATGGTCGTCATCGCAACTCGATTAACTTGAAGCGAAGGGGGACGGCTCCGTTGGCCGATTTAATACGGGTGCATTCTCTGGCAATCGGTTCGCGATCGCAAAACTCTTTCGACCGTTTAGATGACATTAATGATGCTGGCATTTTACCGAAAGGTCGAGGTTTGGATTTAAGGGATGCGATGGAGCTAATCTACATGGTTCGAATTCGTCACCAAGCCCTTGATATAGAAAATGGAGAAGAGCCAGACAACAATATTGAGCCGGAGAACATGTCTGAATTTGAACGTCGAAACTTAAAAGCAGCATTTCAAATTCTAAGTAACGCTCAGAACTTCATTAAGTTTCGATACCAGAGAAGTAGCAAATAATGTGGTTCTCAAAAAAAGTAGAAAAAGAACAGCCGTTGTTGGATACATCCCAGACGCCAGAGTGGTCAATGTTGTTCAAACAACTAGCTAAAGAAGCGAAAGACGAGAGGCTCAAACGCTACTATTCGACACCGATGGTTAATGGGGAAACACCAATTGAACAAGTGCCATTTGTCTCGGTAGACTTTGAGACAACAGGATTGAACTCGGAAGAGGATGTCATTCTCACGATCGGACTTGTGCCGTTCACTATTGATCGTGTTCAATGTAATGGTTCTGCTCATTGGGTCGTTAACCCAAACAGAGAGTTAAACCACGAGTCTGTCATTATTCACGGTATCACTGACTCTGAGGTTAAAAACGCGCCGCAGCTGTCTCAGATCTTGGGTGAAATATTGGATGCGTTGTCAGGCAAAGTGGTACTTGTTCACTACAAGAACATTGAAAGGCAGTTCTTTAATAACGCCTTGCTAAATAGCATCGGAGAGGGGATACAGTTTCCTGTTGTTGATACGTTAGATATTGAGTATGCGATACAACGCCGTGAATGCAGAGGTTTTATCAATAAGTTGAAAGGCAAGAAACCCGGTTCTGTACGATTAGGGCACGCTCGTGAAAGATATGGCCTCCCTGCTTATCAACCTCACCATGCCCTGACGGATGCGTTAGCAACTGCGGAGCTGTTTCAAGCACAACTGCAGTATCACTTTAATCGAAACATGCCAATATCTTCGGTTTGGCAATAGGCGTTATTTATGGTGAAAACAATAAAATGCAATGAGAGATAGGGGGCTTTAAGATTATGATGGCGGATTGAGTAACCGCTTATAAGAACAATGTTTTATGAACATGTGCTTGGTAGTGATGAAGACGTTTCATTACTCGAACTCCGACGAAAGTAATTTAAACTTGGTCACGTATTTTTAAGGAGATTATCCGTGAGCACCGATAATAACGGTGGCATTCAACGCCCCGATGGAAAAGTAAACGCAATAGATACTGACTATCAAATTGGTCAGGATAACGTTGCGCTAAAGGTAGGCCCATTTGGCCTTGATATTCACAACCGTGTTTTTGCAATTTCTGGCTTAGCAATCGTCATGTTTGTTGTGATAACACTATTATTCCGAGAACAGGTAGAGCCGTTTTTTGCAGACCTACGAGCGGGTTTGTTACACAATTTAGACTGGTTTTTTCTCGCTTCAGGTAATATTTTTGTCATTGTCTGTGTCGGATTGATCTTCACACCATTGGGCCGTGTGCGAATCGGTGGTACTGAAGCAACACCGGATTACTCCTATGCCGGATGGTTGGCAATGCTATTTGCTGCAGGTATGGGCATTGGTCTCGTATTCTTCGGTGTATCAGAACCGATGTCCCATTTTAGTTCTGCGATTGGTGGCGTGAGCGTTGAGAATGGTGTACGTACTGACTGGGCACCGCTAGGTGGTGCAGAGGGCGATGCAACTGCAGCTTCGGCATTAGGGATGGCTGCGACGATTTACCACTGGGCACTTCATCCGTGGTCAATATACGCGCTCTTGGCTCTTGGACTGGCTATCTTTTCATTTAACAAAGGTTTGCCACTCACCATGCGCTCAATTTTTTACCCTTTGTTTGGTGAGCGTGTATGGGGTTGGACTGGTCATATTATCGATATTCTTGCAGTGGTAGCGACGGTTTTTGGTTTAGCAACATCGCTAGGCTACGGTGCGTCTCAAGCCGCAACGGGTTTGAACTTCCTGTTTGATGTCCCAATGACCAATACCACGCAGGTTATATTGATTATTGGTATTACTGCGCTCGCTTTAATCTCTGTTGTGGCTGGACTCGATAAGGGCGTGAAAATCTTATCTGAAATCAACATGGGTCTTGCAGCGCTGCTATTGCTATTTGTTATTGTTGTTGGCCCGACGATTGCGATTTTAACTGGTTTCTTCGAGAACATCGTTTCCTATGTGGCTAATATCCCTGCCTTATCTATGCCATTTGGACGAGAGGATGTGAATTACTCTCAAGGCTGGACGGCGTTTTACTGGGCGTGGTGGATTTCTTGGTCACCATTTGTGGGTATGTTCATCGCACGTGTGTCTCGCGGTCGTTCAGTTCGTGAGTTTATTATTTGCGTTATTCTTATCCCATCTTCAGTTTGTGTGTTATGGATGACGGCTTTTGGCGGTAACGCAATTAGCCAATACGTTAATGATGGCTACGAGGCGGTGTTTAACGCAGAACTACCTTTAAAACTTTTTGCCATGTTAGATGTTATGCCATTGGCTGAGATAACATCTTTTGTCGGCATTATCTTAGTCGTGGTGTTCTTCATTACCTCTTCTGACTCAGGATCACTGGTTATTGATACTATTGCTGCGGGCGGTAAGGTCGATGCACCAACGCCACAACGCGTGTTCTGGTGTACGTTTGAAGGTTTGGTTGCGATTGCATTGATGTTGGGTGGTGGTCTAGCTGCTGCTCAAGCAATGGCGGTGACGACTGGTTTACCGTTTACTATTGTTTTACTTGTTGCAACGGTATCTTTGATAAAAGGTTTGATGGATGAACCTCGTCCAAAGGCGGTTTCTAAGAAATCAAAATAACTAGTATCAGCAGTTAAATTATTGATAAAAGCGGTATGCGAAAGCATGCCGCTTTTTTTTGGATTTCTATTTTTCTCTGAGAAATGAACAGCATGGAAAACGGTCTTATTCTGGTTGTTTTTTGTACTGTGCATTTAGGTGACTATTTAATAAATTAGACCTCGAACTATTTTAACTTTTGGTTAATAGGTTTATTTTTGTGATTTGAATCACAAAAATACCGATAAAAAGGCGGATTATTTGATTTTTAGTCGCGAGGGATGCCCATAATAAAAAGGAAATTTAATTAGACCTCAAAGGATATGTATTTTCACATGATCACATCAGCACCTTGGGTCCTTTATCCAGAGATTGGAGAAGACTCAAGTAAAAAATGGATTTTTCGTGAGCCTAAAATCTCTGATGGTGACGACATTTACAGCTTGATTGCAGACTGTCCTCCATTGGACATGAACTCATCTTATTGCAATTTCCTACAGTCTACGCATTTCAGCAAAACCAGTATTTTGGTTGAGCAAAAAGGCGAAATCGCAGGTTTCATTTCCGGTTATCAGAAACCAGACGAGCAAGACGTTTTATTTGTCTGGCAAGTTGCAGTCTCACCTCGCTTTAGAGGTCATGGTTTAGCATTCCGCATGTTGAAAGAACTTCTCACCCGAGAGGAATTAGGCGGTGTTAAATCGGTAGAAACTACCATCACGGAAGATAATAAAGCCTCTTGGGCACTGTTCAAAAAGTTAGATGCGATGAACGGCAATTCTGGCCAAGTAAGCACATTTTTGGATGAAGAAGCCCACTTTAAAGGCAAACACGATACAGAATATTTGTATCGCATTCCTCTCAAATAATCCTCAAACAATAGGAATTAAAAACGGTCTCATCATGGATATTTTCAAAAAGCAGGAATCCAACGTACGCTCATATTCAAACAATTTCCCGGTCGTTTTTCGTAAAGCGAAAGGCTGCTGGCTAGAAACAGAACAAGGTGAACGATACTTAGACTTCCTTGCTGGAGCGGGATCTCTAAATTACGGCCATAACAATCCAGTACTAAAACAAGCGTTGCTTGAGTACATTGAAATGGACGGTATTACTCACGGTTTGGATATGCACTCAGAAGCGAAAGCATCGTTTCTGGAAGCGTTGGATACTTACATCCTTAAACCAAGAAACTTGGATTACAAGGTTCAGTTTACGGGCCCAACAGGCACTAACGCTGTTGAGGCGGCATTGAAGCTGGCTAAAAAAGTAAAAGGCCGCGACAGCGTCGTTGCGTTTACTAACGGTTTCCATGGTTGTACTGCTGGCGCACTGGCTGCAACGGGTAACCAGCATCACAGACAAGGTAACGGTTCTAGTCTAAGTAACGTCACTCGTATTCCATTTGAAGGTTACGCTGGCGTAGATGGTCTCGCGCTGTTCGAAACCATGCTAAATGATAACTCTGCAGGTATGGATAAACCAGCCGCTGTACTTCTTGAAACTGTGCAGGGTGAAGGTGGTTTAAATGCTGCTTCAAACGAGTGGTTACAACGTTTGAGCAAAATCTGTAAAGCCAATGACATTCTTGTGATTGTCGATGACATTCAAGCAGGTTGTGGACGTACCGGTACTTTCTTTAGTTTCGAGCCGTCTGGTATCCAACCGGATATCGTGACGCTATCGAAGTCGATCGGTGGTTACGGTTTGCCGATGGCTGTCGTATTACTTAAGCCTGAGCTTGACCAGTGGAAGCCAGGCGAGCATAACGGTACGTTCCGTGGCAATAATCACGCCTTTATTACTGCTGCAAAAGCACTAGAAATTTACTGGGCAAACGATGATTTTGAAACACACATCAAGCAGTGTTCAGACAAGGTAAGTGCTGTTATTGACCGTTGTGTTCGTCGCTTTCCACAAATGTTTGTGCAGAAAAAAGGCCGCGGCATGATGGTTGGTATTGAATGTATCAATGGTGACATGGCATCTGAAATTGCGAAAAACTGTTTCGAGAATGGAATGGTGATAGAGACAGCGGGTCCAGACGATGAAGTTGTGAAGTTCTTCTGTCCACTAACCATCAGCGAATCAGAGCTAGATCAAGGACTAAGCATCTTTGAAAATGCAGTAGAGACTATCGCTGCGAAACATTTCAAACAAGCATCTTAATAAGGATTTTAATTATGATCGTCAGAACTCTAGATGAATGCCGCAACAGCGAACGACGTGTTGTTTCAGATAACTGGGAAAGTGTCCGCATGTTGTTGAAAGACGACAACATGGGTTTCTCTTTCCACATCACAACGATTTATGAAGATACAGAAACTCATATTCACTATCAAAACCACCTTGAATCGGTGTTTTGTATGAGTGGTGAAGGTGAGATTGAAGTTGTAGGTGGAGAAACGTACCCAATCAAACCAGGTACATTATACATCCTTGATAAACACGATGAGCACTACTTGAGAGCTTATAAGAATAAAGAAATGGTAATGGCGTGTGTGTTTAACCCACCGATTACTGGCGCTGAAGTGCACGATGAAAACGGTGTTTATCCTCTCGTTGACTAAAAGATGATGGTGGGGTGCTTTGCCACCCCACACTTTACTATCTCTTCTTTTTAAAGTTACCAATCAAAAAAGGCTTATCATGACATTTACCGTAGAAAAAATCGGCGGTACATCAATGACAGCATTTGATGCTGTTCTCGACAATATTATTCTTCGTCCCAAAACACCATACAATCGTATTTTTGTCGTATCTGCATACGGTGGTATGACCGATGCGCTGCTTGAGTGTAAAAAAACCAGTAAACCAGGCGTTTATCAGCTTATCGCGAAACGCGACGACAAATGGGAAGAAGCGTTAGCGTACGTTGAAAGCCGTATGTTGCTGACCAATGAAAATATTTTTGCGGACCCAATGAATCGTATCCGTGCGGATAAATTCATTCGCTCCCGCATTGCTGAAGCGAAAAACTGTATCGCGAATATTTTAGAAACCTGTCAGTACGGTCAATTTTCGTTGCGCCAGTACTTGCCTCAAATTCGAGAGTTTCTCTCGTCTATCGGTGAGGCACATAGTGCTTACAACACAGCACTAAAACTAAAAAATATGGGTATTAACGCTAAGTTCGTTGACCTGTCTGGTTGGGATAATCAAGCGCCAAGAAGCCTTGATGAGTCGATCAGTGACGCGTTTGCTGATATCGATGTATCAAAAGAACTGCCAATCGTGACAGGTTATGCTTACTGTAAAGAGGGCCTAATGCACACTTATGACCGGGGTTATAGTGAGATGACATTTAGCCGAATTGCAGCAATAACAAAAGCGGATTTAGCAGTAATTCACAAAGAGTACCACTTGAGCTCAGCGGACCCACGCGTTGTTGGCCCTGAAAAAGTATTACCAATTGGTAGTACAAACTATGACGTAGCAGACCAACTTGCCAACCTTGGCATGGAAGCGATTCACCCAAATGCCGCTGCGGGTTTGCGTGAAAGTGGTATTGAGCTACAGATTAAAAATACATTCGAACCTGAACACGAAGGTACTTTGATCTCTTCAAGCTACCGCCCAGAAGAAGACAAAGTCGAGATCATCGCAGGTAAAGAGAAAGTATTTGCACTGCATTTGTTTGACCAAGCAATGGTAGGAAAAGCCGATAACGTTAGTTACGAATTGATGGAAATCATCTCCGATGCTCGTGTAAGTTTGGTTGGTAAAGAGATGAACGCTAACTCTATTACTTACTATCTAGGTGGCAGTACAGATAGCTTAAACAAAGTATTGTATAAAGCCGAGAAACGTTATCCGAATGCCTCGATTAAAGGTCGTATGGTCGCGCTTATCTCAGCCATCGGTTCTCAAATTGATACCAACAAGACGTTGGCGAAAGGTGTGCTTGCATTGATGAATAATGGCGTTACGCCAGTTGCACTGCACTCATCATTGAGAAATGTAAATGTTCAATTTGTTGTCGGTGATAAGGAATACCAGCACGCGATTTGCGCATTGCATGATGAGTTTTTCCAAAGTAGCAGTTTAGCTAAATCGGTTAATGTGGCTTAGTTTATCCACGGTTAAAATACAAAGGAGAGCAGGTTAGCTCTCCTTTTTTGTTTTTCAGTTTGTACTTTTGCATAGTCTAAACAGACGATTTAAGTAAGTTCCTATGTGGCGATACACATAAGCCAGCAGAATGGTCTGCTGGCTTAATGTTACTGATTAACTAACGTTAACTTAGTTTACTTAAACTTGCTGATTTCTTGTTCAACTTTGTCTAGTTGCTGCAGCTTCTCTTGCATTTTTAGAGAGTCGTAGTTTAGTGAAGCAGGGTTCATCGCTGTGCCACGTTGCATTGGGTATTCTGGAAGTGTTTTAAAGAACTCTCCCACAACGTCTTGAACAGGTACAAATAGCCACATGTTGTCAGCCATCCAACGCAAGTACATTTGTGATTCGCTTGGGCCTTTTTCGAATGGGTCAGCGCGTAGGTGGATGATTTTAGGCCAGTTCGGAGCAAAACGAACTGCGTTACTTAGGTTCCCTTCAAGCGTTGCAAAGTGAAGTTTCCAGTCATTCCAGCGGACAGCGTTTAATTCACCATTAGACGTAAAGTAAAGCAGCGACTCACGAGGGCCTTTTTCTTCCTTACCTTCAAAGTATGGCATGAAGTTATAACCATCTAAATGTACACGCCACTCTTTGCCATTTGCTTTGTAGCCTTCTGCCAGTTTTTCTTTTACATCAGGTACGCCAGCAGCTGCCAATAATGTAGGCAACCAGTCTTGGTGTGCCATCATTTCATTGATCTTGGTTCCTGGCTTAATGACGCCTGGCCAACGAACCAGTTGAGGAACACGCATACCGCCTTCCCAAGTTGTACCTTTTTCACCATGGAATGGTGTTGCGCCACCATCTGGCCAAGTCATGGTTTCTGCGCCGTTGTCCGTTGAGTAGATAACGATAGTGTTGTCTGCAACACCTAGCTCATCCAGCTTGTCGAGTAAAACACCTACATGATCATCATGTTCCAGCATACCATCGGCATAAATGCTTACACCTGATTTACCTTGGTATTTTTCCTGCAAGCGAGTCCAAACGTGCATACGAGTGGCGTTATGCCAAATAAAGAAGGGTTTATCCGCCTTAACTGCTTTTTCCATAAATGCCAAAGAGCTCTCTAGGAACTCTTCATCTGCGTGCTCCATACGTTTTCGTGTCATCGGGCCAGTGTCTTCAATCTTACCGTCGGCATAAGACTTAATGACACCACGAGGGCCATAGTTTTTACGAAACTCTGGGTCTTTAGGGTAGTAATAAGTTTCAGGCTCTTCTTCTGCGTTTAGGTGATATAAGTTACCGAAGAATTCGTCAAAGCCGTGTTTGGTCGGTAAGTGCTTATCTTGGTCACCTAAGTGGTTTTTACCAAATTGACCCGTCATGTAACCTTGTTCTTTTAACAGATCTGCAATGGTTGGCGCCCAATCAGGTATACCGTGGTCAGAGCCTGGCATACCAATTGTTAACAAACCCGTACGAAATGGCTCTTCACCTGTAATAAAGGCCGCGCGACCAGCAGTACAAGACTGTTGTCCGTAGTGATCTGTGAACAACGCGCCTTCATTCGCTATACGGTCGATGTTTGGCGTTTTGTAACTCATCATACCTTGGTTGTATGCGCTGATATTCCAGTAGCCGATATCGTCACCAAAAATTGCCAGAATATTCGGTTTGTCGGCTGCCATAGCGGCACTGGACGCCGCTAACATTCCTGCGCCTACAGCGATTTTGCTCAATTGATTTGCCATAAAAACTCCAGATTGTTGAGAGTAAAGATAAGCACAAGTGAGCCTTATGCTTAGTTGCTGCATAAGTTAATGATGTATATAGAAAAATCCTCTTATACTCGATATAACCATAAGTTATTTCTAGGTTGTAACCATTTGTTAATTAAAAAGAAATAGGATTGTTCTGTTAGTTTGTAGAGATTCGTAAAGTAGATTTAGATCACTTAAGAGCCTTATTTTTATTGCGTAGTAGAAGAGGGGATGGAAATGAAAAACAATAGGATGCTCGCTTGTTTTACGGTCCTAAAGCAATACTAAAGTCGTTATGTATTGCTTGTAATTATTTGTATAACCAGTGATTTAGTGTCTATATTGATTTAGGTTGTACATTATAAATATAAGGATATCTATGAGTCAGTGGGCAGGCCGGTTTCGCATTTTATTGCTGGTCAACGTTGTTGTCAGTTTTATGGCTTTTTCTCAAGAGTTATTAACAGAGAAACCAAATATTCCTTCAGGCTTAAATCCAGAATATGCTGGCACACAAGCTTGTATAGATTGCCACCAAAACGAGGTGGAGGCTTGGAAAGGGTCACATCACGATATGGCCATGAAGCATGCAAGTACAACCTCTGTACGTGGTGATTTTGATAACCATGTTGTAACGCACAAAGGAATGCCTAATCGTTTTTTTAAAAAAGGCGGCGAATATTGGGTCAACATTCAAGGCTCTGACGGGCAATGGCATGACTATAAGATCAGCTATACATTTGGCTGGGAGCCACTACAGCAGTACATGGTCGAGTTTGAAGATGGCCGCGTGCAGCTTATTCCTTTTGCTTGGGACACAAGAGCTAAAGTTGAAGGGGGACAGCGTTGGTTTCATCTTTATCCAGAAACGACAACAACGGATGAATTCTATTGGACCAATACCGGGCAAAATTGGAACTTCATGTGTGCTGATTGCCATTCAACGAACCTAAAGAAGAATTACGACGCTGACAAAAACACTTACAACAGCTCATGGTCAGAGATTAATGTGGGATGCGAAGCATGCCATGGTCCCGCTAGTCAGCACATAGAACTGGCCAAGAAATACAAAAATGCTGGCACTTCTTTTGAGCATGACAGCCATTATGGCTTTGATCGAAAATTGTCTAAAGCAGTGTCGGATTGGGTGTTTGAGGAAGGCCATAGTACGTTACAGCCGAAATCAATTGAAGCAACCAATCAAGTGCAAACATGCGCTCAATGCCATAGTCGCCGAACCCAGTTAAATGAAACAGGTGATCATGTTAAAGGTTCCTTTTTTGATAAATATCGCTTAAGTCTTATAACACCTGAACTCTACTATCATGATGGACAGATTTACGACGAAGATTATGTTTATGGTTCGTTTCTTCAATCTGAAATGGCGGAGAAGGGGGTCACGTGCACTAATTGCCATGATCCACACACGGCAGAGTTAACGATCCCAGAAGAGGCAGTATGTTCGCAATGCCATATTGCATCGGAATATACACCTGAAAAGCATACCTTTCATAAGGCTGGATCTGAAGCATCGCAATGTACGACTTGTCACATGCCAGAAACGACTTACATGCAAGTCGATCCTCGTAGAGACCACAGTTGGCATATTCCACGACCGGATTTGAGCAAACACATTGGAACGCCCAATGTTTGCATGTCATGCCATGAAGATAAAAGCAATCAATGGGCCGATGAACAGATAGCAGAATGGTACCCGAATTCGAGGTATCGTAATCAACAACATTTTGCTGTTGCATTTTATGCGGATTCAATTGGTCATCAAGGAGCAGCAAATGCGTTGGCATACTCTGCTCAGGATTCGTCGTTAAAAGACATTATTCGTGCTTCAGCCCTGGAGAGAATGGGGGGCAACACTGACCAAAATACAACAGTATCTTTGGCTAGGGCCGTTAAGAATGAGAATGAAATGGTTCGATTAGGGGCAATTTCAGGCTCGTCTGGTTATGAATTTCATGACCGGTGGCGGATTCTAGAGCCATTGCTTGGTGACCCGGTGCTTTCAGTGAGAGCGGAAGCTGCCTCGGTGCTGGTAGCGAGCTACGCACAAATGACCCCTTTACAAAAAGATATCATTAAATCACCTTTAGAAGAGTACATGGAAATTCAAGAGTTTAATGCCGATCGTGGTTTCGGAAGAACCAATTTGGCGAATGTGTACCGCAGCTTAGGTGAAATCGACAAAGCGGCCGAGCTGTATAAACAAGCGATCAGCATCGAACCCTATTTCGAAAATAGCTACGTTAACCTAGCAGATTTGTATCGTCACCTAGGTAAAGAAGAAGCTGCGCTCACGGTGCTACAACAAGGGATGAAAGCTCAACCTAAATCCAGCACGTTACCATACAGCGCAGGTCTTTCTTTGTTGCGTCAAGGCAAAGCTGATGATGCGAAAAAGCTACTTAGACGCGCCGCAGAAATTGGTGAAACTAATGCTCATTATTGGTACGTGTACGGTCTAGCTCTAGAAAAAAGCGATGTTCTAGAAGCCAGTAAAGCGTTGCAAACAGCATTTGAAGTCGGTGGCAATCCACAGCACTTGTATGCTCAATGCGAGGTTCTAGCGAGAAATCATAAAAAAGGTGCTGTCGCTTTTGCTTTCGATAGGTGCATACAAGAGCTTAGTCACTATGCACCTAAGCAAGCTATTGATCAGCTTAAAGCCTCTATTGTTGGGGTCAATAGGAGCTAATTACCAAAAGTGGAGCTTTTATCGCTCCACTTTTTTCTTACTTAGTTTAATCAGCGTCTTTCGCTAATCTCAGCCCCATGTCGGACATGATGACTGACTGGCTAGCAAAATCGCGACGATAGTTTTCGGATTCGTCAGCATCATAGGCAAAGCTACCACCTCGTACAGACTTGTGTGCCAGGCTTTCTTTTTCATCTTTTGCGTTTACCGGATTATCACTTGGTGCTGATTTGTAATAGCCTTCATCAAACGCATCAATAACAAACTCACCAACATTACCCGTCATATCGTATAAGCCAAGCTCATTCGGTTTTTTCTGACCTACCTTGTGTGCCTTATTGTTTGAGTTACTGGCATACCAGGCAACGTCGTTAATATCATCAGACCCCGCGTAAGTGAATCCTTGACTTAGATTGCCCCCTTTCGCTGCAAACTCCCATTCTGCTTCTGTGGGTAAACGATAGTGCTCTCCCGTTTTTTCATTCAATTTCTTTATAAAATAATTGGTTTGTTGCCAGCTAATGTTATTCACGGGCGTATTTGGGTTTCTAAAATAACTCAGAGAAGAGCCTGTAACCGATTCGAATAACTCTTGGGTTACCTCAAATTTTGCCAAATAGAAATCATCCACGCGAACGGTGCGAGCCGGGCGCTCGGATTTATTTGCTGATGGATTATCCGAGCCCATCATAAATTGTCCACCTTCAATAAGAACCATATCTTGATCGATTTTTTGAGCAAGAGGGCTAGGTTGTGTTGTTGCACATCCAGTGATAATTAGCGAAATCGAAATAGTGGCACCAAGGTAAAGAGTATTACTTTTGGAATGCTTCATAGGGGAGCTCCATCAACATTTATGATCAAAAAATTTTATCAGGCAAGTCTATGAAAAACAGTTATACACACTATAACAAGCGCCACGAATAATTGAACATTATCATCACACTAGGCGATTAACTTAATGATTAGTCTTAACGCCGTTGGGCGCAGGCTAGCAACTAAGAAGGTGATGAATGCACATAACTCAAGGTCCGCAGTTCAATGGAAAAGCATCCAAGCGATTACATGTCATGGCGAAACCTATCGGTGCAGTGTGCAATATCGATTGCACCTATTGTTACTACCTAAGCAAACAAGATTTACTTGAGTACAAGCCAGGCTGCTCACCAGTCATGGATGAGGAAACGCTCGAGACCTATATCCGTCAATATATAGCGGGACAGAATACACCTGAAATCATTTTCTCTTGGCAGGGTGGTGAGCCGACAATGCTAGGTTTGGATTATTTCAAGACAATTGTTGAGCTACAGAATAAATACCGTCCCGATGGTATTACGATCTCCAATGATCTCCAGACTAATGGCACACTGCTTAACGATGAATGGTGTGAGTTTTTAAAGGCGAACAACTTTCTCGTCGGTTTAAGCATTGATGGCCCAGAAATGATGCACAACGCTTATCGAACAAACCGAGCTGGTAGAGGCACATTCCGGCAAGTTATGAATGCGGTTGAATTATTACATAAGCACGAAGTAAAGTTTGCTACGCTCACTTGTGTTAACAACTTGACCAGCCGTAACCCACTTGAAGTTTACCGATTCTTGCGAGATGAAGTACGCTCCCCTCAAATGCAGTTTATTCCAATAGTTGAGCAGAAAACATTCAGAACAACCGCCCCTCAAACCTGGGAGCCAAACGAGCAACTAAAACAAGGAGATAAACGGTTGATCCCAGGTCATAAAGATGCCGTTGTTGAGCCTTTTTGCGTTGCGGATGAAGCATGGGGAAATTTTCTGATCGCGATTTTCAATGAATGGGTTTTACACGATATCGGCAACGTGTTTGTTCAGTACTTTGAAGCCAGTATCGAAACCTGGATGGGCAGAAAAAACCCACTGTGTACGTTAGGTGAAATCTGCGGGAAAGGCTTAGCAATGGAGCCTAATGGTGATGTGTTTGCGTGTGATCATTACGTGTACCCAGAATATAAGGTTGGAAACATTCATCACGAAAAGCTCGATACGCTCGCTTATAGCTCTGAGCAGCAGAAATTTGGGTTTGCTAAAAGTCGTACGCTGCCCCAACAGTGCCTTCAATGTGATTATCAATTTGCATGTTTTGGAGAATGTCCCAAAAACCGTTTTATCCGTACTAGGCAAGGTGAGCCTGGTCTTAATTATCTCTGCGCGGGTTGGAAGAAGTTTTTTACCCATGTTGATCAGTCGATGGCGTACATCTTACGAGCGACAGGTAACCCAGTGGTTCACGGTAAATACAGTGACCAGATTCTACGCCAGCAAGCTACTCAAACACAGACTGTGTTTGAAATGAAGTTTTAAGATAGTCACTACGCCTGCTACAGGCCCGGAAATGAAAGAATATAGGTTATTGAATGCAAAAAATTAAGCTGCTCTCTAAATCATTACTCGTGATCTCGATCGGCATTGCTACGAGTCAATCCGTGGTGGCACAAGAAACAACATTGCTAGACCCAGATCAAGTATCGCCGACAACGGTTGTCACTCCACAAGAAGCTCAAATGACACCGGCGCAACGAGTCGAAAAGCTGTCTTATGATGCGCAAAATAAAAAGTTGTCTTCAGAAAAACGTATTGATGCTTTACGTGAGTTAGCCAACTATCCAAGCCAAAATGCATTGGTTGCAGTTGCGCGTGGGTTGCAGGATGAAGATGCAGGTATTCGCGAAGCTGCGATCGTGGGAGCACAGCCATATATGATTGAGCACCGTTGGCGTTTGATTTCACCATTATTGAGTGATGACGCCGCCATGGTGCGAATTACAGCAGCGATTAACCTCGTTCGAGATTACGCCAATTTGAGTTCGGAGCAACAGCAGTCACTTGAGGGGCCTGTTTCAGAGCTGACAGCACACTTGTCCAGTAAGAACGATAATGTTTCCAAGTTATTACTTGCAGACGTTTACCGTTGGCATCGTGATTGGGATAAAGCGGCGCTGATATACCCAGAGTTAACTAAGCTTGAGCCAAACAACCCTCAAGTTTGGTTAAGCTACGCAGACAACTTCCGAGCGCAACAGCTAGACCAAAAAGCTATCAACGTGCTTGACGAGGGTATCAAGCTAAATTCAGAAGATGCCTCGCTGCATTATTCTAAATCTCTCGCTTTGGTTAGATTAGACAAAAAGAAAGAAGCGGCGTTTGAAATAGACAAAGCTGCGACGATGGCAAAGACGAACAGTTACTTTTGGTACTTAAATGGTGTTCTGCAAGAAGAGTTAGACTTGAAGAAGTCTGTCAACGCTTTTGAGCAAGCGTATTTGATATCCGGTGCTCCAGAACAATTGTATGCCGTGTGTGACATCTATGTTAGATACGGCAACCCTAAAACGGATGACTGCTTAACAGAGCTAACGAAGGTCGCTCCCGACTATGTTATTGAAGAGCTCAATCAGAAAAAGGGACGTAAAAGTGCCTCTACATCAGTTGAAGCCAATGAATTTAAACTCTAATCGTTAAATTCCATGTTTCTATTTTAATAAAATAGTGGACTAGATTGGTGACATTGTCACTTTCTGGTGGCCGTTGGATATGTCAGTTCAATATGCGCCTGTTTCAATTGAACTATACTTTTGATTGGATTCGCACCTAGCACCTCAATATAAGGAATTAAGATGGCTATAAAGTTAAAGGCGATTGTCTTAGCAACAGGTTTTGCTCTGTCTAGTTACGCTGTTGCTGCTGATATGCAAGATCCACTTCCGTCATGGAACAACACTGACGCTAAGCAAGCTATTATGGCGTTTGTTACGAAAACAACGACCCAAGGTTCGGATTCCTATGTGCCGGAAAGCCAACGAATCGCGACGTTTGATAATGATGGAACACTTTGGGCAGAAAAGCCTGTTTATCTACAGTTGTTTTTTGCGATCGATAGAGTAAAAGAAATGGCCTCTGAGCATCCTGATTGGAAGACAACCGAACCCTTTGCTTCCGCATTAAAAGGTGACATGGAGGGGATTGGTAAGCAAGGACTCGAAGGTGTAATGAAGCTTGTTATGGCAACCCATTCTGGAATGTCTACTGAACAGTTTCATCAAGAAGTTAAGGAATGGTTGAAAACGGCTGTCCATCCAACAACGGGTAGACCATACACTGAAATGGTCTATCAACCTATGCTCGAACTGCTCGACTATTTAAGAGCGAACGACTATCAGACCTACATCGTTTCTGGAGGCGGAATTGAATTTATGCGCGTTTGGGCGCCGGAAGTATACGGCATTCCAACGCAAAACATCGTGGGGACGACGTTAAAGGCGGAATATCAAAGTGTTGATGGAAAACCTACCATCCAACGCATGCCGGAAATAGACTTCGTCAATGACAAAGCAGTAAAGCCTGTGACGATCCAAAACTTCATTGGCAAACGTCCGGTCATGGCGTTTGGTAATTCTGATGGTGATTTACAGATGTTAGAGTGGACGAAAGCAGGTTCAGGTCCAAGATTTTCTGCGATTATCCATCACACGGATGACAAGCGCGAATGGGCGTATGATAAAGATTCTCATGTTGGTAAGTTAGATAAATCGTTTAAAGTAGGTGAAGAGCAAGGTTGGCTATTTGTCGATATGAAACAAGATTGGAATCAAGTGTTTAAAGAGAGCACTAAATGATAATCTTTGTTTGACCATAAATTGCTGCAACCAAACAATTGCAACGAAATAAAAGGCCTCACAATTGAGGCCTTAGTTAATTCCACAGTAGCTTCGATACCTAGGGTCTAGTTTCTAGGTTGCTGTGTCATTGTTTCTACCACTTTTTCAATACTTAACGAGCTACCTTTCGTTGCAGGGAACTCCTTAAATGTCTCTAGGAACTTACGCACGATAGCTTGAGCAGGAACGAACATCCACATTTGATCAGCGTAAAAATGTCTGACGTAAAGTGCTGCATCTGGACCGACCTCAAATGGATCCATACGAAGGTTTACAATCAAAGGCCAACTAGGTGTTTTGCGGTATGCCTCATTAATGGCACCCTCCATAACACTGAAGTGGATCTTCCAGTCTTTATAACGAACGGCGTTTAAATTACCACCAGCATCGAAGTAAAAGATTTCTTTGCGTGCGCCTTCATCAGCTTTACCAGTCAGCAGATCAAGTTGGTTGTAGCCATCTAAATGTGCTTTAAAGGTTTTGCCCGCTGCTTTATGACCCTTCAATAGTTTTTCTTTCACATCAGGTTCGCCCACAGCTGCTAGTAGAGTTGGCATCCAGTCTTCTTGTGAAAAGATATCGTTGATAACCGTTCCTGGTTTAATGTTTCCAGGCCAGCGTACCATCATCGGAACGCGGAATCCGCCTTCCCAAGTCGTACCTTTTTCGCCCTTGAACGGTGTAGTACCACCATCTGGCCAGGTAAATTTCTCAGCGCCATTATCGGTACTAAAAACAACAATGGTGTTATCTGCTACGCCTAGCTCTTCAAGTTTATCAAGCATGACACCTACTTGATCATCTAGGTCCATCATGCCATCGGCGTATAAGCCGTAACCTGACTTCCCTTGATATTCTTCACTCAAATGTGTCCAGACGTGCATACGGGTTGAGTTATGCCAAATAAAGAATGGTTTGTCTTCTTTTACTGCTTTTTCCATAAAGGCCAAGCTAGCATCCATGAACTCTCGGTCTACGTTTTCCATACGCTTACGAGTAAGGGGACCTGTGTCCTCGATTTTGCCATCCGCAGTCGCCTTCAACACGCCTCGAGGTCCGAATTTTTTACGAAACTCTGGATCTTTTGGATAAAACTCAGACTCAGGCTCTTCTTCCGCGTTTAAATGGTATAGGTTACCAAAGAACTCATCAAACCCATGGTTAGTTGGTAGGTGCTCATCTTGATCACCAAGGTGGTTTTTACCAAACTGACCAGACACATAGCCGTGATTTTTAAGTAACTCTGCGATAGTAGGATCTTTCGATTGAATACCCTCTTTTGCGCCGGGCATACCAATAGTCAATAGACCGGTACGAAACGGATGTTGACCCAGAATAAATGAGGCTCGTCCGGCAGTACAACTCTGTTGTGCGTAAGCGTCTGTGAAAATGGCACCTTCATTGGCGATTTTATCAATGTTAGGAGTCTTCCCTCCCATCATACCATTGTGATACGCACTAATGTTGTATACACCTACATCGTCACCCCAGAACACAAGGATGTTGGGCTTATCGGCAGCAAAGGCTGTGGACGCAGCTAATGTACCGACCAATGCCATTACCTTTTTAATCGAGTTTCGCATGAAAATCCTCCGCGATAAATGAATCCATTATCGTTATATAACGTTACTAATTGTGTTCATCATGGCGAAGTCGAGTTAGATGACACCAAATGAGACAATGTAGTCAGTTGAATATAGTAGAGGTTTTTTGTTGCTTCCAAGTAATCCCTGTTTTTCAAAAATGTTAACTAACATGGACTAGACTTTAGTGTGTTTTAAGTGTGATAAGACGCACTTACAGGATTGAATTTCAATGAAAGGCGACACTATGAAAAATAAACTAGCAACTATCCTGTTTCTATGTATCCCGTTAGAAGTGGTTGCGGAAGAGACACCAAATGTCGTGGTAATGTTGGTTGATAACCTTGGGTGGGGGGAACTAAGTTCCTATGGGAGTACCAGAGGTGTTGAAACTAAAAACTTAGATCAACTTGCTAGAGAAGGTGTACGCCTTACTAATTTTAATGTGGAACCGCAATGCACGCCAACTCGCTCCTCATTCATGACGGGGAGGCGAGCGCTTAGATCTGGGACAGATAAGGTTGTTTGGGGAGTGCCTTACGGTATGGTGAACTGGGAGATAACCATTGCAGAGAAGTTTAAGGAACAAGGATATAACACGAGCCTTTACGGGAAATGGCATTTGGGAGACCAAAAAGGGCGCTTTCCAACGGATCAAGGCTTTGATGAATGGTATGGCATTGCAAATACGACGGATGAGTCAGAATATAGCTCTCAACCCGGTTATAAAGCTATATTACCTAAACCTCAAATCCTTTCAGCTAGAGCAGGGCAGGATCCTAAAGGGGTCAAAGAATATAATTTGGACTCACGTAGAACGATTGACAGTGAGCTAGTTGAACATGCCACAGATTTTATAAATCGAAATGTGAAAGAGAATAAGCCATTTTTCTCTGTAATTACTTTTACTCAACCACATTTACCGACGCTACCTCATCCTGATTTTATTGGTAAAACAGGCAAAGGAAATTACTCAGATGTGTTAGCTGAGATAGATTTTCGAGCTGGGCAAGTTATTGGTGCAATAGAAAAAGCAGGAATTAAAGACAATACACTAGTGATTTGGTTTTCTGACAACGGTCCAGAGTGGCATATGCCATACCAAGGCTCTAGCGGACCATGGCGTGGTGCGTACTTTACGGCTCTTGAAGGCTCTCTCCGAACACCATTTATTGCCTCTTGGCCTAACCACATCAAACCGGGCAGAGTGAGTGATGAAATTATCCATGTTGTGGATCTATTTGCCTCACTTTCTCATGTCGGTGGATACAAATTACCAAGCGATAGAACAATAGATAGTATTGATCAGTGGGCCTTTTTAAAGGGAGATAGTGAAAAGTCTAATCGAGATGGTTTTATCGTTAACAATGGCTCTGAAACCTACGCTTATAAGTGGGAAAATTACAAGATGCACTTTATTGATCAAGATATCATGCCGGAGAAAGGGCGCCCATTACAGATCCCTGAAATATACAATTTGATTGATGACCCTAAAGAGGAGTTTGATTTAAGAAATAATGCCACATGGTTATTTCCTATCATGATAGGAAAGAGAGTAAAGTTTGAATCTTCCGTTGCAACAAGCTGCGATACGATTCCTTTCCCTGCTCCATTTGGATATAAGCCCGATTGTAGCAAGGGGAATTTCAATCAATTTCCAGTGGATGGGTTACGCCAGAAGTAGTTTATCCCAATGGCTCTTTCTCGCATACATGAGGTATGTTTTTGGTTCAATATCTCATTAGAGCCATTTAGGGCCATGTTTTTTCTAGTTTCATTTGAACAGTCATATTCGTCGACCATACTTAAAGTTCGTTGTTTCATATGGGGCGAATTATGCAGCCAATACTCTACATTCAAATCGGTAATGTTCTTTGGGCGGTTTTAAGTGACGGTTCTTGGATCCAAATGTTGCCCAACGAACAATTAGTTCCAGAAGTAGAGGTGGTTGTTCTTAATACTGACATTCTCGATATTGCATTTAATGAAGATACAACAAGTGAGGATGAATCGAGTTCGAATGATCTTTTAATTGCATCTCAAAACGGTATTGAATCCACTTTTAATCAGAGCGTTCGAGATTTTAGTGAGTCTTCTGGTGGGTTAAGTTTTGTTGCCTATATTCGCGCTGTTTTACCTGAGCAACTCGTTTCTAATGGCTATGTTACTAGGCCAGCAGTGCAAGAAAGAGAGAACCCAACTTCTGAGACTCAGGCTCCTGAGCGGTTGAATCCCGATGCTATATTAACGGTGGATATTCTTGATGGCGGCGATGGATACGAAAACCAGTTTGAAGTTCCTAGTGTCACGATTCAAGGTGACGCACTCAAGATAAGCGATGAGTGGCTTGTTACTATCACCATTACCGACAGCCTCAATAATTCCATTACTGTTACAACGACCGTAGAGAACGAGGCTTATACCCTATCAGGCGTTGATCTGTCTTCTCTTGCCGAAGGGCCGCTTACGGTGACTTCTGTGGTTTCTGACATTTATGGCAATAACCTGAACGCCGTCGATACGACCATTAAAGATACGCTTGCAACGGTGAACGTCAATTTTGATGGTGGAGGGGATGAGTATTTAAATCAGTACGAAATCGCGACTACTCGCCTCGAAGGGACGATTGAAAACATTGAAGATGGCCAGCGTATCCAAGTTACGGTAACCGACTCGTTAGGAGCGGTCATAAACTTAGAAACGGTGGTGACTGGTGGAAGTTGGTCTCTGGACGACGTTGACCTTTCTGGATTGTCTGAAGGTACGCTGACAGTTGTTGCTGAGAGTATTGATATAGCGGGCAACCCTACAACCAGTGAAAACACCATCATCAAAGATACGCTCGCAAGTGTGACGGTGGACGTTGACGATGGCGGAGACGGCTATTTAAACACTGAAGAGCGCCAATCTGTCACTTTGTCAGGGCAAGTCAGTGATGTTGAAAATGGTCAGACGGTTTCTGTCACGGTTCAAGACAGCTTGGGGGTGATGCTCTCGTTCAATACCGTTGTCGTTGATGGTATGTGGCAAGTCGAAGGGGCGAACTTATCCACGTTAGCCGATGGGGCGTTAACCGTATCTGCCTCCGTGAATGATGTGGCGGGCAACCAAGCGAAAGCGATGGATGAGGCTACGACCATAGATGCCACTGCTCCCACCATTGATATCGATACGGATTTTTATATTAGCGGTGGCCTTGCCATTGATGATTTCCGTGAGGGTATAGTCACGGAAATGAGAGGGACAACCAGTGGTGTAGAGCAAGGTCTGGCAGTGACGATTCGGGTAAGTGACGGAGACAGCACGCTGAATTTTACTGGCCTCGTTGATGCCTCAGGTTCGTGGACAGTAACCGGAATTGACGTAAACACTCTCAATCTAAACAACACGTGGACCATTGAAGCAGAAGTGTTGGATGCCGCCGGCAACCACGTGGTCGATACCATGCCGACAATAGTGCTACCCGGTTCAACGGTATTTTCTGAAAACATCGTTGGATTTTTTGGTGAGCAAAGCAGCTCGGCAGCCATCAACATAGAAAATGGTGTGCCAGCACTGCATGCAGAGCAGCCAAGTTTGAGCGCGCTTACATCGGTCGGTCAATCTATAAATGTTGTTGTTGCAGAAGATGGGTTGAGCTTACAAGGAACATCGACTGACGACCGATTAGTTTTCTCAGCAGAGGTCAATGATGATGGTACGGTTCAAATTACTTTTTATGAAGCGATTGATCATGGTGTAGGTCAAGATGAGCTGGTGACTAACGTATTGGTTGAAAGCATTCAAAGTGATGCTGACGGCACACAAGAGGCTGTTGTGGCTCCCCTAGAAATCGCCATCCTTGATGCCGATCCAGTGATCGAAAATGAGTCATATAGTGTAACCGAAGGCCAAGTCATTTCTGGCAATGTACTGGAGAATGACATTGATATTGATGGTGACTTGTACATTCGATATGTCAGAGCCGGAGGAGAGATCCAGTCTGTCCCTGATGGTGGCTCAGTAAGTTTTAGTCTAGAGAAGGGTGAATTAACCGTATTTTCAGATGGCTCTTGGCAGTTGAATGCCAGTCGCAACTTAGATCACACGGTTGAGCAAAGTCTCGTTTTTGATTATCTCGCAGCCGATGATTCAAAAGATTACGGTGTAGCAACCGCAACTATCGACATTATAGATGGCCAAGCGGGTTATGTAGGCAGCGCTACTATAAACGCAGCAGAAGTACCTCTGGGAGAGGCATTATTAACCACCGAAGGCAGTGTTAATGTGATTGCTGGCTCTGATAACCCTGATCCGACTAGTTTGTATTTTGGTGGGGCATCCATTACTAAGTTAGAGGCATTAGGGCTTACAAGCTCAGTCTCTGATAATGAGCTTAGCTACACGTTAAGTTCCAGTGGAAAGCAAATCACAGCATTTGCCAATGGTGTCACTGTATTTACGTTAACATTGAGTGGCATTGAGTCGGGTAACGATGTACTAGCTTCAATCTCGCTTACTCTTGATCATCCTATCGATCAATTCAATAGTAGTGATACGGTCACTTTCCCGCTGATCATTGGAGGGACAGATCTAGACTCCACACCGCTTGTAGAGAATGAAATTGATTTCGTGTTGAAAGATGGTGTTGATCCTACGTTGAGCAACTTGACTGTCGTTGCAATGGAAGAGATTAATCTAGAAAGTGGGGCAATCTTTAAGACTGGGAGCCTTCAACTCGATATCGGGAGTGATTATGTTGACTCTCTTCGATTTAGCGAATTAAACCAGCCCACATTAGTGAGTAGTGAAAGTGAGTTGCTTTACCGTCTGTCTGATGACGGTACGACAATTACTGGCTATATCTTAGAAGGTGGGGTGGAAGTAAATATTTTTCAATCGAAACTATTGTCCACATTACCTTTAGAGTCTAGTAGTGAAATAGAGTATTCCTTTGAATTATATCGCTCTTTCGATCTGTCAAAAGATCAAATCCTGGATATACCATTGTTAGTTAATGCAACAGATTCAGACGGTGACACCACCTCCGTAACACTGGATATTACCTTAGAGGCAATAGAAGGTTTGAACGATGATGCCTCTTTAACAGTAGATATTCTTGATGGTGGTGATGGATACGAAAACCAGTTTGAAGTTCCTAGTGTCACGATTCAAGGTGACGCACTCAAGATAAGCGATGAGTGGCTTGTTACTATCACCATTACCGACAGCCTCAATAATTCCATTACTGTTACAACGACCGTAGAGAACGAGGCTTATACCCTATCAGGCGTTGATCTGTCTTCTCTTGCCGAAGGGCCGCTTACGGTGACTTCTGTGGTTTCTGACATTTATGGCAATAACCTGAACGCCGTCGATACGACCATTAAAGATACGCTTGCAACGGTGAACGTCAATTTTGATGGTGGAGGGGATGAGTATTTAAATCAGTACGAAATCGCGACTACTCGCCTCGAAGGGACGATTGAAAACATTGAAGATGGCCAGCGTATCCAAGTTACGGTAACCGACTCGTTAGGAGCGGTCATAAACTTAGAAACGGTGGTGACTGGTGGAAGTTGGTCTCTGGACGACGTTGACCTTTCTGGATTGTCTGAAGGTACGCTGACAGTTGTTGCTGAGAGTATTGATATAGCGGGCAACCCTACAACCAGTGAAAACACCATCATCAAAGATACGCTCGCAAGTGTGACGGTGGACGTTGACGATGGCGGAGACGGCTATTTAAACACTGAAGAGCGCCAATCTGTCACTTTGTCAGGGCAAGTCAGTGATGTTGAAAATGGTCAGACGGTTTCTGTCACGGTTCAAGACAGCTTGGGGGTGATGCTCTCGTTCAATACCGTTGTCGTTGATGGTATGTGGCAAGTCGAAGGGGCGAACTTATCCACGTTAGCCGATGGGGCGTTAACCGTATCTGCCTCCGTGAATGATGTGGCGGGCAACCAAGCGAAAGCGATGGATGAGGCTACGACCATAGATGCCACTGCTCCCACCATTGATATCGATACGGATTTTTATATTAGCGGTGGCCTTGCCATTGATGATTTCCGTGAGGGTATAGTCACGGAAATGAGAGGGACAACCAGTGGTGTAGAGCAAGGTCTGGCAGTGACGATTCGGGTAAGTGACGGAGACAGCACGCTGAATTTTACTGGCCTCGTTGATGCCTCAGGTTCGTGGACAGTAACCGGAATTGACGTAAACACTCTCAATCTAAACAACACGTGGACCATTGAAGCAGAAGTGTTGGATGCCGCCGGCAACCACGTGGTCGATACCATGCCGACAATAGTGCTACCCGGTTCAACGGTATTTTCTGAAAACATCGTTGGATTTTTTGGTGAGCAAAGCAGCTCGGCAGCCATCAACATAGAAAATGGTGTGCCAGCACTGCATGCAGAGCAGCCAAGTTTGAGCGCGCTTACATCGGTCGGTCAATCTATAAATGTTGTTGTTGCAGAAGATGGGTTGAGCTTACAAGGAACATCGACTGACGACCGATTAGTTTTCTCAGCAGAGGTCAATGATGATGGTACGGTTCAAATTACTTTTTATGAAGCGATTGATCATGGTGTAGGTCAAGATGAGCTGGTGACTAACGTATTGGTTGAAAGCACTCAAAGTGATGCTGACGGCACACAAGAGACGGTTGTGGCACCGTTAACGATTACTATTTATGACTCTGATCCGGTGATTAGAGATGACACATACTCAGTCGTAGAAGATCAAACAATTACGGGCAATCTACTTGAAAATGATATTGATCTTGATGGAACACTTTATGTGAAATTTGTAGAGGCTGGCGGGGAGCAGAAGTCAATTCTAGAGGGGGGATCCGTAAGTTTTAGTTTAGAAAAAGGCGAATTAACCGTATTTTCTGATGGCTCTTGGCAGTTTGATGCAGGTCGAAACCTAGATCATTCGGTCGAGCAAAGTGTTTCTTTCAGCTATTTAGCTGCAGATGACTCCCAAGACTATGGCTTGGCTAACGCGACCATTGATATTAGTGATGGACAAGCAGGTTACGTAGGCAATGCGACTATAGACGTAACAGAAGTCCCTTTGGATGGCCCGATATTGAACTTTGAAGGAACTGTCAATATTGTTGCGGGATCTGACAACCCTGATCCGAGTAGTTTGTATTTCGGTGGGTCATCTATTACTAAGTTAGAAGCATTAGGGCTTACAAGCTCAGTCTCTGATAATGAGCTTAGCTACACGTTAAGTTCCAGTGGAAAGCAAATTACAGCATTTGCGAATGGTGTCACTGTATTTACGTTAACATTGAGTGGCGTTGAGTCGGGTAACGATGTATTAGCATCAATTTCGCTTACTCTTGAGCACCCTATCGATCAATTCAATAGCAGTGATATGGTCACTTTCCCGTTGACCATTGGTGGCGTAGATTTAGATGCCACACCGCTTGTAGAGAATGAAATTGACTATGTTCTAAAGGATGGCGCAGACCCAACTTTAAATAATTTGAATGGGGTAGAAGTAAAAGAATCTGATCTCGCAAATGGAAGTGTGTTGAGCTCAGGGAATTTTCAAGTTGAGGTTGGCAGTGATTACCTCGAATCTTTGTCGTTCATCGTCTCTGAACAACCCTTGTTGACGAGTGGTGAACAAGTTGTGCTTTATCAAGTCTCTGCGGATGGCAAAACACTTGATGGTTATATTCTTGACGAAGATGGGCAAACTCAGATTCCCATCTTTCAAGCTACCCTCAATGCTTCATTACCTATTGATGCAAATAGCGACATTACCTACTCCTTTGAGCTTTTTCAGGCTCTCGACCAACAAGAAAATACTGATCCAAACGTGCCTCTCGTTGTTACTGCAATGGACTCAGACCAAGATAACACGTCGGTCGTTTTAGACATTAATGTGATAGATAACGACAATGAACAAGCGCTAATCAATAGTGGCAATGTCGAGTTAACCGAAACACCTGTCGATACAAACATTGCTCCTGATGGTGTTTCAGCCATAGCGAATACGGATGTGATAGTTACGTCATCATTCGATCCGATTGTGTATCTGGGTGTTGACATAAATGATGGAGATACTGTCAAAACTACGCTTGGTGATGCTGTTACTTATAACGGAGAGGCTGCCACTTGGTACGATAACAATGATGGAAGCTTTGACGCAATTTCAGACACTGGAGACGTTGTATTTAGGGTCACGTTACCTAGTGACTTCTCTTTGCCATCAAATGATACGTCTACCGTTAATGTAACTGTAGAGCTTTATCACTCGCTTGACCATGTTTTAGGTGATGGGACGCAATTGTCGATCTCTATGCCCATCGTGGCGAGAGATTCTGATGGAAGCGAGATCTCTACGGAGTCCAACATACTGGTCTATGATGGCTTGTTTCCGGAACTAGTAATTACAGAGGGAATCACAGTCAATGAAAGCGGGTTGAATGATGATTCGCTTGATTCTGGCATCGAGGGCTCGTCACCATCCATTACGCTATTACAAGGTTCAGACTCTATCGCCAGTGTGAGCGTGAATATCGATATGTTCAATGCGCTCGGCTATAAAACAAGTAGTGGTAGCCTGGTTTCGCTTGATTCACCGGACTCGAATGGTTGGTTATATGCAAGAGATGAAAGCGAGCAAGACGTCTTTAGAATTAGATTTAATACCGATGGGACTGTCGAGTTTGATCTATACCGTGCACTTGAACACGATGAACCTGACGGTGTTCCAGCGGACGAGAACACATTAGAACTCAGTTTTTCAATTTATGCCGTTGATAAGGATGGCGACCAGTCTGAAGCTGAGACATATACCGTTAGTGTAGTAGATGATATCCCTGAAGACACAAGCTCACCAATAGAAATTGAACTTACCGAGGGGGATGAGTTTTCGGGAAACTGGTTTAGCAATAATGCCGACTTAATCAGTTCAGATGGCACGTTGATTTCAAGTTTGACCTATGCAGGTGAAACATACGATACGGCGAGTTCGGTATTTAGCAATGATGCTTGGACCATCGATTTAATCAATAGTAGTGATGGTAACTTAAAATATGGAACGCTGACTATTGCTCAAGATGGGACATTTACGCTAACTACCGAGCTTATTGTTAATACGCCTGTAGGTGGTTTGCTTGATGATCTAACGATAACTGTGACGGATGCAGACGGTGACCAAGCAAGCAGTGAAGCTCAATTAATTCTTGATGATGCCAGGGGTTTTATTCGAACCGTTAATGTAGATACGTTAGAAGATAATGGCGCGAATAATAGTGGAGACCCCACGCCAGTCGCGTTACCGATTAGAGTTTCTCCTGGGGATACGGAGAATAATGAGCGTGTTGAAGCGATAAGGATCTCTGTTGAATCTCTACAAGGAGGGGCTCTGTTTTTAGACGGAGTGCGCCTTGAAGATGATGATAATGACGGATTTATTAGTCTTTCTGGTACAGAGCTAATGGGGGTGGGTATATTCACCGTTCCAAATGGTGATCTCACTTATCAACCAGCGCTAAACCTGTCGGGCAACACTATCAAAGTTTCGTTAGCAGTGTCTGCATTAATCGTATCTGATGTCGAACCAGATGGTTTTGTATTACAAGGCAATAACACGTTAAATGTTAACGTCTTACCGGTTGCAGATTTGCCAGAGTGGTCTAATGATTCGGACTTTTCTTATCAAAGTGTTGAAGATTCCGCTGAATCACTTTCGCTCAATATTGTCGCTGAAAAGTTTGACCAAGACGGTTCTGAAACGCTCCACTACCAAATTTCGAATATTCCAGATGGACTTATATTAACACTTAACGGAAGTGCTATTGAGGAAGGGAAATCGTATAGCCAATCCGAGTTAGATCAAATTGAAATCACATCTAACGAAAACTTAGCCGGAAGATTTACTTTTGATGTAACGGCAGTAACGACTGAGTCGGGTAGTGTGTTTGCCGATGAGCAAGATAAAACAGCGGAGATCACTGAGCAAGTTGTTATCGATATATCTCCAGATGCCGATGTGCCTGCGCTGACCGTTAAAAACATTCAGGGGCTTGAAGACCAAGCGATTGACTTAAAAGAGTACATCTTAGGGCGGCTCACTGACACAGATGGCTCGGAGTCTCTGTCTTATCGCATAGAAGTTCAAGATGGTTGGACATTGCCTGTCGGAGCTGGGATTACGCTTATCGGTATTAATACCTACCTAGTGACCTCCAATGCTCTAGCCAATTCGGAGGCGTTACTTCAACCAAAATCGGATATCAGCTCATTTACTGAATCTCTATCCCTTCAAGTAACCGCCATTTCAACAGAGTCGACTATTGATGGCTTAGCACCTCTTAATGAAACCGCCGAGAGCCAATCTGCAACCATTGACATTAAGCTAAAAGGCGTGGTCGATGAACCAATTGTCCTAGATGGTGGACAGGGGAATTGGCAATATGATCAAGCGACTAAAGTAATTAGTAATCTCTCTACGTTAGACGAAGATAACCTGATACAACTGGATTTTATCATCCAGACATCAGACGACGATCTATCAGAAGAAATTAATATCTTGCTTCAGAACATCCCTGTGGGAACACAACTGACAGATGTAAATGGTGACCCTATTGCTCTTCCAATTGCATACGTGGACCCAATAACGGGGCCAGTTTATCAGGTCTCGAACGCTGTTCTTGAAAACACTTACCTCAAAACAGAGCAAGATTTTAGTGGAACACTGAGCATGGATGTTATCGTCGTTTCAACAGAGCCGGATGGTGATTCTGCTGAAACCCCTCTTAAAGTGGAAATGGAAATCTTACCTATTGTTGATCAAACTGACGGTCAAGAATTACAAAGCAATGGTATTGAGGACAATTTCATCACACTAAATCTTGAGCCTGTCGTTAATCAAGATATAGATTCTAGTGAGTCCTTGACAGGATACACCATTGTATCCATTTCAGATGGCTTAACACTTTACTTTGATGGTAATGCAGTAGAGGAAAGTAATTTACCGTTAGAACTCAATGAACTACTCGATGGTAGCTCGGCAACATTATCTGAGTTGTTAAACAGTGGACGAATCACTGTAAAAGCTAATGAAGACCTAAGTGGGACGTTTAGCCTGGAAGTTCAGTACGAAGTGACAGACACGTCTCCGACGATGGAGACTGATGTAAAGGCAATCAACGGCTCTTTGAGCGTCGTGGTTTCTGGAAAAGTGGATATTGGTAATGAAGATATTGACAAAACACGTTTAGAAGGCGCGACTGAAGTATTCACAAGTACGGATGGGTCTGCTGTTGACGTGAGTGGAGGCATTACATTTACAGAAGCGGATATTGATGGTTCAGAGTATCTCGATTACATCGTTTTACAGATACCGCAGGGTCAAGACCTCATTGTTACTCATCCGAATGGTGCTTCTCAAGATGCCGATGGGAACTGGCTGATTCCAATGGAAGGAATCACAAGTGATAGCGTGTTGGAAACCGCTCAAGATTTGCTTGCTGGCGCATCGATTTATAGCCCATCTAACACAGAGATACTTGATGTGAATGTGTTAGCGTATGTTCGAGATGGAACGGATGCTCAATACATCACAGGTCAGTTCCAAATTCAAATTACTGGCCATGAAGGAGATGGAGACCAGTGTGCTGATCCTGGTGAACCGGGAAGCGTTCAAAGTGGGGATATTGTAGGTAAAGAAGGTGAAGATGTCTCAATTGGGGCGTTTTTAAACCCTGATGTGGCGAGTAGTGATGATAACTTAGTTTCCTTCTTTGTCGCCGCAGATTCTTTACCTGAAGGAGTCGAGCTTACTGGCGAAGGTGTGATACCTGCTTATGATAATACGGGCAATCTGTTGGGTTATTCAATTTCTAGCGCTGGATTGTCTTCCTTGACGCTTACTGGCGTGGATGAGGACTTTGCTGGTTGCATTACTTTCAATTTAGAAGTGACAGAAACGGCCCCATGCGATGGTGACTCGAAAACAACCGCTCAGACCATTACGGTACAAATCTCTCCTGTTGTCGATGATATCGCGATAGCACCAAGCCAAGTTACGGTTCAAGAAGATACTATAACCAACCTGAATCTTGCTCTTGTATTGGGCGATAGTGAAGGGCCAATGCAGTCCATTACTGGAGAAGGTGACGCAGCGACTGGCCTTGAAAGTGTCAATTGGGTTTCTTTATCGGTGTCTGACGAGAATGCGCGGTTTACTGCCGTGGACCCGAGCCTACTCATTGACAACGGTGATGGAACATGGGTAGTGACAGATGTTACGCGTCTAAACGAAATTCAGTTAATCCCACCTGAAAACTACAGTGGAGAGCTTGTTATTTCCGTTGACGCAAACATTACTGATGAAGTCACGGGAAGTTGTTTAAGTACTGACAGTGCGAAAGATACTCAAACTAAATCAACAGAAGTTACCGTTACCATTGCCCCAGTGGTTGATAAAGCGGTTCTGGAAACAGAAGACGTAGTTGGTAATGAAGATAATTATATTTATTTAGGAAACTTATCTGCATCATTAATCGATCAAGATGGTTCTGAGTCGATGTCTTTGGTCATGACAGGAGTGCCAGACGGAGCCGTGTTGGTTTGGGACAATAATGGGACGTTCGAATTACTCCCTGATAACGGTTCAACGGATGGTGAGAGCAAGGAGTGGCAGCTAACTCAAGCACAACTTGATAAGGTTTACTTTCTACCGCCACTAGATTTTAGTGGGGATATTTCACTAACACTGCAAGCTATTACCCAAGAGTCTGGATCAAACGACTATAACTATACCACTTCTCAGTTCAACGTCGGCGTAAAACCGATTGGCGATGATGTATCGTTGAATACAACCTCTAACACGTTCACTGGAGATGAAGGTGATTCCATTTCGATTGACTTTTTAGCGAGCGGTTTTGAAACAAATAGCAACGAATATATAGAAGTGTCGATGTTGATCAAAGCAAGCTCTGAACCCTCTGCATTGGAAGGCTTAGGTAGGATTCGTATTGGAACTCAATTCTCATCCTTTACCTTCGATGACGCGGGCAATGCCGTGGCGACGGTATTAGTGCGAGCAAATGAAGTGTCAGGTTTGGAGTTCGTTCCGAAGGATGCATTTGGAACGATGGGTGTTGCTCTCAATGTTAGAACGTTTGATCAAGCGATAGTGTCAGGGACACTCGAAACCGATTTTGGAGATGTGCAAACCACCGATCTAACCATTGTTGTTACCCCTGAAGCTGATGAGCCAACACTAACGGCCGATTATCAGTCTATTGTGTCTGAAGCGTCTGGGAGTATTCCTTTAGGGTTGAGCATGAATTTAGTCAACCCTGCACCCGAAGAGTTTGGAAGTGTGGAGATTCGCGGATTACCAACAGATCTAGAGTTGAGTCATGGTGAAAGATTGAACGGCATTTATGCTGTTGATCAAGAGGATGTCGCTGATCTTTCCATCGTTGGCGGGTTTAGCGGTGCAAGTGATTTTACGTTGTCGATAAAACCGATTGCAACACTGGGCGCCACTGTCGCAGAAGGTTCTGCTCAGGTAGTCAATGTTGCCTTAGTGGAAGAGGGGGGCCAAACATTACTTGCGACAGATGCTAATGATTTGCTTATTGGAGGAAGTGGCAGCGATGTATTCCAGTTTGACAGTTCAGGGCTCGGTAACGAGTTAAAGCCCTCGTACGATGTGATCAACGATTTCCAAATATCCGTTATTGGTGATGATAATGACACAATTGACATCGCCTCGATAATCACCGCTACCTCGATAACAGAAGTCGATAATAAGCTCGATTTAACAGAGAATGATGATGGCGTAACGCTTCACATAAAACCAGAAGAGACGGGGACAAAACAACAGATTCTTATGCAGGGCGTCACTCTCGATCAGCTTTACAAAGGTGACTCGACTGGCGTAGCCGAAGAAAATGTCTTACAGAAGATGATTGATGACAACAACTTGCTAGTAGGTGGTATGTCATGAAGCATCACTCATCCTCATCAAGTGAGCTAACTAACGATCCTTGGGGGCAATCGTTAACTTGGTTGATGCGTTATTTTGAGGTTAGACACCATACAAAAAAGGTGCTTTCTGGATTACCTCTTGTTGAGGGTAGATTGGATAGTGACTTATTCATCAGAGCCGCTGAGCGAGCCGATCTTGAACTCACATTAATCGATTTAAAATCCACCGCAATGTTGAGCTTTCCATTGGTGGTAATCAATAGGAAGACGTTACAACCCGCTATTATATCTGAGCGACATAACAGCGATTATCAAGTCACGTTATTTAGTGAAGATCAAGGTGAAACGCAATACGTCACGAGCGAGGAACTGCATAATCAATTCCAGCCTCAAGCATGGCAAGTTTCTATGCGTCCAGAGCTGGACAAACGGATAAGTTCTATTCAAGCGGATTATAATGAACATTGGCTTTTCGCCGTAGTGAAAGAAATGTCTCCGTGGTATCGAGATCTTTTGATTGCCTCTTTCCTTATCAATACGCTAGCGCTAGTTATTCCGCTTTTCACTATGAACGTTTACGATCGTGTAGTGCCTAATCAAGCTTTCAGTACATTATGGGTTTTGGTCGCTGGTGTCTCCGTCATCATTATTTTTGATTGGCTATTGCGTAAAGCAAGGGGAGTTGTCACTGATACCGCGGGTAAGTACATCGATAACAAGCTTTCTTCGATACTTTTTTCTAAAGTTATGGGGATGAAACTTGAACACCGTCCTGCATCAGTCGGTGCATTCGCTCGACAACTACAAGATTTTGATAGTGTTCGCGATTTTTTTACTTCTGCATCTCTTGTGACCTTAGTTGATCTCCCATTTACGTTGTTATTTTTAGTCTTAATAGGTTGGCTAGGTGGGGCAATGATGTTCATACCTATTGCCGTCATGTTTACCCTGCTGATCCTTGGCTTTGCGGTAAAAACAAAAATAGAACAATCACATACGGAAAGTGCTGCACTATCCATGAAGCGACAAGCTCACTTGTTTGATTCATTGTCCTCTTTAAAAGAGATTAAGCAAAATAACGCTACGGGAGAAGCACAAAAGCGTTGGGAGCAAACGGTATCCATGCTTTCTGATTGGCAAAATCAATCGCGAAACTATTCGAATATCGTTGCTTACTCCATTCAATCTAGCCAGCAGATAATTACCGTAATGTTACTTGTAACAGGCGTGTACAGAATTTCTGAGGGATTGCTCAGCATGGGGGGGCTCATTGCTATTGTCATGCTTAGCGGTCGTGCTGCAGGGGCGATTAACCAGTTAGCTATGCTGTTACTTCGCTATCAACAGACAAAAACAGCGGTTGAAGGCTTAAATTCTATCATGTCTTTACCTCAGGAGGTGCAACGCAGTCAGGTCATTACGTCTGCCGAATTTACAGGGAATATACGTTTAGAAAACGTGAGCTTCCAATACCCAGATGTTGATATGCCATGTTTGAGAGATATTAATCTTACTATCAAGCAAGGCGAACGCGTTGGCGTTATTGGTAGTGCAGGAGCCGGAAAGTCTACACTCCTTTCTATTATTACCAATCAACTCAGTACCTTACAGGGTAGCGTTTATTTTGATGACATTGACAGTCAGCTTTGGCCCGCCGAATTGATAAGAGAGAAAACGGGTTGGGTTGGCCAAGATTCGCATCTTATATACGGCAGCATTATGGAAAACATAGTATTAGGACATCATGTTATTGATCAAGAACGTTTACGCCGTGCGATAGAATTATCGGGTTTGAACCAGTACATGAGTCGCCTTCCTCATGGTCTAGAAACGCAAGTCGGAGAAGGAGGGCGTTATTTGTCGGGGGGGCAAAGGCAAGCTGTAGCGATTTCAAGAGCTTTTTATCGAAACCCAGCAGCATTAATTTTAGACGAGCCAACCAGTTCCTTAGACCAGCCTGCTGAGAATGCATTGTTTAATGCTCTCAAATCGTTGCCGCACTCGACGACGATGATTATTAGCTCTCATAAACATTCCTTATTATCGCTTTGTGATCGAATTGTTGTGCTTGATAAAGGCACAATTTTGAGGGAAGGATCGCCCCAAGAAATTTTTGCTAAACAACAGTCTAACGCGAAAACGAACAGAGTACGCGCAGTATCAATTGTACGCGAAGGAGGTCAATGATGAGCACAGTTCGTTGGAGTAATGCTCATTTAGCAAACCGTTCGAGAACGTTGATTTGGTTGTCTGCCGCGTTAGTGCTAAGTGTGATTATTTGGGCCTCGTGGGCGAGGTTAGACGAAGTGGTTGTCGGCGAAGGAAAGGTTGTTCCTACTTTGTCTGTTCAGACGATTCAGAGCTTAGAGGGAGGCATTCTAAAGGAGTTACTTGTCATGCCTGGTGAAAGCGTCACTAAGGGGCAAACCATCGCTATTCTGGATGATACAAGGTTTAAGTCGACCTATTCGGAGACCTCTGAACAAGTTGAATCTTTGCTCGCCAGAAAGCAGAGGCTTCAAATTGAATTAGAAACGGTAAAAGTGAATAGCCTCCAACTGGATTGGAAACAACAAGTGAGTATCGAGCCTCAGACATTTGATATTTCGATGACCGGCCACTCTGCCTATCTGAATGCCAAAGCAAACTATCTTGAGCGGTTGAGCCAACTGGAGTCTGAGCTGGAGGAGGCTAAATTGCGAATTGAGCAACAATCGCAAGCTTATCTAGATACCTTGAATACCATTCAAACACTAAAAAGCAGTCTGGTTATTGTCTCGAAAGAGCGAGATATGCTGAGAGAGGTGGTTTCTAGTGGCGCGGTAGCTGAAGTGGAATTATTAAAACTGAATAGAGACGTTATAAAGCTCAAAGGAGACATCGCGAGTTCACAAGCTGCTGTCCAAAAGCAAAGGGCTGTGTATTCTGAATCCATCGCAGATTATCGTGGTACTGCGCTTGCTTTTAGGGCAGAGGCACAAGGGCAGCTCAATGAAGTTGTGACGCAACTAGCGCAGCTCAATGAAAGTCGTCAGGCGATTGCGGATCAGTTGAATCGAACGCAGTTACTTTCTCCGGTCGATGGAACCATCAAAGATGTTTTTGTCAGAACCATCGGAGGTGTGGTTAAGCCGGGTGAGCCTATTTTAGAAATAGTCCCTCGTAATAGCACGTTAATCGTTGAAGCGAGAATTTCTCCTCAGAATATCGCCTTCATAAGGCCTGGCCTGCCGGCAACGGTAAAGTTGTCTGCCTATGACTTTGTCATTTACGGAGGCCTAGAAGGAGAAGTGACCTACGTAAGCGCCGATGCACTTCAAAATGAAGAGGGCAATGCCTACTACCGTGCCAACGTTACTTTCAAGGTTGATGATAAGTTTACGATCATCCCGGGAATGCAGGTTGTGGTAGACATTCTTACAGGAGAAAAAACAGTACTGAATTATTGGTTAAAACCTATATTACGTGCGAAAGAGAATTCGCTCAGAGAAAGATAGACATAAGGATATAAGATGCGGCTTAAATCAACGTTATTGGTCTTGTTTGCAGTATCATCGTCGCCAAACGCTTTGACTTTAGAAGAGTCAGTTACGTTATCTCTCGATAGCTCCCCCAGTTTGCTTGCTCGCTATTCTCGCTATGAGTCGATGGTACGAGACCGAAATGCCATAAATGGTTCATTTCTTCCTCAGGTTAATTTGTATGCAGCAGCAGGGTACGAAGGTACTCGATATAACAACGGAAACTACATCGACAGTGAAGATAGAACATTAGAAAGAACGGAGATGGGCGTAAGAATCTCCCAACTGTTATTTGATGGATTTAAAACAAGTGCTGATGTTGATCGCCTATCTTACGAGGCTGAAGCTGAACGCTTAGGCTTATTGGCATCTGCGGAAAATGTCGCATTAGATACTGTCAGAGCGTATGTGGACGTTTTACATGCCCGAGAGTTGATGAAACTGACAGAAAGAAACCTAAGTGAACACCAAGAGATCTACCGTTTCATTCTAGATAAAAAAGAAAAAGGTTTAACCAGCAACTCCGATTTAGCACAGGTTTCTTCGCGTGTCGCGACAACACAGTCCTCATTGATTGCCGCCCAAAACAATCTTTCCGATGCTAGAACAAGATTTGTACGTTTAGTTGGTCGAGCGCCGCAAAACTTAGTTGAGCCTGTTTACCCGCAGGAATTGCTTCCGAATAAGCTTGACGAAGCACTCAAACAAGCGGTTAGGTTGCACCCATCCATACAGTCGGCGATGAAAGATTTAGAGGCGGCTCGACATGAAGTAAAAAGAGAAAAGGGGGATTACTACCCAGAGCTCAAGCTTGAGCTGTCAGCCAACAAAACAGACAACGTGGATAATATTGAAGGCATTAACGAAGATGCAAAGGTTATGCTGACGGTCAACTACGATCTTTTTAACGGCTTTTCTACAGACTCCCGAGTGGAGTCATCTGCCTGGCGAGTAGAGGAGGCGAGGGCTATTCGAGCAAATGCAGAACTAGATGCGAATGAAGGTGTAAGGCTGGCATGGGACGCACATACATTGCTTCAACAGCAAATGGAGTTTTTAAAAGTCAACGTTGATGCGGCGAAAGTAACTGAATTAGGGTACATCCAGCAGTTCAATGTAGGGCGACGCAGTTTGTTAGATGTATTAGATGCCAAAGTTGAAACGTTTGTTGCGAGACGGAACTACACCCGAACAAAGTACGATCATTTGGTTGCCACTTACCGTTTATTCAACTCGATGGGGATTCTGACTTATGCGTTGCGAGTTGAGTATCCAGAGAACTGGAAGGAGAACAATAATGGATAAATTCGCAGTGACGAGTCTTCTAGTTTTCATGTTAGCAGGCTGTGCTGAATCACCGAATACGACGTTGACCACATACCAGTACAACGACCTTAAAGATAATGATAGTGATGGCGTGATAAACCAACGAGATAACTGCGCAGATACGCCAAAAGGTGTGGTTGTTGACAGTGAAGGCTGTGCGAATTGGGTCAACGACTCGCAGACACACCTGATCAGCTTTTTCTTTGCGATGGATGAGCATCAGGTAACGCCATCTCATGATATGCCGCTAAGCGAGTTGAAAGCACTGCTTCAGAGTAACCCAAATGCGCAAGTCATACTGATAGGAGACACAAGCCCTGAAGCGTCACTCGAATACAACAAAGCGTTGGCAAAGAAAAGGACGGCAGCTATACGAGAATTGCTAGTGAGAAACGGCATTCAAGATAATCGAATTGAAGAGCAAGAGTTTTATCAGAATACGGCATTGACGGTACAACTAAAAAAACGGGAAAGGCGCACAATTGCTGTTGTAAACACGAAAGCTGAAAGTACTGAACAAGCGTGGACTATATTTAGTTCGGACAGCGAGTTGACACCTAATTCGAAGTTGGAGCTGAATTATGAAAATTAAAGTCTTGCCTTTCCTTGCTCTAACTTCATGTTTGATTTCACCGCTGGCATTTTCTGACTCTGAGGCTCGAACATCGATTTTTGTCGAGCCAGAGATACTAGAAACGATAGAAACATTGATAGATGAGCCAAGTGTAAATGTAGCGCTTGCATCTCAGTCTGTTGGTTTTAACGACATGCTAAATGACGGAACCTCTATTGCGATCACATCTAAGAAATGGTCAGATGAAAACATCTCCCGATTTCAACGAGAAAGAGGCCACAGGCCTACACGTTTGTTTTTAATGGCAAACGCTATTGTCGTAATCAATAGTCAAAAGAGTACGGTAGATAGTGTTTCCGTTAGTGAATTGAAACGCTGTGATGCAAATACGTATGCTTTCGGGGAGATGCGTTTAAGTAACCCAGATGTGAGCTCTAATGGTTGTCAATTATCGATTCAAATGCTTGATGAAGACCGATTGAAACGGGCTTTAAGCGACGACTTGTCAGCCAAAGCTTATATGCGATACTCCGATTTTAAATACTCAGAACAGTGGTCGAGCTACAAGGCTCTCTCTGTTCATCATAACGATGACTCATGCTCTTTGAGCACAGATTGCATCTATTCTCTTCGCTATCCATTTTCCGTGGTCTATTACGTTTATATAAATAAACAATTCGACACTAATCAGAAGATCAAAAAATCAAAGCTATTTGAACTCCTTACAACCGACAACAATACACAACAGGTACGAAATGCTGGGTTTATTCCACTACCAAAAGCGCTTATTAAAATAAATAGGGTGAAGTTAGGGCTAGATGAGCCAGTTGTTTTAAACGGGTATAAATAAACTTCATACGCCTAACTATGTGGGCTTGAGTGAACGTACCGCTCTAGGAAGTTTGCCTTGCTGCTCATTTATCTTTGGTTAACCTTTGGTCAATTGAGTTGGTTGTAAGTGGTTTTGTTGGTAATTTTTCTATCATTGTGGCAAGTTTACTTAAAACTACTTAAGTGAATTTAAGTTATGACACAAGAAGAAAGACTCGTAGCGCTCAGAGCGAAGCTGGAGCAGCAAAACAAAGTAACGTTGTCTGAAGTTTGTGAGTACTTTGGTATCTCGCGAGATTCAGCTCGCCGAGACTTAGTTAAGTTGAGTCAGCAACCTGGGTTACAAAGAATACGAGGTGGTGTCATGCTTGCGCCGATCTCTTCCCATACCGAGGCATACGCGAGTCGACCCGTGAGTGACGTTAAACATCGACTAGCTCAAGCTGCCACAGCGTTGTTGGATGAGCGCGACCATCTTGTTATTGATACCAGCACCATTTTGTCTCTGCTCCCACTCTATGCAGGAAAAGCGCGTTGTGGAGAAAACAAGCTCAACGTCGTTACTAACAGCATTGATGTACTGACCGCTGCTGAAACAAACGACACAATGGACGTTCATTTCTTAGGCGGACACTTTGACCCTTATGCCAGAGCAGTTTTAGGGGCGCAAGCAGAGCAGCAAATGCAGCAGTATCACGTGAACAAAGCGTTCATTGGCGTGTGTGCATTGACATCCCGAGGGCTGACAACAAATAGTTTGTTAGAAGCTACAATGAAACAAGCGATGATTGCTCAAGCTCAGCAGGTCATCGTCGTTTGTGAATCCCGAAAAATTGGTAGCGACAATTTCCACCACGTATGTGATTTGTCAAAGATCGACATCATTATTACCGATCATCCCCCTCAATCAGATTTTCAACAACTCCTCGATCACAATGATATTGAATGTATTGTTGTGTCACCGAAATAAGGAATCTTAGAATGGCTTACGATCCCGTAAAAACCGCTGTGATTGGTTACGGATATTCAGCAAAAACGTTTCATTTACCCTTCATTAAAGCGCTACCAAATTTAACGCTGAGCGCGATAAGCTCTCGTCAACAGGAGGCGGTTCAAAATGATTGGCCAGATGCCAAGTGGTTTTCTGATGCGAATACTTTACTCGATGATAGTGATGCAGAGCTCGTAATCATTACTGCGCCAAATGACGTACATTACGAACTTGCAAAGCGTGCGTTGAACAATGGGAAACACGTCATCGTCGAGAAACCGTTTGTTACTCGTATAGAAGACGGTAATGAACTTATCGCCTTGGCGGAAGAGAAAGGTCTAGTGCTGAGCGTTTTTCACAATAGACGTTGGGATGGAGATTTTCTCACGGTTAAATCTCTTATCGAACAAGGTAAGTTAGGTGATATAAAGCTGTTTGAGTCACACTTTGACCGTTACCGCCCTGAAGTTCGTCAACGATGGCGAGAGCTAGCTCAAGATGGTGGTGGTATTCTATTCGACCTTGCTCCTCATCTTCTCGATCAAGCATTGGTGTTGTTTGGCTTGCCAGATGCGATAGACGCACAATGTCGAATGATGCGTCCGGGCGCGACGACGATTGATTATTACAACTTGATACTTCATTACCCTGAGCATATTGTGCACTTGCATTCAAACTTGTATAGCCCAGAGCCGAATCTCCGATACAAAGTATTGGGTACGGAAGCTAAATATGAAAAGTTCGGATTAGATCCTCAAGAGGGCTACTTAAAAGAAGGCCGTTTGCCGGAAAACGATGCTTGGTCGGAAGAAGATGAGGCGTTATACGGCGTCCGTTACGACGAAGACGGTGCGCAAACTATCAAAACGGAGAGAGGCGCGTACCAAGCTTACTTTGTTGGTGTGGCAGACGCCATTCGTTTGGGCACTGATAACCCGGTTCCTGCCGCTCAAGCAGTACAGAATATCGCTCTGATTGAGATGGCATTGGAAAGCAGTAAAACGGGTAAAACGATTCAGGTGAAACCATGAGTTTGACGCTTGAACTCGTGGCCCTGCAAGAGCATGAACTTCAGTTGGCGGAATTTAATCACCATATTGCGTGGTCTATCGGCCTCGCTCTAAAAGAAGAGGCTGAAGCTCGCGGCGCGGCTGTTGCTATTGAGGTTTACGGCTTTGGACAAACGCTATTTCAATACGCGATGGCAGGAACCTGCGCTGATCATGTAGATTGGGTCCGTAGGAAGCGAAACTCAGTGTTAAGGTATGGCCACAGCTCTTACTATCTTTCTCTGTACAACAAGCAAAAGCAACGTGATTTCGAAAACCAGCCTCATCTCGATGCTCGTGAGTACTGTGCTCATGGTGGCGCGTTCCCAATTCGGCTTTCTGGGTCTGGTTTGGTTGGGGTTGTGACGGTATCGGGTTTACCGCAGTTAGATGATCATCAGCTAGTTGTGGAGATATTAAAAACGATGACAGAGACAAAACCCTCTTAAACGCCAAATATGAAAGTAGCACGGTTTCTTTATCGTGCTACTGAATTCTCTTTTTAGCTCATAAAGTGTTCTTTAATGTGAGCAAATATTAACATTGATCCCAACTTACTACCTGAAAATCAAATCAATTTCATATAACCTATACGCTCATTCATATAGAAAGCCTTCAAAGTTGGCCATTGGCAATGTCTTTTAGAAGAAAAGAAAAACTCAATCTTAGAAATCTTATTGTCACCCTATGTGTGTTCAGTGTGCTTGTCACTTTGATCAACGCATTCTACTCGATTTATCGTGTTCAAAGGGATCTCATCATCAATAACACGTTAGAATCAAACCGTGTTTACGCCCAAAAAATGTCTGAAATGACAGACTCTTTCATAGAAAGCTCAATGTCGCAGTTAAAATACAGTGCGAACGTGCTAAAAGACAAGATGCATGACGCTCAGCTTCTTGATAAAGAGGCTGAGAGATTAAGAACGCAAACCAAATCATTTAACTCCGTGGTTGTCGTTAATGCAAAAGGGGTTATTATTTCTGTATCACCTGAAACACTTCAGGTGAAAGGTGTAAGGTTAGTGGGTGAAAGAAAACGCCAGTCTTTAAACGCTCAAGCACCGGTTGTTACTGAACCATTTATATCGCCCGCTGGAAATTACTTGTTAACCATCTCATACCCTATATTTTCTCAATCTAATGAATATTTAGGTTATATCGGCGGCACTATTTATCTAGAAAAAGAAAATATTCTCGCAGAGTTACTCAGCCAGCACGCATACAAAGATGGTTCTTTCCTTTACGTTGTCGATGAGAGTAACACTCTGATTTATCACCCAGATCAATCGAGAGTTGGTGAAGTAATCGACGATAATGAGGCAATCAAAGCGGTGACGATGGGGCAGAGCGGTAACAAAGAAATTGTTAACTCTCGCGGCGTCGAAATGCTTGCTGGTTATGCACCAGTAAAGTCATCAGGGTGGGGAATTGTTGCTCAGCGCCCGAAATCGATGACGTTATCTGTGCTAGATGAACAGATGTGGAATGTTTTCCTTAAGTCGATTCCAATTGGTTTATTAACTTTGCTGCTAATTTGGTTCTTGTCCCTTCTTATTTCTAGACCACTTTGGCAGTTAGCTGGTGCTGTGCGAGGTGTCGAAGAACATTCATCATCTATCGATGATCTCAAACTGGTTAAGTCTTGGTATTTTGAGGTCTCACATTTGAAGCTTAGCTTTCTTAAAGCATTTGGTATCGTGTCAAAAACCATTGATAAGCTGCAACTGGATACATTAACAGATTCGATGACTGGATTATTGAATCGACGTGGATTAGATAAAGTTCTTGGTTTGTTTAAGCAGGAAAATACCGCGTTCTCTGTTTTGGCGCTAGATATTGACCACTTTAAGAGCGTAAACGATAACTATGGCCATGACGTGGGTGACAACTTACTTAGAGAGTTTGCGCAGTTAATGAAAGACCAAGCTCGCTCTAATGATCACCTGTGTCGTTCTGGCGGTGAAGAGTTTATGATGTTTTTGGAAAAAACAGACGTAAACCACGCTATGGATGTTGCAGAGCGTATTAGACACAACGTGGAACAACATGACTTTCAGGTGGTTGGTAAGGTCACGGTTTCGTTGGGCGTTTCTCACTGGAAAGGCAATGACACACCAATTGAAGCGGTAATGAAAGACGCCGATAATGCACTGTATAAAGCGAAACATAATGGAAGAAATAGAACGGAGTTGGGTGACGACGCACAATAGATATTGCGCTTTATGCTGAACATAAAACGAGCCAGTGACTAATCTTTGCTGTTAATCGCTGGCGTAACCGCTACCAATTGCGCGAAACGGCAAGTTCAGCTCTAATTCTGGAATTTGTTTACCCACCCAAGCCGGAAATGTATTGCTATTTGGCCCTGGAAACAGCGTATATTCTTCAGCCCAAGGGTATTGGTTAATAACACTTTGTATTTTAGGGATAAGCTGGCGGGCCTTTTCACCTTGTATGGAGAGGATCTTTTCTGGTTTTGCACCATACCAATATCGATCTGGCGTCCCAGTTTGGTACTGATATAGAGCGGGTTGTCCGCGATTCACTCTCCAGCCGACTACTTCATACACTGTATATTCGTTCGCATTTTCAGGCTTTATTGCAAACCATGTATGAACGGCAAACCAGCCTCGCCAACCAAACGCGTCTGCGGCGTAAAACTCAATCACAGCATGCTTAACATTGGAAGGATCGGGTGCGATACCCGCAGGTTCTCTGCTAGCGGTACGCCAATCTCCTTGAGTGCATCCACCCAGCATAACCGCGATTGACATGAGCCAAATTTTTACATGGTGAGTAAAGTTGAGAGGGTCTTTCATTTATTGCTCCTAGACCAACCGATGCTGGTAACGCTCTATTGATTTTAGCTATAAAAACGTGGCAAGTCTGATTGTTGAAATCCTCTCCTTATTAAAAGAGAGAGGGAAGTTAGTGCCATAATTCCAGTTCATACGTAATAATAAGGTAAGCCGATTTGTAACATGTGGCATAGACGATGCCGTATTTCTCGATTCATTCGTCTAGTTGCGTATGAAAAAGTAAGAGGTTGTATGTATTCCTTACACGGGCACATTAATTAAAAGCATTAAAAAACATAGGTTTACAGTGGATTTTGACTGATTGAGTGAGTTTGTGACCCTCACATTTGCTTGTTTTGGACGGAATTTTCATCGCTCATCTTTTTGCGCGTTTAGAGTCAGCGTTCAGCTATGGCACAATAGGCGCTCACAGAACAAGTGCTGTTTGGTCATGCAAATAGCAGAAAAATAACTAGAAATAGAATAATTAATGTTTAAATCAAAAAGTATACTCGCATTAAGCATGTTCGCATTTGGCTGTTTTGCCCATCAAGATAGCGAACCAACGTCCGTTGTGCTGAACTATGGTGACTCCTCCATCAGTACTGATATTCAAGCCAATCGAAAATTTCATGTTGTCCGAGACAATGAAAGTGAGCACGTAGAATTTTCCGGCGGAATCATAAAGGAGTATTCCGATTATATTGTGAATGTTCATATCATAAGAAAAAGCAAAATACGCAGATCAAGCCGAGAGTTGAATACAACCGTACTGATGAACAGTGATCAGATTGGGAAGCCTTTAGTGATTGGCATTGAAAATGATGAGTTCACTAGTATCACTTTGCGTTAATGCTTAGTATTTATTGAATAAGAATGAGGAAATTGATGCTCTCAATACGCTGCTATCGCACCGAGGATGCCCCAACACTGTGGGCACTCTTTTACCATACTGTGCGAATCATTAATCGTCGCGATTATACGGAATCACAAGTTTCCGCTTGGGCACCATCAGATTTTGACCTCGATGTGTGGCAACGAAAAATGGACGATATTCAACCATACGTCGCGGAGATAGAAGGGCAGGTCGTTGGCTATTGTGATTTGCAAGGTGACGGCTTGATTGATCATTTCTTTTGCCATCATAAATACCAAGGACAAGGTGTTGGTCGTGATTTGATGTCTTTTCTTTTTTCACAGGCGAAAGTACAGGGGATAAAACGACTGTATTCTGAAGTGAGTATTACCGCCCGACCTTTTTACGAGAAAATGGGTTTCACAGTTAAGTCTCGACAACGTGTTGAGGTTAGGGGAGAAACCTTAACTAACTTTATGATGGAAAAGTATATTTAACTTAAATAGTGAGCATTTAGTGAGCTTGAACACAGATATAAAATGTTTTCCAATGTGAAAACGAGTTCATTGATCTCGCACCAACGTTTTGTTTGAAAACAGTGTACATAATCTTCTCTGGAACGCCATTACCGCATTTCGTCTCTGAAGGCTTAAAAACAGTCTGAAAGTTTTGGTTTTGCGGCGGGTAATAGCGTTCCAAACGCCAAATGTGTCTGGCTAACCATCTCAGGAAGAGAAGTAGTACTATGCGCCCTTATCTCAAATACGTTGTTCCAACATTGATACCATTGCTTGTTTGGTTGATGCCTCTCTCTGCGTTCCCATTTGATGGCATTACTATCGTCCAGCAAAGAGTGATTGCAATCTTCTTGCTTGCCGCACTTTGCTGGGTATTCGAGCCAATTCCAATCTACGCCACTTCGGTTGTGATCATTGTCCTAGAGCTATTGCTTGTATCAAATAAAGGTATTGTGCTCTTTCGTTTGCAAGAAGGGCAGCCACATTTTGGTGAGCTATTACAATACAACGAGATAATGGCGACCTTCGCTAGTCCGATTATCATGCTCTTCCTCGGCGGTTTCTTTTTGGCTATGGCGGCGACAAAGTACAGGTTAGATGTCAACTTAGCCCGAGTGTTACTCAAACCATTTGGACAAAAACCAAAGTTCGTTATGCTGGGGTTGATGCTGATCACCGCTGTTTTTTCCATGTTTATGTCAAACACCGCAACAACAGCGATGATGTTGTCCATTTTAACCCCTGTGATAGCAGTTTTCGGGCCTAAAGACCCAGGTCGAATTGCATTCGCTTTGTGTATTCCTGTTGCGGCCAACATTGGTGGCATTGGTACTCCAATCGGCACGCCACCGAATGCCATCGCCCTAAAATATTTGGTTGGTGACAACTTAATTACGTTTGGTGAATGGATGGTATTTGGTGTGCCATTCGTTATTGTGATGATGGCGTTAGCCTGGTTTCTGATTGGCTTTTTGTATAAAGCCGAACAAACCACCATCGATCTGAACATTAAAAGCAAGTTTTTGAAAACACCCAAAGCAATAATGGTTTACGTCACCTTTGCCGGCACGATTATTCTTTGGTTGATGGGTTCTGCACATGGAATGAATTCTTACACAGTAGCATTAATTCCGGTCGCAGTGTTCTCATTGACGGGCATCATCAACAAAGAAGACTTGAAGAAAATCTCTTGGGATGTGCTTTGGTTGGTGTCAGGCGGTATTGCTCTGGGCCTTGCTCTAGATAAAACCGGGCTTGCGAAGCTGGTGGTACACAGCATTCCGTTTGATCAGTTCTCGCCATATGTTGTCTTGTTTGGTGCGGCTTTCTTGTGCCTGTTAATGGCAAACTTTATGTCGCATACAGCCACCGCAAACTTGCTGATGCCGATAATGGCTGCGCTGGGTACTTCTATGGCTTCGCTAACGCCTCTCGGCGGTGAAGTTACTCTGATCTTGGTCGTGACATTTGCCGCTTCACTCGGTATGTCGTTACCAATCAGTACGCCACCAAACGCGTTAGCTCATGCAACAGGGCATGTCGAGAGCGGCCAAATGGCTCGTATCGGTGCCGTGCTAGGCGTGATTGGCGTATTACTCAGCTTTGTGATGGTGTGGATTTTACATACTGTTGGGCATATTGGATAACCCATGTACGAAACGAAGTTAGACGCGTTAGTACAACGCTACTTTAATCACCTTGAACGCCGATTAACGGTTTTATCCGGGTCGGTGCTTATTGAGCAAGCAGGCTACAACGATCGCTTGTACTATGTGCTTTCGGGAGAGCTGGCGGGCTATTACGCGGAAGATGACAAGAAACCGATCCAGGTATTTTCTGCGTCTCAAGGTGCGTTTATTGGCGTACACAGTTTCTTTTCTGGTACGTGGACTGCCTCTTCGACAGTGATTGCTCAAACCGATGTTGAATTGGCTTGGATACAGCGCGATACGCCCGCCGTGGAAGAGGCGACATACGGACCATTGACGACACAATTTATGCCTGTGATGGTTAACGAATTATCTCGTCGTCAACGGCGCGCAATGCAAGAGGCATTGGCTAAAGAAAAAGCACTACAAAAGCTTCATACCGCAGAGCAAATGACAACGTTGGGGCAGCTTGCAGCGGGTATTGCTCATGAGTTGAACAATGCGATAGGCGTTGTAAGCAGTAAATCAGAACGGCTAGAGACAGTTATCATGGAACTGCTTGAAGAAGTTCATCCGGAAGCGAGTCAATTTTTTGATTTTGGTTTAATGCAAGGGCAGAAAGTCTCTTCTAGCGAAGCGAGAAAGCGGGGGCGCCACTTCGAAAAATACTACGGTTTAACCAAGGAGGTTGCTCGTGATCTTGCACGTGCCGTTCCAAATAATTTCCTTTCGGAACATTGGCTAAAAAGACCAGAAGAAGCGATACGTTTCTGGCAAATGGGACGAGATCTGCATGACTTACGCATCGCTTCTAAACATACCGTTGGCATTGTGCGCTCCGTAAAACAATTGGGGCGCACGGATATCGACTTGGATGAAGCGATTAACATCAATGATTCAATCAATCGCGCCTTGGCTCTATTGCAAAGTGACTTAAGACGAGTGAGTGTTCGTTTTAGCCCTGCGGATTTACCTGCTTTTATTGGTTCTCAAACCGAACTCGTCCAAGTTTGGGTAAATATCTTAAAGAATGCGTGCGATGCACTTGGTGAAACGGAGAAACCCGGTATCGAAATACATACTCGGGAGAGTAAGGGTAAAATTTTGGTCACGATTGCTAACAACGGACCAGAAATTGATGAAGCGACACGTAGAAAAATTTTCCGGCCAAACTTCACCACTAAAAAGGGGGGATTGTCGTTTGGTTTAGGGTTAGGTCTGTCGATTGTGAAGCGCATTATCGCCGGATATAACGGCTCTATTGTGGTAAAGAGCGACAGTGAAAAAACGATTTTTAGAATCAAGTTACCAGTAGAGGGTGAACATGGAGAAGCTTAATGTAATTTGCGTTGATGACCAACGAGAGGTACTAAGCGCGGTTCTACAAGATTTAGAGCCGTTAAATCAGTGGTTGAATATCGAAGACTGCGAATCAGCAGGTGAGGCTCTAGAACTGATGGATGAATTTGATGCAGAAGGCGAGATGATCGCATTGATTATTTCCGATCATGTGATGCCAGGTAAAACGGGAGTAGAGCTGCTGACCGATGTATCAAAGGACGGTCGTTTTGGCTTTACGAGGAAAGTGCTTCTTACCGGGCAAGCGACGCACACCGATACGATTAATGCGATCAACTCCGCAGGCATTGACCGCTACTTTGAAAAACCATGGCAAGCAAGCCAATTAATAGAGTGCGTTAGAAACCTGGTGACCCAATATATCTTTGATGTGGGCTTAGATTACACTCAGTATCACGAACATTTAGATCAGAGTGTGGTGTTTGAACGTCTACGTTAATCGGGGGACATTAAGCTTGTTTTCGTCACGGCCAGTTAGTGTCTGAAATCTATAGTGAATAGTTCAGCATGTTTAACGTGGCCGTGCGGAATATTGCTCTAGTATGCTTAACTCAACGAATAGCGGCTTGCACTGGCAACAGAAAGTGGCTTAGAGAACCAATAACCTTGCAGATAATCGACGCCCATTTCGGTAAAAAATTCACACATTTTGGCGTCTTCAATTCCCTCAATCACTACTTCAATATTATTTTCCTGGCACATAGTGATAAGAAACTTCAGATATTCTTGTGAAGAGCGGTTGGTTAGTGTTTTCCACGCCATCGACCTATCAATTTTGATTTGTGTCATCGGGAGGTCGAAGAAGCTATTTAATGAACTGTAACCAGATCCAAAGTCATCCAGAGAGAGTGCAAATCCTAGTTCCCTGAGGGTATTCAGAGGGGCAATGGCTGTCTGATTATTATCCAAAATAAACGTTTCTGTTAGTTCCAATACAATAGACTCAGGATCGACACCAACCTCATCCGCCATGGCTTTAATTCGCGCAGGGAATTCACTATTCATTAACTGAAGTACAGAAACATTCACGTTTACACGAACTTGGTTTTGGTAACGCTCACGGTAGTTTTTGATAAATTCACACGCTTTGGCAAAGACTTGATATCCGAGTTCGACAATCAAACCTTTGTTCTCTGCGACGGGGATGAATTCGTCTGGATAAATTTCGCCAAACTCTTTGCTACGCCAGCGAACCAGAGATTCGAAGCTCACTACTTTAGAGCTTTTGGCGTCAATAATTGGCTGAAACTTAACGCTTAATGTCTGTTTTTCAAGTGCACTTTTTAGACCTTGCTCAATAAAGAAATAACGGTCTACGGCATGCTGAGTTTTCTCACTGTAAACCGCAACACGGTCTTTATTCTGCTCGCTTGCGTACTGACAAGTTCGTGCTGCTTTACGTAATATTTCCTCTGCTGAGTGACTTGGATCTATGCAAGGATACAAACCAATACTAATGTTACTTCCTAAGTATTGGCCCTCTTCAATCACTGCCTCGTGGTAGGTTTCCTTTAAACTTTCGGCGTAACTTTGCAGCGTTTCTACCGAGCATTCATCGTGAATCAAAATCGCAAAGTCATCATCATGTACGCGATATACAGAACTATTTGGAGAAGGTAGGTGACTGAGAGTTTGTAGCAATTTTTCCACTAACCCATCGACCAACTCGCTGCCATATTGATTTAAGTAAGATTTAATCTCTTCTATCTGAATGTAACAGATAGATGCACAAGAATCAGTGGCTCGCACACTATCTTCAATATCCAGCAAGAGATGGGCGCGATTAGCCATACCTGACGCATTGTCATGAAATGCGACTTGATGAATGTAGCTTTCCATCAGCTTGCGTTCAGAAATATCACGGTGGCTACCAACCATATAATGACCATGTTCTGTTTCTTTGGTCATGGCTACGCCTTCAATCCAGACGTACTGTCCATTGGGTTTACGCACGCGGTAGGTCGTTGTGACCCTCGTGTTGTTGGTAATGATGTGAGCATCGACCCGAGTGGAGAGTCTTTCTCGATCGAGAGGGTGAACAAGGTCTAACCATTGCTCTAAGCTGATTCGACCAGCGTTGATACCAAGCTGCTCATAAAAGCCCTTGTTATAAAATACCATGGTGCCAAACTCATCCATGTAAAAGAGGCCTTCGTTAAATACATCGAAGATATGAATGAATCGTTCTTCGACGATTTTTAGGAACTCTCGGTCACTATCTGAGACTTGTTGGTCAAATATGGTGGTCAAGATATTTCCTCCTCGAGCCTTTTAGCATCAGAGATGAGTGTTGGGGTTGATAACATAGAGTTGATCTGCTGGCGTACATTACAATCACAAAAGTGTCAGTTCAAATTGTTTGGCTATCATTTTATGCGCTACTAGGTTAATAACATACTAAGATTAGGCGGCTAATCATCGACATTTATAAAAAATAGTCAACAGTAAAAATCATTTATAAAATACAGTTATTGATGCCGTCCGCAATCTATAAATATTTATGAATAATTATCCTAAAGTTATTTTCAGTTGTGTCGGTATCAATGTGCTGTTTTCTAACGTCATTTGTATATATGTTATCTTGGATAAAACCATAATAACAAAAAGGACTTAATGAGCGCGACCGATTATTAATTGACAGGATGCTCATTAATTGTAATCAATTCAAATTTATTATCACGCCAAGTAATCAAATCTCTTATAATGCGGACGTTAATATCGAGTAAGCCTTCTTTATATGCAGTACGATCCGAAAAATTCAATCAAAATTGCGCTCGCTGATATCGGCGTTGGTATGTTTGTTACCGCGATAGAGCACAACAAGCGCGTCAATTTAGCCAATGCAGGGCGGATATCTAGCCATGAAGGCATTAAGAAGCTTGCTACAAGTGGCGTAAAGTATGTTTGGGTAGATCAAACATTATCTTCGCAGCAGTGTGTCTTCAAGCCTGTAGATGAATCAACTGATGCCACTAAAGAGACGCGAGAGCAGAAACACTCCGATTTTAAGAGGGGTCAACGAACTTATCGTTCGAGAGACATCCAACACAAGCGAGCCAAAAAGCTGATCGCCGAAGCAAAAGATTTGGCGCAGAAACTATTGAATCAAACTTTTGAAGGAAAAATCATTGAAGTTGATGAAGTAGAAGCTTGGGCTGACGATGTCATTGAAAGTGTTTTGATTGACTCAGATGCGTTGCAGTGTGTCTCTGCACTCCGAAAAAAAGACTCTTACTTATTGGAACACTCCGTCAATGTCGCTTGTCTTTTAGTGTCATTCGGTAAGTACTTGGGCTTGGATAAGCCAACGCTAAAACAGCTTGCTGTTGGTGGCATTATTCATGATGTAGGTAAAATTAAAGTCGATGATAAGATCTTGCACAAGCCAGCGAAGCTAACGCCTGAAGAATTTGAACATATGAAGCTACATCAAGTGTTCGCAGGTGAGATAATCCTTCACGTAAAAGGACTTAGTGACGTAAGCCGTGATGTTTGTTTGATGCACCACGAGAAGTTAGATGGCAATGGTTATCCTAGAGGCTTGAAGGGGGAGGAGATTCCAATTCACGGCCGTATGAGCTGTATTGTAGATATCTACGATGCGCTAACGGCTGATCGCTGTTACAAAAAAGGCATGAGTTCTGCGGAAGCGTTTAAAATCTTGTTGAGTCTAACGCCATTTCATTTAGACGCCGACTTAGTTTACAAATTCATTAATTGCATTGGGATGTACCCCGTCGGCTCCATTGTCGAGTTGAACGATGGGCGTGTTGGTATTGTTTGGTCTTCAAATGAATCTCAAGCATTAAAGCCAGAAGTGAAATGTTTCTACTCCCGCAAGTATAAACGATACATTGATGTCACGATGGTGGATTTAAAAACGAGTGCGTACAAAATTGAAAGAGCGATCGCGCCTTCATCGTTAGAGATCGATCCTAAGCCTTTTTATGATTAAGAGAAATAGATAAGCTTATACAACAGGCTTTACATCCTTGCATGTAGATCGTATTTTATTTGCATAACTATCTATTAATTTTTTCTAAGTTATTTAGATGCAAGATGGTTATTAAGACCTCGGCTTCATGGATAGAAACCGGGCGATAAAATAGTTCTATACACAATGGGCTATAAACCTCATTTTGCTGGAAGGGATGCCAATGCAAATAGATACATGGATTTTTTACACTCTTGCTATTCTCGTGCTCACAGCTTCACCAGGACCAAGCTCACTGTTGTGTTTAAGTAAAGGAGTGAGTAGTGGGTTTCGTATTGCTTTCATGACTGCGCTTGGCAGTTTGTCTGCGATTACGATCATCCTTACGCTCTCATTTACCGGGCTGGGAGTTGTCATTGCTTCATCTGAGTTAGTTTTTAATATTATCAAATGGTGTGGCGCCGCTTATTTAATCTGGTTAGGTATTCAAGCGTTGCGCTCATCTCAGACAGATTTTAATAAAACGGCAACGACTCAAAGTTCCGCGACAGCGTTCAGCGCGTTCACTAGTGGTTTCATTGTTGGCGCTAGTAACCCCAAAGCGATAGTCTTTTTCACCGCTTTGTTTCCTCAATTCATTGAACCTTCCGCACCGCTACTGGCTCAATACGCGATTTTCGCGTCTACATTTGTGGTTTTTGAGCTTAGCTGGCTAACATTTTATGCATTGTTAGGGGTAAAAGCCTCCGATTGGTTGTTTGTCGCTGGAAGGGCGAAGTTGTTCAATCGTTTGACTGGTGGAGTATTTATTGGTGCAGGCGTGATGTTGTCGACGGCAAACCGATAAATAAGACAGATTTCGGTACGCAGTTAGGTTTTCCCATATAGTAAGTTGGAATGCGCTAATTTAGCTTTGTCTTATTTCCAGAATGGAAATAGACGTTTTGTTTATTTTCATTAGTGGCAACAGCCAAGCAGGAGTAAAATCACGTTACTCTTTAGGGGTAGAGCTCGTATTTTGTCTTGTGGGCTTGTGGTTACTTTGTAGGAATATCTTAGATGACAAGCCTTTCTAAACTACAACAACGTTTTCTAGATATCGCGACCGACGTCCGTCTTTCTCCAAAACAGAAGTCGAGTTTTTTAGCTTTAGAGGCGGAAGCGTGCATTCCTTACATGACCGTATCTCCATCACTGAGACAAGCAATGGATGAAGGCATCATCTGCGATATGTTTGAAGGTCATGCACCGTTTAAACCTCGCTATGTGTTGCCTGATTACGCTAAATTTCTATCGCAAGGCTCAGACTATTTAGAGTTGTCTCCGGCTGATGATTTCGATGATGCGTTGAACATGCTGACCATCATTTACCATCATGTTCCTTCGGTAACGAACATTCCGGTTTACTTAGGCCAGTTAGATGATGTCTTGTTGCCTTACATAGGCGACCTAACAGAGAGCCAGATTTACAAAAAGTTAAAACATTTTTGGATCATGCTGGATCGCACATTGCCAGATGCGTTTATGCATGTGAATGTCGGACCGACAGACAACATTATTTGTCGCACTGTTTTAAAAGTAGATGCGGAGCTCAAGCAGATCGCACCGAATCTCACCTTTATGTACGACGAGACAGTTACACCTGATGATTTACTTCGTCAAGCGACACAGAACATTTGTGAATGCAGTAAACCGCATATCGCCAATTACCCAATGCACGCGAAAGCCTACAACGGCTCACGCTTTGGTATTGTAAGTTGCTACAACTCGCTTCCATTAGCAGGTGGATCGAACACATTGGTGCGAATGAATTTAAAAGAAGTTGCAAAACGAGCATCAGACTGTAACGACTTCTTAAACAGTGCGTTGCCTTCTTACCATCGATTAATGGTCGAGCTCATAAACGCAAGAAGCACGCACTTGCATGAAAAATCGAACTTCTTTCAAGGCTTTTTGACGCAAGAAGGGTTGATAAAAGAGTCCTATTTCGCGCCAATGTATGGCGTGTACGGCATGGCCGAAGCGGTAAACCTTCTATTTGAAAAAGAAGGGCAAATAGGGCGATACGGAAAAAATGATCGAGCAAATACTTTTGCTCATGATGTTTCAGCAACACTGGCTAAACTGGTAGACTCAACCCCGGTGAAATATGGTTTAGATGGCAAAGCGCTCTTACATGCACAAGGCGGCATTAGCTTAGATCATGATGCTACGCCAGGTGTACGTCTGCCTTATGGTGCAGAGCCAGACCCTGTCACTTATGTACAAGCAACGGCGAAGCATCATCAGTATTATCGTGCGGGTATCAGCGATATTTTGACGATTGATGAAACGGTGAAATCTAACCCAGAAGCGATGTTCAATTTATGTAAAGGGGCACTAAATGCTGGTTATCGTGAGTTTACCGCGAATGTCACTTCAAATGACTTAATTCGCGTGACAGGCTACATGATCAAACTTTCAGATGTCGCGAAATATGATAAAGAAGGTTCGAGAACCAACACGACGTTTCTAGGTGCGGAAGCAGCAAAAAATACCAAAATTTTAGAACGCTCACCACGTGTGGTGAGTCATGAAGTAACACCGACTTACACGCAGGCATAAGTTCGGTTTAGGAAAGAACAAGATGTCTAGACGAAGTGGAAGCCTTTTGGCAAAAGTCACTCATATCCTTCCTTTCTCTTGTGTTGATGGGCCAGGAAATCGTCTAGTCATCTTTCTACAGGGTTGTAACTATCAGTGTTTGAACTGCCACAATCCTCACACGATAAACCATTGTAATCATTGTGGTGAGTGTGTGAGTGAATGTTCAGCAGGCGCATTGAAGTTCGACGAAAACAACAACGTTGTTTGGCTTAAAGAGGAGTGCACCCACTGCGATCATTGTATAGAGATATGTCAGAACCAATCTAATCCAAAAATTACTGACTACTCTGTAGTAACAATGCTCGATTTGATACGCAAACATCGCTTTTTCATCAGTGGTGTTACTGTATCCGGTGGGGAATCTACCTTACAACTTCCTTTCATTATTGAGCTGTTTAAAGGGATAAAACAAGATCCTGAATTACGGCACCTCTCTTGTTTCATCGACAGTAACGGTTCTTTAGCGGTTGCTGGTTGGCAGCGTATTCTCCCTTTTCTGGATGGCGCAATGATCGATTTGAAAGCGTGGCAGACGGAGACGCATCAGTGGCTAACTGGGCGTGATAATCATCGTGTATTTAAAACCCTTCATTACCTAGCTGAACACGAAAAATTGTACGAGGTCCGCTTACTGCATATTCCCCAAAAAAGTGATTTAGATATAGAAATCGTAGCAATTGGACGTTACTTGAGTACTCTTCCTGAATCGGTGCTTATCCGTTTAAATGCCTTTCAACATCACGGAGTTGTGGGGGAGGCGTTAACTTGGGACATGTGCTCTCATCATGATATCGAACGCTTAAAATCAGAGCTTCGATGCTACGTGAGTAACCCTATCACAGTGCCGACAGTACTCACGTAGTACCGTTGTTTATCTATGCTTAAGCATCACAGGCATCTAACATGGCGCAAGCGTCGAGTAATTGTTGCTGTAACCATTTTAAAGCGGGATCGTTTAAGCTCGCTTTGTTCCAAACGAGGCTGTAGGCTACTTGCCCGTAATCGAATGGAAGAGCTTGCTCAACCAAACCTTTTGCTTGCATTGCCGCTCTTGCCCAAAGCTTGGAGCATGTGAACAAGTAATCCGAGTGCTGACACATCACCGCAGCTGAACCAAAGTCGGCTACACGCATGGCCAAGTTTCGCTTTGAATGCCTTTGGGTGAGATTTTGCTCAAAATAAGGTTGTGACAGATCTTTATCATGAATACCGATGTGTCTTGCACAAAGGTAACTTTCAACAGATAAGGGTTGCTCAGCGAGTGGGTTCGATGCTCTCATTAAGCAAACCATTTCGTCTTTCAAAATGGTTTTCCATACCAAGTCTTTATTTTGTGTGGGTGGTTGGCTGAGATCGTGAGGAAGCAACAAAAAATCCACTTGACCTCTTGCTAATGCATCGAAACTCATTTCCTCTTTCGCATGGACATTCAAGTGCGCGTGATTGCTCAGTTGTTGGGACAAGTGCTGTAGAACTGGCGCAAAGAGCTCAAACGAACTTTCACGCATTGCTAATGAAAAACTACCTTGATAGTAAGCCGGATTAAAAGAGCCTTGATGTAATAACCCATTCATACTGGAGAGTATGCCATGGATTGACGGGCCTATATGCAGCGCAAATGCTGTCGGCACTAAGCGAGTGCCATCACGGTAAAAAAGGTCATCCTTTAGCGTTTCGCGCAACTGTCCGAGCGTTTTACTGACGCTCGATGGTGTTACACACAAGCGTTCTGCCGCAAGTGTGACGCTGTGAGTGGTTAACAACATATGTAAAACAGTTAGATGTTTAAGGCTTATACGCGAAAGAGCAATGTAGTCCATAAATAGCATGGTTTCTTATGATTTTTGGCAGTATATCAGCATGAAACAAATTTTTACTATTGTTTATCTCGGAAACACGCCTGTTTCTCTTTGAGCTCAATGCATTTAATGGGTTGCATAAGGGTTGATGGTGCTTATAAGTCTAGAAATTTATCTTAGTTTTGTTGGACTTTAATGCTTTCATTTATTCAATTCTAAAGCTTCTATGTAATTTTAATCAATTTGGAGGAGTTGATTGATTTGTACACGAATTAAACTTGTTCCTTGTTAATTAAAATAGATATTGTTTTGTTGATTGTTTGGTGATTTACTCATGATCCCTCAGTAACAAAGGTATAAATAATTAATGGACGACCCCTTTAGTCGACAAAACCCTTCACCATATGTCTTCTTATTATTGGAGACATGCTCATGCTAGAACTTTTTATGCAACCAGAAGCTTGGGCTATTTTCGCCACTTTGTTTGCGCTTGAAGTTGTCTTAGGCGTTGATAACGTCGTTTTTATCTCTGTCTTATGTGAAAGACTGCCGCTGCACCAACGTAAGCTGGCAAGAAACCTTGGTATTGGTCTTGCTGTTATTGCTCGTATTGGTTTAGTGTTTTCAATCTCTTGGATCATGCAATTGACTCAACCGCTATTTTCTTTGGCGAACCAAGCGTTTACCGGAAGAGACGTTATCATGATTGCGGGTGGTGCATTCCTCTTGGCTAAAAGCCTGAAAGAGTTGTGGAGTTGGTTAAATCACAACGAGTCTGCTCACTCAACTCACGCCCGTACTGGTTTAGCGGTAGTTCTGTTGCAGATTGTTGCCGTGGATGCTGTATTCTCGATGGACTCGGTGATAACCGCCGTTGGTTTGACAAGTGATGTCCCACTTATGGTCGCAGCGATTGTTTCGTCTGCTATCGTGATGGTCATGACAGCCGAAAAAATCAATAACCTGGTGTCGTGTTACCCTGGTTTTAAGACACTTGCTTTGTTATTCCTCGTTTTGTTAGGTGGTTTATTGATGGCAGAAGGCTTCGAAATTCATATCAACAAAGGTTATGTGTACTTTGCGATGGCATTTGGCTTAATTCTGGAACTTTGTCATATCCAGTTAAAAAACAAACAACGCCCGACTATTAAACGTCTTAGTCCGTTGCGAGTTCATCCAACCAGATTAGAAGCTCGTCAATAATAAAAGATATTGCCGCTCATATGAGCGGCATTTTTATATTCGTCATCACCTATTTTTACTCTCTTTTTATTTTGTTGTCGTTTCGACAAAAAATCGCATTTGTTGTGGGGTTGAAGATTTTTTATATAGACCGCCCAACTAATATGAGTGAACGACAATAATGAATAAAATGATCGATGCGTTAGCAACCCATGGTTACTACATCTGGGATGATTTTCTTTCTGAACAAGAAGTGGATCAATTGCGAGACTGCATTCCAAGTAACTGGAAAAAAGCGCGTATTGGTCGTAATGACGATGTGACTCGTATCGAGTCAATTCGAAGTGACAAAATTCAATGGTTATCGCCCAATATGGGGCACGCGGTTACTTCTTACTTAGATAAGATGGAAGAAATACGCCAAGAAGTGAACCGTCACTTGTTTCTGGGGCTTTTTGAGTATGAAGCTCACTTTGCCAAGTACGAGGAAGGGGATTTCTACCAAAAGCATCTAGATTGTTTTAAGGGCAATGAAAACCGTCGATTGACAACCGTTTTTTACATGAACGAATCTTGGACGGAAAAGGATGCAGGTGAATTGGTGGTTTACGATCTAAATGATAATAAGATAGCAACCATCCCTCCTCAATCGGGACGCTTACTTTTATTCTTATCTGAGCAATTCCCGCATGAGGTTTTACCGACCAATGCTGAGCGTTTCAGTATTGCAGGTTGGTTCAGAATCAATGGTGTGCGAGACAATGTACTTGATATTGCAAAATGATTGGTTTGCAACCAGCATAAAATCAGCAAAGGGCGTAGATACGCCCTTTATCGATTAAACATTAGTTGATAGCTCGTAACACTCGGTCATGTTTCGCTCTAGCACTGCATAGACGTCAGAACAAAGTTCTTGTTTAGCGACTTGCTCACCCATAATCGCGGCGATTTGTGCTTGAGCCATTCGTCCGCGGTAGGGACGGTCCTGAGACAGAGCTTGAAAAACATCGGCAACCGCGACAATACGCGATGGTACATCGAGTTCGTCTCCTGTTTTATGATAAGGATAGCCAGAACCGTCCAAACGCTCGTGATGATTAGAGGCCCACTCCGCTATTTTAGCGTTGGGAAACACTTTGTGTAATGCGAGCTGAGTATCAATTGTATGGCGTTTAATACGCGTATACTCTTGTTTATTAAGAGAGCCTTCTTTATGAAGAATCTCATCTGGTGTTTTTAACTTTCCGATATCATGCACCAACCCAGCAATAAATAACATCTCTTGGTCGTGCTCACAGAACCCAAGCTTGATGGCTAGATACCGAGATAACTCCGCCACTTTTTGCGAATGTTGATAAGTAAATGGGCTTTTTGCGTCAACAATTCGAGCGATAAACATGCCCAAACTATTCATATCTTGGATGGTGAGCTGTTTTTGAAGCCAATCAATGCTTTTAAAGTTTAATCCGATGGTTTCTATATTTTCAGACTCCATCGCGAACCAAAATGCGTCGGTCATAACGAGCTTAACCATTGCCTTAGCCATGTCTGGATTAAACAAAGTTCCAGCGTTTGCCATGATGCATTCTGCAATTAGTTCTTCATGAAGTGTGACAATGTCACAGTGGCAGTTCATGACGTATTTGGAACGCATAAAATCGAGACGGTCGGCTAAATAGAGTAGGGCAGCGACCTCTTTTTCAAAAGGCGGTAAATCAAGATATTTTAGTTCACTCCAATGTGTATGGTGGTAAAGAACAGGTGTAGCAAACTGACGTAACAAACGACACTGCTTGAGGCTTCGGTATCCTCTTAAGCAATGTGTTTTTACATCTTGTGGCACCAACTCCTCAAGTAACATTTTATGTTCTTGTGTTTCGGAGACCCCACAATCGTGGATCATCCCTGCGAAGTAGCAAAACTCCGCTTTTTCTGGTTCCCAGTTCATGACCCGAGCACATTGGTAAGCGATGTAAGCGACACGATGGCTATGGTGCGTATCATCAACACCGACATAGTCGAGTGCTCGAGCAACCCAGATAAGTGCTTGTTTCAGATCGACTTCAAAGCCCATGTCCGTATGGGAATGGCAAGAATGATTCATGGTTTATACCGACATTGCTAATTAGCCCACGCTAAACCCAAATCAGAAGGTGATAGGAAAAATTGGGTACGACAGCGAATAGACCCCAAAAAGGTGGGCGTTTAGACATAGTTTTGATTATGGGCGGGATAATAATCCTAGTTGCATAATAATATCACCTGAAGCTCATGGTTAAGAGTCAGATATTTGAACTAAGTATAAGTTTTGAAAGATTATTGTTGCTTTTATTGACTTATTTGAAAACGACAATAAATCATGATGTAACGCATTCTTATTTGTATTTTTATAAGTGATGTTCGGATTAGATTACTGATATACCGTACCGTTATGTGATTAAGTAGAATCCATATTTTTGAGTTTGTATGAATGATAAGGCACCTTCAATAACCACTTTATGATCGGCAAAGCCGAAGAGGGGTGAGTTATTAAGGTAACGCTAATGGAAAATCATAAAAAATAATTTTCTCTACAGCTCATGTGGTGTGGGGAGATCAAGATAACGGTATTGCTCCCTCAGCAGCATTTATGTGTTGATGGAATGACTTAATTAAAAAATGTGTGATTGCAAAGTAAGCATAGGTGATAAAAGTAGCTAGAATAATAGCTCTAAATGAAAAGGATTTCGTATGTTGAAGCATCGCTTATATCGGACTTACACCGCAGGGCTAAAAATAGCAGCTCTTATCCTTCCTATGCCGAGACCAACCTTGTTTTCCGGCCCTGGTTCGATGAATGAGCTATTAGAATCGATGACCGAATTGGGATTTAAACGCGTCTTATTAGTTACCGACGAAGGGTTAGTCCAAGTCGGTATTGTAGATAAGGTGCTTGAGGCTGCAGCAAAACTCGATTTACAGTTAGATGTTTTCTCGCAAGTTAAGCCCGATCCTACCTATGATCAGGTAGAGAGCGGTCTAGAGGTTTATCATCGTTTTCATTGTGAGGGCATATTAGCTTTGGGTGGCGGCTCTGCAATGGATTGTGCAAAAGTTATCGCTGCGAAAGTTACCAATAAACGGCCAATAAAAAAATTAGCTGGACTATTGAAGGTATGGCGAATGCCAGCGCCGATTTTTGCTATTCCAACAACGGCTGGAACCGGAAGTGAAGTTACTATCGCTGCGGTCGTGTCAGATCCCTCCTCACACATTAAAACCCCTTTAATGGATCCAAAGTTGGTGCCACTAATGGCAGCTTTAGATGCGAATTTAATGATTGGTTTACCTCCTAAGATCACGGCTGATACTGGCGTTGATGCATTAACCCACGCTATTGAGGCCTATGTATCGAAAAACGCTACTCAAGAAACGATGGCTTATTCGGTTGCCGCTATTAAACTCATTTTTAAATATCTTCCTAGGGCTGTGATGCAAGGGGATGATGTCGAAGCTCGTCATAAAATGGCTATGGCATCCTATTACGCGGGTTTAGCATTTACCAAAGCGAGTTTGGGTTATGTTCATGCCTTTGCTCACACATTCGGTGCGAGATATGGAATACCTCATGGTATGGCAAACGGATTAGCCTTGTTGCCTGTGCTGCGCTTTTCATTATCAGAGATTGAGCCTCAACTAAGAAAGCTCGATGAGTTGACGGCCGAGGGGCAGTTAGGTAACGCAAGTGCTCAGCATTTTTTGGCGAATCTGGAGTCCTTGTTTTCAACTATTGATATTGAGAAAACCAGTGCGCTCATTCAACGTGAAGATGCTGATGCGCTTGTTGATTTAATTCTGAAAGAGGCGCACTGGAATTACCCTGTTCCCAAGTTCATGAACAGGGAAGAATGCACACAGTTATTGTTAAATATCAGCAAGGTGTAAATTATAGTTTACATGTGTGGTTTTTTATCCTTACACTTTGCTTGATATTCTGCTAAAGATCCTACAATATCGACGGCAATACAAATATGGTGTTGGTTTCGGTGCGCCGTTGCCCGATCTAATACTGATAATTTCTAATAAAGTGTAAAGATTAATATACAATGAGTCGTTCTAAAGTATTCGGTAGTACGCTAATTATTGCGGGCACTACAATAGGCGCTGGTATGCTAGCGCTTCCACTTGCCTCTGCCGGCATTGGTTTTTCAACTTCTATTATCATCATGCTAGGCTTATGGGCTCTGATGGCTTTCACTGCCTTGCTTATGCTTGAGCTTCATCAACATGCGGAGAGTAGTGCTACACTTCATACTTTGGCGAAACAGATCCTAGGTCAAAAAGGCAAGTGGGTGGCAAGTTTTGCGATGTTGTTTCTTTTCTACTCATTATGTGCAGCGTATATCGCTGGCGGTGGTGCTCAGTTCGGAGACCGCCTTGCACAATGGTTTGACCTCGATATTTCAGGGCCTACATCAACGATAATCTTTACCTTGATTGTGACTTTAGTTGTGACAGTGGGTACCGGTACGGTCGATAAAGTAAACCGAGTTCTGTTCGCGATGAAGCTCATTGCGATGGTTGCGGTGCTTTCTTTTCTTGCTCCAAACGTTACGGAATCTTACTTGTTAAGTATGCCAATCGAACAAGGCCTTGTTGTAGCGGCGATTCCGGTGATCTTTACTTCGTTTGGTTTCCACGGAAGTATACCTGCAATTGTGAATTACTTAGACGGTGACACTTCTTCTTTACGCAAAGCCGTTATTATTGGTTCGACGATTCCACTCGTTATTTATATCTTTTGGCAAATCGTGACGTTGGGTGTGGTTAGCCAAAGTACGCTTGTTGAGAACGGAGGGTTGAGCGCACTGATTGGTCAACTATCTCAGACAGTACACCAATCAAATTTGGGTAGCATTGTTGGTGTGTTTGCTGACTTGGCATTGTTGACATCGTTCCTTGGCGTGAGTTTGGGTCTATTCGAATTTTTGGGTGATACCATCAAAGGAAGTAACGATAAGCCTAATCGTTTGATTGCGGCACTAGTGACGTTTACTCCACCGCTAGGCTTCGCACTTTTCTATCCTCAAGGCTTTATTATGGCTTTGGGCTATGCAGCGATTGCCTTAGCGATTTTAGCCATCTTTTTGCCTTTGGTTATGGTGATCAAGGTTCGTAAATCGGATGATTTTACTGGGGAGTACCGCGTCGCAGGTGGTCAAGGTGCGTTAGTGATAACGGGCATCGCTGGCACTGGCATCGTATTCGCTCAGGTGTTAATTACGCTGGGTGTGCTTCCTGCTCTAGGCTAGTTGTTTAGAACGTTCTTTGAATAACTTCTAGTTACTGAATCCATCGTAATCAATCAGTATTGTTAGGCCAACGAGTTTCGCTCGTTGGCTTTTTTAATCTGGATCAAATTACCGTAAGATATCCGGTGAAAAAATTGGTAGAAATGTGCTTTTATTTCGTACACTTAAGTTGTGGTATATCGATAATTTAAGTGGAGAAAACCGCTCAAAATACCATTGAATTTGCAACACAATGAGCTTTTCTTGTTTCTCTGCTTTGGTGTGGAGGTGAAGCATGGCGCACCGGAGTTTTTACCCGTTTGCAAAACCGCTTAACGAGCAACTGCAAACGCTAAAAGGCAGGATGCAGGCGCACTTGCCATGTATTGATAGGGTGTCATTTGCAAAATATCACCCAGACCAAGATGTGCTCAAATCATTTGCAGAAAGTGAGTTCGACACTTGGTGTTTAGCCCATCACGAATCAGCATTCCGTAAACTCCACCACCTCAATATTGCCTCTAAAAACGCGGTTCCTCGTATCGTCGAAGACCTTCATGATATTAAGCACTGTCCTCGGGTTCAAATTTTACTCAAACACGGATATCAGTCGTCGGCTGCTATTCCTTGTTATGACAACAAAGCTTTTACTGGTTTTGTATTTTTGAACTCCACTCAACGTGATGCGTTTAGTTTAGAAGCGCTGAATGGTCTTAAACCTTATTTCGAAATGATTCGATTTGCGGTTGAATCAGAAACTCAAGTAGTCAATGCGATAGAAACGCTAGCGAACCGAATGCAATGTATGATGCCAGGCTATTCACCTGAGTATTACGCGCATACCAAACGCATGAAGTACTACAGTCAAATTATCGCAACGCAGTTAGCGGATCGTTATCACCTGAATGACGAAATGGTCGAAGATATTGGTATTTTTGCTCAGTTCCATGCGCTCGGTGATAGTCAGCTGCCAGTTGAAATTGCTAGCCGCCGAACAAATTACTCTCAAGAACAAGAGGCGATATTGATTCAACATATTGAGCGTTGTATCGATTCAGCGGATGACATAGTTGCCCGTATCGGAAATCCGGTTCACCCGAGTGTGACTTTGTTTTTGCAGATGATTATTTATCAGTACGAAAATTTAAATGGCACTGGTTATCCTTATGGTTTAACCAATGATGATATACCAATAGTCGCCCAAATTACGGCTGCCGCGAATGCCTTTGATTTTATGACAACGCACCATCCGTATAGACAAGCGTGGTCCATCCCATACGCATTGTTAGAACTTGAAAAATGGGTATATCAGGGGTGGTTATCTCGAGAATGTGTTGATGCTCTGCGAGAGCATCAAGGTTATATAAAGCAAATCATCCACAAATATCCCGAGCACTATACAGGCTTGGGGTTAATGTGAAGAGCAGTAACAAAGTTGAAATGTTGACGAGGAGGAATATTTAAACAATACTGTTTTTATATACAGTAATAAGTTTGGAGGTGAAGTATGTTGTGGGAAACCCTTGAAAGAGTAAACCGCTTACGCCAACAAGCACTTGCAAATCCTGAGTTTGTTGAGTCAGCAAAAGAGCACGAACAAGCACTTCAGGAGCAAGAATACCATTATCAAACTAAGAAAAAGCGTTCAGCCAAAGACAAACAAGGTAAAAAGTCGCTGGCCGATATCTATAAAGAAGTAGAGTTTGGCGCTGACGCTCGTCATTAATGTATTCACTGCGGCATTTTTCATTTCTTCATACGCTGCAGTATTCGTTCAAATTTATGCGAGAGCAGTGGGAGACCGCTGCTCTCGTTGACCTGCCTATAATTTACTAATGAAGTTCAGCAGAGCAAATTATCACTAACACTTAGCAATTCTCTCAATGGTCTTGTTTATGTAATGATAATGACAACGGTTTGCATTTGTATCTTTGTTGTTATATAAAACCTCCCTTATTAATCGTTCTGTTGAATAAGAACGGCAAACGTGATCAACGAATGAGAGCTTTGAATAACTGTTATTCGTAAATGGCTATTAGGTGAAGTAGGGATGTTGGAAGCTAAAGCACTCCAGTTTGAGATTGAAGGCAAGTCATTGCTAAAAGCGTTTGATGTGACATTTGAACCCGGAAAAACATACGCTCTTGTTGGACACAATGGTTCAGGAAAATCCACATTGTTAAAGTTGCTGGCACAGCAACAGCCATACACCGCTGGTGACGTGGTTCTGCATGGAACGAGCATTAACGATCTCTCAGCGAAAAAGTTTGCCCAACACATTGCCTACTTGCCTCAGCATCTTCCAGTGACCGACAGTATTTTAGGTCGAGATTTAGTCGGTTTTGGTCGTTATCCATGGCATGGTTTACTTGGACGTTTGAGTAAGAAAGATCACGACATTGTTGAAGAAGCAATGGCGATGACAGGCACACTAAAATACGCAGATCGCTTAGTGGACACGTTATCTGGAGGAGAGCGTCAACGTGTGTGGCTAGCTATGCTGTTAGCCCAAAAAACCGAGTATTTGCTTCTTGATGAGCCTTTGTCTGCGCTAGATATCAGCCATCAAGTCGATATGTTGAAGCTTATCTCTAAACTCAGTCAAGAACTGGGCTTGGGCGTTATTATCGTATTACACGACATCAACTTGGCTGCACGATTTTGCGACTACATCGTTGCATTACATCAAGGTGATTTGATTGCACAAGGCAATGTTGAACAGGTGTTTACTGAACCTAAGTTGAGGGACATATATGGGATAGAGATGATGATCTCTGACCACCCCGCGGGTTATCCGGTGGCGATGCCAAGCTAAAGGTTGGAATAATGAGCAGTACAAACACTCGACTTAAACATTTCTCTTTCGCTCTCTCACTTAGTGCGCTTTTGGTCAGTTCTTTTCAAGCACTAGCTGACGCATCACCTCGGGTGATGTCGGTTGATTGGACACAAACTGAAACGATGTTGGCTTTAGGGGTCGTACCTGTAGGCGTTGCTCAAGGGCAAGATTACGATGCTTGGGTAAAATCGCCACCGTTACCACCTCAAACTAAGGATGTAGGGTTAAGAACTCAACCCAATATAGAGCGTATTTACGAGCTCAGACCTGACCGTATTTTTATTGCCCCGTACTTCTCCTCAATGAAGCATCGCTTAGTCGATATTGCCCCCGTTACCACGATTGACTTATATGAAAGCGGGATTACAGATTGGTCGGTACTTACTCGTTTCACTCGGAGGTTTGGTGAAGAGCTGGGAAGAGAAGCGGAAGCAGAGGCGCTTATCCAACAATATGAAAAACGTTTCTCTTTATTAAAACAGCGCATAAACAAAGACCAGCCGCCGCTTTTAATGATTCAGTTTATGGATACAAAGCACGTACGTGTTTTTGGTCAAAATAGTCTTTACTCCCAGGCTATCGAAAAGATTGGGCTGAGTAATGCATGGAATGAAAAGACGAATAGCTGGGGCTTCAGCCTAGTTGGCATCGACAAGTTAGCTGGCATAAAAGCTCAAATCGTTATCGTAGAGCCATTACCTTATGGTGGAGCGGAGCAGCTCTCTCAAGACCCATTTTGGCAATATGTTGTTCAACAATCTGGTGAAAAGGTCATGCAAGTCGCGCCCGTTTGGAGTTTTGGTTCTATGCCTTCAGCCCTCCGTTTCGCAGAGTTAGTTACGGCGAGTAAGGTCGAGGAGTTAACACAATGAAAACGATGCCTTTAAGCTTTGTGGTGTTACTTTCGGCATTTACCTTTTCTATTGGTGCTTTCCAATTGTACCAAGTAAGCTCATTTTCGTTAGCTCTAAGCAGTTTATGGGAGCCTAACTTTCAATCTATCGATTCTGTTTTACTTCACTTTAGCTGGTGGCCTCGAGTCTTCACCACGATTATATCTGGTGCTGGATTAGCGGTTGCTGGGGTATTGATGCAGCAAGTGCTGCGTAACCCTCTCGCTTCACCCACGACACTTGGTGTGGCGAGCGGTTCAAGTTTTGCTTTGATGTTAGCTACGCTATTCGCACCTTGGATGTTGGATATCGCGCCTAATTTGGTTGCTCTCATCGGCGGTGTGATATCGATGGGGTTGGTGATGCTGTTGTCATGGCGACGAGCGTTATCTCCAACGGTTGTCGTCGTTTCTGGGTTAGTGATAAACCTGTACTTTGCATCATTAAGTACGGTTATTCTGATGATGAATACCGAAAAGCTGAATGGGTTAATGATATGGGGAGCCGGTTCGCTTGTTCAGAGTGGATGGGGAGATTTCTCGTATCTTGCCCCTCGAATCGCACTTGCTACGGTCGTTGCATTTGTGATTGCAAAGCCGTTAAGTCTGTTGGAACTCTCCGAGCAAGGTGCCAAGAGTTTAGGTGTCTCGCTAGCTAAGTTGCGTTTTGTCTGTCTTGGGCTTGCGGTGTTAATCACTTCTTGGGTGGTTTCTGCCGTAGGAATCATCGGTTTCATCGGGTTAGCGGCGCCAGCGATTACTCGATTGATAGGTATCAATAAAGTCCAGCATAAGCTTTGGGTATCAATGCTTATTGGTGCCATGTTATTGACTTTAACCGATTTGGTTATTCAGCAACTGCCAGGGCTAATGGCGAGTTTTATACCAACGGGAGCAGCAACCGCTGCACTGGGCGCTCCGCTACTGTTATGGCTGTTACCTCGCTTATCACAAAAGACGCAGGGCCATACTCAAACAGTGTTAACTCGACATCGTGAACATGTTTACAAGCTAAACCCTAAAGCGATCTCATTGGCGTTGATCGGCACGTTAATTTCTGTTGTTCTTTTTGCCACGGTTGCTGTGCAAAATGAAGGGTGGGCAAACTTATTTGCTAGCCAAAATTGGATTTTTTTGGAGTGGCGCGCACCTAGATTATTTGCAGCAGCAATTGCGGGGGCAATGTTAGCGATTGCTGGAACCATGATTCAACGCCTAAGTGGAAACCCAATGGCAAGTCCTGAAGTGATCGGTATCAGTTCAGGGACAGCGATGGGATTGATCATCGCGATGTTTACTGGGTTTGGTTCGTCAATTTTCACTCTTTCTCTAGGCGGGCTCGTAGGCGCATTAGCGACGGTATTAGTCATTGTGCTGCTAAACCGTAAGTCAGGCTTTCAGCCGGAGCGTATTTTGTTGACTGGTATTGCGATAACCGCACTGATGAATGCAATACAGAGCTTTATTCTAGCCACTGGTGACCCAAGAAGTTATCAAGCATTGGCTTGGTTGTCTGGGTCTACCTACTATGTCTCGGTTGAAACGTTACTCCCATTGTCTTTATCTGCGCTTGTCTTTATAGGGTTGAGTTTTCTCTGCGTAAGATGGCTAGATATTCTTCCTGTCGGTGCCGCTTCCTCTAAAGCACTTGGAATTCGAGTTGATCGTTCACGCGCAATACTGCTTCTTTTAGTTGCTTGTCTCACGGTCAGTGCGACATTGGTTGTTGGCCCGATTAGCTTTGTTGGGTTGTTGGCTCCGCATTTAGCTCGCTTATTTGGTTTTAACAAAGCGTCACAACACATGTTATGCGCCGCGATACTGGGGGCAGGGGTGATGTTGTTGGCTGATTGGTTGGGACGACAGGTCCTTTACCCGCAAGAAATACCAACAGGACTTATGGCGTCTCTCATTGGCGGTTTGTATTTAATGTGGGGTTTACGCCGTTTATAGAGATGAGTTAAGCCTCAACCAAGAAAGTACTTATACAAATAAGCACTCGTAGTGGCATTCGTAACCTATGCGAGTGCTTTATGCAAAACCTCTGGTTTGTCTTTTACGGAAACAACTGGCGATGCCGTAACTCGCTTTTCTTTCAGCGGTCGCTGAAGTCATGAAGGGTTGGTTTGGCTGCCGACAAAAAGGAGAAGAATATGACTCGGCAGTTTATGCTGACACCAACGTCGATGGCGGTTGTATTAGCTTTATCAACGCCAAATGTCTTGGCTCAGGAAGATGAAAATATAGTTGTGATTGGACAGCAGCAAGACAGTGCAGTTGGTCCTGATTTTAGTTATCTCGGAGCGAAGAGTCGGGCAGCGACGAAAACTGATATTGCTATCAATGAGACTCCAAGAGCGGTGTCTGTTGTTACGCGAGAGCAAATGGATGATCGTGCCTCTATTAGCATTTCTGACGCACTACAGTACACACCAAGCATTCAAACTAATTATTTCGGCGAAGATAACAAGCAAGATTGGTTTATTATTCGTGGTTTTAAACAGGCGAACAGTGGGTTGTATCAAGATGGTACCCGTTTATATTCTTCTGGCTTCTATAGTTGGCAAATAGATCCGTTTGCGTTAGAGAGGGTTGAAGTTTTACGTGGTGCAGCGTCTGTTCTTTATGGGCAAAACCCTCCTGGTGGGGTCATCAATGTTGTCAGTAAGCGACCTCAATTTGATGGGGGGTCAGGACTTGTATCTTTGGAGTACGGTTCTGAAGACCGTAAACAACTTTCTCTTGACGTAAACTCTGAGGTGAGTGAGCAGCTAGCTTTCCGCTTTCAAGGGTTAGCGAGAAAAAATGGGACGAGAATTAGTGGGGTAGAAGCAGAGCGCATTCTTCTCTCTCCATCGATGACGTACAAATTTAGTGAGGCGTCTGAAATTACCTTTCTAACGAGCTATCAAAAAGACGACTCAGATCCTTATCTGCAATTTTTGCCAGTTGAAGGAACGTTAACGCCAAACAAAAATGGAAAGATCAGTGATAGTTTAGCGATAGGCAATCCTAACTGGGAGACGTTTGAGCGTGAGCAGGTGTCTTTAGGCTATGAGTTTTCTCATGCATTTAATGATACCACTTCATTTATTCAAGCAGCTCGTTACAGCGAAATGGATGTTAAGCTAAGACAAATGTATTCGTACGTTTACTCGGCTGATGTGCCTGCGTTGGGGCCGGTTTTGGACCCATCAAATGAACGCAAAACCATACTTCGGGGTGCTTCAACAGAAGATGGGTCATCTGATGCTTTTAATATCGATAATCGTTTGATGCACCAAGTAAATTGGGGAAGTGTTGAGCATAACTTGATGTTGGGCATAGATTTTCAAATGATCAGTATCGATGGTAAAGATTTTGCCAATGACCCTATAGTTGCTAATGGTAATGCATTATTAAACACACCAATGGGAGCTTTGCCCGATCCTAGGTTTAATGTATTTAATCCTACTTATTCGGATAACATAATGTTACTCGATCCGAATACGCTACAACCATTGAGCGAAACCGATAAGCAAAGAACGAAAATCGATAATCAGCAGCTCGGCGTCTACTTTCAAGATCATATGCTGATCAACGATAAATGGGCGATGTTATTGGGCGCACGTTACGACGATACAAGTAATGAAGTACATAATGTTACCACGGGTGCTCGCACGAAAGTCGATCATGGAGAGTGGACGTTTAGCGTGGGAACGGCTTATATTTCTAATTCTGGCTTCACGCCATACTTTAGTTACTCTCAGTACTTTGATCCAATTATTCAAGAAGACAGCAATGGTAAGCCAGCGAAGCCTGAAAGCGGTGATCAATTTGAAATCGGTATGAAATACCAACCGGATTCATTTGATGGCTATTTCAATATTGCAACGTATCGGGCAACAAAAGAAAACTTGGCTCGTATCTACTTGAGTGAATTAACGCAAATAGGAAAAATAGAAAATAACGGCGTTGAGTTTGAAGCTGTAGCTAATGTGACACCATCCTTAACATTGATCGGGAACATTGCGTACGTTGATGCAGAGATAAAAGAAGACATCAATAAGGCATGGGTTGGCAAAACACCTTCCCAAGTGGCGAATACCGTATCATCAGCTTGGGCACATTATCGTTTCTTTGATGGACCTCTTGATGGCTTTGCTGTTGGCTTAGGCGCGCGCTATACAGGTGAGTCATACGGAGACAATGAAGAGAGACTAAAAGTACCAAGTTATTTCTTAATGGATGCGACGGTCAGTTATCGAATCGGCGATTACAAGCTACAAGTCGCAGCTAAAAACATCGCGGATAAAAAGTACATAGCGACATGTGATGGTTTTTGTTGGTATGGCGACCGACAAAATGTTATTGCAAGTTTAACTTACGACTGGTGAGTTAACGTATAAATAAACACCCCTAACTTTAGGGGTGTTTATTTAGAAATCGGCTTTACGGACAAAGTGCGGGTTTTTGTACTTTTTCTGCGGACCAAACGATGATACGACAAGTTTGTTCCATAATGTTTTGTCAAACTCACCCTTTGGAATCGAAGGGTAGAGGGTTTCCTCTTCTTCTCTTGCAAAGTTCATATATTGTTTCTTTTTAATTTGATTGTACTTTTTGGCGATCTGGTTATGTTTTCTTACCCACTCCAGCTTGTAATTGTGGAGCACTTTTTCACCATCTTCGAGACTCATCCGAGATAGGAACAGTCGCTTGTATGAGACCTTTCTGTCCAGCATTGTGCGCATAACGGTTTGGATATATTTACCGTGATGCGTAATGGTAATGTCGTTTTCATCAATAGGAGTGACACACCAGCCTTTAGGTAAAAAGTCTGGCTTCTTAAATTGCTTATTACGCTCCATTAGCGCCTGATGTAAAACTAAATCAGAGGTGCCGCGGAACGTCTTTTGCCATTTACCGATACGAATTTGAATCGAACCAGGCAAGCGATAGATGTTAGTAAACTTATCTTTGTCCATGGACTTGTGTCATGAGATTAATGTGCATAATTAGAAAGCGGAATTCAGCCCAATGCCACAGGCAGTAGACTTAAGTACCGTACGATTTTACAACGACCTTGCGTGATATAGCGAGGGGTTATGTCAATAATAGGTAAGAAATAGAAAATTAGTTCACATTATGAAGAAATTGGAAGCTAACAAGGCTAAATTTTGAAGTTACACCAATTATGCCCATACCAACTAAATAAAAAGAAGGCACGGGCATAAAATCACACCGCTTCTTCGAGTTGCTTGGTGTCTTCTTCAATCTGTTGTAGATGTCGGTTTGCTTGCTGTAACTGATACATTTGAGCATAACGACCATTTTGCGTTAAGAGTGCTTTGTGTGTGCCTTTCTCAACTAACTCCCCATGATGAAGAACAATGATTTGGTCTGCATCTAGGATAGTTGAAAGCCGATGAGCAATAACAACGAGCGTCATGTCTTGTCTGAGTACCGCCAAGCTCTTTTGGATTAAAGCCTCTGTTCCTGAGTCAATATTTGCGGTTGCTTCATCTAATATCAATATCTTAGGTTTTACCACAAGCACACGTGCTAACGCCAAAAGCTGTTTCTGACCCGCAGATAAATTAGTTTCGCCTTGACCTAACTGCGTGTCTAGCCCGTTAGGGTAACGATGAATTTGTTCTGCCAAACCTACCTTGTCTAACGCATCCCATATTTGATTGTCATCAACCGCCCGACTGAGAGAGATGTTTTCTCTGACTGAAGCAGGGAGAATATGTGGATCTTGTTGGACCATTGCCACATCTTTGCGAAGTACGTCTTTCCCTAATGTTTTAAGTGGACGACCATCTATGAGCAGTTCGCCACATTGCGTTGGATAAAAGCCCATTAACAGTGACGCTAATGTGCTTTTACCGCTTCCTGTATGCCCGACAAGCGCGATAAAGTCTTGGTGGTTGGCCTTCAACGAAATGTCTTTTAGGACGTCCTGTTTACCATCGTAGCTAAATGTGAGATCTCTAAGTTCGATAGCACCTGACCTTAATGGTTGATGATTGTCCCCGTAAGTTTGTTCTTTCGCGTCAATTAATTCAAAAACACGTTCGCTTGATACTAACGCCTGCTGAAGTAGAGCAAGTTGCTGAGTCATCTCAATTAGTGGTTCAGTAACTCGCGCAAGATAACTGATAAATGCATACAGTACCCCCACACCAATCAACTCAATACCATTAAAACCAAAGATCGCAACCAAGCAAAGCAACGCAAGACCAGCGAGTAAGTCCATTAATGGTCTTAGCAGATAGCCGTTTAGCCGAATCACTCGTTTAGATGCCACCAGATGCTCTGCGGTTAGCTCGTTGAACTGTTTATTAAAACGCTCTTCTTGTTGCATTAATTGAATGACACTCATCCCTTGAATGGATTCACTCAGATTCGCATTTATATCGGTCAATAGGTCACGCATCTTTCGGTAGCTTTCTGTACTTAGCTGCTTAAACAAGTACATAAAGCCGATGACGATCGGCAGCAATACAAGCACAACGAGTGTGAGCTTCCAACTCATGAAAAACATAACGCCAAGCATTACGACAATCATGACCACGTTTTTCACCACGGTCGCGATCAAAAGCTCATAAAATTGCTGTAAAGATTCCGTATCGTTGGTGATTCGCGACACCAATTTTCCAGCAGGAGTGTAATCAAACGCAGATAACGGCTGCTTAATCACGCCAGAAAATACTTGCTTACGAATCGCTTTGATCGTGTTAGCCGCGACAATGCTAAATTGCAATGACTGAAAATACTGGAATGTTGCCGATACGATCTGAAGAGCGATATAACCTACTGCTAGCGAAATCAGAACATTTTGTGAATAGTCACCTTTAGCGATGTGCTCATCAATGAAATATTGAATCAACCAAGGGCCGCCGGCGCTAGCTAACGCTGCAATAAACAGCAAGGCGAGTCCTTTAATCATTGGCTTTGGTTGAGATAATGGGTAAGACATTAACCGTTTAAACGTGCTGGTCTGGTTCATTCATTATTCCTCCATCGCCTGTTCTAGTTTTTGGTACTCGAACATTTCGGCGTACCATCCCTGATGCGCTAATAAAGCGCTATGTTGCCCACGTTCAGTAATGTGGCCGTGATTCAAGACAATGATCTCGTCTGCTGCTTCCAATGCGGTGAGGCGGTGCGCAATAACGATTAGGGCTTGATCACGGTAGTGTGTTTCCAAATTCTTAAGGATTTGATGTTCGGTCCGTCCATCAACAGCGGAAAGTGCATCGTCCAAAACCAACACTTGGGCATTCAGCAGCATAGCGCGTGCTATCGCAATACGTTGTTTTTGCCCGCCGGAGAGTGTAATGCCTTTTTCACCAACTTCTGTTTGGTAGCCTTCAGGAAACTTTTCAATATCGTCATGTATACAGGCTAACTTTGCTGCTCTATAGACTTCTTCTTTCTCTGCATTAGGGTTGCCTAAGGCAATATTGTCGAAGATAGATTTGGAGAATAGAAACGGACTTTGATTAACTACAGCAAAACGGTTGCGCCACTGTGGAAGTAGGGCATCCTTGATCTTGACATCACCGAATTTAATTGAGCCGTTTTCTAAATCATGTTGACGCAAAAGTAGTGTTAACAGGGTCGATTTTCCGCTTCCTACCGGCCCTGCAACTCCCAACATTTTTCCGGGTTCCAGTTCGATGTTTACTTCCGTCAAAGCGGGCGGTAAATCACTAGACCAATGGAAATCGGCGATATCAATTTTTAACGGAAGTGGTTTATTTTCTATTGGCTTATTGCCACTGATAATTGCTGGCTTTTCATCAAAGATCTCTTGTAATCGGTTCCATGCAGCAGAGCCTCTTTCTAAAATGTTAAATAGGAATGCGAATGCCAGCATCGGCCATATCATCAACCCTAAATACATCGTAAATGCGGTCAGATCACCAAGCGTGATCTCACCTTTATCAACAAGGTAAGCACCAGCAGCGACACTAAGAAGGAAAGAAAGACCGATGGTTAACTGAATTGCCGGGTCAAATCTAGCATCGACTCTTGCGACAGCGATGTTCTTTTCGCCAGTATCATCCACAACCTCTTCAAAACGTTGCTGCTCTTGGTTTTCTAATCCGAAAGCACGCAGCATTCGCACGCCATTAAGTGACTCTTGTGTCATGTCTGACATGGTAGAAAAGGCTTCCTGAGCGACACGAAAGCGTTGATGTAGGATACGCACAATAAAGAAGATGATGATGGCAAGAAATGGCATTGGAAGAAGCGCCATTACGGTGAGCTTCCAGCTTACTTGCGTTACCATAATGATTAAAACCGCAATACCAGTGATCAAAGAGTCTGCGGCGGTTAAAACCCCTTCGCCGGCAGTCATAACGATATTACGCACATCATTAGTGCCACGAGCCATCAGATCCCCCGTCTTGTAACGTTCAAAAAAACGAGGTGGCTGTGTCGATAAATGCCTATATAGACGGTTACGTAGAATGGTCCCGAGCTCCCAGCTTGCGCCGAAAAGCCAAATTCGCCATAAGATGCGACACCCATAAATAGTAAAGATCAGTACAGTTAACCCTGAGAGCCATAGAATCAGCGTATTTGTATCTAAAGTGTTGTCTACGACGCCATCAACTATGATGCCAACTGCTTTGGGCGGAACAAGCTGTAGTGCTGATATCACAGCGAAAAGCAGAATGGATCCGACATAGTGCCTCCACTTTTGTTGGAAATACCAACGTAGCTGCCAGAATATTCTCATTACGCCTCCCGCTTTAAATTATTGAATTTGTTATAGAACTATTATTGAGCGAAATGATGAGTTTACAAGCACAAGTTATAGGCGGGTTTAAAAACGATAGATTGTTTCAATTATAGCCATGTGTCGGCGCAAATTACTGGTTTTATCTCTATGAGCTAACTGTGCGACGACATTATGTGAAATAGTTGTTAATGGTGGTTTTGGAGCCATTACCTTGCAATAACGATGAAGACACTAAAAGTAAAAGTGTTACTGCCACTCTATATGGGAATTAGCAATCGTCAGTTTGTATTTTGTATTTCACTTGGCCACCAGGAGTTTCTGGGTAGTAAACTTCGACATAACACATATGTTCTGGACCAACAGGCTTGTTTGCAAAACCAATAAGGAAGTAGGGCTCGTCTGGGCTATCTACCCCATACCAAGTGTTAATAGTGAGTTGCGGATCAAAGCCTGCTAGCTCTTTTGCTGGAATAACATTTTTGATAAATCCAAAGTAACCAATTAGGTCGTTATGGCCGTCATTATCTAGATCAATGTTATATTGTATGCCGCCATCTACTGTCTCTTGAGATTGAATCACTGCTTTGGTGTAGACAAAGTTGTTGGCGGTCATGAGTGCTTCTCTGGCTCCATATAGAACCGCCACTCTGGCATCTTTTTGTAAGCCAAGAAATTTAGGAAATGCAACGACGCTTACAATACCAAGAATGATGATGCACACAATGAGTTCAATAAGAGTAAATCCTTGAGAGCGACGCACAGCCTTTCTCCATGTTTTAGAAACGAATAGGCGGCTATTCTGATATAGAAACTTTCAGGTCAAGTATTAAAAAAGAATGATAATAAGAGATCGGGATTGCAAATCTCAAATATAAAACAAGTTGCTTATTTTCGGGATGAGGAGTGATTTTGATAAAAACCAAGGAATGAACTCGAGAGGATAAAATCCTCCCGAGTAAAGCGACTAAGATTCGTGTGTCAGAGCACTGCGGTTACGTTTAAAAATGAATCGCCAAATAAATAAGACAATTGCGATGTAACCTAATCCTACACCAAGCGCTTGCCAGTGCATGCCGTTATACATCGCGATTGGCATCAAAGAGATGATGAAGATGTCAGTGATTGAGCCAGGGACATAAGCGATGGCGTAATCATCAAGCACCTTGCTACGCATTTTTGGATCAACAATACGAAGCAAGGCAATACCCATGGCAACCGTACCGGTTAACCAGCCCCAAGAGAAAATGCCTTTCTCGAACCAATCTTCGCCCATGATACGTGGGGCAACCCAGAAGATTAGCCATAGTGTGAAGGCGATACCACCAATTGCAAGCACTACCATCGGCATTAAATACTGGGCTAAGACGGTAATCTTGATGGCTGAGATACCAAAGATAATCAAATAATCGGTACTGATGCCCGCAGCGTGTTTGAATGCACCGTCACAAAGATAGCGTGAAGCTTTCGTTTGTTTCGCGATGATTCGCACAAGCATGCCGCCAAGGAAGCCGGTTACGAACGTAGGGATTTGTACCTTATCGTGGAAAGAAGATAAGTAGTTAGCCGCTACATACGAGAAAGCTGTTACCACTACAACCAACGCCGCGTGAATCGCAAAAGAATCAACCGACAGGGAAGACATGGTGTCTTTCATTACCGGTTCTTGATCAACAGGCTTAACAAGGCCTTTGCGTTCGTGTTCATCCATGCTGTCGAAGGTCGTAAAGCTACGAATCCAACCCATCTTCAATGCGAATTGCAGCATGAGCATGCCGACAGAAATTGAAATGAAAATACCCACGGTTGCGAACGTTAAGCCAAGTGTGAAGCCATCTTCCCAGCCAAGCCCCGTGAAGATTTCACCAACAACAGAGGCTGAACCGTGTCCGCCCATAAAACCCGCAGACATTGTCACACCAAAGCCAGGGTTAATCTCTGGCCAGAAGATGGTTGTGAGAACTAGACCAAACATTGCCGCAAACAACCACTGAGAAACAGAAGCGATTTGGTTAAACGCCCACAATGAGCCAGCACGCTGTGCGACGGTTTTAGGTGATGGAACATCCGTTGTCAGACCTAACGCAGAAAAAAGTGCAGCAGTTAATAGGCTTGCGTTAGCGGTAAACGTATCGGTCCAAGGCAGTACGTCTAACAGGGCTGGTCCAAAAATTAGACCGAATAATCCTGCGAGAACCGCCGATGGAATGTACATACGCTGTAGTAATGGCGCGTGAACGCGAATGACTTTTGCCAAAATCAATAGTAAGCCAGCGATGGCTAAGTCAGTCAGCATTAGACCTTTAGGCATCTTATCCTCCAGTAAATGCAGTCAAGGGGTAGCGTCCTTGTGACCTACCTTGAATAAAAATCTCTCTCAAGCCAAAAAGCCACATACGTGACTAAAAGCGTTGAGAAATCAATGTCGTTTTCATAAGCAAAGGAATGTGCTTATGCAATTTGAAATGAGTGTAAATGTTGTGATTGCACACGAACAGGAAGAGAAATTAGATTAAATTTCTCGATATTTTTTGATAGTTCACTCAGGAAAGGCGGCAATCCTAGTCACTTTGTCAGAGCAATGCAATTGGTGTGAATCAATAAATTATGCCTAGTTAATGGGTGTCTCTGACTAACAACATGAAAAATAAAGACAATTAACAAGCAATAATATTTGTCATATCGACAATAAAAGTTAATTAAATGGTTAAATTGTCGCCGATTTATGGGGTGACGTTATGGATTCACATGAGAAAGAATAAAATCGACCAAGGTACGGTTTTTAAGGGAAAGCTGTTTTGAACGGTAAAGCAGGTGGATCGATTTTGGCTTGGGAGCATGTTGCTGGAGAATTTCTACCAAGGCACCAGATTGGATTTCCTGCTCAACTAAGATCTTTGGTTGCATAAGAACACCAGAGCTTTTTAACGCGGCGAACTTAAGTACATCGCCATTGTTAGACGTTAATCGGGTGTTGCTGTTTCCAAAGGTATTAGATGGCATGTTCACCACTTGTTGGCTTTCTCCTTGGTGATACTGAAACCCCAAACAATGATGGTGTGCTAAGTCATCAAGTGATTGGATAGGGGCATGTTGCTCAAGGTAAGAGGGTGAGGCGCAGTAAGTCATGTGGTATTCACCCAGTTTTCTCGCGACTAACGACGAATCGACCAACTCACCGATTCGAATAATCACGTCAGCTTCGCTTCGATATGGGTCAATCAAATTGTTGTCCAACATTAGCTCAACGTTCAAATCGGGAAATTCAGCTAAGAAGTCAGCCACGATTGGAGCAATGACCTTTTTGCCATACGTGACAGGGCAGTTAACTTTTACAGTTCCGGTTGGACGGTTGATCAGCGTCTGGATCAGGTTCTCTGCGTTGGTGATGTCTTCAATAATGCGGTGGCACTCTTGGTAGTAGAGTCTGCCAGCTTCGGTCAGGGACTGTTTGCGCGTGGTGCGATGAATTAGCTGTGTACCTAAGCTTTGCTCAAGAAAGCTCACGTGCTTGCCAACCATGGTCGGTGAAATATCAAAGTGGTGTGCTGCATTACGAAAGCTGCCGTGTTCGACCACGTAAGCGAAAACCTTCATGCTTGTTAATTTATCCATTACACACCCAGAGTTGATAAAGAAATAACTAAAGCAGAGTTTATCAATCAAATGAGGTTAATTACAGTGGACGTATGATTAAGAATGGAGAAAGAGAGCCATCATGAGCGAGACGATTTTTGTTACCGCCGAACTGAAAATGAATGCCGATAAGCCAAGACAACAAGTGGTTGAAGCCATTGAACAATTTTGCCTTGATATGCAAAGCGAAGCGGGGTGCTTGCAAGCGAATGCGACCTACGATTCTACAGAACCACAACGTGTGATTCTTTGGGAGCGATATGAAAACCGCACCGCGATTGAAGCGCATTTTGCTATGCCGCATACACAAGCGTTTATTGCTGCTGAAGTGGCAGAGTTAGTCCAAGCATTCGAAACCCAAGCTCAATAGGAGAGGCGAACATGAAATGGGGCATTTTAGGCACAAGCTTTATCTCAGGTGTCATGGCTGAAGCAATCCAAGGCGATGACAAGAGTGAACTGTACGCGGTTGCTGGGCGTTCGGAGCAGAACTTAAAGACATTCGCTGAGCAATATGGCATCGAGAATACGTTCACCGATTACGATGCGTTGATTGCTGATGAGCAAGTCGACATTATTTACATAGCATTGCCAAATCACCTTCATCATGACTTTATCGTTAAAGCGGCAGAGCAGGGAAAAGCGATCCTGTGTGAAAAGTCACTGTCGGTAGATATGGAAAAAACCGAGTTGGCACTAAAAGCAGTCGAAACGCACAAGGTATTCTTTGCTGAGGGTTTGATGTACTTACATCACCCATTGATCAGCGAGTTGGTTTCTGTGCTTAAATCGGGAGAGATTGGTGAACTTCGCTCCATCCACACGTCTTATATTGCGTCGATTGCGCAGTTTGTTAATCCAGACAGTAAAGGTGCTTTGTATAACTTAGGTTGCTACCCAATGTCATTGGTGCATTTGGTGGTGAAAACCATGTTGGGTGAACAAGCCGTTGGAAACCGCTCTATGACGGCGATTGGTCGACGAGGTAACGATGGGAATATCTGTGAATCGAGTTTGATGATGCAATTCGGTGAGCAACAAACCGCGAGCGTACACACCGCCGAAGATCATGGATTGAAACACCAATTCACTATTCTGGGTAGTAAAGGCAGTATTACGTTAGACTCGAATCCATGGCTACCAACGCAAGACAACCAGTTTAGTGTGGAAATTTACGAGACGTCGAAGCGCGAGGTGTCTGTATCGGCAGCTGGAGACGCTTTCTTCTATCAAGTGCGCAATATTCGCCAAGCGGTTGAAGCAGGGCGTACATCGTTAGAGAACCCTTGTGCAACATGGGAAGACTCTCACCGTATTATGCAGCTACTGACTGAGTGGGAATCACTGGCTTCAAAGTAAGTCTGTACTTGAACCAATGAACATAAAAACGGCGCACTAAATCCAATATTTGGTGCGCCGTTTTGTTTTGGATTCAGTCTCTGTTAAATGCGATTATCGCCGGTGCTGAACGCAATGATTTGGCTGATTTCAGACAGGCTTCTACCACTTTCTTGCTGCCATTGAACAAACGCTTTGTTGGTTGCATCGAGCGATTTTTTCGTATCTTTGCCACCTTCAATGATCTTGCAATTACGTAGGTAAGCTTCAACGTCGCTAGACAAGATAAAGGTATCAACGCCCATTTGACGAAGTGTGTAAGGACCGGTATTGCCACCTAGGCGATTACCGCGTTTCTTCAAATACGCCCATAGGTCGGTGATTTTCTCTTGCGGCCAATCGGCAACCATTTTGCCAAACGAGCCGTATTCGATTTTTGCTTCGTGGATCATACGTGCGTTGGCAGGGATCGACATGACTTTAGTGAGGTGGCGAATAATGCGTTTATCTGTTGCTTTGGTTTCCCATTGCTCGTCTGACAGCATCAGCAACGGCTCAATCTTAAACCCAAAGAACACTTCTTCGAAGTTCGGCCACTTGTTGCGAACCACGCTCCACGAAATCCCACTTTGGAATACTTTCATCGAAAAAGCGGCCAGCCAACGGTCGTCGGGAATCGCTGCCAGCTCTTCTTTGCTTAGTGGATGAGACAAAAGCGCTTCAAGTTGATCTTCACCACCTTTACGCTCGGCAGCGCGCTGATAAATCGCGTCAAATTTTTCGATACTCATAAAAGAAGTTAGTCCTAGTTTATGTCGATATTTGCGAAACATACTACGCTTAAGTGGCTGAATCGTAAATTGATGGAGTGTCACAAATGAAGAAGGTCACATTAACGTTTGTCGGGGAAGGTTCGGATCGTATTGCAGAAAAATTCTATGCGTGGATGACGGATGGTGGGTTAGAAGATAGCATGATTGAGAATTTATCTGACCGTGAAATCTCAGTTGTCGGCATCAGTGATATGGATAATGAAACGCGTGATGTGGTAATCAATACGGAAATGAACTAACGAGTCGACTATCGTCAGCAAGCAGAATCAGATAAAACAAAGCCCTTCACGAGAAGGGCTTTGTTGCGTTTATAAGCGTGAGAGCCTAGTTATTTACCAGTGTCAGACCGCTTGGTAGTGCATCACCGAAGATACGCTTCGATTCGCTCTCAGATAGCTCTTTGACCTCTTCAACCAGTGATACCCAAGACTCAGGTACCTTGCTTTGCTTCAACTTAGCCAGTACCTGCTCACGGTAGTCGTCTGAGATATCAAATAGGCGGTCGCCCGTCTTACGACAAATCATTACGGCTGCGAAAGCGATCATTGGCTCTTTCTGCCAGTTTTGTTCCAGTAATTTAGGTAGCCACTGTTCCGCTTGTTCACGAGGAATGACGTTGTGCTGGCTGCCATAAAGTGGCGTTCGCGATGCCAAGCGTCCCAATGCCCACCAGTGCGCTTGTTCAAACTGGTTTTGGTTGATGGCTTTGCTCAAGAACCACGTTGCCAATAGAACTTTGTCTTCGACTTCTAGGTGTTCAAGCGACGCCGCCAATCGAACCATGGATTCATAACCCATGTCTTGTGCCGCTTTAGCTGACTGTGGGTTTTTCATCGCGCCAGGGTGTAGGTATTTCGCGATGTCTGCCAAAATGGTTTCTTGTTGTTCTTGGCTTAGACCGCCCGCGATACGTCGCCAGAATACCCACCAGTCTGTCCAGCCTTGATGGTTTTTGAACTGAATATTTTGTTGATACAGTCCCCAAACTTGCTCAATACGCCAAGAGTCTGTTGGATCGCCAAAGCCCGGACGCAGTGCAAAGCCAGCCAAACGAAGCCAGTTTTTCTCGTGCTGTTCAGAACGACGGCGACGCTTACGACCTTGTGCAAAAGTATCGAAAAGTTGACGGAGTGTGGTGAAGTCCCATTCGTCACGTTTGCCGAGCTTCTTCTCAAGATCTTTGGCTAAGGTTTTGATCTCTTTGCCTTCTGCGCTTTTCTTGTTACCGCTGTAAAGACGAGCGATCAGCTCCTTACATTCGTTCAGTTTAGGGTGAAGCTTAACTTGCTCGCTGTCGTCGGTTTGCTTGTTACGAACTTCGAACTCAAGCTCCCAACGTTTGCTGTCATCTTCTGCGCTGACACATTCCATCTTAAGTGTGCCGACTTCGGTCAACTGACACGCCAGTTGTACTTCTACACGCTCTTTCTGGTTGGCTTGCAGTTCAGCGCCTTCACCTTCAAGGGTGGTGATATAAGGCGGAAGAGGGGCAAATAAGTCAGGATCAACGTCCACCATCACACCGTTTTGAATAGCGGTGTTATTGGTTAAGGTGTCGTGGGTAGACGTCAGCAGGTTAAAGCGAACGGGTTCACCTAGGGTAAGCGAGAAACGACGACCACTTAAGCGGATCTCATGACCTTCTTCTGTACCTTTTGCAAGCAAACAGAGCGCTTTGCCCATCTTGTTCTTTTCTTGAAGATGCAAGAAGTAAGAACGCGCTGCACCACCACCAATTTTAAGCTGTGCACCACGACGTGCTTTACCAAAGGCAACGGCACCCAGCGCAACAGACCAATCTGGATGAGGGTTATCTAATACCGTAACTGGTGCGCCGCGCCAATCGGAAAGTAGGGTAGTGACGCGCTCAGTCACAAGCTCACTGTTGAACACACCACCGTTAAGTAGCAAGCCTACCGGAATTGCATTTTGTTTGTCGTCTTCAATGCCGAGAGCGGCGCGAGCAACTTGCTGATGCTGAGTTAAGAACTCGGCAACGTGTTTGCTCACTGCTGGGTCAGCAACGTATGGAAGACCAAACTCGACAACGGCGCTGCGGCGCTTGTCTGGTACTTCACTGAAATCAGAAAGCGGGAAGAAGCCATCTAAAGCGATTTGGTGCACTTCTTGTTTGCTCAGCCCAATACTCTTTGTTCCGCCAAGAAGTTTTGAGCCGCTGCCCAGCATGGTGATTTTTACTTCTTCAGGTGCACTCGCTGAAAGCAGGTTCTCTTTCGCCTTGCGAGTTTGCTGAATCAACTTAGTCAGGCTTGCTGCAGTGAGCTTCTTACTTTGGTTGAAGCGGCTCTCCGCAAGGTGCGCTAATGCTAAGTCGAGGTTATCACCACCAAGCATCAAGTGCTCGCCAACACCAATACGATCAAGGGCTAGTTCATCTTGAGAAGAGAAACTTGCTTCAATCAAGCTCAAGTCGGTAGTACCACCGCCCACATCACACACCAGAATCAGCGGCAACTCTTTGAGTTCATCCGCTGCGGTTTGCTGGTGGCGTGCGTACCAGTCGTAACATACGGCTTGTGGCTCTTCGAGCAGGACGATTTTCTTTAAACCAGCCAGCTGTGCAGCTTCAAGCGTGAGTTTACGAGCGGTTTCATCGAACGACGCTGGAACGGTCACAACCACATCTTGGTCTTCTATCTTATTGCTAGGGTGACGGTAGTTCCATGCTTGACGAATGTGGTTGAGGTAGCTTGCGCTGGCAATAACGGGTGAGACTTTATCTACGTCTTGCGCGCCCGCCCAAGGAAGAATGTCTGAACTACGATCCACTGCTTGGTGCGATAGCCAGCTTTTAGCACTGGATACTTGACGTCCTTCCACCTTCGCGCCTAATTCACGAGCCCATTCACCCACGATCACATTACTAATGTCGCCAGAGACAGGTTCGTTTTCCCAAGGGAGTGTTAGGTCAGAAGGGGAGATTTGACCAACCGCAGGGTGATAGCGGAAAGAGGGCAGCAATGGTTTACGAACCACTTCACCCGGACCAATCAATTGGTCGATGTCGAATAGGGATACTTCGGATTGTTCAAGGTTGTCGGTAATTTCACAATACGCCACCACAGTGTTTGTGGTGCCAAGGTCAATACCAACAAGAAAACGAGGAGATGCCATACAAACCTTCGTGTATTTAAAAACGGCACCCGATTGGATGCCGTTTGATTTCTATTTATTCTTCTTCGTTTGAGTTGCTTTTCGCGTCTTCGCGCACATCGAACTCAACATGCCATTTTTGACCGTTATCAGCGGCAATGGCTTCTAAGTAAAGCGTACCAAGCTCAGTGACGCGAGAGGCTAGGGTTACTGGAACCACTTCGCCTTCACGACGACCTTCAGATACAGGCAGCGTTACTTGGATCTCTGGAAGCTCTTCAAGCTCTTCTGGTGCCCAGTAGTCTAGGTGAGTACCTGCTAGGTCATCACGACGAACCGTTGAGCCGAAGAATTGGAAGTTAACTGGCTGGCCGATGATCAAACCAAACTCTTGGCTTGGTACGTCAACGCTTGAGCCTTCTTCCATACCAAATGGTGCAACACAAAGTGCTTCCATTGGCGGCGCCATGCCCGGAATAGCTGGCATCGCACTTTCGATACCCACGTAGTACGCCGAAGCAATACCACCACGGATACGAACGCCCTGACCACGACGCACAGAGCCGTAGTAAGCCGCACCGCTAGCAACTGCAAGGTCTAGATCCACACCTGTTAGGCGTTTTGCCATTTCTGCATCTGCTTCAATTAGCCATTCGTTGATCGTGTCTTCTAGACGAGTTGCTAGAAGTTTCGATTTCAGAACACCACCGTTGAATAGGATTGCGGTTGGCTTGATGAAGTCAGCTGACTGCGCTGCATCCGAACCTGGCATACCAGGCATGTTAGCGAATGGGTTGAAATCTTGAGCTGCTGCTTCTGCGCCATTTCCTGAAGTAGAAAGAGCATTGGCTTGCTTAGACAAGAACGCTGCAATGTGACGAGTAATGCCTGCATCTTGTGCGTAAGGCAGACCCATTTGCGTTAGTGCACCACGGTTACGTTGAACAGGGTGGTCAGTAATTGCAACTTGAGGGAAGAAGCCATCAACCAGTGTTTGTTGTACTTCTTCTTGAGTCAGTTCTGTTTTCAGCGTTGCGCCAAGCAGTTTAGAACCACGGCTTGGTACTACGATTGGCACTGACTGAAGTTCGCTGTCGTTCAATAACGCTTCTTTCGCGTCACGACATGCGTGTGTCATTGCCTGAACTTGCCATGGCTGTAGCTCTTTACCTTCTTGGGCTAGCTTCATCTTCAAGCGGTACGCAAGTGCAAGATCCATGTTGTCACCGCCAAGTAGGATGTGTTCGCCTACCGCGATACGGTTCAGAGTTAGGTTGCCGTCGTCTTCAGTTACTTCAACCAAAGAAAGGTCGGTTGTACCACCACCGATATCGACCACAAGCACGATGTCGCCAACTTCAACTTCGTCGCGCCATTTGTCGTTGCTGTTATCGATCCAGTTGTAAAGTGCAGCTTGTGGCTCTTCTAGAAGTGTTAGGTGCACAAAACCAACGTTGCGTGCTGCTTCTGCAGTTAGATCGCGAGCAGCAGGATCAAAAGAAGCAGGAACCGTAATGGTTACGTCTTGATCGGCAAGGTTGTGATTTGGGTTCGCGTGATTCCAAGCGTCTTTTAGGTGCTCTAGGTAAAGCTCTGTCGCACGAAGAGGGGATACTTTTTCCACTTCTTCTGGGCTACCTGCTGGCAGGAAAGCATCACGACGGTTCACACCTGCGTGGCAAAGCCAAGATTTCGCACTTGCAACAAGACGAATTGGTGTTTTTGAACCTAGGTTACGTGCAATTGCACCAACTAGAGCTTTTGGCTCGCTCGACCACGGAAGAACGCGTGATTGCGGGTTCATTTCGTGTTCGTGTGGTTGGTAAAGGAAAGAGCCTAATTGGCTGCGAGTCTCTACCGTACCCGGCGCAGTCAACTGCGGGATAGGCATCACTTCAACGCGAGCGTCTTCGTCGTGAGTATCAACAAAAGACATCACACAGTGTGTTGTACCTAAGTCGATACCAACACTGAATTTAGGCGTCTGTTGAGTTTCAACAGACGCTTCTTGAGAATGGTTTTCTTGGTTCATGTGTTCCATTACAGCTCAACCTCAGCTGGAGCGATCACAGATGCGTCGTAGTTCTCAGCCAGTTTAGGCAACGTCATTGATGTTGCCTTCCAACCTTTGTGAACTAGCGTGCCGTTAAATGGCGCGCTGCCTGTTACGTTGCCAGTTAGGCGGATTTCTTGTGGGTTGAAGCCTTCTTCAACCGTAATGCGAGTTTCTTCGTCTTCGTTACGAACGTGCGCTAGCGTCACGTAGTCGTTCAGTACTTTCTGACCACCAGTGTGGATTACGCGAGCGGCTGCGCCTACTTCTTCATCAGAGAATGACGTTAGGTCTTCTTTTAAGAAGTCAATCAGACGAGCTTCTTGTTGCATGATAGAAAGCAGCTGCATTGCAGAGTCTGTTGATGCGGTTGCAAGTTTTGATTCAACTTCTACAACACGCTCTACGACTTTCTCTACTTCTACTACTTTTTCTACTTCAACGATCTTCTCAACTGGTTTCTCAACCTCGACGATTTTCTCGACTGGTTTTTCTACCACTTTCTCGACCACTTTTGATTTGCGCGACACTGCAACTAGAAGAAGCAAAACGCTCGATGCGGTTAGGCCAGCGTGAAGCATATCGAACGTTTGAGGAATTAGGTTCAAATCAATGTTCATGACGTTTTTTCTCTTTCTATTGATTTATTGGTGCTCAGTATTGGCTCATATTTGTTCACTAAAACGATCGTCTTTGCGATCTTGCACCAAGTTTAGACATTAAAATGATGACGGATGGTAGCATATTCAAGGCTTAAGGCTGTAATAATTCGTGACTATACCGTACGAACAGCGTGAAAAATCGACGATCAGACTCCCCAATATAGGTTGTTGCTTGATGTTTGTGCGTTGCTAACGCAGTATTTCAATAGATCCCGAAGTTTAACTTACGGAAGTATCAAAAATTACGATATGACACAAAGCACCGCTCATAAGAGCTTTATAAAACGACATTCAGACTCTATTTTAGCTTTTTTGGCGACTTTATGTGTCACTGCTGGTGTAGTAGGTGCTGCTTATACAATGCAGCAACGGTATACACAGACGACGTTTGATACTTTAGCCGACCGACAAGCAGAATCACTTAAAGCAAACGTCGAGAATGATCTAAAGTTCATTGGTGCGGGCGCAAACTTTTTCCATTCGATTGAGCGAAGCTATTGGCCATCGTTTCCTATGTATGCGGAACAAGTGATTAATAGCTCGCGAAGTCTCATTGGACTTCAATGGATGCAAAAGGTCGAATTCGAAGATCTTGATGAACATATTTTAAAGACCCGTCAAAAATTTCCAAACTTCCAACCGTTTACCGTTCCTAAAGATGGTCCCAAAACCTACGGGTACATTTTTGAACACAATGAGCCAATTTTTATCGCGTCGGATATCTACCCAAGAACACCGGAAAACCTTTCTCTATTGGGTTTCTATTTTTCGCGCAAACGCTTCGATTTAATCTTGGATGATATTTCCGAAAATGGGCGAGCGAATGTCTCGGATAAAGTTCGCTTACTGCAAGATGGTTATGACAAGTCCATACCTAAGACTGGGTTGCTGGTGTTCCATCCAGTGTTCGACTTCGAGAACAAATATTTATTAGGAGTAGTGACCGGCGTTATCCGAAGTACGGTTTACTTTGAGGATTTGATTACGAAAACCGCGACGGAGCTCGATATGTCGGTGCGCGTAGAAGATTTGGGATTCGACGCAGCAGATGACCCTGTTCTCTTTCAAAGTGCTAGCTGGGATAACATTCGAGGAACCGTTATAAGCCGAACCATTCAACTGCCTAACCGTGAATGGCGTATTGACTTTAAGCTTTCTGACGCAGTCTCAGCTTGGGAGCGTTCTATTTTAGCGGGCACGACGCTAGCCGGATTGGTAATCGCCTTTTTGATCAGTTGGATTGTGAATTTACAGTCTCGAGAAAAAGAGCGCTTAGCGGTCATGTTGGAGCTCAAAACCGTTGAATTAAAAAGAATGGCAGAGCGAGACCCTCTAACTCAACTACTGAATCGCCGGGCATTCAACGATCATTTGCTTAATCAGATAAACAAAGGTGTTAACTTCGCCTTGGTTGGTTTTGATATCGACCACTTCAAAGTGATTAATGACAAACACGGCCATTTAGGTGGAGATGAAGCGTTACAACATGTTACTAAGCTGGTCAGTGCTAATTTAAAACCGGGAGATAAGTTTTACCGAGCTGGTGGTGACGAGTTTTGTATTATTTCTAAAGTCATTGATAGAGCAGTGCTAGAAGCTTACCTAGAAAAATTACGGAGTGTTGTGGCAAGTACGGCTTTTGATTATGGTGATGCGTCAATCATCTGTACGTTGAGTATCGGTGCGGTTATCCATAAAGAAGAAGATCCTGAGAGCTTGTATCACAAAATGGATAGTCAACTCTATTTGAGTAAAAAAAACGGCCGTAATAATGTGTCGATCGGCGATTAAATGGGCGCACAAATTCGAGTTTTACGCCGTGTTACGATAGAATCGCACGCTTTAAATTTTTATGTTAGGAACCAAGGCAAACTATGAACCATAACCGTATTGTATGCTTCGATTTAGAAATGTGTTGCTGGAACGAAAATGGCGTCGGCAGCACGGGTGAAATTATCGAAGTGGGGTTAGCTGAAATAGATTTGTCTAAAGGTGAGATAGTCAAGCGTGCTCAATACTACGTGAAACCAGAACAAGATGAAGTGTCTCTGTTCTGCGCTGAGTTAACGGGCATCACACCACGTAAGATTGAAAAACAAGGACGCCCACTAGAAGAAGTGCTTAAATCCATGGTTAAGAACTTCGGTGGTCGCAACAAAATCTTTGCATCTTGGGGGCGAGATGACCTCATTCTTCTAGAAGAGTGTAAGCAAAAAGGTATTGAAGCACCGTTCACAGAGTTCATCAACTTAGCGACACTCTACCGTATTCAAAATCGTCTTAAAGATAAACGTATAGGCCATCGAGCCGCTCAAGAAGCAAAAGGAATAGACTGGGAAGGGCGTCAACACTCTGGCTATGTAGATGCATATAACTTAGCTAAGCTTGCTTTGACCATGTTTTAGTTATTCGAACCTAGCTAGCTTGTAATTAAATAATCATCCAACCATTGTTGTTTTGTCATGCAGTCTGTTTAGTGTGGAAAGAGCTAAACACATACCTTGACCAGTATTTTAATAACAATGTCGTTGGCTTATTGAAAAACGCGCAGAGTGCGCGTTTTTTTATGGCTACAGAAGCGATATCTGTTGTCATTCTAGGGGTAGCTTAGAGTTAGCCAGCGACTTATATACTCATCTCGTCACTTTACTGAGACTGTAACTTCGCTCGAATGAACTCGCTGTGATCAACATAGAGTAGCTCTGCTGTTTTACGGATCACCGCGTCTTCTAGCGGGTCAATTTCGCCGTCTGCGTAAGCGACTTCCCACATGCTTTTGATTAAGTTGTAACGAGTTTCTTGAGTCAGTTCTCTTAGTTGAGAGGTAAAGTCGTACAGCGAAGCGGAATCTTTAATTTTCTGTTGCGCTTGCTCTAACAAAGTATTTGATTCCTCTTCATTTAACGAAAGCAGTTTCATCAATAAAGAGCGCTTTGTTTCTTGTTCTCTATCATCGACACTATGGTCTGCGCCAGAAACTTCACAAAGCAAACACGCGATAGCCATGTTAGGGGAAAGTGTGTTGGTTTGGCTTAAATCAGAGCCATCAATGAGTTGTTTAAATAATGATGTGAGAGAATTAAACATAATGAACACCGAGCTATTGTTTATTTGGTTAACATGGTAATAAATACGGAAGATCTCAAGGTGCGATACCAAATTTAGCACGCCGTTGACATTTAAGAACGGCCACTTTCTCCCCAAAAAAACCTAAACTCCTGAGTTAGTTCAAGGTGACTTGCCTCTTACAAAGGGCAAGTCATTTTGGGATTGATACTCAGCTTTCAGCACGTGTCGGTGGAAAATGAACTTCGTCACCATCACTCGTCAGAATACTAATTTGACTTGGTTTGCCTTCATCATCAAGGCGTAGCTCACCAATGGCACTATGGTTAACCAAGCGATAAAAGTTGTGCGTACTTGGTGCGCGTTTGTAAATCTTGAGTCGTTTACGTTTTGTGAACCAGTTTAAAGGTGAGCGAGGGCTGTATAGCAGTCTATCTAGGCCATCACACATATTGAGCAGTTGTGTAGGGAACTGATTTTTAATTCCACTACAGGTGATTTGATAGATATTCGGACTGTTTTTTCGATAGCGGAGCTTAATATCGTATGCAAAAGAGTAGTGCACGTCGCCAGAGAGAATAACAAAGTTAGTTGGTGTCTTTGTGTGTGTGAAAATACTAATAAGAGTATTCGCACTTCCGGGGTGAGCCATCCAGTTTTCAGCATCAACCATCAATGGTTTACCAAGCATGGTCACCACACGTTGTAGTGCTTCGATAAATTTCACACCAAACATTGGCGCGGCAGAAACAATAACAACCTTGTCTTGATGCACGAGCTCCTGATGGAACTCAATCATCGCTTCCCAGTCCATTAAGCCAGAAGGTTTGTTCATTTTAGACTCAGAACGCCAGCGTCTGGTTCGTGTATCTAGCACGACAACTTTTGGTGTCGTAGGAATAGTGTAGTGCCAATTCTCAAAGCGATACAAATATTGAATAAATGCATCTTGGGTTTGCGAGGTTCGCTCATCGATAAAGCGTTGAGCGAGGCTCATAAATTCATCATTGAATTTTTCTGGCGCATTTCCCCAACCTTGGCAAAGCCAGTAAGCAATCAAGCTATTACCGATAATGCGTTTTGCAAACGTGTTGCTGTATGCGGCTTGTTCCCAGCCTATGGTGAGATTCCAATCGTCGGTGACATCGTGATCATCAAAAATCATATAGGTTGGAATGTGAGCGAGTAAGCGTTGAACCTTGTCCAGACCTGCGACGAATTTATCAATTTGTTTTTTTTCTTCGCGGCATTGCTGCTGCCATTTGGGTTCAAGAACTTCTCCGCCGACAGTAAATTCGTTTTCTAACAAACGATCCGTTCGAACAAGCTTCCACAAGGTCGGAGACCAAACCAATAAGTACATTGCAAAGCACTCAGCAAAGCTTATTAGGTGATTCTCACACTCTTTGGCGCTGAATATTGGTGTCCCTCGGTGTGGAAAAAACTTGCTTAGTAAACTGTCATCACTCACATAATGAGGCAACAATTTATCTCGACCATAATAGCAAGCAGGGTGTTGGTAGAGCTCATTGGTATTTTTTATCGGAGCTTGATCGAATTCTTCGCCTGGCAAACCCAATAAAGCTATGACTTGCTCAATGGCATCGAGAGTGGGGCCTGCAACATGGTCTGCATAGATTTGATCACCACTCATGATGAGCATATCTGGTCTCTCTTCAATGGATTGAGACGCGATTTTATGATCCGCAGCGACCAATGTATCATCACTGAAGTGATGGGGATTACGGCAAGAGCCATGTAAGAGATAATCCGCTTTTTCACTAACGAGGAACTCAATACCCAAGTTTGGCGTATTATCTCGCTCATAAGTTAGGTGAGGGAGCAGTTCCGTCACTAAGCCATATTGCGTTTTTATTTGATAGCGTAACGCTTGATGGGTTGGAAACTCGCCTTCTAATTTAAGTAAGCAACACCACGCATTGAGGCCGATTTGAAGCTGTTCTTTTTGTTCACTTAAAGGGGCTTGATAAAGGATGGAGGCATTTTCATCCGTAATTTGCACCATACCCTCCAAGCGTTGGGTGGTGACTAGCCAAATATTGATTTCAGTTGCGGTCACTTTACGTAGGATCGGACCTGCAACGACAAGAGGAAGTGAAGAAATTTCAGTCGTGTTCATCAATGCTGGCAAAACGGCTCCTTATGTGTCAGCTTCTTCTTCTAATATTTCGATAACTTGCGAGCTACTAAGTTCATGTCCCATAAGGAACAAACCAAGCATCGCATCGGCTTTTGACGCGTTATCACTGTCTTCATCCAAAATTTGCTGAAGCCGAGTTCTAATTAGGTCGATTTCGTGTTCGACGAAGCCACGCCCTTCTTCGTCACCTTGACCATCTTCTGGTGCATTATCAAAGTGCAAAAACAACATGTCACCATCGAGTTGAGTCCCTATCAACCTCTCTGGCAGCCATGCTTCTCCCATCACAATGTCTGGGTCTGTATCTGCGGGTAAATGATTCAAGGTAGAGATGAGTTCTGATGCTTTCACTTTTTACTTCATTATGTTTGATTTAGAACTAAGCTAGAGTTTAAGCGCTTGTTGTGATGGTAAAATACTCGCAAACAAGCTCACCTAGTCGTGCAATATTAATATGATCTTGGGACTCAAACTGTCACGAGGATGACAACATTTGCCATTGTAACGGCTATCATCAGCAGAACATAAGCTTTTAATGGCAAATCATTGATGTTTGCCTGCTTCTCAACCAACATTTTTCGAACTCATGAAGAGATTAATTCTAACAACACTCGCTTTACCTTTAGCTGCGGCAGTTTCTTCTGCGCATGGTTCAGAAGAACAAACGTGGGGGATTGCTGCGATGTATCGCACAGCATCGATTCCGTTTTACACCGCCGATAATGACTCTACGGTGAGTACATTTGTACCAATGATGTTCTTTGAAAACGAACATGTGTATATCAATGGCATTGAAGGTGGCGCTTTTTTGTATAACGAGAGTGATTCCGACTGGCGCGCGAGCGCACTCATGCGATTGAGATTTGTCGATATTCCCATGTCGCTACAAAATGCTAATGAAGGGGACAGAGTCGATTTCGGTGGGCAAGTGCGTTATAGCATTAACGACACTTGGCGCGCAGAAGTAGAGTTGATGACGGACGACGAACTCCAGTTTCACTCTAATTACCGCCTTGCTGCCAATTATGTATTTGGTGATTGGGAATTAGAGCCATCGATTACGATTCGATACAAAGACGCTGATTTCAATAGTGAATATTATTCCTTTAAGGATATTACTGGCGAGAGAATTGGAGCTGGGCTTGACACCAATCTTGGTATTAAAGCGCGTTACCATGTAACTTCAAATTTGTATTTATTGGGTGAGACGAGTGTTACTCGCTTAGATGATAACGCCTACAACAGTCAGCTTGTAGAAGATCGGTATCAGGGAGAAGTGTTTGTTGGTTTTGGCTTTTTCAACGATAAAAGCCAAGCTCCGAAACCAACACTGAGCAATAAAGCATATCTACGTATTGCGCATGGTTGGGCGACGCCTTCGAACATCGGTGAAATATTTAGCTTTGAGAGAGAAAGAGACCCATACGACAATCAACTTACTTCATTGTTTTATGGGCATCCATTAACGGATGAGCTGTTTGGTTTTCCTCTTGATATTTATTTAACGCCAGGGTTGGTTCATCACTGGTCGTCCAGTGTTCAGTCTGCGAGCACAGAATACGTCATGGCGATTAAGGCTTATTATACGGTTAATTGGCCTACGACTTGGCGATTTGGTGTAGCGGAAGGTATGTCATACATTGATAGCATTACCTATATTGAAGGCACAGAAATGGAAGACAAGGGTTATACACCAAGCAAGTTGCTCAACTACCTAGATTTCTCGTTTGATGTCAATGTAGGCGATCTCTTCAACCAAAAGAGCTGGAACAATATGTGGGTGGGCTATTCATTGCATCACCGCTCGGCGATTTTTGAAAGCGCTTCCCAGTTTGGGCGAATTAAAGGTGGGAGCAACTACAATACTATTTATTTCCAGTTCGAGTTTTAGCGCATCGCGAGATGCATATAGGTCGGATTTGCAACTGACTTATTTATCGCCCATTATGAGTAAAGATGAATAATACTATGCTGCTTTCAACGAGAAATTTCGTATATCGTGCCAGAGTTAAGGCTGTTTGTGATGCATCTGATGAATCGGATGGCATGAGCACCATGAGTATCGACTCCTCATTCAATATTCAAATTGAAACGATAAATTGTACTAACTATGAATTTGCTAAACGCTTTTTTGCCATTCACGGAGAAGGGCATTTGGAGGGAGATGAATGGTTGGTGTTGTACGTCAACTCTCTTGACGTTAAGGCGGGAGACAATATAGAAATCCGTAGCGATGTCGCGTTTAATGCGATGATCGAGAATATGATAAGCGAAGCTGAGCGGTCTTTAGAAAAAGTCTACCTCGATGCAATACGCAACTTGGAGAAAGTGAATCGTCTTTGACGATGTAAGAGACCCTATAAATACGATCAAGGCATCAGGATCCAAAAAGGGATTAGCGCGAACCAATCCCTTTTGTATTCTGGTTTATTCTAACTTACGCCATTGTTGCAAGTTGGCTTTGCGCTTCTGAAATGCCTTTTGCAGCTGCATCTTCACCCATGTTTAGCGCTTCTGCGTAAACAAATTCTACATCAGTGATTCCTACAAAACCCAGTACAGTGCGTAGGTATGGCGTAACGTTGTCAGTTGGTGAATCTTTATGAATACCACCACGAGTCGTTACTACAATCGCCTTTTTACCTTCAATCAAACCTTGAACGCCGTTTTCTGTGTATTTGAATGTCACGCCTGCACGAGCAATCAAATCAATCCAGTTTTTAAGCTGAGTCGGGATGGTGAAGTTGTACATTGGAGCGGCAATAACCAAAGTGTCTGCGGCCTTTACTTCTTCAATAAGGGTGTCAGACAAGTCGACTACCGCTTGCTGTTCTTGTGAAAGATCTTCCGTAGCGCGCAGTGCAGTCGCAACGGCGAAGTCCAAAACAGGTAGCGGGTTTGCAGCCAAGTCACGAACAGTAAGCTTGTCTTGGTCTACATTTTTGATGAAGTCTTCAACCAATTTGTTTGATTGAGAGTAATCGCCAAGGATGCTTGATTTTAGAGCTAGTACACGAGACATAATGGTTATTCCTTAAATAAGTGCTTTCGACTATGGGAGCCATTATAAGCAACGTGAGTGAGTTCAAAAGCCTAGCGATTCGCTGAACATGTTCGAAAAAATTGAATGAGCTTTCGGTTATCTTGTTACAGATCTTGTGTGATACAATCCGCGCAGTTTTTGTAATGAAAAGAATAGGAAACGCTTTGACTTCGTCACAGCCCCCAAAAAAGAATCTAGCTGAAGAGCAAGCGACACCGTCAAATGGTGCGCAAAAAGCGACAGCGAAACAAGCTCAAACACCTCAGGCTCAAGTGAATAGTGCTGCATCTCTGCGTAAAGCGCTGAATCAGTGCATGATGCGCGACCGTTTCCGCTTGAGTAAACGTATTTCTGGTGCAAGCAAAATTAAGAAGGACGCAGCGCGTAATGCTGTGTTCGACGAAATCGCATTAGACATCGCCAAATCCATGATGGTTGTGGAGCAACGTAGTAGCTACAAACCAACGATTGAATACCCTGAAATTCTTCCAGTCAGCCAAAAACGCGACGATATTGCGAAAGCGATCGAAGAAAACCAAGTGGTTATCGTCGCGGGTGAAACCGGTTCAGGTAAAACCACTCAGCTACCCAAAATCTGTGCTGAGCTTGGTCGCGGTAAATTTGGTCTGATTGGTCATACTCAGCCTCGTCGTCTTGCAGCGCGTTCGGTTGCTAACCGTATTGCCGAAGAGATGGAAACCAAGCTTGGTGAGTTTGTTGGTTACAAGGTTCGATTCAACGATCAGATCTCTGAAAATACCCAAATCAAATTGATGACGGACGGTATCTTGCTAGCTGAAATTCAGCATGACCGTTTCTTGAATCAATACGACACCATCATTATCGATGAAGCGCACGAGCGCAGCCTCAACATCGATTTCATCTTGGGTTACTTGAAAGAGTTGCTGCCACGTCGTCCTGATTTGAAAGTGATCATCACGTCGGCAACCATCGACCCAGAACGCTTCTCAAAACACTTCAACAATGCACCAATCATTGAAGTATCGGGTCGTACTTACCCAGTAGAAACACGTTACCGCCCACTAAGCGGTGATGACGACAATGATCGTGACCAGCTTGAAGGCATCTTCGAAGCGGTAGATGAACTGTGCGATGAAGGTTTAGGTGACATCCTGATTTTCATGAACGGTGAACGTGAAATCCGTGATACCGCAGATGCATTGTCCAAACGTAATCTGAAGAGCACGGAAATTGTGCCGCTTTACGCGCGTTTGTCGGCAGGTGAGCAGAATAAGATTTTCCAACCTCACACTGGTCGCCGAATTGTACTGGCAACCAACGTGGCAGAAACCTCGCTAACTGTTCCGGGTATTAAGTACGTTATTGACCCGGGTACAGCGCGTATTAGCCGATACAGTTACCGTACCAAGGTTCAGCGTCTTCCAATCGAGCCAGTTTCTCAGGCGAGTGCGAACCAGCGAAAAGGTCGTTGTGGTCGTGTGGAAGAGGGTATTTGTATTCGTCTGTACTCAGAGGAAGATTTTGAGTCACGCCCAGAGTTTACTGATCCTGAAATCCTGCGTACCAACCTAGCGTCGGTTATCTTGCAAATGACGGCACTTGGTTTGGGTGATATTCAAGCGTTTCCGTTTGTGGAAGCACCGGATAAACGTAACATCCAAGACGGCGTGCGTTTGCTGGAAGAGCTTGGTGCGATTAACTCTGAGGTAAAAGACCCGAAAAAGCGCCTGACTTCCATTGGTCGCCAATTAGCGCGTTTGCCAATCGATCCGCGCTTGGCGCGTATGGTATTGGAAGCGCCAAAATATGGTGCGCTTAAAGAAGTGATGATCATTGCAGCGGCCTTGTCGATTCAAGATCCACGCGAACGTCCTTCAGATAAACAACAATCTTCAGACGATAAACATCGTCGCTTCTTCCATGAAGAGTCGGACTTCCTGACATTTGTGAATTTGTGGGAATACATCCAAAAGCAGCAAAAAGCCTTGTCTAGCAATCAGTTCCGCAAACAGTGTAAGCAAGACTATTTGAACTACTTGCGCGTTCGCGAGTGGCAAGACGTGTACTTCCAAATTCATCAGTCGATGCGTGAGATGGAGTTCAAGCTTAACGATGAGCCCGCTTCTTACCATGGCGTACACAGTGCCATTTTGGTTGGTTTGCTGTCGCACATCGGCATGAAAGACCAAGAAAAGAATGAATATCAAGGCGCGCGTAACGCTCGCTTTCATATCTTCCCAGCATCGGGATTATTCAAGAAACAACCTAAATGGATTATGTCAGCCGAGCTGGTGGAAACCTCGAAACTTTGGGGCCGCATTATTGCCAAGATTCAGCCAGAATGGATTGAGCCGTTAGCTAAACACCTTATTAAGCGCAGTTACAGCGAACCGCATTGGTCGAAGAAACGTGCTGCGGTGATGGCGCACGAAAAAGTGATGCTTTACGGCGTACCAATCGTACCGAAACGCTTGGTCAACTACGGCAGTATCGATTCGATCGTAAGTCGCGAAATCTTCATTCGTAGTGCATTGGTTGAGGGTGAATGGGAAACCAAACACGCGTTCTTTAAGCAAAACCGTAAGCTTCTGCAAGAAGTGGAAGAGCTTGAGCATAAATCTCGTCGTCGAGACATCTTAGTGGATGATGATGAGCTGTTTGATTTCTATGACCAACGCGTTGGCACCGAAGTGGTGTCTGGTAAGCATTTCGATACGTGGTGGAAAAAGGCATCTAAAGAAAATCCGGAACTGCTGAACTTTGAAAAAGAGATGCTGTTCAAGGGTGATGCTAGCCATGTGACCGATTTGGATTACCCGAACTTCTGGCATCAAAATGGTTTGAAGCTCAAATTGAGTTACCAATTTGAACCAGGCGATGATAGTGACGGTGTCACAGTGCATTTGCCGTTGCCGATTTTAAACCAAGTTGAACCAGCGGGCTTTGACTGGCAGATCCCAGGTTTACGCCATGAGCTTGTGGTTAGCTTGATTAAATCGTTGCCAAAGACAATTCGTAAGAACTTTGTGCCTGCGCCGAACTATGCCGATGCATTATTAGCGCGCGTTACGCCAATGGAAGCGCCGCTGTTAGATTCATTGGAGAAAGAGTTGCGACGCATGACGGGCGTAGAAGTGCTGCGTGAAGACTGGAACTTGGAACAAGTACCTGAGCACTTGAAAGTCACGTTTCGTGCGGTTGATCACCGAAATCGTAAACTGAAGGAAAACAAAGACCTTCATGAACTGAAAGAAAGTTTGAAAGACAAAGTTCAAGAAACGCTTTCCAAAGTTGCGGATGACGATATCGAACAGCAAGGTCTGCATACGTGGAGTTTTGGAGAATTGCCGAAAGTGTATCAACAAAAACGTGGCGGCTACGATGTAAAAGCGTATCCGGCGCTTGTTGATACCAAAGACAGCGTTGAAATCAAACTCTACGAAACGGAGTACGAGCAGATAACGGCAATGCGTGCTGGTCAGCGTCGCCTAATTTTATTGAACGTACCGTCGCCAATTAAATATTTGCACGCCAACTTACCGAACAAATCGAAGCTGGGTCTGTACTTTAATCCATACGGCAAAGTGCTTGATCTGATAGATGACTGCATTGCCTGTGGTGTCGATAAGCTTATTGAAGAGCAGGGTGGTTTAGTTTGGGAGCCAGAGAAGTTCGAAGCGTTGAAAGAACACGTTCGTGCTGAATTGGGTGACACCGTTGTAGAGATTGCTCAACAGGTTGAGACTATTCTGACCACGGCGTTTAGCATCAATAAGAAGCTAAAAGGCAAGATCGACTTCACAATGGCGTTTGCTCTGTCCGATATCAAAGCACAAATTGAAGGCTTGATCTTCAAAGGCTTTGCAACGGAATGTGGCTGGAAACGCTTGCCGGATATTCTTCGCTACATGCGCGCGATAGAGCGTCGTATGGAGAAGTTGCCAATCGATCCAAACAAAGATCGTTTACATATGCTGAAGATTGAATCTGTGACTCAAGACTATAAAGAGTTGCTGAACAAGATCCCGAAAGGTGTGGCCATTCCTGAAAATGTAAAAGAAGTGCGTTGGATGATTGAAGAGCTTCGCGTGAGTTACTTTGCTCAACAATTAGGCACTCCTTATCCTGTTTCTGATAAACGAGTCAAAAACGCGATTGATGCTTGCTAATCAACCAGTAAAATAGTGTCAGATTTGTAATTATCGCTTAAGAAGTTGCTGGTACACTAATTGCTAGTAACTCAATAAGCATTATTTTTAGTTCTGGGAGGCAATAGTTCGCCTCCCTTTATTTGTAGTACCAACGACTGAGTTATGCAGACGTGGGAATAATAAAGAGTAAAGGTAGATGATGAAAAAAACTCTATTAGCAGTGGCGCTACTTGGCGCATCTTCTGCGGCAATGGCGGATTCTTGGATTTACGGTGGTGCAACAGTAGGTCAGTCTGACTACAAAGGTGAGACGGACACATCATACTCTGTTCACGTTGGTACAGGCATTCTACCTATCATTGGTGTTGAAGCTGGTGTAACACAACACGGTGAGTTCAACGTAAATGGTCAAGACACTAAGCTAACTTCTTACTACGCAGCACTTAAGCCAAGTATCGACTTCGGTCCGCTACACGTGTACGCAAAAGGTGGTTTCCATCAGTGGGACAAAAAAGTGAAAGGCGGCAAAGACGATGACGATTTGGACCTAATGTACGGTGTGGGTGCTGAGTACTTCATTTTTGGCCCGATGTCTGTTGGTGCTAGCTACATGAACTACACTGCTGGTAAAGACGATATCAGCACGTTCTCTGTTAACGCAACACTACATTTCCTATAAGCGTCAAGCTTTCTAACACCATATGAAACACACCGGCTTTATGTCGGTGTTTTTTTGTCTGGAAGTCACAAAACAAAAGTTGAACATAAATTATTCACTTTTAGAGTCTTAAAATGCCTATGCTTTCCAATATATAGTGGCGATTAAATGCGCATATTTGCGTAATGTTTCGCTTAGGAATCGATCAGGAAGGGATAGTATGAAAAAAACACTCTCGTTATTCGCTCTAACGTTGTGCTCAACGTCAGCAATGGCTGACTCTTGGATTTACGCTGGTGGCCAAATTGGTCAGTCCGATATCGACAGCGAAAATGATACAACCTACGGTATTCATGTCGGTACTGGTATTTTGCCGTTCATTGGCATTGAAGCAGGCTACTTTAATCACGGCAAAGTGGATTTATCTTTGAGTGGCAGCAGGGGTAGTGCTGATTTTGATTCATTCTATTTAGCGGCGAAACCTAGTATCGACTTCGGCCCGTTACACGTTTACGCAAAAGGCGGCATCAATGCATTCAACGTTGATTATGACGGCGGACTGAGAAACTTAGACAAAGATGATGGCGTCTCTTACATGTATAGTGTTGGTGCCGAATACTTCTTGCTTGACAATGTGTCTGTGGGCGCGAGTTATCAAGCGTTTGGCGTGGATATTGAAGGCGATAGCGATACCGTTAGCAGCGTAACAGGGAACATCACCTTCCATTTCTTATAACGCTCGCTGGATGAAAGGTTTGCTGATTTGGTTTCGTCGTTAATTGTGAAACCAAATCAGCGCAGGTCTTCTCTATTTGCGCAGTGACTGGCTATGAACTTAAGTATTTCTTGTGTCTTTTCTAGTCTACAACCTACGACAAAATCAATCGTTAGACCTCATAATTTTTGTGTTGATATTATTTCCCCTTCATCTGTCTTGAATTGAGCTTAAAATGCAATAAATCACGACTTTTTGCAAAAATATGTGATTGCTGCTAAAATTCGCCCCGCTTTAAAACTTTAGAGTTCAAATTAATGGAGGGCGGTATTGGAGTTCTTCTCACCTGAGGGGCGTTTCAAATTCACGTTAAATTTGTATTTATGGATAATGCATTTAAAAAATATAGTATTGATACAACCGATTATCAGGTTGGACAGGATAACGTTCAAAAGTGGGGATTCGATATACATAACCCGGTTTTTGGCATTAGTGCGGGGCTCGTTGTTTTCTGTCTGATTTCACTTCTTCTTGTTGAGCCAACCACTGCTCGTGACGTATTAAACGGTCTAAAAAACGGAATTATCGAACAGTTTGATGCGTTCTTTATGTGGTCGACAAACTTCTTCTTATTGTTCGCCGTTGCTCTTCTTTTTTCTCCGCTAGGTAAAATCCGCTTAGGAGGCAAAGAAGCAACGCCGGATCACTCAACCGTTTCTTGGTTGTCGATGCTTTTCGCCGCGGGTATGGGTATTGGTCTTCTGTTCTGGAGTGTGGCTGAGCCGACCGCGTATTTCACTGATTGGTGGGGAATGCCACTTAACGCAGTACCATACACCGAAGAAGCAAAATCCCTCGCGATGGGTGCCACTATGTTCCACTGGGGTGTACATGGTTGGAGTATTTACGCACTCGTTGCACTAGCATTAGCGTTTTTTGCCTTTAACAAAGGTTTACCACTTTCATTGCGCGCGGCGTTCTATCCAATTTTTGGTGACCGTGCATGGGGTTGGTTAGGTCACGTTATTGATATCCTTGCCGTTTTGTCGACGCTATTTGGTCTTGCAACGTCGCTAGGTCTAGGTGCTCAGCAGGCGACCAGTGGTATTAACCATGTCTTTGGTCTAGAAGGCGGCATTGGTACACAAATGATTGTGATCACCTTCGTTACCTTTATCGCGGTGCTATCAGTGATTCGTGGTATTGATGGTGGTGTTAAGCTACTGAGTAACGTTAATATGGTGGTTGCGTTTGCGCTGCTTATTTTCATTACCTTCATCACGTTTGATACGGCGTGGAGCTCGCTACGCGACACAACAATGGCTTACATTGAAAATATTATTCCATTGAGTAACCCTCACGGTCGTGAAGATGAAACTTGGATGCACGGCTGGACGGTATTCTACTGGGCTTGGTGGGTATCTTGGTCACCGTTTGTTGGTATGTTTATCGCGCGTGTGTCTAAAGGTCGTACGGTTCGAGAATTCTTATTCGCAGTCATCGTTATTCCTACAGTTGTTACTTTGATTTGGATGTCTGTGTTTGGTGGTATCGCGCTTGACCAAGTGGTGAATAAAGTTGGTGAGCTAGGTGCAAATGGCCTAACTGATATTTCATTGACTCTGTTCCATGTTTACGATGCGCTTCCGTATAGCTCAGTGATTTCAATGCTTTCTATCGTGCTGATTCTGGTATTCTTTATTACATCGTCAGACTCTGGCTCGCTGGTTATCGATAGTATTACCGCCGGTGGTAAGATTGATGCACCAGTACCGCAACGCATTTTCTGGGCGTGTATTGAAGGCGCAATTGCAGCCGTAATGCTTTGGGTTGGTGGTAAAGAAGCCTTGCAAGCATTGCAATCAGGCGTTGTTGCAACAGGGTTACCGTTTACTTTTGTTCTGCTGTTGATGTGCGTAAGTTTGGTGAAAGGGTTAAGAACTGAACTGCCAGCTTACAAATAAATACAACGCGATCCATGATTGAGTTTAAATGCCGAGCCTTATGTGCTCGGCATTTTTTATTTCTACTTTTCTTTTCCAATAATTTCGTTACAGTTTAGGCTTATTTCCACCTCATTAAACTGCATTATGTCACTGGCTAAACTCATTCTTATTCGTGGACTTCCGGGTTCAGGTAAAACAACCTTAGCAAAACAACTGGCAATAGAGCTTGGTGCTAAGCATTTTGAAGCTGACATGTATTTTGAAAATGATGAAGGTGATTATCACTTTGAACCGGTTCAATTACCTCAAGCGCATGAGTGGTGTTTTCAGCAAACTAGAAAGTGGTTGAACAAAGGGAAAGTCGTGATTGTGAGCAATACGTTTGTTCGACATTGGGAGATGAAGCGTTACATGGACTACTGCATGAAGAAGCGCATCGAGGTGGAAATTAAAGTGTGTCACGGAGCGTATCAAAGCATTCATGACGTGCCACCAGCGACGATAGAAAAGATGCGCCGCCAGTGGCAAGAGTGACCGTTACCAGAACCGGAAGCTATTGACCTCGTCCGTCAATCATCACAACGAATGTTTTGCTCATGATTGAAAGGTCCATTGAAATCCAAGAGTAAAACGAACCTAAGCTTAGTGCGTAACTGTGGTCAAACCCAACTTTGCGTCTTACATCTTCAATGCATGCATCATAGCCTTGGTTAACCTGAGCTAAGCCTGTGATACCCGGTAACACGCCATATGTGCGCTCTACAAAATAGGGGATTTCATCTTCTAATTTCTGGTAGAAAGCTGGGCGTTCTGGGCGCGGCCCAATCATCGACATTTCACCTCTCAACACATTAAACAGTTGAAGTAGTTCATCTAAACGCGTTTTGCGTAAAAAGCGTCCTACTGGCGTGATGCGGGGATCATTTTCAGTTGCCCATACTGCGCCAGAGCGTTGCTCTGCATCAATATACATGGTGCGAAACTTCATGATTTGAAAAAGATCCATTTTTTCTGGTGTGCAGCGTCCTACTCGCAGTTGGCGATAAATCACAGGGCCTTTCGATGTGGTTTTGATCGCTAGCGCGATAAATGGGAATAGTGGTGCAGTGACGACCAAAATAAGCATTGCAACCAGTACATCAAACGTTCTTTTTGCGTGGCATACATTTGAATCGTAGCGTGAGTTTTTCATGATGCTTTCCTTATTGGTTGACGCGTTTCCAACGTCCATTTTCCATTCCGAGCAAATACTTCATACCGCCGATAAAGTTGGCGAGATGACCAATGACGATGTAGCTAATCAGCTTAAAAGGTTTAATAGTGTTAAGTGCTGGCATTAAGTAAGTAATAAGCGCGATGCTGTAAATACCAACTTGTGCGAACAGCATTACTTGAAACAGCGGATTGTGTGCCAGTAGTAGTGAGCAAATAAAGCAAACAATCATCAAATAGGGTGTTGCTAAGCGCAGAACCTTTCCCGATAGAAATGCAAAGGCAGTGCCACGATAACGAGGTAGCAGTAATTTCTTTAATTGCATGAGCTGCTGCATGTTACCCGCTGAAATTCTTAGGCGCCGCTTGAAATCTGCGTTGTCTGAGCTCTGTTCTAGTTCAAGAGCCAGCATGTTTGGCTCGTAAATAGCGCTATAGCCTCGCAAAACGATTCTCATAGGGAGAATAAAGTCGTCATTAATGGTGCTGACTTCCAGTGGTTCAAATAAGTGAGTTCTGAAAGTGTAAAATGCACCGTGGGAACCAATCGTTGAACCTAACAAGGATTCTTGATGCTTTACTCGAGACTGGTATCGCCAATACGCCGCTTCACCTTGGTTATTAGTACTCATTATTTGATATGTTGCGTTAACCACTCCAACGTTCTCATTTTGATAATGCTGACTAGCTAGCAACAGAGAATCGCAAGAAATCAATGCCGACGTGTCACTCAGTGCGGTAATGTCCGAGCTAACATGACGCATTTCTTCGTTGAGTAGGGCAACTTTACCGCGATTGATTTGGTGATCATTAATAATGAACAGAGTATCAGAGCAGATTGCTTCTTGAATTGTCGCTTGAGCAATCTCGGCTGTGTTATCTGTGCAGCCATCACATGCGATCACTACTCTTAACTTATCCCTTGGGTAATCTAGGCTCGCAAGGTTACGGATCTTCTCTGCTATCCATTGTTCTTCATTGTAGGCGGGCACGATGACAGTAATAGAGGGTAGCTGGCTGTCTGTTTTGGAGGCTTTGTAAGCTCGCTCTACAAATGGTGCTTTGGTTTCGGCTTGCCGTTTTAAAGGAAGCCATTTAAGGAGCAGTGGGTACCCAACGTGATGATAGACAATCAAAAACGTGGATAAACCAAACCCTATAATCCAAAGTAAATCATTCATAGCTAGCCTCCTTGGCCAAACGTGAGTAGCGACTCACCATGTCTCTGATATCAAAGTGTTTGAGAATAAAAGTTCGAGGAGAGCGGTGTGATGATTCCAGTTGTTGTGATAACGCTTCGGCCAACGAAAACACGCGATTTGCTTCAACCAGTGTGCTGTTGTTCGGACAGAGCGTCTCTTTCACGCCGCCAACATCCGTTGCGACGCAAGGAATGTCACATGCTTGAGCCTCGAGGGTTGAGAGAGGAAAGCCCTCTTGAAGTGATGGTAAGCAAAACAAGTCTAGGCTTTGGTAAAAGCTGGGCATATCGTCCACCAAGCCTAAAAAGGTTACTCGATCTTCAAGTTTTAACGTTCTAACTTGTGCTTCCAATTGAGTTCGCTGAGAACCATCACCTGCGATTGCTAGGTGTGTGTTTGGCGTAAGATGAGAGAAGGCTTCGATAAGCACTTTATGGCCTTTAACTGCTTCTAGACGCCCGGCAACGCCAATCACGATTTTGTCGGTTGGAAGTTCAAACAAGTGTCTTGTTGCCGTTTGGTCACCGCTTTTAAACTTCTGACAGTCAATCCCGTTATGGATAGTACAAACTTTGCGATACTTTAACTTAGTCTGTATTTGATGGGCGACAAAGTTCGCATCGGCAACCACTTGCGGGCGAATCATCGTTAGCAAAAGGGACTGTAGTTGAGCTGATTTTTTGTTATTAAGGTGCCATGCGTCGTGCTCGGTATGAATCACTACAGGTACGTGCGCTAAACGTGCAGCAATACCACCGTACAGAAGTGGGCCGATATGGTGAGTGTGGACCACGTCAGGCTTAAGTCCTTTGAGCATGGAAGTCAGCGTACTGATGGTTTTTCCGCTGAATCCAGGTTTCTTATTAAGAAAGTGCAGTTGGCCTTGGTAGGGCAATAGTTTTTGCCAGCCTTGTAGTGCATGTTCTTTGCTTCCTTCTAAGCTCACGACAAAAACGGAATGGTTTGGCTGCGCAAAACGAAGCATTTCTAGTACGAGCGTTTCTAAACCACCAGGAGCTAAGTGTTGCACGACGTGTAATATCACTTTTTTGCTGTGCTTAGTGTTATTGTGTTTTTGTCTGAATTCCATTTTCAAACCCTCGTTGAGTTCTTTGTTTATTTAGGAATTGCAGACTGCGTGCCAAAAAATTAATCATTTAAAAACAATAAGTTAATATTGATGTTTGTGAGGCTTTATGTTTATTCTCAATTTGAGATTCATATTAGTGGACATGCTATGAGGCTGTATAAGGCAGTAGTAAAAGAAAAGCACTCGCCGACCGAGTGCTTGTAAATGAGTTCTTATGGCGGTTAGTTTCCGTACACTACGTTAGGTAAAGTGGTGATGACAGGAACACCAAGGTGTTTTTCTAATGCTCTTTTAGAGCGGATAGAGTTATCGGCTAACTCTAGTATCGTCGCTAATCCAATGCCTAAACCAGCGCCACCAATAAATCCTAAAATGACAAATACAAAACTAGGTAAGTTAGTTGGAATTGTTGGCGTGAACGGTTCATCAATGATTTTTACGCGCTTATTCTCTTCAAACTCTCCCAAAGAACCCGTTAGTTGGGCCATCTCATAGCGTTCGACGAGTTCATCATACATTTCTCTCTTCACTGCGACGTCACGAGCTAAGCGGTTTATTTCTGTTGCTGTGCTCCCAAATTGGTGCGCATTTCGCTCTAATTCTTGGATCATGTCTCGCAAGCTGTTGGTTTCTTCCGTAAGTGCTTCAAAACGTCCGCGCATCATTTGTAATTGATGTAGTTGGGAGACAAGTAGAGGCTGTGCTTCGCCAAGACTGTTTACTGTGGTATTGCTCGCGATATCCCATAGTTGAGCACTGTTTAGTTCTGGTTGTTTAGAGTTCAAGAGTACCGAGCGTTCCTGCTCCAACCGGTTTAATTCTCGCAACTTACCTTGCACTAAACTATGCGCCTCTGTGTATTTAGCGCGAAGCAGGGTAAGTTCACTACGAATGTCGATGATTTGCTCTTCCAGTTTACCGATAACCGGGTTCGTTTTGGATAGTTGTTGATCCAAACTGCCTAGACTTCGTGAAACACCAGCAAGCTCCGCCTCCTTTTCGGCTAGCGTTTGTTTGAGGCTAGCAAGGCGAGTAAGGCTTTGAGCTTGCATTTCGGGCGTCGCGTCTGAGTAAGTATTTTTATATTCTGCAAAGGCTTGCTCTGCCTTGTCTAGTTCTTCCCTGCGTTTGTTGATGTGGATAGTCAAAAAATGGCTCGAATCTTTAATCGAAGAACGCTCAGGAGCCAAAAGCTGTTCGACAAAATGCTCTCTGACAGAGAGCAGCATCGACTCCATTCCTTCTGATTTACCACTTTGCAATTGAATTTGAATGAAGTCTTTACCGAGTGGCTGAACAGACAGGCGCGACGCAAGATCTTTTATGATGAACTCTTGCTCTTTTGCACTCATCTCGTCATTGATCAGCGATTGTTCTTTTGCGACAGAATACAAAACGTGTCGGCTTTTTAGCAGAGTACTGAGTGCGCTCAATCGGTCTTTAAGCATTGTTGAGACGGCAAGGTCTTGAAGGAACGGGTTCATTTTCGCTGTCTCTTGAATAAGCATGCTGGTATGAGCAACATAAGTCGTCGGAACCAGCTTACTTACGATGAAACCCAGCACCGGTAAGACAAGCATTGGTATAACGATCATGTAACGACGTCGCCAAGCGCCATGTAGTAATACACTAAGGTTCTCTCTCAAATCGTTCATAGCGTCCTCACTAATTTCTCAACTTGGTTGGCTCTTGCTTCCCAGCTTTGCTGTTGAACGTATTGCTTTGAGTTTGCCGGGGGTGGGATCAGGTGAGCGAGACTGGCGCATACATCTTCGACATTTTGAACTATGTGGAGCATATGCTTGTACGGCATTAATGCGGGAAAGGGTGTGCTGATAACAGAGGTTCCTGTTGCCAAGTACTCAAGAAGTTTAAGCGGATTACACGCTTTGATTTGAGCGTTATCAACAAAGGGCAACCAACTGGCATCCCAGTGTTGAGAGTAACGTGGCAGAGTGTGATGCGCTCTCGGGCCCAGGTAGTATATGTTGCTTCTTTGTGGAAGTGGATTGTCACTGAACTCGTTGGGGCCGATGAACACGAGATCCCAGTCAGGCGCTTGGTCTGCGACTTGGGCAATTAAGTCGTAGTCTAACCATTCAGACAAACTGCCATAAAAGCCCAGCACTTTGCGACCATTATTAGGAAAATCTTCAGCCTTAGGTGCTGGCTCAGAGAACAAACTAAAGTCGACACCGTGAGGTAAAGTGACGGTTTTACCAGATGGAAATTGAGTGGCGAGTTTGTCACTTGCTGTAAAAATCACATCAGCCGCGTTAACCAGTGTACGTTCGTGCTTGGCTACCGTGTCGTGGTCAACGCCAGCTAAAGCGCTAAAGTCATCACCACAATAGTAAATCAGTCCACGTGGGTTCATTTCTGCACAAAGATCGGCAGCAGTCGGGAGCGACGTCCAAAATACAGGCTTATCAAAACCAAGAGCTTGTAATTGTTTGTTGAGTTGGTGTTTCATCATCTTAGCGGCCACTTTTCTTGCTAGTGCAGAACTAGGGGCAGGAATCGTGAGCAAGTTGATGATGTGAATGTTTGGGTTTGTTTCAGAGTCCAATGTTGGCTTGTGTGAGCCTACGTTATGAAATACACGAGTGAGTTTGTTTAACGCACGTTGTATGTCTTTAGAATCCAGCTTAGGTTGACGAAGGCCAATGGAGTTCACCCAAAGGATTCGATGGTTCGCTGCTAGTCGCTTGACAATATGCTGAGTGGAAGAGGGTAACCCACCAAAATCTTCTCCAAATACTACGATGTCCGTCATGTGGCTCTCCTTTAGTCTTGGTTATTTGATTACTAATCAAGTGAGTAATCACAATGCGTGCCAAGGAATTAGCCATTTTAAAACAGTGAGTTATGGGTTTTGTTTATGTTTGAAACTAGGATTTCTCATTTTGACAGTCACTTTGAACAATTCGGCTAACGACAACTGTTAATGCCGCTAGAATGTAAATTGGCCAGGTGAAACCTTGAGTCAGAAAAGTGCCTGATACGATGGTACCGATAAGCCCACTTAACACGGCGTTTGCTCCTACAGAGAGGGTGTAATCTGATTTTGGTGTCAGCAATGAGATGGAATGCAAAGAGGTGCGGATCAATGACACAATTAAAGTAATGAACACCGCGAGCCCGACAAAACCCGTTTCTGCTAACACGCCAAACCAAGTACTATGGACCGCGTGGTTGATACCATCCCAGTGTGGGCTGTAGAAATAGTAATTAAAGTAAAAGTTATCTAGACCTACGCCAGTCAACGGGTGATGCAGCGCCATTTTAAATGCCGCTTCCCACGCATAAAGTCGCCCCATCGCAGAGGCATCTATACCATCCTCAGCGGCTCCCCCCGATTCTCGTCCTGAAATACCAGCGAATGCGTAGAGTACGATGGCTGCTACGGCGCCTAGTACCAAGACTAATGTTTTGCTTTTGATGTGTTTAAAAGCAAAGTAGGCAAATACAGACAGTGAACCGAGTAACCCACCGCGGCTCTGAGTCTCAATGATCGCAAAGAACAAAACCAAACAGGTGATAAGGGCAAAGAGCCTGAGATGCTTGGGGGAATGCTTCTCCATCAATTGACTAACGGTAAAGGCAAGGGGAAACATCAGCACTAGTGCCAAATCGTTAGGATCGCCAAGTACTGAACCTATGGATCGTCCTATTGACACGCGCGTTCCTTCGACTAAATCAATGCCATTCGCTGCGTTTTGTAATGCCACTAGACCAATCAATAATCCGGCGAAAATAATTGCTTTTGACATCTGAGCGAGCTGTGAAGGTTTAGTAATAAGCCAGGTGATGGCCAACGTCATAATGATGATTTTCCAATAGGTGTTTTTGAACACCGTTATTGCGATATCACGACTGGAAGCGAATATGATTCCGATGATCACCAGACCCCAAAATATACACAGCCACTTTAATGAAGGGTGCCAAAAAGCTGTAATCTGGCGGCTTATAAGAAGGTGAAAGGCGAGTGCGGCGAGTGCCCCCAGTGATAACAGTAATGGGATCTTGAAGTTATAGATAACAGGAAAGGCTTCGTGAATACGAAAGAATGAAAAAATAACGAACAGTGTGACAAGCCAAAACGTTTGATTGAGAACAAACAGTAACGCGAGTGGTGCGAAACACAACGCAACAATCAAAATGGGATGAGGCATAACAATCCAAAGCAGGCCGATACAGACTGTAATCGTCAGTGCTGCGATGGACTGTTTTGTTCTCACCTTGGTTTCATTCATAACGAGTATCTCTTCACCTGTCCACGCCGTTTCACTATGTATCGAGTGAGAGCATTTAGCGTCTCTTTACTCATGTAGCGAGTGGCTATCCCTGCCAGCAAACTGCATGTCAAAATGCAAATTGCGATGGCGATGCCTATTGATTGTGAAGAGTGAAGCAGGAACAGTGCCACACCGGATATAATCTGTAATAAAACCATCAGACTTAGGTGGAAAGGCAACGCCATACATTGTTGGCCTACTACATAAGTCAGGCCCAGCTTACACAGTTGTGCGTAATAAAGCGCAATGAACACCCCATAAATACCCAGAGAAGATAAGCCAAACAGCAAAGCAATCGCAACGCACGCAGAGACGACATTTATACCCAGTAGCCAGCGAGTACGACGCTTGTACAAAATGGAAATATTAATGAGTTCGCTCCATTCTTTTAACATGGCGATAGGTAGCAAGAATAAGCTGAATAGTACCGCCTCATGATAGGTTTCTGGCAGTAAGTAGGTGATCATCACCATTGCTAATGTGCCGACCACTACACTCAAACCTGTAATGTAAATCATACCTAAGTGTGTGATGCGCACTGCTTCAGTGTTCTTGCGCCCTTCTAAGTAGTTAAATCGACGTGGCATCCACCACATGCCAAACGGCTGCACTAAAATACACATGCCCACTGCAAATTTTACCGCTATCGCGTAAATCCCTAACGTCGCAAGAGAAGTGTTGGCACCAATGAACCAGCGCTCAGCGCCATTGAGACAAAATGCTACTAAACCGGCCATCATCATTGGTAGGCAGTAGTTTAGGTATTGCTTTGCCAATGTCAGCTTAGGAAGAGTGACGTTGTAATGGTTAGCGATGTGCAGCCAAACAAATTGAGTAATAGCAGCCAACAAGCCCCCCCACAAAACAGAAATAACATGGGGATGAACAGACAGCGCCGCGACGATAAAAATGACCTGAAAAATGGTGGTAGTGACCATGACGTTAAGCAGTGTTCTTGCTTTGTCGTCTTGTGTTCTTAACCAGGCAGTGCCGATTGCAATACTGCCTTCTAGAACGATGGCAAACATAACAATAGCAAATTCGACTCGCGTAAAAGGCGCGGGAATGGGGGCGATTAAAATGATAGTGAGCAAGCTAAGAGCGACGACGCCAGCGATGAGTAAAGCAAGTGAGTACAGCTGGTTTAGTAGGCTTGTGCGCGTATTTTTATCCTTTTCAACGCCGACGAATCGATAAAGCGCTTCATGCAAAGCGAAACTGACAAACAAGGTCGTAACAACACCAAAGGTTGTTAGAAGCTCAAGCTTGCCCATTTGTTCTGGTGAGAGAAAGTGGGGCAATACAGGCAGCATGATTAGGCTGATGCTTTTATTGATCACTAAGGCGATAGCAAATAGCGTCATGTTGGTCATTGCTTTAGACATGGTCATATCCTTTGATGTCTCGCGGTGTCTTGAGTGCGCAATCATTGTTGGTAGCAATTTCGCTAGCAAGGTGCTGGGCGATTGGCAAATAACAACGTTCGGCTGTGTATAGTTGAGAAACATTGAGTGCTTCGATACCCATCGTTACTTTCATCCACGGCGATTCATTCAAAAGGCGAATTGCGTTGTGTAACGAAGCCACATTGTTAGGCGTGTATTTAATACAATTTCGGCCGTGAGTTAACACGCGGTCCCAATAACTATCATCATGTGGAATGACGACACACATACCTGCAGCGAGCGCCTCCAAAATAGATAACCCAAAAGGTTCGTTGAGACTGGTGGAAACAAACACACCACACTGTGAACGCAATTCATCTAAGTTGTTTGGGCACTCATGCCATTCAACACCTTGTGTGTTGAAGTCCGGTGTTGAATATTCCACACCTGCCACATTAGGTTTGATGTAACACACGGTGGATTTGATCTTTTTCGACTCATCAAGTGTTAAAGCATCAAGCAAAAGATCGATGTTCTTCCATTTTAGTAAGCTAGCTGCCCAGAAAACGCGGCTTGAAATCGGATTCGCTTGTTTTGGCCAGCGATCTTTCGATAATCCATTAACAAACGTAGATGTATTCAAACCACACCAATAGCGTTCGGTGGCTGGCTTCTCTGTTTTGAGGTAGGCCTGTAATGCTTCTACCATTGATTCGCGGGTGTTTGCCAAGTAGTAAATTGCCGATGCTTTTACTAAGCAGTAGCCAGCAGATCTCGATCGTCCAATAGGACCATGAACCATCTGTACCACAGGCTTTTTGCTAATTAATCGTAGTAAGTACAAAGGCATATCATTACTTGGGCAAGATAGGCCCAAAAAGCTATCTATTTTTGGCAGCTTCATGCACGCGTAGAGAAGTTGGAGAAAGTAGTAAGCGTTCATCAACCAGTAGGTCAGGCCATGAGTCGAGTTAAATGGTGATGGTTTTATTTTTATAACTTGCACACGCGGTGTATCACTAAGCAGTGACGCCCAATGCTCTGGATTTATAGTGAGTAGATAACCAATCACGTTCAGCTTATCGCACTGCTTAAGGAGCTCTGCATTCGCGATTTTGGATCCACCTTGCATTGGGATGGCGTCGAACATCAATACACGTTTCATGACCGGGCTCCTCAATTGATGCTCAACCAGCGTGAAAGAGGCTTCATGCAGTGAGTCATTGGCATTGGTGTAATGGCGTTATTATTAAGTTCACCTTCGTAAATACGTTCAATAGCGTTGATAGATGCAGTCGTCGTTAAGTGCTGGCTAGCATGTAGGTAAGCGTTTTCCGCCAGCTTGTTTCTTAATGCCGCGTCTTGCATGACTTGTTGAATCGCGTTTAACAGGCTCGCCATTCCACTGTTCTGGTACAGCAATGCAGAGTGATTATGCTCGAACAACTCAGGAATGCCTCCCGTTTTAGGAGCCACGATAGGCAGTTGAGCTAAAGCCGCTTCCCCGAGCACGAGACCAAAGGCCTCTTCATAGGCGCCGCTAATAAAAGCGTCTGCATTACCACACATCCACGCTCCAGCATTGTGTTGCTCTCCGACAAAGTGCACTCGTTCTTGGATACCAAGATCTGCGGCAAGCTGTTGCAATGCTTCTCTTTCTTCGCCGTCACCAACAATAACAAGGTGAGGGTTGTGGTGGTGGTAGTTGTGCATGCGCATTGCCCGAATAAGGCGGTCAAACCCTTTGCGCTTAATCAGCGAACCCACCGACAGAAAGGTAAAGGCCTGTGATGGGATTCCGAGGCGATCTTTAATGTCGATGGGTGTATCCACGCCTTGAAGTGACACGCCGTTGTGTACGACATGAAGTTGGTTTTGCGGGTAGCCGTCCTGAAGAATTTCGCGTCCAACATCTTTGCTAACGCAAATCAATTTTGGAGAGAGGTGAAGTCCGAGAGAGAAGCGATCGCGCAATGTATAATGGCAATGAAGTTGCGTGACAAGTGGTATATGATTCATGCGAGCAGCCAAACACATCCATTGACAAGGGCCGCCGCTATTGACGTGTACCAAGTCGATGCTGTGCTTTTCGATCAAATATGAGCCTTGTTTGATAAGGCTATTCCACCCGCTAATATCCCAGCGTGGAGCGCTCCAACCACCAACCAAATTGAAGGATGAATGTTCCGCTTCAATTCCGAGCGAATGGCACTTATCGATTAATGGTTGGCAGTTTGACCATACGAATGGCTCAAACTTATTGCGGTCGATTCCTGAAATGAGATCCAGAAGCACCACTTCACTGCCGCGAATCCAATTATCACCATAATGAACATATAGAATGCGTTTTGGCGTAGTCATAAGTCACCTCTGTCTCATCATTAATCTGCGTTAACTGCTGAGCTGCAATAGAGATGCCAAAATATGCTATTAGTTTATGTGATTGAATCTTATATGATATTTATGTTTGGAACTCATCATTCTCATATTGAGAACCAATATGGATTAGTGATCCGTTTCAATTTGATATTTTTGTAGCAATACGGGAATCACACTTTGCGCTGAGAAATCATCAATGATGGTTTGTCGAGCATTCTGGCGAATGAGTGATTGTTGCGCTTCACCAATCGACATCCAGTCATGAAGACATTTAGCAAGAGAGGGAATGTCTTCGACGATAAAACCATTTTTACCCGTTTGGATAATATCTGGAAGACGACCTACACGTAAGCTCATCACGGCAATGCCTCTCGACATGGCTTCAAGCGCCGCCATTGGAAGACCCTCATAACGAGAAGAAATGATAAGTACGCTGATATTTTCCCAAACACCTTCCATATCGGTTTGATGGCCTAGGAAAGTCACGTTTGAAGGGGCAGTTTGATTAAGCGACTCTTTTTCTGGGCCATCACCGTACACACTAAACTGTAATGTTGGACAGAGCCTCGCTACCTCAATAAATTGATCGGCGCCTTTTTCCTGACTCAATCGGCCGACAAAAGCGATCTCCTGATAGTTGAGTTGACTGTTGGGAATCGAAACAAAGTTATTCAGCAGTTCTGAAGAGCAAAAAACTTTGCGCTGAATACTTGGACTGACAGCAAAGCAATGGTCAGATAGGCTGCCGGAGCTTCTATCAAGCCAATCGTATAGCCATAGTTTCCCTGAGGACGATTCACCAGCATGATAAGTTGAAATCAAACGAGGAAACGTACGGGTGAGCAGTTTGGCGCAGCGCGACAAAATCGACGCTTTATAACCATGGGAGTGAACCACTGAGGGTTGGTGATTGGCGACGGCGCTTGTTAGGTGTTTAATTTTTAAAGCTTTATTGGGCTCGCCAGACAAATAGTTTAAGTAACTCACAGGGATCGCGGCTTCTTTTGCCTTCTGTACAATCTGAGCGGCTGGTGAATACTCAGTGGTTAGCACAACTCGAGCTTTGTGTCCAAAGGCGATTAATCCCCGAGCTAGCTCGATAACGTGACTTTCAATGCCACCGAATAGACGGCTATCAAGCAAGATCCAAATTTCACCAATGGCAGGTTTATCAAGATTGTTCGAGATTAATTTCATCCGCTTCCCACGCTTGTTTTTTTCGGTAAACCGTAGATGGGCTTAACTCCAGCATGACAGCGGCGTTGAGGACGTTGCCATCACAGTACGCGATTGCGTTTTGAATTGCTTCACGCTCTACTTGCCACATAGGACGAATGGTTCCATCAGCGTTAAAGTACGGTGAGGTAGCAGCAGAGGACGGTGTACCAGGCAGCTCCGCTGCGGTAATCGACGGTTCGACCGCAGAAGGTGAAGGTTCCTCAGTATAAACAGGTGGTGGTGTGATTGGTGCAATGTTTGCTGACTCTTGAGCAACATGCGCAGGCGTCGTTGTTTTCGTCACTTTAGACTTTTTAGTAAGTTGAGCGGGTAGGTGGCTCACCGTGACTTTTTCGTCGTTATTAAGCACCACAATGTTACGTATGATGTTTTGTAGTTGCCTTACATTACCCGGCCATTCGTAATGCTTGATGATATGTTGAGCTTCGCTGTCGATTGTTGAGAATTTCTTTTTGTCCTGTTTGGCGTAAGTGGTCAAGAAGTGCTTGGCAAGCGTGACGATGTCACTTCCTCGTTCACGTAATGGGGGCATATCGATAGGTATAACGTGCACACGGTAGTATAAGTCTTCACGAAAACGACCTTCTTCTACTTCTGTTAATGGATCTCGGTTAGTGGCACAAATGATTCTCACATCTACTTTCATTTCTCGAGTGCCACCAAGAGGGGTGTAAGTGCCCGTTTGTAGAAAACGGAGCAACTTCTTTTGCATCTCAAGTTCCATTTCACACAGCTCATCAAGAAAAAGCGTACCACCATGTGCCAGCGTCGCCGCACCTTTTCGATCTGTTGTTGCTCCAGTAAAGGCCCCTTTAACGTGACCAAAAATCTCACTTTCCATCAAATCTCGTGGAATAGCCCCACAGTTAATTGCAATAAAAGGCTTGTCTTTACGGTCGCTCTGGCGGTGGACGGCTTCAGCACAAACTTCTTTACCTGTGCCGCTTTCTCCCACAATAAACACACTGGCAGAAGTTGGCGCAACAGCATCAATGGTCTTGTATACCGCCTGCATCGGGAGGCTTGAACCGATGAATCCGTGATAGTTGTGGCGATCAAACTTGGACTGAATATTTTCCACCAAATCTTCCAATTTGGCGCGTTTGAGGTGCAATGCGACTGATGTTTTTAGGCGATCAGCGTTTATGGGCTTTTCTAAGAAATCTTCCGCACCTTTTTGAATTAGATTAACGGCTAAGTCGACGCTGCCGTGTGCCGTAGCAATAATAACGGACGTAGGAATGTCATTCTGGTTGATCCAATCCAACACGTCTTCGCCAGACATGTCGGGCAGTTTCAAATCGAGAATGATGAGCTGAGGTTTGCTTCTTTCAATAAATTGAATCGCTTCGCGACCTGTCTCGACATGAAAAATGTCATAAGGTTCGTCTTTCACATACTGCTTATAAAGTATGGCTAGTGAAGTAGAGTCCTCTACCAGTAACACCCTTGGTCTCATAGTCCCATCCCAACGTAGTTTGTTTCATTTTTTATGATTTTTGTCAGCACTACTATTTGGCGTTATGAGTGGTTTATTGCTCTCTAGTGCTGAAAATTCTCAATTTGAGAAAAGCGTTATTTAAGTATTAGCACAAGGTAGGAAATTTGCGAAAAATCCATACTTTTTAATTGATTAAGTTATGCCCAAATAACTTCAAGGTGTGTGGCTTGGCGAGGGTGACTGAATTTGGAGCCTAAATTTCTGAGATGATGTAGGCATCGCGCTTTATCAAACGCGATGCTTCGCTAGGGAGTAAGACACTGATACTACTCAAACCCTTGAGCTTTTCGCTTTTCTAACGCATCAAACGATTCATTGGCGAGTTGAGGAAGTGTTTCACAAAGCTCCAATGCTTTTGGTATTTTTCCTTCGACACAGTACTTCTCAATCATTCTTGCTTGTCTTGAAAGCGTTCGATTGCCTAGAGCGAGAGCAGAACTGCCCAGTGTGTGAACCTCGAACTCTAATGTTTGAAGGTCTTTTGTGCTTAATGCTTGCTCTATTTTCTCCATGCGATCGCGTGACTCTTCGACATAGTGATCAATCAAGGTAGGGATGATTTCGGCGCACGTATCTTTGATCATTTGCTGAAGAATATGCTCATCCACTAATTCTTGCTCGATAGTCAATGTGTTATTTATCGTCATAATAGCGCTCCCTATAACATAAACAGTTCGCTTTTTTTAATTTGCTGAGACAGTTTTTCTTTCCACTTTTTTGGTAAGAAACGCAGCTTGGAAACTTGGCGGATTAACTCATCTTTCAGGCTTGGAGTGTGCTTCATGTTCAGTACAGAACCAATCAAGTTCGCATCGCTAGCATCGAGTAGCTTTTTGGCTTGCTCGAGCTGGGTTGCAGTCGTAGAACCATAATGCGCTACTAACAAAGTAGCATCACATACGCCAGCAATCACTTGAGGCGCAATATTGCTTCGGTTGACACTGAGAAGTGGTGATGTATCTATCACGACGCGCTCGTACTGCGTTAACCATTGTGCAATGTTTCGTTTCAGCATTGTTGGGTCTCGGTACGCTAACTGAGTGCTGGCGAGAGATGGAGCAGGGAGGCCGACTAAAGTTTGATGTGTATTCTCTCGTGTGATCAAATGGCCAACCTTCTCGTCATCATCAAAGTCGTGAACAATGTGATAAGCGGGTTTGAATAAGTTAAGGTCTACATACAAAGTATTGTGGCCTGCTAAAACCAAGCGCTCTGCAAGAGATGACGCCACGGAAGTGACACCATCTTCAGATTTACAACCCACAACACAAATCGTTTTGTGGCCTTTCTGTTCACTCTGAAGATAAATTTGCTCAATCTCAGCGTGAGTTGCAGGAATAGTCATTACAACGCTCCTATTAACACGATGGTTGTGGTGATTTGTAAAATATCTCTTAATCCGGCCCTCGCTTTTTCAACAAAGCTTTCGTCTTTATGGGGAATGTAAATCGTGTCGCCTGCGCGAATGACTGGCAGCTCATAAATGTTGGCTGTTTTACTAAAGTTCACCAAATCAAATGTTCGGGCTTGGCCCTGGCAGCAAGACATATTGACCACACTGATCTTTTCAAGGTAGGCATTGTCAGTTGGTCCTCCTGCTTCCGCTAACAGATCAAGCACAGTCATGTTGTCATTGAATACGTATCGCCCTGGGTCTCTTACTTCACCTAATACGCGTACCGTGGACTCTTTTGAACGATCTAACCAGTTTTTGTTTTTTTCTGGAATGTAAATGGTATCACCAGGACGAACGTGGGGCAGAATTGATTCATCACCTGTTTCAAAGTACATCGATAAATTCAATTTACTCACTTTGGCATAACCTAGGCCTCGGTGTGTGACACGGATGTTGTGAATATCTGCATCCATTGTCGGTCCATCGGCGGCAGACAAAATATCCAGAAAATGCATATCTTCAGTGAAACGATAGCGCCCAGGTGCATTGATTTGCCCGAAAACGTATATCGATGCGTCAGAGCTTTGGCTTACCCATTGCGATTTATTATCGGATGGGTCGTCAGGCAATGCATGTACCCTTACGACTGTACCAGCGGAAACTCGAGGTAGGCTTGATGTTGGTGAGCCATCCAGAATGTATTGGTCTAAGTCAAATTGTGTCATTTGACCGTTATTGGCGACTTCAATTTTGGTGGTATCAGCTCGTCGAGTTGGGCCACCAACGTGTGCAAGCAGATCAATCAAATCCATTTCGTCTGACCACTCGATGCGTCCAGGGCGAACAACTTCTCCCATCACTGCGACCGCTCTACTAGGTGCTACTTTTAACCAAGACTTCTCATTGAAATCGGTTTTCTCCGGCACGAAAATCGCATCTCCTGGTCCAACATTTGGTGGTCTGGCTGAAGATAGTCCTTCTGTATGCGCGGTAAGATCGAATTTGATGACTTTGCCATCGGCTTTTATAACGCGAATTTGGCGAGATTCTGCGTAGCGAGTGGGCCCGCCAGCGTTGGCGAGGATATCCATGAAGCTAGCGCCTTGCTTGCCTTCGTATGCCCCAGGATGGGCGACTTCACCCATCACGTAAACCACATTTGCACCTGCTTTGATTTCTTCTTCCTGTTTTGGGACAAAGATGGTGGCACCTGGCAGGATCTCCGGCAGTAGGCTTTGGTCTCCAGTATCAAGGTACTTTTTCAGGTTAAACATGGTTGGGTTATTGTTTGTTATCACGCGAATTTGCTCAACACTGGCATATCGTGTCACGCCGCCAGCTCGCATTACGACATCAACTAGCGTGGTGTTTGGCTTGTATGAGAACGAGCCAGGTGCGTTGACTTCACCAAAGACTTTGATTGCACGAGCGGAATCTGCGCTGTCACCTGAATTCGCGAGTTTTGCTGCATCAAACTCTTGCTCAATATTCCCTACGAGTGGGGAAGCGGGGACAAATAAGACATCCAGTGATTCTAATTTTGGCAGTTGGCTATTGTCACCCGTATCAAGGAAGCGTTTGTAGTCAAATTCAATGTTTTTATTTCCACGTTTCACGATCATTTTATCAAGCTGAGCCCCAGCGCGCAGGCCGCCAGCTTCGTACACAAACATTTGAATGTTGGACCCAAAAGGTAAGGTATATTCACCGGGTTTGACCACGTAGCCTTGAACGGACACTAACAACTGTTGCTGTTTAATAAAAACTCGAGCGTTGTTAACGTCACGATACACGGTCTTTAGCCTGTCGATAATCACGTCTTGGAGTTGTTGTTCATTGTAGCCGGCCACTAATACAGGGCCGACTTCTGGTAAATTAATTCGTCCACGACGATCAACCTGAAACCCTTGGTTTAACGACGCCTCTCCAGGTAAGTTAATCTGTATTAAATCACCGACCTTAACAGTATTGCTCTCATCCGCTATGGAAGAAGGTACCCACGCGACCAGACACAACAACATTAAGAGGATAAATGGTTTCATCGTGTTCATAGCGCGCCTCCTGCCGTTGGGTTGCGGTTTATTGAGGTATCGCTATCTGAATTAGGGCTAATAACCTCGATGCTTACTCGACGATTAGTTAAACGCACGGCGGATGTTTCACCTTCATAGAGTGGCAGGTTATCTCCGACAGATTTGGTAGTGACTCTCTCTGAAGTGATACCAAATACGGTTAGGTAACGCTTTACTTGTTCTGCACGCGCTTGAGCAAGTTTCTGGTTGTAATCGGGTGTTCCAGTTGCATCCGCATGCCCCGTTACTACAAGAGATAGGTTAGGGTGGTCACGTAAAATGTAGGCTGCTTCTGCCAAATGTCCCATGTACTTCGGGTTGATTTCTGCTGAATCGACAGCAAACTGGTTGTCGATATTAAGTAGTGCATAGATATCCGACACTATGTTTAGGTCGCTACGTAGTGCTTCAATATCATCGGGCGGTGTGCAAGTGGTTTGGCTCAGTACGTAGTCGAGTTGTTGTTCGAGCTGGTTTAAGCGTCGACGCTGAATCACAAGGTCGTTGGCAGCGTCGAGTAAAAGCCCACCTTCCAACTCGCGCGCAATTCTATTTTGTTTTTCAAGGGCCTGAACAACTGCCGCAGGAAAACACCAGCGCGCTCCCTCTTGGATTAGTGCGTCTAGATGTAACTTGGTCAGTTGCCAATCAAACCTTAACCCATGTTCTGGACCTAAAGGCTCGTCAGGCATCACAGGGGAAAACTGATAATTCTCGATCGAGATATCTTGATAGCTTTCCGCCAAGCCACCTTTTCCGTGTTCTGGGTAGTCAAACGACGAACAACCAAACATGCCGACAACAAGACCGCTTAATGCATATCGTCGTATAAGATTTACCATGCCAACCTCCGTTTAAACCGGTATTTTTAGTGTCCTTTTGAGTTAACGGGAATGGCATGGTTGATACGAAGCAAGCTCATGATTTCTAAAGGTTGGCCTGATACGTTTTCAATACTCATGCTTCTTTCACGTTCAACTAGACGCTTATATAAGTAAACAATGGCACCAATCCCTGAAGAATCAAGAAATTGGACGTGCTGTAGGTTAATTTCGACTTCTTTGTGATGATTGTTGTGAATTACTTCATCAATGTGATGTTGTGCTTGTCGACAGCCGCTTGCGTCTAAGTCACCAAAAAACTCAATGGCTAACTTGTCTTGATTGATTTCTAGTTTGCGTAATTCCATGACTCTGTCTCCGTTTGTTTTTCTAATTGGATATAGAGCAGGTAACGTGCCAATTTTAAACTATTTAAAAATCAAAAGTTTAAGCGCTGTTGATGATGTTGTTCAATTTGAGAAAGGACTGATTCTCAAATTGAGAATCAAAAATGCACAGAGAAATGGTTTGCTTATAAGAGGTGTTGAACCTAAAGAAGTCATTAGAGCGGGGGATCTCGTCATGATTAGATTCCAACTCGATTGACGAACCATCCGCCTTAAGTGAATAACGTGTAACGACTAAATGCAAAACCTGTCTAAAGTTTATGATTATCTTTGCAAATTATTACTAATGTTGATTGTTATGAGTCGAAGAACAACTAGTAATAAATAGGTCATCGAGAGGACTTACGTTTCAATAAAGACGATTTTTTGTACAAGGTCTTCTTATGCCATTAAAAATGACATTAATTGCGCTGGCTGTTATGGCAGCGTCTTCACAGCTTCAAGCGGATACTTCTCTCGCACCACCAGTTTCTCTTGCACAAAGCTATCAGGATGGTATTGATGTGTCTGAATATTGGTATAGCGAAAAACTTGATGGTGTTCGCGCTTATTGGACTGGGCAACATCTCGTGACGAGAAATGGTAATCGAATCTACGCCCCTGATTGGTTTACAGGACCTTTGCCTGATTATCCGTTGGACGGTGAACTTTGGGCTGGGAGAGGTAACTTCCATCTTGTTCAGCAAACGGTATTAGATAAAACTCCTGTAGAGTCTGCTTGGCGACATATCGACTTTATGATCTTTGATATGCCATATTCCGCTGGTGATTATCGGAAGCGTTATTACAACATCAAAGATTTAGTGCTTGAAGTCGACCAGCCTCATATCAAATATGTCGAGCACCGAGCCATTCAAAATGAAGCTCATCTGTTTACACAGTTGGATAAAATTTCAATATCCGACGGTGAAGGGGTGATGTTGCGGAAGGTATCAAGCCGCTATCAGGCTGGACGCGGTAGTGATTTGCTTAAACTAAAACGATACGCAGATGATGAAGCGTTAGTTGTGGGTTATAAGCCAGGAACAGGGCGCTTATTAGGTATGATGGGAGCAATGTTAGTTCGCTTACCAAATGGCATTGAGTTTTACATCGGTAGCGGATTTACCGATGAAGTGCGTCGCCAGCCTCCGAAAATTGGTTCAACCATTACATTTAGATATAACGGTTTTACACATACTGGTAAACCACGTTTTGCTCGATTCTTGCGTGAAAGGTTGAAGGAATAGAACGCTCTGCACTTACTAGTTGCCAACGGTTACGCCACATCGTTTGAAGAGACCCTGCCAAAACTGAACGTGGTTTAGGGTTTCTTGCCTAAATGTTCTATGTACCTCAATGATGCCATACTGGTGACCATGGAGTTGCATACGGTTCTCCACCAAAGTGGCACCATCATTAAGTTGTTGATAGGTACTGTCTAAATAAGCCAAATAAGGTTGCACTTCTTCAACGTAAATGGATTGAAAGACATTTCTTAAGTAGCGGAACTGGGTGGTGTCTCTGTTCGGCCCGCACAATACGTTGCTCTGGTTCTGCTCAAGTAGCTGAGTTGTTGCTTTTAACCAAAGGGATGTGTTTACCATTGAATAGTAAAGTCGTCCGAGTAAACGAGATTTCTCTAACTCTTCTTGATATTGAGTAACTTCCACATCGGGTAGACGTGAGACCGCGCGGTGGGGTAAATCATACATTTCGCTGAAAATACGATAGACATCGTTAATGCGTGCAATATCATTCGTCGTATTTTGAGATAGCCAATCAGAGGCAGTTAGTTGCTTTTGCATGGCATCACTTACGAGTAGTAAGTTGTCGAGATGAATGTCTAAATGCTGCCACTTGGTTGAGTAAAGCTCTGTCAATGTCGCGCGTTCTTCATCGCTAAGTGGAAATTCGGATAAACATCGATTCATGACTCTTAAAAGGGCAGTTTGATAATCAAAATCATGAAAGGCATCCTGCACCTTTCCAAGTTGTGAGTTTTTCTCGGCAAGTAAATTAAAGAGTCCGCATTGTCGTAATTGATAGCTCTCTAGCAGGCCAATAGATAGCCTTGGCAATGGCTCGAACAAAACGCGTTTCGCAGGAATCGTTACCGTAGACTGTAATTCTATTGGAATAGCAGGAACGTCCAATACATTGGCTACACGTTGATGATACTTATCAAACATGGCGTTCTCTGGATTGAACCAGTTATCACAACCATTAAGAATCAAGATTAAGAACAATAAAATAGACCGCACAAATATCCTTTTTTATAACTTCGTATCCGTTGTCTAGAGAGCAAAATCAACCGCTTCGTAATCTTGTTATAAGTATACTCAACCGTGTGATTATTCGATCATAAAAGCCAGCGGATGCTGGCTTTTTTACTTTTTATTGAACTGAAAAGTTCAATTGCACTTCTGGCTCTTGGCGATGCATCCAACGCATTCTGACGCCTAACATAAAGGCCGCAGAAGATAGGCCGATGATAAAACCAAGCCAGAAGCCTTGTGCTCCCATTGGCTCGACAATCCAGTCTGTACGGCCAAGGACGTAACCAATTGGCAGCCCAAGAATCCAATAAGCAATAAAAGTACGGTTGAAGATAGCTCGCATGTCTTTATAGCCGCGTAATGCACCAGCTGCGATCACTTGAACCGCATCCGTACATTGATAAACAGCGGCAAATACGAGCAGGTGCATCGCTAGAGTGATTACCTCTGGGTTGCTAGTGTAAAGCTCGGCGATCCACTCACGAGACAAGACGGTTAAAATCGCTGTGAGAACGGACAATGCTAGACCAACCATAATGCCGACTCGTGACGCTACGCGCGCGCCATCTACGTTTTCTTCACCAAGTCGATGGCCGACACGAATGCTTACTGCTGCACCAATACTCATTGGTAGCATAAATACCAACGAGGAGAAGTTAATCGCGACTTGATGCGCTGCCACAATGATAGGACCCAGTGGTGAAACGAGCAGTGCAACGACAGCAAACAGTGTTACTTCAAAAAACAGCGCTGCTGCAACAGGAAAGCCGAGCTTGAATAGACGAACTTGCGCTTTCCATTGTGGGCGATGCCATTCTCCAAATAGGTTGATGCTTTTCAATCGCTCTGATGTCATCACATACAGCAATAGCATGGCAAACATGACCCAGTAAACAATCGTGGTTGCTACACCACAGCCAACACCGCCTAATTCAGGTGCACCAAACTTGCCGTACACGAAAATCCAGTTTAGAGGAATGTTGAGCAGCAAACCGATAAAGCCAATAACCATTGCCGGTTTCGTCAATGACATACCATCCGTAAAGCTTCTAAGCGTTTGGAAAAGTAAAAAAGCGGGTACTGCTAATATAACGGCATGAATGTATCCCACCGTTTTTTCAGCCATCAGTGCTTCAACATCCATCAGCCCGAGAATAAACTGGGTTTGAAGCAGGACTGCAATTATCGGCACACTGATCAGCAATGCCAAAACGACGCCTTGCTGAATTTCAAACGGGATTTTCACTCGACGACCAGAGCCATTTAACTGTGCGACAACAGGGACCAATGCCATTAATAAACCCACCCCAAACAAAATGGATGGTAGCCAAATACTTGAAGCGACAGAAACCGCAGCCATGTCGGTGGCGCTAACGCCGCCAGCCATTACGGTATCAACAAACCCCATACCAGTTTGAGCGACAGATGCGATCAATACCGGGGTCGCCAATTTGATAAGACTTGATGCTTCTTCTTTATAGCGATGCACGAAAAATACTCCAGAGCGGAACAATAAGTTGAAAGAATGAGAGTACTCGAGGGCAAAAGATGTGGTGAACGGATCTGATGGTTGATTTTAGTCACGATAAGGTGAAAAAATGCCTCGGAGAAACTCCGCGCAAATGATAAACAATTGTATGTTCATATTCCATAGCTAGGTAGCGAATAGTCGATAACACTGACTGGACGCTCTCCACGCTAAGGATACGCTTTTACTGAGAACAGCAGCGAATCATGGTAATGTTGAAGCATGCATGAGAACAAACCAGTGTTCATTAAGCCATGGCTTTATCGTCTGCGGTCTTTATTTCCGACCTGTAGCGCAGTGTTTAGGGCTTAGTCTTCGACTACAGTTGGTATTAAATCAATAGGTAAAAAGAAATGTTTACAGGAATAGTTCAGGGTACGGCGAAGGTCGTTAAAATTGATAAAAAAGAACGCTTTCAAACGCACGTTGTCGAGTTAAGCGATGAACTTTGTAAAGGGTTAGAAATTGGTGCATCCGTTGCACACAACGGATGTTGTCTAACTGTGACTAAGATCGAAGGCAACCTTATCAGTTTTGATTTAATGCAAGCGACATTGGCTCTTACTAATTTAGGTCGGCTGGTGGAAGGGGATAGCGTAAACATTGAGCGCGCGGCTAAGTTTGGTGACGAAATAGGCGGGCATAGCATGTCTGGTCATATTAGTTTAACGGCAGATATTGTCGATATCATCGATACGCCCAATAACCGCACGATTTGGTTCCAACTGCCGCAAGAATCAATGAAATATGTATTAGCGAAAGGTTACATTGGTTTAGATGGCTGCTCGCTAACTATTGGTGAAGTTGAAGCGTGTCGTTTTTCGGTACACCTAATTCCAGAAACCTTGCAGCGAACGCTTTTCGGAGTGAGACAAGTAGGGGAGCGTGTTAATATTGAGTTTGATCCTCAGACTCAAGCAATTGTTGATACTGTTGTGCGCGTTCTTGCAGCAAAACAGCTTTAGAATGAGAAAAAGGAGCCGAGTGCTCCTTTTTCATTTAAGCGTTTTTATATTTCTGATGTTCACATGCTCGAGCTGCTATTCGTAATTGTCATCGATAAATAGTTCGACCTTGTCTTGTAGCTCATCCACTCGCATATTTAGGTGGATAGCGTGGCAACAAGCTGGGCAATCATCATAAAATTCTTGGTCACCATTGCTTGCATCCAATGTAATGCTGATAGAATGTCCGCAATGCGGGCACTTTACATACCTTTCGGTATAATTTTTCATACAACAACTCCTAATCTCGCAGGGCTTTTAAACACACTATTCATCAAGGAAGTACAGCCCTTTACTTACTTTGCCTACAAGGAAAATAGGCACAATCCAAAGTTAAGTCTCCTTTGATATTAGGTCGAGTTGTTGCTAATTGAGTCGAAATAAGTACAAAACTTGACCCCAAACTCAACCTTGAGCTTAGGGTGATTTTCTGTAGTGATGTGCCTCGAGATTTTACATCTTGAAATATGCAGTGGCTTCCAAATTAATAAGAAATGATTTTATTAATAACCAGTTGAGCCTGTTCCAAGTAATGGCCGCCAAACAAATTACAATGGTTGAGAACATGGTAAAGGTTATAGATATCTTTACGCTCTTCATAGCTTGAAGAAAGTGGTATAACCGATTCGTAGCCTTGATAAAATTCTGGTTGAAATCCACCAAAAAGCTCTGTCATCGCAATATCACACTCCCTGTCCCCCCAATAGCATGCAGGATCGTAACAGATAGGACCGAATGCAGTGAGTGCCGCATTTCCATTCCATAAATCGCCATGCAACAAAGAAGGTTCCGGAGCATGGTTTGCTAGCCGCTGTTTTACGACGTCGATAAAGTCATCGATATCAACCAAGGTGACGCCTTTTTCTTTAAGGAGCTGTAATTGCCATCCTATGCGTTGCTCAGCAAAGAATACACACCATTTCTTGTGCCATTTGTTGGGCTGTAGAGTCGAACCGAGATAGTTGTCGGTATCAAAACCAAACTCTTTTTGCTCGCCCCACTGGTGTAGGTGAGCTAATTGCTGCCCAAATTTAAAGCTGTTGGGACCATCTTCTAATGGTTTCGTTGGAAGGTAGTTAAGAATTAGGAATGAGGCATTTTTGGTTTTACCAACCAATACCACCTCAGGTACAAATAGGGTTGATGTTTCACGCAAAAGATGCAGGCTTTCAGCTTCTACCTCAAATTTAGACAAAAACTCGCGATCGTTAATTTTCACAAAATAACGTTGCTCGCCATCATTGATCATGTAGCTTTCACTGATATCCCCACCAGACAGCCTTACTTTTTCCGTGATCTGGTAATCGAACAATAAAGTATCAGAAAGCTGTTGCGATATTGCTTGCCACATACAAAACCTCGCGAATCTATTTGACCACCAATAGTTTAGGATAAATAGCAGGGAGTTGGCGCTATGTTGAGCATACTTAGTAAAGAAACCTTCCTCTTAGTGTAGTCAATTTGTATAAATGTGAATCAAATCGCTTATAAGCCTCTGATTTGTTGGCTTAGCATATGGAGATGAACGTTTACAACAGGTATTATGATTTTTTTGACGTTAGTTCCATTGGTGGCATGAAAATACTGATATGTGATGACTCAGCTGTTGCAAGAAAGCTTATTGCGCGTTCTATCGTACAAGATACATCATTGCATCTTATTGAAGCGCAAGATGGTTATGAGGCGCTTAATATTCTTGCTGAGCAAAATATCGATATTTTGTTTCTCGATTTAACGATGCCCATAATGGATGGTTTTGAGGTCCTCGAATCATTACCTGTTAGTCAGTACCCGACCAACATCGTCATTATTTCTGGAGATGTTCAACAAGAGGCAAAACAGCGCTGTCTCGATCTTGGTGCTCAAGCTTTTATCGCTAAGCCTCTGACAGAAGAGCAGGTGCTCCCACTATACGAACAATTAGGACTGCATTATGCGTTCAAACCTAGTCATTCGGTTGATTCTAAAAACCAGGGTTGCGAAGAGCTTTCCTTACTAGCCAAATTCCGTGAAATTGCGAACATTGCCCTTGGTAAAGGGGCTGCGATTATGGCCGACCATTTACATGAGTTCATACAACTTCCTGTTCCTCATGTTGGACCGTTGTCCTACGGCGAGCTTCATATGACACTGGTTGATGTGGTTGGGCGTGACAGTTCCGTTGCGGTAGCGCAGAGGTTTGTCGGTGGTGGTATTCACGGAGAGGCACTGGTGTGCTTACGTGGTAGGGATATCAATCAGATTGGGGAAAAATTAGGTTACCTCCTTGAGTTTACGCCTCATAATGAAATCATCTTGAATATCTCTAACCTACTGGTTTCGTCATTTCTCACATCATTGGGCGATCAACTCGACAAGCAGTTCTCACTTCGTCAGCCAGGCATTGTGGATACCTTAACACCTTATTGTGAAGAGCAAGGCGAGTTGGGTGAGCTCTTTACTATCGAATACACCTACATGGCAGAAGCGCTCGATTTCGAGTGCGAGGTACTGTTTTTAATTGATAAGCCATCCGTAGAAATAATCTATGAAATCATGGAGCTAATCTAATGTCCGATATCACGCTGGACATAGCAGACTTTCATTGGGTCACACAAATTCTCGATACGATGGATTCAGGGCTTATTGTTTTGGATCAAGAGTATAAAGTGTGTGTGTGGAACAGTTTTATGCAGTCATACAGTGGCATTCTATCACAAGAAATTCTTGGTGAATGTTTATTTGAGCATTTTGAAGAGCTGCCAAGAACTTGGCTAGAAACCAAGATAAAAGCTGCCGCCGATCTGGAAACTCGTTCTTTTTCTAGCTGGGAAAACCGACCGTATCTTTTTAAGTTCAACAATTTTTCTCCGGTTTCAAACAGCAGTGATTTTATGTATCAAGATATCGTGATCACGCCGTTAATTGGGCTCTCAGGAGAGGTCAGCCACATAGCGATTCAAGTCAATGATGTTTCTGAAACTGCGAGAAATCGCATTCATTTGAAAGAAACAAATCAACATTTGTCGGAAATCAGTCGCAAAGATGGTTTAACAGGTTTATTTAATCGCGCTTATTGGGAGCAATCATTGAAAGATGAGTTTGCTCACTTAAAAGTTATCGACGGACCATGCTCATTAGTAATATTCGATATCGACCACTTTAAGAAGGTGAATGATACTTATGGTCACCCGACAGGGGACGAAGTCATTCGTCGAACCTCTGCCTTGTTGAGAAAAACAGCAAGAAGCAGTGACATCTGCGGTCGTTTTGGTGGTGAAGAGTTTACCGTACTACTTCCTCACACAAACCAGGAGCAAGCTTGCTATTTCGCAGAGCGTTTGCGCAAAAGAATTGAGCAAGAGATCGTGAAAGTGGAAGATTTTTTGATTAATTACACGATAAGTATTGGTGTTTGCGAGTATAAGCCTTATTTTGAAACTCACACTCAATGGTTAAAGAGTGCCGATGCTGCGCTGTATCGTGCAAAAGAAAATGGTCGTAACCAAACCTGTTTGCATGAAAATGGCTGAAATATAAAAAGGTTTGAAGAAACCCTGTATCCGAATTCAGTGAAGCAAAGCTCAATTGTTTGAAAATCATCCAGTTGGTTCGTGAATGTTTGTTAATATGAAATAAGTTAATGAAATTTTCTCGGCATGTCTTACTATTGAAACTATTCTGCTTTCAGCTTCGAAGGCTTGCAATAAACGGAGAAAAACAGTGGTTTTAGAAACCGATGGATATCTCGCTCTTATCGAGCACTTGTCTCTAAATCTAGATATTTTTACGACCGAAATTGGCGACACTGGATCCGAAAGCATCGAAGATGTTGTCACCGATATGGTGGCTTCAAACATCATGGCGATTTTTGAGCAAAATCCAGAACTTCACTCGAGCGTACGTTTCAAATTGTTGAAAGAGGCTGATGCAGTTGTTGAAGATCTTGGTGAGATATTGGCTGGGGTATGGCATAAAAAAGCGACCAATGAACAGATCACGTTCCTTGATGAATACATCGCTCTGGTCAAAAATCTGTTCGATAATGCTGTTGCGACTTACGACTGATATTGTTTTAACTTACAGCAATGTCCGGTTAAGAGTAAGAAGAGTTACATTGTAACTCTTCTTATTTGCCAAAACTTAGATGCCCAGTATGGGTTGTCGATTCTTGAAATAATCACACCTCTAGACGTCGATGCATGCATGAACTGCTTGTTACCCAAGTAAATTCCGACATGATAAGTTGTACGTCTTGTTTTAAAAAACACTAGATCCCCTTGCTTGGCATCCGTCCAACTTAACTCCACACCTTGCGTTGATTGCTGCCTCGTTGTCCTTGGTAACGAGAGCTGATAAGCCTCAATAAACGCTTTTTGTACAAATGCTGAGCAATCAATTCCAGATTTCTGTGTCCCGCCTAAGCGATAAGGCGTGCCGTGCCACTCTGTGTAAAACTCGAACAAGTCGGGGTTGTCCGACAATAGCTGATTTGTAGGTGCTGTCACTTGAGCTTGCTCACTAGGCTCAGGCCCAGAAGAGCAGGCGCTTAGTAGCACACTGATTATCAAAGGAAAATATACTCGACGCAAATCACCACCTGTCATCTCTATGACTCACAACTGAAATATTAGTGTCATAACCAATCCATAGTATGGGCTGCAAATCACGGTTTTGTCTCACAAATGTGACGGAATCACTGCAGAACCGATTCAACCTTAAGAAAGAATAAAAATTGATTATGGCAAAGCGAAAACGCTCACGCACATCACTTTCACTGATTCAGGCTGTCAGTGCAACATTTTTAACTATCATTGCTCTTGTTATAGCCCTTTCTGTCTCAAGTTTCAAAGGAATGGAACAGGTAGGGGAACAATTTGAAGACTTGTCGCAAAAAGCGTTACCAATCGCGATGGCAAACGCAAAGTTAACCAGGAATGTATTGGAGATGGTTAAGCTACTCAACCATGGTATGCAGATTACTGAGCCGAAAGAGTTGCCTCTCATAAAAGAGCAAATCGACTCTCTTGCAACTCAAAGCACGACTTTGGTTGTGGAAGCGTCTGGTGTAGCTCAGCAACTCTCGGAGGAGTTAGACACCAAACTAGCGCGTTTACATAACATCACGCAGTCCATTTTGTTGAAGCAATCTTCGGTGATACAAATTCAAATGGATATTGATGCCGCTGTTGGTGGTTTTCGCTATGGGCTTAGCTCTATCGGTCCGGAAATGAATCGAATCAGTTCATTCCTTAGTGCTGATAATCCTGAGTCGAGCGATGCCGCTAACCGTTTCATTGCTTCTGCAAGCTCAATGGAAAGTACGTTCTTAGTCATGATGATGCACTCAGAATTAAACAAAGCCGAAAAAGAATACCGAGAAATGCGAAATCGCATAGCAGGTATTAAACTCGCCTATGAAGACTTCCAATCTTTTCATCCTGAAGTAAGTGAATATGCAAGCTTAACCGCACCATATGAGATGGTGAAACAAGGCTTTAGTGAAAAGGGCGTGCTGCGTTTGATCCTCGCCAAACTAGAACAAGGGGAATTGCAACGTTCAGAGTTTAAACAGGCTTCGATGCTTGCGGATGAAACCATGCGGTTACTTGATCAAATCTCCCAAACCGCTGGTCAGTTGATCGATGAAAAAGAGCGGGTGGTCAACGAGACCATTGAATCGGTGAGCGTTGTGCTCGTGTTTGCGGCGTGTGTGATTTCTTTTATTATTCTGGTTACTTGGTTTAGTCTCAAGTCATGGACAAACCGAGGGTTAAGGAATGTACTAACGCGTCTTTCAGCACTTACCGAACATGATTTTCGTGACAAGGCAGAAGAAGTCGGCCCCTATGAGCTGAAAGAAGTAGCACGAAAGTTGAATCAAGTAATCGATTCCACACATGACTCCATTCAAACGGTGACGCGCAATTGTGAAACGCTTTATCAGACGGCAGAAGTAAGTCACAGTGCAGCCGAACAAACAAGTGATGGGTTGGCAACACAAAATGAAGCGTTGTCGAGTATGATCACGACCATAACGCAGCTTGAAGCCTCTATTCGTGAAATAGCAATGGTGACAAATGCATCTTCACAGGACTCGCTCCTTGCAACCCAACACACTGAAAAAGGGGTTCAAGTCGTGGAACAAAACCGCGAACGTTTGGAGTCATTAGAAAGCTCTTTGGATGTAAATGAACAGTCAATGTTAGAGCTAGACCAGCGTGTTAAACAGATTCGTGAAATGGTGGATATGATCAGTGGGATCGCGGACAACACCAACTTACTTGCTCTCAACGCGGCAATAGAGGCTGCCCGTGCTGGTGAGCAAGGGCGTGGATTTGCGGTTGTCGCTGATGAAGTTCGCAAACTTGCAAGTGATACCTCTCAACAAACGACGAACATCCGAGAAATGATGAGCGAGCTTATTACTGCCGCAGAGCGTTCGCGCCAAGCAGTTAATGATTCAAGAGAAGAAATGACCCACGCGCTACAGTCCAGCAATGAAGTGAAATCGACATTTTCTGATATCAACCTCGCGGTTAAGCACATTCAAGAACGTGTTGAACAAATCTCAGTTGCTACAGAAGAACAAGAACGAGCGACGGCAGATGTATCTCAATCCATCACGCATATTTCTGATCTTGGCGAACGCACAAAGCTGCAGCTTGAGTCTATGGTTGAGAGTTCTGAGCAAGTGGCGGAAATTGCCGGGCACCAGCAAGCAATGCTGCACAAGTATGAGCTTCATCAGACCAAGTAAATGAGATGTTTCCACCGACTAAAAGCAGAACCTCGGTTCTGCTTTTTTGTTACGGCTACCCATTCAATGGCTCCTATTTGCATCGCAAAAGTGAGTTACATCTCATCTCGTTCATTTCTAAAGGGTTTAGTTATCACAACGTGATGTTAATGCTTTGTTCGAGGGACTCGTTGACTAGAATGTCGCCAGAATTCAAAGGAATGAATCATGCAGCTTCATGCGATTTTTTTATATCCAGAGAAAGCTAAAGCCATAAGAAGGAGTGGTTTTGTGATCGATAAAGTTTGCCCCGTCGTTCTACGTAATCAAAATCAAGAGATCCTACTTTTTAAACATCCGTTGGCGGGTGTTCAGCTCGTCAAGGGCACTGTTGAAGTGTTTGATGAAAGTTACATCATAGCGGCCAAGCGGGAGCTCGCTGAGGAGTCTGGTATCACACATGTTCGTTCCGCACGATATTTATGCTCATGGGACAGTGGCTTTCAAAATCAAGCATGGCATTTTGTTTTGTGTGAGTGTGCTGATCTCGCTAATTCATGGCTGTTTCATACGCAAGACGATGGTGGACATGATTTCGCGTTCTTCTGGCACGATGTCGAGAGCGGCCTTCCCGCGAATGCACATACTGTGTTTCAGCGCGGGCTGGAAAAGGTACGAGAGTTGCTAAACCAAGGCGTGATTTAAAGGAGGATTCTGTCGTTGCATTGGCGGATTTGGGACAATGACAAAGCAAACACTATGCTTCTACTAGAAGCAAATAAAGAAGGTAGAGTCGCCGTTACTGTTCTCATCGTGTTGATAATGGCACTGTCGATCTCAAAAATGGCGATGAGATTACAAATGTTTAAGTGACTTCTATATGCTTTGCTCATTCATTCAGATAAGGAAACGGTAATGGATAAATTCGTCTTGTTTCTCTTATGCCTTTTTATGACAGTTGGCGGAGTGGTTCATCTTTATGACAACATTGTTGGTGGCTTTTTACCTTACGATTTTGCGCCACGCTGGTTGAATATGTATTGGAGCGCTTTGGGACTATTGGACTTATTAGCAGCGTATCTATTGGTCAAGCATCGCCGCTCTGGCCTAGTTGTTATGTTATTGATTCTTATAACCAATGTTATCTTTAGTTCCCACGCTCACTATACATTAGAAATATTAGATAACAACGTCGCCCTACAAATGAAGACACTGTTTTTAGGGTTCTCATTTGGGGTATCTATCTGGTTATGGAATGCGCGAAAACATAGTCAATCGCGCCAAATATTTCGTTAATTATTATTTTCACAACACTCGATTAAGGATTGTAAACAGGGACTCGTTATGAACGATTTTAAAGACTTGGCCAGTTTTGCTGGTTTCAGCGTACTGACAGGTTTGAGCTTTGCCACCACTTTCTTCAGCCTTGCTTTTCTATACAGCTCAATAGAAGCACAGCAAGTAATGAACACCAATGCTTTGGCATGTGCAGTGCTTGGTGTTGTTGGTTTATTTGTTGGTATTACTCAGCTAAACAAAAAGCGTCAGCTAGCAGAAAACTAATCTGTTCTTACACATCATGAGGATGAAGTAGTGTTTAACTGGGGTTTAGGCTTGGTCTATTCGTTTTGTTGACATACTTCATCCAACAATATTTTTTCACCCATTACTTCTTCTCTTTATTGTAGCGAAAGGGCTGCGTTAACAGCTTATCTAATCTTTGCTCTTCTTCGTCTCTAATTTCCGGCACACCAATAACAACATCATCATGACCCAACTTAGGCTGAGCTCGGTATGTCCCAAAAAAGCGGTCCCAAACTGAAAGGAAAAAACCAAAGTTTGAGTGGGTCTCTTTTACTATCACTGAATGGTGCACGCGATGCATGTCTGGTGTAACGATGACGTTTCGCAGTTTTTGGTCTTTAGATAAAGCCAGTTTTGCATTACTGTGATTAAACATCGCGCTCGCATTAAGCACAATTTCAAATACCACAATTCCGATAGGTGAAACACCTAAGATAAACACGGCTGCAATTTTTACTCCCATTGAAATGATTATTTCGAAGGGATGAAAGCGTGCACCTGTAGTTACGTCTATGTCGAGATCGGCGTGATGCATTCGGTGAATCTTCCACAGCGGTTTTACATGATGAAAGACAATATGCTGAGCGTAAATGACGAAATCAAGCAAAATGACGGTTAGAAAAATATTTAACCAAGCGGGGAGGGACAGAACATTGAGCAGCCCCCATTGTTGTTCCTGAGCTATGACCGCAGCTTGAAAGGCAGCGATAGGCATGATTAAAGCAATAACTAGGCTGTTAAAAGCGACCAATGACAAGTTATTGACCCAGCGAAACCTGCGCGAAGCGGTCAGTGTTTTTCTAGGCAATTTGTTTTCCCAAATGGCACAAAGCAATAATACGCCAAGGAAAAAGCCTAATCTGAGCCATGAGGGTTCTTGAAATGTCGTTTCTGTCACTGTCATTCCCTTATTTATTTCTTTATCTATGACCGAGATAAGAGTGAAATTATTTCAACACACTGCTGATGGGCTTATCTTGAGGCGAAGCCATAATATCAGTAGAATCGCGCTCTACTTTTTACTTGGCATTACTTACCATGAGAATTCACGCTTTCCACCGTTTATATCAGTACCGACAATCTATCTCAACCAAGCCTTTCAATGCGCGTGGATGTAAAGTGGTTCGTTGCCAATATTGCCAGGTTTCTGAGCAACACTGTTTGTGCGACCTTCAGCCAAACATCAAGGCCAATATTGCATGTATGTTGATTGTTTCTGAAAACGAAGTGTTTAAGCCAAGTAATACCGGTCGTCTAATCGCTGATACGATTCAAGAGACTTACGTGTATCAATGGAACCGAACAGAACCGTCTGAAGAGATGCTCGCGCTACTACAGGATGACAGTTATCAACCGGTGATTGTATTTCCTGCAGACTATGTGGATGATCCCTCTCGTTTAATTGAAGATCTAGAGCCAGGGCGATTGGTAAAAGAAGATGTCGAGAACAAAAAATGGTTGCTGATCTTTATTGATGGTAGCTGGCGTGAGGCACGAAAGATATTCCGTCGTTCTGATTTTCTTAAATCTTTGCCTGTGCTTTCCATTGAGCCGGAATCTCTGTCTGAATACATCATGCGCCGCTCCGAGAATGATCAGCATCTTTCAACCGCCGAAGTCGCGACATTAGTTTTAAAACAAGCTGGTGAGCCTAAAGCTGCGGAATGCCTTCAATTGTGGTTTGAAGCCTTCAGAGAAACTTACATGCTGAGCAAGACTCGAGTCAAAAGCGACCCTAACCAGCCACACTTGAAACGTTTCAAAGAGTGGATGAAAACCGAGAGCTGACTCTAAGGAATGAGCTTTTGTTGATGGTATGTTGTTCAACTGGCTTCGGTGAGGGGATAAATCTGCATTCGGTCACGGTTTGCAGGCGTACAGATATGGATAATGCCATCAGTTTATACTTTTGACTCTAGCCATTTTTGAGAGTCGTTTGAAGCATTTTTTAGGAGAGAAATACATGTATTACGGCTTTGATGTCGGTGGCACTAAAATTGAATTTGGTGCATTTAACGAGAAGCTTGAGCGTGTAGCGACGGAACGTGTACCTACACCAACAGACAACTACGAGCTGCTGGTTGATACCATTGCGGAATTGGTGAATAAATACGATACAGAGTTTGGCTGTGAAGGTACGATTGGTCTTGGCCTACCAGGTATGGAAGACGCCGATGATGCAACGGTACTAACAGTTAACGTTCCTGCGGCAAAAGGCAAACCACTTCGTGCTGATCTAGAAGCTAAAATCGGTCGCAGCGTAAAAATTGAAAACGATGCAAACTGTTTCGCGCTTTCTGAAGCCTGGGACGAAGATCTTCAAGATGAACCATCTGTACTAGGTTTGATCCTTGGTACTGGTTTTGGTGGCGGCTTTATCTACGAAGGCAAAGTATTCTCTGGCCGCAACCACGTAGCGGGTGAGGTGGGTCACACACGTCTTCCTATCGACGCATGGTTCCACCTAGGCGAAAACGCACCATTACTGGGTTGTGGTTGTGGCAACAAAGGCTGTTTAGATAGTTACCTATCTGGTCGTGGTTTCGAGCTTCTTTACGCGCATTACTACGGCGAAGAGAAGAAAGCGATCGACATTATTAAAGCGCACGCAGAGGGTGAGGAGAAAGCAGTAGAGCACGTCGAGCGCTTTATGGAGCTGCTAGCGATCTGCTTTGCAAACCTGTTTACTGCAACAGACCCACACACCGTTGTACTTGGTGGCGGCTTATCTAACTTCGAATTGATTTACGAAGAGATGCCAAAACGCATCCCTAAACACTTATTGTCTGTGGCTAAGTGTCCTAAGATCATCAAAGCAAAACACGGTGATTCAGGTGGTGTACGCGGCGCTGCGTTCTTAAACATCAAGTAATGACTTAAACCTTACTCGATATAAAGTAAGAAGAAATTTAAAGCCCCGTTTAGACTTTCAAGGTTAAACGGGGCTTTTACTTATATACCTAAGTAATTTCGGTATGCTCGGGTATAGATCATGAACAAAAGTAGCATGCATAAAAAACTCACGACGAATCGTGAGTTTTCTGTTTGCAGCTAAGCTTATTTGTTCTTTTTGCCTACGCCCAGGTTTTCTTTTTGAGCTAGGGTGATTTTGCTAAAGCCTAATTTTCTGAAGTAGTTGTCGCGGTAGTTTCGCACCGCTTTAGTGTCAGACACTGCTTCGATTTGTTGCTCCATCTTTAGGAACTCAGTGATATCGATACCTTCGGCTTCTGCAACTGCTTCTTGAATGTTGCGGTGCTGCTGGTATGAGAACGTCAGTTCTTTGTCTTGGTCTTTGTAAGTGTAAAGAATGGTGCGAGCCATAGCTGTCTCTCTGAAAAGGTTTCTGTATTAAACAAAAAGGCCAGACTCGCTGACCTTTGAATTTCTAGTTTGAGCTAGATTCTGCCTTGAAGTGGGATAATTGTCACGCTTTCTCCCGCTTTTACTGTATCAATAGCTGGGGAGATTTCGATCAAACAGTTCGCCTCACTCATTGAACGCAGAATACCAGAACCTTGCTTGCCTGTTGTACGAACGGTTAAACGGCCAGTTTCATCCAGCTCATAGACGCCACGGCTAAACTCGGTACGACCTTGGCGAGAGCGAAGATTCTCAGTCGCGATGGCATTCACTTTCAGAGGGTTCCAGCCTTGTTCGCCTTGCATCTTACGCAGTGCAGGCTCAACAAAGTTGATGAATGAAACCATCACTGCCACAGGGTTGCCCGGCAGACCAAAGAACGGCTTGTTGTTGATTTGACCAAACGCTAATGGACGTCCCGGACGCATGTTGATTCGCCAAAAATCTATTTGACCAAGTTTATCCAAGGCAAGTTTGATGTAATCCGCATCACCAACAGATACGCCACCAGAAGTCATAACCACGTCCGCTTGCGCCGATGCGTTTTCCAACGCTTCAATCATTAACTGTTCGTTGTCTTCCAGAATACCGAAATCCAAGATCTCGCAGCCGAGCTTTTCAAGCATGCCCATGATGGTAAAACGGTTGGAATCGTAGATAGAATTCGCTTTTTGCTCTGTTCCCGGCGCTTGTACTTCGTCACCGGTGGAGAACACGGCAACTTTCAATTTTCGGAATACATTCGCTTCACCAAAGCCAAGCGAAGCGATCATGCCCATTTCTGGAGAGGCGAGGCGAGTGCCTGCGGTAAAGACGTCACTGCCGATAGCGAGATCTTCACCTGCTTGACGAACGTTTTGGCCTGCTTTGATATTCGCACCGTTAAAAGTGACCTTGTCACCTTCTTGAATGGCTTGCTCACGCATGACCACTGTATCGCCGTTACGTGGTGTTGGTGCGCCAGTCATGATCTTCACCGCTTGACCAACGTCCAGAGGTTGATCGTAAGCATGGCCCGCCATCACTTCAGCAACCACTTGGTAGCTATCACGGTCAACATCATCACTGCGGATGGCATAACCGTCCATCGCGGAGTTGGTGTATTGCGGCACATTTACTAGTGAAACGATATGTTCCGCAAGAACGCGGCTATAGGCGTTTTCAATCTTGCATGCTTCTATTTCCGAAACCGTGTTCACCAAAGAAAGGATTTTCTCTTGGCCTTGAACCACAGAAAGGAAAGCAGGAGAAAGGGTATCGCAACATGCGGCTTCTTTCTCTTTATTTTTTGGTGCTTTCGCTTCTTGAACATACTGAATAACGAACTGAGCAATCGCTTCAAGATCATTGATGTTCATTTGTGGCAGTTCAGAGTCCAACTCGCCGCCGTCTGAAGCGATAGCGATGATGTTTTCATCGTTTGGATAAAGCCAAGGCTTGCCGACTTCTTCACGGTGCAATTCGATTTTAGGAAACGCGATGTTTTTGCAGCCTTCGACCAAAACCACATCAAGCATGTCTTCATCAAAACGTGTTAATAGGTATTCAAACTCCGCTTCGGCTTCTGGCGTTTCTGTCATTAACGCAAAACGGTTGCGAGAAGCAATCAGCATTTGAGATGCGCCAGCTTTGCGTAAACGGTAGCTGTCTTTACCCGGCTTATCGACATCGAAGTTGTGGTGCGCATGTTTTAGCATGCCAATGCGTAAACCTGCTTCGGTCAGCTTTGGCAATAGGGCTTCAAGTAGCGTGGTTTTGCCTGTGCCTGAATAAGCTGCAAAACCAAGAATAGGAATGTTTAGCGTGTGTTTCATGATTCTAATTGTCCAAATTGCGCCAGTTCTTCCGGAGTGTTCAAGTTGACGAAACAGTTTGGTGAGTCGCTAAAGTCAACGTAACTGGTGTTGCACTCTTTGTAGAGCAGAATGATTTTGCGGTCGCCACGTTCTAAAAACGCGGTGAGTTTTGGCAGTACGCGCTTGTGGTAGAGCGTAAAAACAGGTTGCTGATGGTCACCATCATGCGCGACCAAAATATCGCTGTCTTCTTTGACGGCCTGGCAGAAACGCTCGACAAGGTCGGTGTTAATTTGTGGACTATCGCAAGGTACAAATCCGACCCAGTCGGTTTCAGAATGCATCAAACCCGCGTGAATACCGCCCATAGGCCCAGGGAAATCTTTGAATTGATCACTAAATACGAAACCAAATTTGCTGTACGCATCTTGGTTTCGGTTGGCATTAATTAAAATGCGTGGAGTTTGTGGAGATAAACGTTCAATAACGTGTTCGATGAGTGGCTTCTGATTTAACTCAATCAGACCTTTATCTTTTCCACCCATACGGCTGGCTTGGCCACCAGCCAAAATGACCCAACTAGTTTGTGTTGGTTGAAGCATATGCATTCTCTTGGGATGTTTCTTTTGGTATGACATACAACAGAGGAGACTCTATCAAAGTCTTGTCTTTAATCCACCACTGTTTTTTACATAAGTCGGTCAGTGCGTTGGCCTGATGGCTTGTCACCACGATACTGGAACCACGATCCAAAAGATCTTTCGCCATCACTACCAATCGTTCAATGGATTCTTGGTCTAAAGACGCACTTGGCTCATCCATCAATAAAATCGACGGTTTTAAAATCCAAGCCCTTGCCATGGCAACGCGCTGTTTTTCACCGCCGGACAACACGGAAATATGTTCGTCCGCTAAGGTTTCTAAACCTACCATGCGCAGCGCGTGAATAACTTGAGCTCGCTTATCTTTTTGCGTGTCTTGTTGATATTTCACTCCATAGACTACGTTTTCATATACAGTGCCGTCAAAAAGGTAAGGGGATTGATGGAGATAAATCACATCGACACGACCATTGCGACACGTCAGTCTTTTCAGCCACGTATCTTTTGGCGCAACAACATCGCCAGTAGAGGGTTTGAGCAAGCCAGCAAGGATTTTGAGTAGGGTAGTTTTGCCCACACCATTGTCACCCTTGAGATAAATGGCATCATTTGGGCCGATGGCTAACTCAGGGATGTGGAAAAGCACACGCTCTTTAAAGCGCATGGATAACTGTTCGGCGGTGATTTTTATAGTCATAATTCGCCTCGACATGGGGTTAATGGTGAGTCGTTTGTTTGCTTCATGTTCTATGTTCTGAGGTAGCCTTTGCCTCTCATGCTTGATAAGAAGAAGTTTAGAGCCAACGCTAAAGATAGTAATACAATTCCTAATGCAACTCCTTGCGCAAAAGCACCTTTACTGCTTTCCATTGCGATAGCCGTGGGAATATTTCGCGTCACGCCCATAATGTTCCCACCAACCATCATTGAGCAGCCCACCTCGGTCACGATACGTGAAAACCCTGCAATGATAGCCGCAAGTAGAGGAAAGCGGGTTTCCCAAATCATCGTAGCTGCCAAGCGCGGAATGGAGACGCCCAGCGTGATGGCAGTTTCCACTGCACGACGGTCGCTAGATTGTAATGCACCATGCATCATCGATACCAAAACAGGGAAGCAGATCACCATTTGGCCGAAGATCATTGCCTTCTGAGTGAACAGCATTTGCCAGTCTCCCCAAGGGCCAGCACGCGACAGCAACATGTACAGCAACAGGCCAATCACCACGGTAGGGACCGCTTGCAGCGTATTTACGATCGACAACAAAAACCATTTACCGCGAAAGTCGGTATACGCCAGTACAAAGGACATCAAAATAGCCGGCAATACCACTAGGGATATTGCCGTGATAGAAACACTAAAGGAGACCGCAACGATCTCCCATAGGTCTGCATCAAAATTTACCAGTAAGCGAAGCGCTTCCAGTGTTGTATCAGCAAGATTCATATTGCGTTATTTGCTCTCAGCATTCGCAACAAACAGTTGTTTACCGTTTAGGCGGAAACCATTGATAAGTTCCTGTCCGCGAGGGTTCACCAACCAATCACTGAAAGCTTTCGCGCCTTGGTAGTTGATTGTTGGGTAACGCTCAGGGTTAACAAGAATAACTTGGTACGGGTTAAACAGTTTTTCATCGCCTTGGAACAGAATTTCTAGATCCAATTTGTTTTGGTAAGCCAGCCATGTGCCGCGATCCGTCATGGTGTAGCCTTGCATTTCAGACGCCATGTTTAGAGTTGGGCCCATACCTTGACCTACGCTACGGTAGCCACCAAAGTTCGGTTCGATTTTAGTTTGAGCCCAGAAGCCCATTTCTTTTTTGTGCGTACCAGAATCATCGCCGCGAGAGATGAACGTTGCGTTTTTGTTTGCGATCTCTTTGAATACATCTAACACGCCTTCGTCATTTTTGATTGTTGCTGGGTCAGCTTTCGGGCCTACAATCACAAAGTCGTTGTACATTAGCTTGCGAGGTAAAACGCCGTAGCCTTTCTCAACAAATGCGCCTTCAGCTTTTGGTGCATGTGTCATCACCAAATCTACGTCACCGTTTTCGCCCATTTTTAAGGCTTTACCCGTACCTGCAGCAATAACATCGACTTTGTAGCCCGTGTCTTTTTCAAATTGTGGAAGCAGGTAATCAAGTAAACCTGAATGGTAAGTACTGGTTGTGGTTGCAAGGCGAACATGTTCTCCGTCTTGAGCAGAAAACGCAGAGTAACTTACAAGCGTGATAGACGTTGCAGCCAGAGTTAGCGCAATTTTTTTCATTTTTATGTGTTCCTTTCCAATGATTCTTTGGAATCTCCCAGGTTTTAGGGAGAAGCCTTTTTGGACGAGAGCGATTAGCGTAATACGCAAGTTGTCTTAGGGTGTTGGAATAAGCAAACATCAACATCCTGAGATCACTTAAATGCGCTCCGTATCCAACTTATAGCAAACAAGATGCCAACCTTTTACAAGCTTAAAGTGCTTGGTTTATGCACTAAATCATGGGGTTATTTGCATAAAAGTTTGCGTTGGTACAAAATGTCGCACTTTTTGTAGGGTATCTCTGTTTAAACTTGGTACACTCTGTCCCATCGAAATCCATCTGGGGTAAATATGTCTACTCAATCCCATCTTAGTACAAACCAACAATATAGCGCCTTTTCCGTACTGGTCGTCGATGATGAATTAGGCATGCAAGCCATCTTGAAAAAGGCATTGGGTAAGCTTTTTTCACATGTCGATACAGCTGGTAGCATCGAAGAAGCAGAACAACTGCGTAATTCTCGACATTATGATCTGATCTTACTGGATATTAATCTGCCAGGGCGTTCTGGAATTGAGTGGGAAGAAGCGTTTGAAGATGATGACAAACGTGCCGATGTGATTTTTATGACGGGTTATGCGGATTTAGAAATTGCCATTCGAGCGCTACAGCTCGGTGCTTCCGACTTTATCCTCAAACCATTCAACCTTGAGCAGATGTTAAAAGCGGTCAGTCGCTGTATGGATCGCCGTTTGAACGAACGCATGCAGTACGCCATGACACGCGATTACCAACGTCACAATACCTCAGAGATCATCGGCGGCTCAGAAAAAACGCGTCTGCTTAAGCAACTTATTAACCAATTTGCACCATCACGCGCTTCTGTTTTGGTTGAAGGTGAGTCGGGTACGGGTAAAGAGCTAGTTGCACGAGGTATTCACCAGGCGAGTGGGAGAACGGGCCCGTTTGTGCCAATCAACTGCGGTGCGATTGCACCAGAGCTTTTAGAAAGTGAGTTGTTTGGTCATACATCGGGCGCGTTTACCGGTGCAAAAAAATCGCGTGAAGGTTTGTTCCGTGTTGCGAACGGTGGCACCTTATTTCTTGACGAAATCGGGGAGATGCCACTTGCAATGCAGGCATCATTATTGCGTGTGTTAGAGCAGCGTACGATTCGCCCTGTCGGTTCAGAAAGAGAGATCAGTATTGATGTCCGTATTGTTGCCGCCACCAACCGTAATCTGCAAGAAGAGGTCAATCAAGGTAATTTCCGCAGTGACCTCTATTACCGTTTAAACGTTCTGAAAATTGAAGTGTGTCCGCTGCGAGAGCGCAAAACCGACTTATTTGAGTTGGTGCCATTTTTCAGCAACATGCTGACGCGCGAGCTCGGTATGCCTGCGCCCAAATGGGCTCACGAGGATATGGAAGCCATGAGTGAGTACGATTGGCCGGGAAACATTCGTGAGCTCAAAAACTTGATTGAGCGTTGTATCTTGCTTGGCAAACCACCTGCACACTATTGGCGAGAGCTGAATGGCGGGCATTCACTGCCTAATGTATCGATTACTGTTTCTCACTCTGCTGAGTTACCAACCTTTAGAGAAGGCAAAGAATTTACTGGCGAAGGCTATCCAAACAGCTGGACGTTAAAAGAAGTCGAGAAAGCACATATTAAACAAGTCGTTAACTTGCATGAAGGCAATAAGTCTGCTGCTGCTCGTGACTTGGGCGTAGCTCGCAAGACCTTAGAACGTAAGTACAAAGAATGGGATTCTGAGGGTGAGGAATATGCCGACTAACGGCCCACAGCACAAAGGATTGTCAAAATGGACGCACCGTTTTAAAACCATGGTGCGTTATCGCTTGTTATTCTTAACCTCTGCGCCGATTTTCCTCACATTGTTAGCTCTGATCGGCATTACCATTTATTGGTCTATTCATTACACGTGGCAAAATGCGCTGCTTGATGTCTCGGAACGTCTTGGTGTTGCAAATAACAGTGTAACGTTGTTACAGCAAAAGCAAGCCAATTACGTGCGGGCGTTTGCCGATTCGTACGATTTCCGTATTCGCATTAATAAAGGAACGCCACAAGGTGACCTGCAAAAGTGGGTCACAGAGCAGAAGAAAAGATATGCTTTAGATTTTCTCTCTTTCCAACGCGTTAATTCCATGGAAAACAAATTCCGCTTTATGGATCTCACCAAGCGCGAATCGTTTTTTGATGTACTCAATAAAGAAGAACTCGAACGCCTCGATCCTGAACTCGCCAAACGAGCAGAAGTGCCTATTCTTGCTGATGGTGACAGGGAGGCGCGTGGGTTAGTCAGTCGAACCGTGATTCCGGTATACAGCCAAGCGAACGATTTGATCGGCTTTCTTGATGGTGGTTTGCTCCTTAACAACAGCACAGTGCTGGTGGATCAAATCCGCGATCTCATTTACTTAAGTGATAATGACCGCCTTCGCCCTGTGGGTACGTTGACGGTATTTCTCGATGATTTGCGTGTGAGCACCAACGTTCCTTTAGACAGCGATCATAGACTAGGGCGCGCTATAGGCACTCGCGTGAGCGCCGAAGTGTATAACCAAGTACTTTCTAAGGGTGAACAGTGGGTTGATCGCGCTTATGTGTATGACGCTTGGTATATTACGGCGTATCAACCAATCAAAGACCAATACGACAATGTTATTGGTATGCTTTATACCGGTTACCTCATGTGGCCATTCGTTAAAGCCTACATGACCAACATTGCCGAAATCAGCTTGATTACGGTTATGTTATTGCTGGTTTCTGGCGTGATGGTATATCGCGGTTCTTATGATCTGTTTCGACCGATCGAACGCATTCATAAAGTGGTGAAGCAGGTCCAACAAGGTAAAGAAAAACGGATTGGCCCGTTAGGATTAGATGCCGATCATGAACTTGCGCAGTTAGCCAGACAGTTTGATGATATGTTAGACGCGCTAGAAGAGCGCAAAATTGAACTGAAAAACTCCGCAGCTCAACTTGAATGCAAAGTTCAAGAGCGCACGGCAAGCCTGAGAGAAAAAACCCAAGATCTTGAGCTGCATATTCAATTGCTTAACCAAACTCGCGACAAACTCGTTGTTCATGAAAAACTGGCAGCACTGGGAGAACTCACCGCGGGGATTGCTCACGAAATTAATAACCCAACCGCCGTGATTCTAGGCAACGTAGAACTGATCCATTTTGAATTGGGTGACGATGCAAGTCGAGTACAAGAAGAAATTGATGCGATTCACGCGCAAATTGATCGTATCCGCAATATCACACGCAGTTTATTGCAATACAGTCGCCAAGGCGGTGTTCAAGATGAAATCACTTGGCAACATGTCAATCCTATCATTGATGAAAGCATCACCTTGGTTAAAACAGGCACCAAGAAACGCGACGTCGAGTTTGTGACTGATCTACAAGCGCATACGTCCGTTGAGATAAACCGTCACCACTTGCTACAAATCTTAGTTAATTTGCAAATGAACGCTATTCACGCAATGAGCGGTAAAGGAACATTAACAGTAGTCAGTGAAGACTGGATTGAAGAGGGCGAAGTGAAAGGAGCTGCGATTCATGTTATCGATGAGGGCTGCGGTATTAAACCAGAAAACTTGGGTCGAATCTTCTCGCCATTTTACACAACGAAACGAGAAGGCACAGGGTTAGGGCTATCGGTCTCCCAAAGTATTCTCAGCCAAACGGGTGGTGAGTTAAAAGCAGAGTCTGAATGGGGAAAAGGCAGTAAATTCAGTATTTATTTACCTAAAAAAGCCGAACTGATCCTAGAGGTGACGAACATCGCTTAGTCACTTTTTTGAAGTATTAATGGAAAAAGAGTCACTGACGATAGTGGCTCTTTTTTGTATTTAATGACGCATTTATGTTTACGCTTTTGCTTCTTAGAAACCTTACAATGATTTCACTTGGAGTGAATTAATAAAAACAACACTTGCAGTATGTAGCATGAACAAGTACCGTTGCCCGGTTTTTCTAAATACACCCCAATTGCTAAGGTAAAGGTTTTGATCTCCACAGCGAATATTACTCAACAATTCGGCGCTAAGCCGCTATTCGAAAACATTTCAGTTAAGTTCGGCGAAGGCAATCGCTACGGCTTAATTGGAGCTAACGGTTGTGGTAAATCAACCTTTATGAAGATCCTCAGCGGCGAGCTTGAGCAAACCAGCGGTAACGTAAGCTACGATCCAAACGAGCGCGTTGCAAAACTGAACCAGGACCAGTTCGCTTACGAAGAATTTACTGTAATCGATACCGTTATCATGGGTCATAAAGAGCTATGGGAAGTGAAGAAAGAGCGTGACCGCATCTACTCACTTGCTGAAATGAGCGAAGAAGACGGCATGAAAGTGGCTGACTTAGAAGTTCAGTTTGCTGAAATGGACGGCTACATGGCAGAAGCCAAAGCGGGCGAGCTTCTTCTTGCTGTAGGTATCCCAATGGAGCAACACTTCGGTCTAATGAGTGAAGTAGCACCAGGCTGGAAACTTCGTGTGCTTCTAGCGCAGGTTCTATTCGCAGACCCAGATGTGATGCTTCTTGACGAACCTACCAACAACTTGGACATGGACACAATTCGTTGGTTGGAAGATACGCTAAACGCGCGTAACTGCACAATGATCATCATTTCGCACGACCGTCACTTCCTAAACTCAGTATGTACACACATGGCTGACTTGGACTACGGTGAACTACGCGTTTACCCTGGTAACTACGACGAGTACATGACGGCGGCTTCTCAAGCTCGCGAACGTCTACTAAACGACAACGCTAAGAAGAAAGCACAAATCGCTGAGCTACAAACGTTCGTTGCGCGTTTCTCTGCAAACGCATCGAAAGCAAAACAAGCGACCTCTCGTGCGAAGCAAATCGACAAGATCAAATTGGACGAAGTGAAAGCGTCTAGTCGTCAAAACCCATTCATTCGTTTTGAACAGTCTAAAGAGCTGTTCCGTAACGCTCTGATCGTAGAAAACCTGAGCCAAGGTTTTGAAGAGGACTTGTTCTCAGACTTCAATGCAATTTTTGAAGTGGGAGAGCGCGTTGCGATCATCGGTGAAAATGGTGTGGGTAAAACAACACTTCTAAACACGCTTGCTGGTGTACTTGAACCGCGTGCTGGTGAGTTCAAATGGTCTGAAAATGCAAACATCGGTTACTACGCGCAAGACCACGCGCATGACTTTGCAGAAGATATGAATCTAACGGATTGGATGGGTCAATGGCGTCAAGAAGGTGATGACGAGCAAGTCGTTCGTGGTTTCCTTGGTCGTATGCTGTTTGGTCAAGATGACATTAAGAAGTCAGTAAAAGTACTGTCTGGTGGTGAGCAAGGTCGTATGCTGCTTGGTAAATTAATGATGCACAAGCCAAACATGCTGCTAATGGACGAACCAACCAACCACATGGACATGGAATCAATTGAATCTTTGAACACGGCGCTTGAGCAATACAAAGGCACGTTGTTCTTCGTCTCTCACGACCGTGTATTCGTAGACTCGCTAGCAACGCGTATTATCGAAATCCGCGATGGTAAAATCACAGACTTTAAAGGCACTTACTCTGAGTTCCTAAAATCTCGTGGCGTTGACGCGTAATTACTCGCAAAGCGTTTAAAAAGCAAAAGCCTCGCTATTTAGCGAGGCTTTTTTAATATTTGGCCTTAATCCTTAAACTGACCTGTTATATACGCATAGATTCCGACTACGCCAAAGGTAATAATCATAGAAAGCATGATACCGCTGGGCGTAAGCAGAAAATTCCACAATTGGTCATTATTCATAGTCCACATCCTCTGTGAATCCGCATTTTTGGTTTTAGTTTACACTGAAAAGGTGTTATTGGTTGCCTTTTACATCAAATTCAACCTTGTCGGCTCCTGTAAAGACTTGGAAGCGCAAACCTTTCGCACGCGCAATGGTCGTAATACCAAATTGCTTCGCTAGATCTAACCCCATTTGAGTAACGCCAGAGCGAGAAAGCAGAACAGGAATGCCCATTTGAGCCACTTTAATCACCATCTCTGATGTAAGGCGACCAGTTGTGTAGAAAATTTTATCTTCACCTGTTTCTTCTTTGAGCCACATCTCACCTGCAAGTGTGTCCACTGCGTTGTGACGGCCGACATCTTCCACAAATGATAACACCTCATTACCTTTGCAAACCGCACAGCCGTGTACTGCGCCCGCTTTTTTGTAGGTGTCGTTGTAATGGGTTAACGCTTCCAGCGCAGAATAAATTTCTGACTGCTTAAGAGGAACTTGAGGCACTTGATAATTTTCAAGCTGCTTCATCACGTTGCCATACATAGTGCCTTGGCCACAACCTGAGGTGACGGTTTTCTTTTTCAGGGCGCCTTCTAAGTGCTCAGTGTTTTCTTTAGTAATCACCGCTGCGGAATGCGTTTCCCAGTCAATAATAACGGATTCAATCGCGGCTGGATCGGACAGGAAGCTTTGGTTTTTTAAATAACCCAGTACTAGTGCTTCTGGACGCGAACCCAGCGTCATGAGCGTGACCACTTCTTTCCAGTTCAGCATGACCGTAAGAGGACGCTCGCAAGCGATTTGCTTCGTGAGCTTTTCGCCGTACTCGTCGTACACATCGACTTCAATGGTTTGCAGGGGATTTTCACTGGTTTTAATAATATTTGGTTTCAGCACAGTCGTGTCCTAGTGATTAAGAGCGTTAGGTTGCTACGCATTTTAGCTTGTTAAGTGGCTAGCAAATCTCATTCCAAAATAGCGGTTCGCACAGAAATTGCGAGGTTTTATGTCAACAATGCATTAAAACTGCGAGTTCGCAGTAATGACACATCAATACATTTGAGTTTCGTCTAGTTTGGTACTTATAGCCTGAGGGAGTATATAGACTAAGTTATATCAGCTTGGCGCGTTTATTGCTTCGAAGACAATAAAAATGGTCGAAAACGGGGGCAAAATGTCCTGTGTGTTTTCAGACCAAAAATAGAAAGACTGGGTGAGTTATGTCGGATAAGAAAGATTTCGAAAAAAATTACGAAAAGACTGAGGATACATGGCCAATCGGCGTAGAGCTTGTTGAGCATGAGATCAGTACAGGGATTTGGGTGACAACCCAATGGCAGTTGACAGGATTTGCGCTGAATCCGACGGAAGAGACTCCAGATGTTTGTCCGTTGCAATTACATAAAGATGAACGTACAGACTACCGCTTTAACTTAAGCTCTCTGCAACCTAAACTCTTTTTAGTGATGGATAACGTCGAGTCTGGTGAAAAACCAGCGATACATTTACTGACGGCTTCACAATCTGTTGCGGCGCAATATATGGATGGTGATAACCTTGTACTATCTAACGATATGCCGTTAGCCGTTCAGGCTTGGATGGAAGCCTTTATTGGTCGCCACGGTGAGTTGTTAGAAGTAAGACGTAAGAAACGCAAAGGAGCGGGCAGAGCAAATGGCAACTAGTTTTTTAAGCCGTTGGTCGAAACGTAAGTTAGAAGAATCTTCCCAACATGATGAAGAGATCACGCCGATAGCAGAGACGGCGCAATCCGAAGATAGTGTCACAGCGCTTTCAAACGCTGACGAAAGCTCAGATGCTTTGAACGTCAATGAGGATAGTCAGGCTCCAGACATTACCGCGAGTGTAGAGACTGAAAAAACCGAAGAAATGTCTGTGGCGCAACTGCTGGTTTCTGAAGCCTCAGAAAGCGTCAAGAAAGCTGCGCTGCGCAAAATGTTCTTGTCCGAAGAATTTAACGTGCGTGACGGCCTAGACGATTACGATGATGATTACAGTAACTTAAAGTCACTTTCTCAAGACGTCGCTGAGACGCTGCGTGATTGGGTTAAAGACAAAGTGGAAGACGAACCAGACGCTGAAACTGCGCAAGGGTCTGAGCTTAACGCTAACGATATCGCATCTGAGGTAGTTGAAGACGCAGAGTCAAACACCGACAAAAGTGGCCAAATTACTCAAGATGAAAATGAACTGTATATAAATACAGTTCCTGGCGAAGGTGATACTTTTGCTGAAGAATCACAGCCTAACGAGGTGAGACAAAATATACCACACAAAGAATAGGTACATTTTGACTAAACACTCAATGAGCCGGCTGAGACAAAATGTCTCAACCGGTTTTTTTATCCCTACCATTTGCCAGTAAAATTGATAACATATTGATTTTTAGTTGATATTTTATTGGCATGACACTTGCTATCTGTTGCTCAATACCAATCTGGTTGAAGTTAGTACGGACGCACTGCGTAGTATTCATCGCCTGTAGAAGGCGGAATAAGAATGCCCATTGATAAGTTAATCAGCAGAATCTCCGGCGCTAACTACACTAAGAGATGGAAAAGACTATCCATGTTCATAAATGGAATTGAGCAATGCTGAAACAATTATTAGAACAAGCAACTTCCAATAACGGTAAAGCGAGGCTGTACGCTTTCGAAAATACCGTAGAGTTGACCAATCTTATTCCACCAACCGTAAGCTATGAAAGCGGCGGTAATACTTTGATTGTGGGCCCAACAGCAATCATCGAAAGTGCGGCAGCGCAATTGTCGCAAATGAACAGCCTAACGCTGCTTTCTACCGATGGCGAAAAGGGCACAAATCCCGAGCTTTATTACGCCAATTCGGTTCAGGTTTCAGGGTTCTTAGGTACGTTTGAAGTTCTGATTGAAAATCATGGTTCGACCAACAATCTTGCCAAGGTCGCGATCAATAGCGATTGTTTCGATATCGTACTCGATCTTTGCCTTAACAGCTGCATGTCGGAAGAAGTCCCAGTACCGGGCTACTACCCAGTAGGTCGTGGCTATCCGAAACTGGCTGAAGCGTTGGAAGAGATTCCAACCTTAATGGGGACGTTCGATAAACCGAAATTCTTCCGTTTAGATACCGATTTATGTGCACACAGCTCTCGTGGCGTAAAAGGTTGCGAACGGTGTGTGGATGCTTGTCCGGCAGGGGCACTATCGAGTGAAGGCAGCGACAAAACGGGCCATCGCATCGAGATCAACCCATACCTATGTCAAGGCGTGGGAACTTGTGCTACAGCGTGTCCGACAGAAGCGATTCATTACGCACTGCCAAACCCTGAAGATACGCAAAAGTTTATTGAACGTACGCTCGCCAACTATGAGCAAGCGGGTGGTTTAGATCCTATCGTATTGATTTGCAGTTCTCGCCACGAGAGCTACAACGTGATGGCACTAAAAGCACTGCCAGATAATGTGATTCCAATTGTGGTGGAAGAACTGCCTTCGGTTGGTATTGATACTTGGTTCGCCGCGCTTGTGAATGGTGCTACTCAGGTGCTGTTTGCGGCTTCACGTTTTATGCCTCAAACCATTATTCGTGTGCTTAATAGCGAAGTAGGTATTGCTCAAGAGCTGCTCGGTCAGCTTGGTATCGCCAAAGAAACCATCGACATTCTGTATCTAGAGTCACTACGTGAAGGTGCTCCGACACTTTGTACCGAGTCTTTTGATTTGGCATTAGGTGATTTGCAAGGTAACAAACGTCAGCGTCTATTTACGGCGTTGGATGCGTTGTCCGCATCACGTATTCCAGTTGAGAACATTGTTGAACTTCCAGCGAACGCACCTTACGGCACAGTCTCTTGTGAAAGTAAAGATTGTACGTTGTGTATGAGCTGTGTGGCGGTGTGTCCAACACGTGCATTGCATACGGACGGTCGATCTCCGTCACTTAAATTCGTCGAGCAAGACTGCATTCAATGTGGGCTGTGCGAGAAAGCGTGTCCAGAGAAAGTGCTGACGCTTACTCCTCGTATGAACTGGGTGAAAGAAGAACGCCAGAAAGCGGTTGTGATTCATGAAGAAAAGGCAGCCGAGTGCATTCGTTGTCACAAGCCCTTTGCTCCGCAATCGATGATCGACATGCTACAAAACAAGTTACGCGGTCACTCTCATTTTTCTGATGAAGCGGCGATCAATCGTATCGCGATGTGTGAAGACTGCCGTGTGATCGACATGTTTGAGTCGATGGCAGAAGACCCAATGAAACAATTGAAATACTAGGAGCTCGCAGTGGACACACAACAAGAACAAACACTGAGAACAGACATTTATCTCGTTCTATCTGCACTTTTTCGTAGTGCGCCTAGTGATGAAATGCTGGCGTTCCTGAAATCGCTAGAAATTGAGCCGTCTGAGAGCGCGATGCAAAAAGCTTGGCTCGCACTGCAACAAGCCGCGAACGAAGCGCAGCGAGAAGCGTTAGAAGAAGAATATCAAGATCTGTTTATTGGCATTGGACGTGGTGAAGTTGTGCCATTCGGATCTTGGCATCGCACTGGCTCGATGATGGAAAAACCGTTAGCGGAAATTCGTCGCGATTTGGATCTTTTAGGCATCGAACGAGAAGAGAACGTGAAAGAGCCTGAAGACCATATTTCTGCACTGTGCGAAGTGATGGCAATGCTGACAGGTGAAGAGGAAGAACTTCAACAAGCGGTGTTTAACAAACACATCGCCCCTTGGTTCCAATCTTTTACGCGCCAACTAGAGAGCGCAGAAAGCGTGAACTTCTACAAGCCAGCTGCACAGCTTTGCGATGCGTTTTTAACGTTAGAGCAAGTGCGCTTTAGCGTGAACACCAAAAGCAGTAAGAACAAATTAAAAATTGATGTGAAAAACGTCACTGATTACGAGTAATCGAGCAGTACTTGGTCATATCGATAGAGAGGCATGAGTCTCCAAAGATCTACCGTAAGGTAAGGAAGCAATGATGAAAGATAATAAAGAAATAAACACAAGCCGTAGGGATCTCCTAAAAGGCTTCACAACCGCTGCCGTTGCCGGTGCTGTTGTTGCGGGAACCACGAAAGTGGCCGTTGCTTCAGAAACGGTTGAGCCTTCTGAAAACGACGTGAAGAAGAAAGGGTATCGTGAAACTCAACACATTCGCGATTACTACGACACACTTTAGGAGATAACGGATGAAACTTGTCAAACGCTCCGACAGTGTGAGCAAAGAAACGAACCAGCTTGGCGTATCTCGTCGTGCATTCATGAAAAACACTTCGCTTGCCGCTGGTGGTGCAGTGGTTGGTGCTAGTCTATTCGCACCGGGAATGATGAAAAAAGCGCAAGCAAAATCTGTCGATCCAGAAGCGAAAACAGAAGTAAAACGTACTATCTGTTCTCATTGTTCAGTGGGTTGTGGTATTTACGCAGAAGTTCAAAATGGTGTTTGGACGGGTCAAGAACCTGCATTCGACCACCCATTTAACGCCGGTGGTCACTGTGCAAAAGGCGCAGCACTGCGTGAACATGGTCACGGTGAGCGTCGTCTAAAATACCCAATGAAGCTTGAAAACGGGAAGTGGAAAAAGCTTTCTTGGGATCAAGCGATCGAAGAAATCGGTAACAAGGTGATGGACATCCGCAAAGAGTCCGGTCCTGATTCGGTTTACTTCTTAGGGAGCGCAAAGCACAGCAACGAACAAGCGTACTTGTTCCGAAAAATGGCATCACTTTGGGGTACGAACAACGTTGACCACCAAGCGCGTATTTGTCACTCAACAACCGTGGCGGGTGTAGCGAATACTTGGGGTTACGGTGCGATGACCAACTCTTTCAATGACATGCACAACTGTAAGTCGATGCTATTCATTGGTTCAAACCCAGCTGAAGCACACCCAGTAGCGATGCAGCACATTCTGATCGCAAAAGAGAAGAACAACTGTAAGATCGTCGTAGCGGATCCTCGTCGTACACGTACGGCAGCAAAATCGGATCACTATGTATCACTTCGTCCTGGTTCTGACGTAGCATTCATTTGGGGTGTGTTGTGGCACATCTTCGAAAACCAATGGGAAGATAAAGAGTTCATCCGTCAACGTGTATTCGGTATGGATGAGATCCGTGCTGAAGTGGCGAAATGGACGCCAGCAGAAGTTGAGCGCGTAACAGGCGTAAGCGAAGAAGACGTTTACCAAACAGCAAAACTGCTCTCTGAAAATCGCCCAGGCTGTATTGTTTGGTGTATGGGTGGTACTCAGCATACTACTGGTAACAACAACACACGTGCTTACTGTGTGCTTGAGCTAGCGCTTGGTAACATTGGTAAATCAGGCGGCGGCGCAAACATCTTCCGTGGTCACGATAACGTACAAGGCGCAACCGACCTTGGCGTACTTTCTGACACGCTACCGGGCTACTACGGCCTTTCTGAAGGCGCTTGGCGTCATTGGTCAAAAGTGTGGGAAATCGATTACGAATGGATCAAAGGTCGTTTCGATGACAACGCTTACAGCGGTCAGAAACCAATGCACAGTGCAGGTATTCCTGTATCTCGTTGGGTTGATGGTGTACTGGAAAACAAAGACAACATTCGTCAGCGCGAAAACATCCGTGCAATGTTCTACTGGGGACACGCAGTGAACTCTCAAACACGTGGTGTTGAGATGAAAAAAGCGATGCAGAAGTTGGACATGATGGTGATTGTGGACCCTTACCCAACGGTTGCTGCGGTAATGAACGACCGTACCGACGGCGTTTACCTGCTTCCTGCAACAACACAGTTTGAAACACACGGCAGCGTTACCGCATCTAACCGTTCTCTACAATGGCGTGATCAGGTGATTGAACCTTTGTTTGAATCAAAACCAGACCACGAAATCATGTACCTGCTTTCGAAGAAACTGGGCTATTCCGATCTTCTGTTCAAAAACATCCGTGTTGAAAACAACCAGCCGGTGATTGAAGACCTAACGCGTGAATTCAACAAAGGCATGTGGACGATTGGTTACACAGGCCAAAGCCCAGAGCGTTTGAAAGCGCACCAACAAAACTGGCATACGTTCCACAAAACCACATTGGAAGCGGAAGGTGGCCCTGTCAACGGTGAAACCTACGGTCTACCTTGGCCATGTTGGGGTACACCAGAAATGAAACACCCAGGCACGCACATTCTGTACGATACGTCTAAGACGGTTGCAGAAGGTGGCGGTAACTTCCGTACGCGCTTTGGTGTGGAATTTGAAGGCAAGAGCCTACTTGCTGAAGACAGCTATTCGAAGGGCTGTGAAATCAAAGACGGTTACCCAGAGTTCACTGACAAGTTGTTGAAACAACTTGGTTGGTGGGACGATCTAACTGCTGAAGAGAAAGTGGCAGCAGAGGGTAAAAACTGGAAGACTGACCTTTCTGGCGGTATTCAGCGTGTCGCGATCAAGCACGGTTGTATTCCATTTGGTAACGCGAAAGCGCGTGCGATTGTTTGGACGTTCCCAGACCGTGTGCCACTGCATCGTGAACCACTTTACACACCACGTCGTGACCTTGTAACGGATTACCCAACTTGGGAAGACAAAGATGCAATCTTCCGTGTTCCTACGTTGTATAAATCCATTCAAGAGCAAGACAAATCGGGCGAGTACCCAATCGTTCTGACTTCTGGCCGTCTGGTTGAATACGAAGGTGGTGGTGAAGAGACGCGTTCAAACCCTTGGCTTGCCGAGCTTCAACAAGAAATGTTTGTTGAAGTGAACCCGAAAGACGCGAACGATCTTGGCTTTAGAGATGGTGATGATGTTTGGGTTGAAGGTGCAGAGAAAGGACGAATCAAGGTGAAAGCGATGGTAACACGTCGTGTGAAACCTGGTTTGGCGTTCATTCCGTTCCACTTTGGCGGTAAGTTCGAAGGTGAAGACCTACGCCCTAAATACCCAGAAGGTACACAACCTTACGTTGTTGGCGAATCGGCTAACACGGCAACCACTTACGGTTACGACCCGGTTACCTTGATGCAGGAAACCAAAGTAACCCTATGTAACATTCGTAAAGCGTAAGGAGTCTGACAATGGCACGAATGAAATTTCTATGTGACACCAAACGCTGTATCGAGTGTAACGGCTGTGTTACTGCATGTAAGAACGAAAACGACGATGCGCTTGAATGGGGCATTCAACGTCGCCGCGTGGTAACACTAAACGACGGTGAAGCTGGTGAAAACTCTATCTCTGTTGCTTGTATGCACTGTACCGATGCGCCTTGTATGGCAGTTTGTCCAGCTGATTGTTTCGAACATACCGAAGACGGCATCGTTCTTCACAATAAAGATCTGTGTATCGGTTGTGGTTACTGTTTGTTTGCTTGTCCGTTTGGCGCACCTCAATTTCCTAAACAAGAGGCGTTTGGTGAACGTGGCAAAATGGATAAATGTACTTTCTGCGCGGGCGGCCCAGAAACAGAGCCTGGCTCTGAGGAAGAACGTCAAAAATACGGTGCGAACCGTATCGCAGAAGGCAAGTTACCGATGTGTGCATCGCTTTGTTCAACTAAAGCGCTGCTTGCGGGTGACGCAGAGAAAGTATCTGACATTTTCCGTCAACGTGTGGTAGAACGCGGCGCGAAAAACGCAGGTTGGACAGACGGAAACGATCTTTCTTACGATGCGACGAAAAGCTAAGTAAGGAGAGGTACATGTTAAACACGCTTAAACGTGCATCTTTAGCAATGCTGTCAATGATGACAGCATTGCTGCTGACTTTCGCAATGCCTGCTTCAGCAGAGGAACAATCTTCTAAAGTTATTCAACAGGAGATCACGCAACTCGCCGGGGCAGACTATTGGCGCGAAGTCAGAGAGGGGCAAGAAGGCTACACCACGTCTCAATCGCCAGAACATGGCGTATTGATCAGTAAACCTGGTGAGACTTGGTACATTCTAAAAGAGAAATGGATGTCTCCAGCGGGTGCTGTCGCGATTTTCGGCAGTATTGCAATGGTAATCATGGCTTACGTATTCGTTGGTCCTTTGATGCTTAGCAAGCCGCGTACTGGTAAAAAAATGAAGCGTTGGTCTCGTTTAGACCGCGCGCTTCACTGGAGTATGGCGTTTACATTCTTAACGCTGGCATTCAGTGGTTTGATGCTGGTTTACGGTAAGCACTTCTTAAAACCGTACGTTCCTACTGAGTTCTGGGGCTTTATCGTCATGTTGGCGAAGCAGTACCACAATTACATGGGACCATTGTTCTTCATTTTACTGATGCTCGTGCTCTTTAAATGGTGGCGCAAGTCGATTCCAAACATGACAGATGTTCGTTGGTTTATGAAAATGGGCGGCATGGTTGGTAAACACAAAGGCACACATCCGTCAGCTGGTTTCTCAAACGGTGGTGAGAAGGCAATCTATTGGTTGTTAATCTTCTTTGGTGCTATCGCGGCAGTGAGTGGCTTAGTTCTGGACTTTCCTATCTTTGGCCAAACTCGCCGTGACATGGAGCTTTCTAACTTAGTTCATGCGATTTCGGCGCTGATTCTAATCTGTGGCTTTATCTTCCACATCTATATTGGTCTATTCGGTATGGAAGGTGCGCTAGAAGGCATGGTGACAGGTGAAGTTGATGAAACATGGGCGAAAGAGCATCACGATCTTTGGTATGAGGAAGTGAAGTCCAAAGAAGCGATGGGTGAAACAGATACGGCACAAACGGAAGTAAAAGGAGCGAAAGCGAATGAACAAACCTCATAACGGGATTTGGGTTGCGTACATCCTGAGCTGTCTGACCCCGTTTACGTTTCTGATCTCAGGCGTTATCGCAATTATCTATGCGGGTTACCGATTAGATAAGGGAGAAGACAGCGACGTAGTGATTTCTCATTACTACGGTTTAATTCGCACCTTCTTTCTCTACCTGACGTTTTTTGTTGTGTTGATCGTCACCGTCGCGACTTCTAACGGTGTACTCGTTGGCGTGAGTGATTATTGGTTGCATAGTACTTTGCTTGAAACCATCGCTTACTTTATTCCTTGGGTAGGGATGGTGTTTGCTGCATTAGCCATCTTGGTGTGGTTTATGCGAATGTTTCAAGGGATGCAGCAACTGCTCAATAACCAACCACACAGACCATCGACAGGTCCAAACCTTTAATCAGTATTCTTTAAGCAAAACCGCCGTAATAGGCGGTTTTTTTGTTGCTGTTTTGTCTCAAATATGAAGCGTTGAGTCGCAGTGGTGATACTTGATGCAACTTATTGAGTGAATTTACGTAACTGGGCAGAAAATCATAGTTAAGTAAGAAACATGTAAAAAAATCGCGTCACGATGAGACATTAGTCTCACTCACGCTATTGTTCATTTACTCAGGATTCATCGTCCCGTTAAAGTACGCTGCGCTCAGAAATTCAAAGAGTTGCATACGTGAAAATTGCCATCAATACATTCAGTCTACGCATACAGAGGAATCTCTATCGGAGGATGTTTGATTAAGGCATCTTGCTCTCACAAATAAAAAGAGCGAAACGAGCATTAAATGATGCGGCAAGGTAAGAAAAGGACAAACACGTTACGGCTATGATCCCTCAATTCGTCATTCCTATCACGAATCGCTTTGGCGAAAGTTATCACTTCTCTGGTCAGTTACTTACTAGCGGCGAACCTAAAACATTCGTGACCAAACAAGAGGCAATAGAGTTTCTTGAGAGCTTTGGTGAGCTTGGCCTTCGCTCTGTCGAGGACTTGTTCTATGCGATTGGTCAATTCAAGCCAAACATACCTGACGGTGAGCTTACTTCCCAACACTATAATTCAACGTTTGCCAATGCTTTGGTGAACGGTGACTTGCATGTCGCTCGAATTGTACCTACCGGCGAAAACTACGCACTCTCGTCAGCGGTTACGCCTCCACCGACTCAAAATACCGTCAATACAAAACCATCGAAGGGAAAGGGGAAGTCGAATAAAAAGAGTGGCAGAAGTGCCGCATCCGCCAAGCCTCAGCAACAAAGCAGCGAAAAACATGAGAAAGCCGGTGATCCTGTATCACTTGTGACGGGTGAAGAAATTCTCGAACTCTATGATATCGAGCTACAACAAGGTACTACTTGGCAGCGTACTTACCGCTCTTCGCAGTCGGATGTAAATCATGGAATGGGCTTTGGTTGGCGACATGCATTTCAGTTTGAATTACGCGAGAAGACGGACGAGAAAGACAACGTTATCGCTTGGGAGTTTGTTGACGATAAGGCAGATATCACAGAATTTGAGCCAGTAGATATTGGAGCAACAAGTTACCAGATATACGCTGGTGCGAGCTGTTATTTCCTGAGCTCAACAACTCGGATTGTAACGCTCGCTAGTGGGCATCAATATCGGTTTGAGCAAAAAGATGATCGTTGGCTAGCTAAACAAGTTAGAAATGGCACGTTTTCAACGTTTCAATTGCAGTATTCTCGAAACCATCGATTGATCGAGATCGCATATAACAAGCGTCCGGTTCTTGAATGTCAATATGATAAGCAAGGACGCCTTGTAGAACTGCTTAATGCAAAGTCCCAAAAAGTTCTGGCAACTTATACCTATGATGAGCACGATGATTTGGTCAGTGCAACTAATCATTTGGGCCTAAAGGAACAGTATCAATACCTCGGCCATTTAATTATTAAGCGTGTACGACCAACTGGCTTTACTCATTATTTTGAATGGGATGGCGAAGGTGCAAAAGCGAAGTGCATCAGAAACGTTGGGGACGCAGGAATTTATGACTATCGCTTCCATTATCAGGGAAATCATTCTTCTTATTCTGACTCGTTAGATCATCAATGGTCTTTCTTGCATGACGAGCAGGGTAACTTACTCGAGAAAATAAGCCCCACAGGTAAAACTTGGCGATGGCAATATGATGAACTAGGACGAAAAGCACAAGCTATCTATCCTGATCAGTCAACGGTCAATTATCAATATAATCAGCATGGTCAATTAGTCTCTAAGTTTCATTCCTCTGGAAAAGAAATTCAATATGGTTATGACGGCTTAGGTAAGTTAGTTAAAACGGTTTCACCTGATGGGGATATCGAGAAGGCTTACTACAATAGCCTCGGTCAAAGAGTTTGGGATACCGATCAGTTCGGCTGTGTCACGGAATATGATTACGATAAACACGGTCAAGTCGTCAAAAAAGAGTCTGAAGATGGTAAGAAAAGTCAGTGGTGGTGGGATGAACAACAAAGACTTATCGCGAATGAAATAGACGGTACATTACTTCGTTATAGCTACAATGAAGAAGATTTAGTGAATGGCGTTGCTTATCCCGATGGGTGTATTGCTCAACTCGCTTATGATCAATTTGGCAGGCGTACATCAGTTCGTTATTTTAACGACGAAGACAAAGTCGGTTATAGCGAAGAATATTCTTACGATGAGCACAGCCGTGTTGCTCAGATTCGAACGCCAGCAGGCATTACCTCGTATCAATGGGGAGCACTCGCGCAACAAGAAGCAGTCATCTTTCCCGATGGCAGCCATATTTCTTATGAATACGATCAACAACGTAACCTGACTAAATTAGTTCGGAGTGACGGCTTAGAGTTCGAATTCCTGTATGACGATGAAGGCCAGCTGTCAGGAACTGTCGGGTTTGATAATCTACAAAGCCAATTTGATTATGATCATATGGGACGGATCCATCGTAAGCAAGTCGCCGATAGGACGGTGCTGTATCGCTATGACGCTGCGGGTTATCTCATGCACGTCAAAGCAGGAAATGGTAGCAGTATTGTAGAGAACCACTTCAATTATACGCTTGGTGGGCGACTTACTTTCGCATCCAATCGCCATCACACATTGCAATACCAATACTCTTCATTCGGGCATTTAACAAAGCGCATTCAAGGCCAGTTTGAGATAGCGCAGGAGTTTAACAGAGTTGGCCAACGCGTATCTCAGGTACTGCCAGATAATACGGAGCTGAACTTCTCTTATGATCGATATGGGCGTTTTTCAGCGATTCGATTTGGAAACCTAGATTTACCTCAAATCAAATTTCATTACGATGAAATGGGACGAGTTTCCCAAATTGAAACGGCACATTTTAATGAGCGCATCATTTATGATGGTGTTGGTCGTTTGGTCGAACAACATTGGCCTGATAGAGAGAAAAAGTACGTTTACAATGCGCAAAACCGTATTTCATCAATCATTGATAATACGGCAGGAGCAACACACTATCAGTACGATGCCTTAGGGCAACTTAAACGAGTCAATGCTTCCGGAGAAGTGACTAAGTTTGAATACGATAGTTTTGGCAATCCTACTTTGCCATCTTCAGAGGTATTCGCTGATCGTATTGAAGTACACGATGATGTACGGTTCAAATATGACGCGCAAGGAAATCAGACAAAACGTGAGGGGCAAGGACACGTTCAGACTCGCGTATTTGATGCGTTAAATCAGCTCATTGAAGTTCACACCGACGATGGCATCAGTCAATATGAATATGATGCATTAGGGCGCAGAACGAAGAAAATTACACAACAAGGCGTTACGGAGTTCCTGTGGGAAGGTGAACGTTTAATTGGTGAACGCTCTTCAGGTGCTTTCCGTTGGTACCTATATCAACCAGAAACCTACACGCCAGTGGCACTGCTAGAAAATGACGTTATTTATTGGTACCAGTGCGATCAAGTTGGTAAACCAGAGCGACTGATCGATTGCGAGGGGAATGTTGTATGGAGTGCCAGCTACGATGCTCACGGCTTTGCTCATGTACATATTGAAAATGTAGCAAATCCACTGCGTTTTCAAGGGCAGTACTTCGATCAAGAAACCAACTTACATTACAACCTCGCTCGGTATTACGATCCTAAACTAGGACGTTTTATCCAACAAGATCCGATATCTATTGCTGGTGGTATTAATCATTACCAATATGCAGTCAACCCTATCCAGTGGATTGATCCAACAGGTTTCCTTTGTGAAGAAGGGCTAAAACGCTTGGGTCAAATGTTGGCAGAGTATCAGGCGCAAAGCGATGTCCCCCAAGAGGTTTGCGATCAGATTTTAGAAGCAGCAAAAGAATCATCCGTCGGAGAAGATGGCGTTCGCTCGCAAGTCAAAATCCGAAAACCAAAAGGTAAAAATCATATCCGATATGAGTACGATTTAGACCATATTGATTGCGAGAAGAACGAGATTACTTTTTATCGCCACATTAATCATTCTGACGGAAGCAAACATGAAGTGCAGTACGTAGTCGGGATAGAAGAGTTTGTTAATGCTCACGTGTTTGATTCAGAGAAGGTCGGTGGCGATAAGACCTGCACCATCTTCACCGAGGACCTAGTGCTGAATAAAGCGGATTACAAGGATAACTCAGAATTCGAATTCAATAATAAGGATGAGGATGAGAAATACAAACTTTCTGAAGAATGCAAACAAAAGGTTGATGAGTGTTTAGCAGAACGTCAAAAGGCAATGGATGCGCGTAGCGGCGAAGAAGGGCATAACGCCCAAATTGCTAAAATTAACCAGCAGTCAGCAAAAATTGGTGAGTTGGTCGCGGATGACTTTGTTCGGAATATACGCCCTAATGCTAAGTTGATCCATCCCAAAGACCTTGCAACTTCGGGATCGAAACCAGGTGATTTCGATATGGTGTACCTCTCAGATGATCCTGAAGAAATCATCATCGTCGAGGCTAAGGGTGGCAGCAGCCCGCTCGGCAGTCGTAAAATTGGAAATATGGCATATCAGCAAGGGACAACTGAATATACAGCAGCAATTATTGGTGAGATGTCTAAGCAAGAACAAGGTACAACGGAAAAGATTGCTGCAAATCACATCAAATCCGCTATCAAAGATGATATTCCGATTCGTTATATTCATACACAAGCAGAAATATCTTCAGATGGTAAAGTCTCGAAAATTAAAGCGAAAGAATTTGATATAGACATGGGAGAATTTGGAAATGTTTGATGCCAAGGAATTAAAAAAGATTGAGCGATTGGCTCATATTAGTCTAACTCAAGCGGCAATAGATGCTTACAGAGAAGAAGTAAAAGAGAACTTAGATAAACGAAAAAGGCGCATTGCGATAAAAAGAGAAAACTTGGTTTATTTGAGTGATGATGTGTCTGAGCAAATTCGCCTGTATACATGGCTACCTCCATTAAATGATGATGAGAGAACCGGCACACTATGTCTATATGAAGCATCATTAATGCGTGCATTTTATCATCAGCTCGCCATGAGACCTGACGAGCCTCAAAGTATTCAATTACCTGGATACCCGGAAGTAACCTGGAAAGGTGAAGGTATTTTAAAAACGGGGTGTTTACACCCTAACCGATGGCTTGATGCTTATTTCACTTCGGTGATCGTGCGTGACAGGCCAAGTATGGACGTATTGGCGAGCTTTCCGGTTTCTCTGATGAAACAAAGTTCTACGAAGGCTGGTGAGCTTTCTTACATGCTGGTGGATGTGATTCAGTCATTCCACAACCGCACATCGGATTACCCCGATAAGCTAGTCGCAGCAATGGACGCTGCAGTTGCTCAGGGTGATGACTGGGCATTAGAAATCGCCATGGGCATTTTAGAAACCTTTGCCGCCCTGACAACCGATATTGATTATGACTTTGAAGAGGTACTCATTAAGAACCTGCAGTTCCAGGAGCAATATCAAATGCGCTTGGATGCTCCTAAAAAATTGATTTCAATCGAAACCTTCATCTCTTTCCCTCTGCTTGGCATGGCTTGTATGTGGTACGACAAAGGTAACTGTTTATCTGTTGAAACCGGTTGGCTTCCTCCTTATCTCGTTGAAGGGCGTTGGCTAGAAGATGTAAAAGTAGGGAAGATCACACGATAAATTATCATTTATATAGAAATTCAGTATATAAGCCACCTTTCACGAGGTGGCTTATATGTTTACCGATATTCAATCAACCCCATCCAGTGGATTGACCCAACAGGTTTTCTTTGTGAAGAAGGGCTAAAACGCTTGCAGAAAATGCTGGCTGAGTATCAGGCGCAAAACAACGTTCCCCAAGAGGTTTGCGATCAGATTTTAGAAGCAGCAAAAGAGTCATCTGTCGGAGAAGATGGCGTTCGTTCGCAAGTCAAAATCCGAAAACCCAAAGGTAAAAACAATATTCGATATGAATACGATTTAGACCATATTGATTGTGAGAGAAACGAGATTACTTTTTATCGTCATATCAATCATTCAGATGGCAGCAGACACGAAGTGCAGTATGTTGTTGGGATTGAGGAATTTGTAAATGCGCATGTTTTTGACTCAGAGAAAGTTGGCGAGGAAGAAGGTTGCACGATCTTCACTGAAGATCTTGTGCTGAATAAAGCAGAGTATAAAGAAAACTCAGAACTCAATATGAGTGATTATGAGCTAACAGAAAAAAACAAAGCAAAAATTGATGAATGCTTGAAAGAGCGTCAAGAGGCAATGGACGCTCGAACTGGCGAAGAGGGATATAATGCTCAAATTGGCAATATTAACCAACAGTCTGCAAAAATTGGTGAGTTAGCCGCGGATGACTTTGTCCGGAGTAAACGTCCTAATGCTAAGCTGCTTCATCCCAAAGATATTGGAACCTCAATTTCGAAGCCGGGCGATTTTGATATGGTTTACGAGGTGGAAGAGCCGCCACCAGGTGAAATTATAATTGTTGAGGCCAAAGGGGGTAGCAGCCCGCTGGGTAGCAGAAAAATTGGAAATATGGCATATCAGCAAGGGACAACGGAATACACTGCCGAAATCACCAACCTAATGTCTGAAAAAAGGAAGGAACGACTGAAAAATTAGCTGCCGACGAAATTCAATACGCCGCTTTATCCGGCAGAACTATTCGATATATACATACTCAAGCGAATATCCCTGAAAGTGGTAAGGCCTCAGATGTAAAACTAGAAGTGGCAGAGTTTAAAATTGATTCAAAAGGATTAAGTCAAAATGCAAAGTAAAGAATCGGTCAAATTTTTAGAGCGAAAAGCAAATCCTGAACTTGACACACAAGCCATTGTGAATCGGAAAAAATTTATAAACCGGGTTTTAGATAACAGAAAAGAAGGCCTTAAAATCAGGCGGGAAAATCTGGTCAGTCTTGGGGATTTTGCCATTGACCAGGTTCGCTGGTATACCTGGTTTCAAGCCTCTCATGAAGACGAACAAATTTGTACATTACGCCTTTATGAAACTTCTTTAATGGGAGCCTGTTATCATCAACTTGCTATGAATCCCAATGAAGAATTAACTATCAAGATCCTTGACTATCCTGAAGTAAAGTGGGGTGGTGAAAGCATTTTAAAAACGGGGTGCATAAATCCTAATAGATGGATCGATATGTATTTTATATCGACAGTTGTGCGTGACAGGCCAAGTTTAGACGCATTGGCGAACTTTCCGATTTCTTTGATGAGACAGAGCTCTACCAAATCGGGTGAGCTGTCTTATATGTTAGTAGACGTCATACAGTCGTTCCATAACCGCACATCGGATTATCCTGACAAGCTCGTCGCAGCAATGGACGCAGCGGTAGCCCAAGGGGATAACTGGGCGTTGGAAATTGCGATGGGGATCCTAGAAACCTTCGCGGCGTTCACTACCGACATTGGTTATGACTTTGAGAAAATGCTCGTTAAAAACCTACAGTTCCAAGAGAAATACCAAATGAGGCTTGATAAGCCAGAGGACTTGATTTCTATAGAAACTTTCATATCTTTCCCTCTTCTTGGCATGGCCTGTATGTGGTACGACAAAGGCAACCGTTTATCAGTTGAAACTGGTTGGCTTCCTCCCTATCTCGTCGAAGGATGTTGGCTAGAAGAAGTAAAAGCAGGGAAGATCACTCGATAAACCCCTTTAGTTAGCAATTCAGTATAATAACTTTCAAATCGCCAAGATTAATCGGCAATCTGCAGAAATTGGTGAGTTGGCCGCAGATGACGTTGTCCGGAGTAAGCGTCCTAATGCTAAGCTGCTTTATCCCAAAGATATTGGAACCTCAATTTCGAAGCCGGGCGACTTTGATATGGTTTACGATGTGGAAGAGTCTCCACCAGGTGAAATTATCATTGTTGAGGCTAAAGGGGGTAGCAGCCCGCTGGGTAGCCGTAAGCTCGGAAATATGGCATATCAGCAAGGGACCACTGAATATGCGACAGAAATAGTATCTTTGATGGACAGTAAGAAATATGGGACTACAGAAAAGGCAGCTGCTAATAGCATTAACTCTGCTATTCAAGATGGTATACCAATACGTTATGTACATACGCAAGCAGAAATATCTTCTAGTGGTAAGGTTTCCAAGTTCATAGCAAAAGAGTTTGATATAGATATAGGAGAGTTCAGAAATGGTTGATAACTCAAAGGTAAAAAAGGTTGAACGAGTAGCTCATGTTGAACTAAGTGATTTTGAAAGAGAAGCTTATCGAGAAGAGATAAAAGAGAGCTTAGACAAAAGGAAAAGGCGCATATCTATAAAACGAGAAAACTTGGTTTACTTGAGCGATGGTATTTCTTATCAACTCCGTTTGTATACATGGTTACCTCCATTAGATGATGATGAGAGAATCGGCACACTATGTCTATATGAAGCATCATTAATGCGTGCCTTTTATCATCAGCTCGCCATGAGACCTGACGAGCCTCAAAGTATTCAATTACCTGGATACCCGGAAGTAATCTGGAAAGGTGAAGGTATTTTAAAAACGGGGTGTTTACACCCTAACCGATGGCTTGATGCTTATTTCACTTCGGTGATTGTGCGTGACAAACCCAGTATGGACCTGTTGGCGAACTTTCCGATTTCTCTAATGAAGCAAAGCGCCACTAAGGAAGGTGAGCTTTCTTACATGTTAGTGGATGTCATTCAGTCATTCCACAACCGCACATCGGATTACCCTGATAAGCTGGTTGCAGCAATGGACGCAGCGGTAGCTCAAGGGGATAACTGGGCGTTGGAAATTGCGATGGGGCTCCTAGAAACCTTCGCAGCGCTCACTACTGACATTGGTTATGATTTTGAGGAAGTGCTCGTTAAAAACCTACAGTTTCAAGAGAAATATCATCTTAGAGAATTAGGACCAGATAGGATAGGCATCCGAACTTTTATTAACTTCCCTCTGCTTGGCATGGCTTGTATGTGGTACGACAAAGGCAACCGTTTATCTATTGAAACCGGTTGGCTTCCTCCTTATCTCGTCGAGGGGCGTTGGCTAGAAGAAGTAAAAGCAGGGAAGATCACTCGATAAATTATCATTTAGTTAGAAATTCAGTATATAAGCCACCTTTCACGAGGTGGCTTATATGTTTACCGATATTCAATCAACCCCATCTAGTGGATTGACCCAACAGGTTTCCTCTGTGAAGAAGGGTTAAAATGCTTACAGCAAATGCTGGCAGAGTATCAGGCGCAAATAACGTTCCCCAAAAGGTAAAAATCATATCCGATATGAATACGATTTAGACCATATCGATTGCGAGAGAAACGAGATTACTTTTTATCGTCATATTAATCATTCAGATGGCACCGGACACGAAGTGCAGTATGTTGTTGGGATTGAGGAGTTTGTCAATGCGCATGTTTTTGACTCTGAGAAAGTTGGTGGGGAGAAAGGTTGCACGATCTTCACTGAAGATCTTGTGCTGAATAAAGCAGAGTATAAAGAAAACTCAGAACTCAATATGAGTGATTATGAGCTAACAGAAAAAAACAAAGCAAAAATTGATGAATGCTTGAAAGAGCGTCAAGAGGCAATGGACGCTCGAACTGGCGAAGAGGGATATAATGCTCAAATTGGCAATATTAACCAACAGTCTGCAAAAATTGGTGAGTTAGCCGCGGATGACTTTGTCCGGAGTAAACGTCCTAATGCTAAGCTGCTTCATCCCAAAGATATTGGAACCTCAATTTCGAAGCCGGGCGACTTTGATATGGTTTACGAGGTGGAAGAGCCACCACCAGGTGAAATTATCATTGTTGAGGCCAAAGGGGGGAGCAGTCCTTTGGGTAGTAGAAAAATTGGAAATATGGCATATCAGCAAGGGACAACGGAATACACTGCAGAAATCACCAACCTAATGTCTGAAAAAAAGGAAGGGACGACTGAAAAAATAACAGCAAGAAAAATTCAACATGCAGCTTCGTTCGGTATACCTATTCGATATATACATACTCAAGCAAACATCCCTGAAGGTGGGAATGTCTCAGATGTAAAAGTAGAAGTGTCAGAATTTAAAATTGATTCCAAAGGACTAAGTTAAAATGCAAAGTAAAGTTGTAGAACGCAAAGCAAACCCTGAGTTGAGTGAAAGTGGAGTTTCTTCTGAGAAAGAATTTATCAATAAGATACTAGATCAGCGAAAAGAGGGTCTTAAAATCAGGCGGGAAAACCTGGTCAGTCTTGGTTATTTCGCCATTGACCAGGTTCGCTGGTATACCTGGTTTCAAACCTCGCATGAAGACGAACAAATTTGTACATTACGTCTTTACGAAACTTCTCTAATGGGCGCTTGTTATCATCGACTTGCTATGAATCCCAATGATGAATTAACTATCAAGATTCTCGACTATCCTGAAGTAAAGTGGGACGGGGAAGGCATTTTAAAAACGGGGTGCATAAATCTTAATAGATGGCTTGATATGTATTTCATATCGACAATTGTGCGTGACAGGCCAAGTATGGACATATTGGCGAACTTTCCAATTTCTTTGATGAGGCAGAGCTCTAACAAAGCGGGTGAGCTGTCTTATATGCTAGTAGACGTCATTCAGTCGTTCCACAACCGCACACCGGATTATCCTGATAAGCTGGTTGCTGCAATGGACGCAGCGGTAGCTCAAGGGGATAACTGGGCGTTGGAAATTGCGATGGGGATCCTAGAAACCTTCGCAGCGCTCACTACTAACATTGGTTATGATTTTGAGGAAGTGCTCGTTAAAAACCTACAGTTTCAAGAGAAATATCATCTTCGAGAATTAGGACCAGATAGAATAGGGATCCGCACGTTTATTAATTTCCCTCTGCTTGGCATGGCTTGCATGTGGTACGACAAAGGCAACCGTCTATCTGTTGAAACTGGTTGGCTTCCTCACTATCTCATCGAAGGACGTTGGTTAGAAGATGTAAAAGCAGGGAAGATCACTAGATAAACTCCTTTAGTTAGCAATTCAGTATAATAACTTTCAAATCGCCAAGATTAATCGGCAATCTGCAGAAATTGGTGAGTTGGCCGCAGATGACGTTGTCCGGAGTAAGCGTCCTAATGCTAAGCTGCTTTATCCCAAAGATATTGGAACCTCAATTTCGAAGCCGGGCGACTTTGATATGGTTTACGATGTGGAAGAGTCTCCACCAGGTGAAATTATCATTGTTGAGGCTAAAGGGGGTAGCAGCCCGCTGGGTAGCAGAAAAATTGGAAATATGGCATATCGAATACACTGCAGAAATCACCAACCTAATGTCTGAAAAAAGGAAGGGACGACTGAAAAATAACAGCAAGACAAATCCAAGATGCAGCTTTATCCGGCATACCTATTCGATATATACATACTCAAGCAAGCATTCAAGAGAACGGGGATGCATCGGATGTAAAACTAAAAGTGGCAGAGTTTAAAATTAATTCTAAAGGGCTAATTTAAAATGCAAAGTAAAGTTGTAGAACGCAAAGCAAACCCTGAGTTGAGTGAAAGTGGGGTTTCTTCTGAGAAAGAATTTATCAATAAAATATTAGATAAAAGAAAAGAAGGCCTTAAAATCCGGCGGGAAAACCTGGTCAGTCTTGGTGATTTCGCCATTGACCAGGTTCGCTGGTATACCTGGTTTCAAACCTCGCATGAAGACGAACAAATTTGTACATTACGTCTTTACGAAACTTCTCTAATGGGCGCTTGTTATCATCGACTTGCTAGGAATCCCAATGGTGAATTAACTATAAAGATTCTCGACTATCCTGAAGTAAAGTGGGACGGGGAAGGTATTTTAAAAACGGGGTGCATAAATCCTAATAGATGGATTGATATGTATTTCATATCGACAGTTGTGCGTGACAGGCTAAGTTTAGACGTATTGGCGAACTTTCCGATTTCTTTGATGAGACAGAGCTCTACCAAAGCGGGTGAGCTGTCTTATATGCTAGTAGACGTCATTCAGTCGTTCCACAATCGCACATCGGATTATCCTGATAAGCTGGTTGCAGCAATGGACGCAGCGGTAGCTCAAGGGGATAACTGGGCGTTGGAAATTGCGATGGGGGTCCTAGAAACCTTCGCAGCGCTCACTACTAATATTGGTTATGATTTTGAGGAAGTGCTCGTTAAAAACCTACATTTCCAAGAGAAATACCAAATGAGGCTCGATAAGCCAGAGGACTTGATTTCTATAGAAACTTTCATATCTTTCCCTCTTCTTGGCATGGCCTGTATGTGGTACGACAAAGGCAACCGTTTGTCAGTTGAAACTGGTTGGCTTCCAGCTTATCTCGTCGAAGGACGTTGGCTAGAAGATGTAAAAGCAGGGAAGATCATTCGATAAACTCCTTTAGCAAATCAATATACAAGCCATCTCTCATGGGGTGGCTTTTACGTTTGAGGTGGGGAGCTTGTTGTTTGTTGAACGCTCCATCATTGGTGGCATTACCAATATGCAGTCCACCATATCCAGTGGATTGACCCAACAGGTTTGGGGCAGCCAATACTGGCATAGTATAAAAAAGTCTGAACTCAATACGAGTGATTATGAGCTAACAGAAAGAAACAAAGCAAAAATTGATGAATGCTTGAAAGAGCGTCAAGAGGCAATGGACGCTCGAGCTAGCAAAGAGGGATATCACGCTCAAATTGGTAATAATTAACCAGCAGTCTGCAAAAATTGGTGAGTTGGTCGCGGATGACTTTATTCGGAATATACGCCCTAATGCTAAGTTGAGCCATCCCAAAGACCTTGCAACTTAGGGATCGAAACCAGGTGATTTCAATATGGTGTACCTCTCAGATGATACTGAAGAAATCATCATCGTCGAGGCTAAGGGTGGCAGCAGGCCGCTCGGCAGTCGTAAAATTGGCAATGAAGCATATCAGCAAGGGACAAGCAAATATGCGGCGGAAATCGTTAAATTAATGTCTGAACAAAAAGCTGGTACAACAGAAATTGATGCTTCAGATGGCGTATCTAAAGTGAATGTAAAAGAGTTTGATATTAGCCTCGAAGAATTAGGTTAAGGGAAGTAAAGTTAGTATGAAAAAGATAAATAGAAAAGCAGCCTACGAGTTGAATACTGAGGAACTTAATTACTATACAAAACAAATAGAAAAAAACTTAGAGAAAAGAAAACATCGTATCACAATAAAGCGCGAAAACTTGATATATCTAACAGACGGGGTTTGGGAGCAAGTTAGGTTATATACTTTGTTTCCAGTGTCTGAACTAAATGACCGAATAGGAACGCTGCGTCTATTTGAAGCCTCGATAATGCAAGCTAGCTATCATCGACTAGCTCAAAAACCTGAAAGCCCTTTGACGGTTAAGGTACCTGATCATCCTGAAATAACTTGGAAAGGCGAAGGTATTTTAAAAACAGGTTTCATTTGTCCTTCAATGTGGCTAGATGCGTATTTTACCTCTGTCATCGTTCGTGATAAACCTAGCTTGGACGTATTGGCGAACTTTCCGATTTCTTTGATGAGACAGAGCTCTACCAAAGCGGGTGAGCTGTCTTATATGCTAGTAGACGTCATTCAGTCGTTCCACAATCGCACATCGGATTATCCTGATAAGCTGGTTGCAGCAATGGACGCAGCGGTAGCTCAAGGGGATAACTGGGCGTCGGAAATTGCGATGGGGATCCTAGAGACCTTCGCAGCGCTCACTACTAACATTGGTTATGACTTTGAGGAAGTGCTAGTCAAAAACCTACAATTCCAAGAAAAATATCATCTTCGAGAATTAGGATCAGATAGGATAGGCATCCGCACTTTTATTAACTTCCCACTGCTTGGCATGGCTTGTATGTGGTACGACAAAGGCAACCGTTTATCTGTCGAAACTGGTTGGCTTCCTCCCTATCTCGTCGAAGGGTGTTGGTTAGAGGATGTAAAAGCCGGAAATATAATTCGCTAAGCTTTAAAGGGAGCTAGGTCATCATTTCTGACGTTTTGTTGCGTTACACTTGGCATTATGTGTCCTTTTTAAAGATACCTAAGCCCTTTTACTCGAATAGCTTGAAGCGCTCAGACGTAGTAGTAGAAGTAGCAGAGTTTAAAATTGATTCCAAAGGACTACGTTAAAATGCAAAGTAAAGGAACAATCAAAATTGTAGAACGCAAAGCAGATCCTGAGCTGAGTGAAAGTGGAGTTTATTCTGAGAAAGAATTCATCAATAAGATATTAGAACAGCGAAAAGAAGGTCTTAAAGTCAGGCGAGAAAACTTGGTTAGTTTTGGTGATTTTGCCATTGACCAGGTTCGCTGGTATACCTGGTTTCAAACCTCACATGAAGACGAACAAATTTGTACATTACGTCTTTATGAAACTTCATTAATGGGGGCTTGTTATCATCGGCTGGCTATGTTTCCGAATGAGCCATTAACTGTTCAGATACTCGGTTATCCAGAAGTAACATGGGATGGTGAAGGTATCTTAGAAATGGGCTTCATTTGTCCTTCAATGTGGCTGGATACTTATTTTATATCGGCAATTGTGCGTGACAGGCCAAGTATGGACGTATTGGCGAACTTTCCGATTTCTCTGATGAGACAGAGCTCTACCAAAGTGGGTGAGCTGTCTTATATGTTAGTAGATGTCATTCAGTCGTTCCATAACCGCACATCGGACTACCCTGATAAACTGGTGGCCGCGATGGACGCGGCAGTTGCTCAGGGTAATGACTGGGCGTTAGAAATCGCCATGGGTATTTTGGAAACTTTTGCTGCCCTGACAACTGACATCGGTTATGACTTTGAAGAAGTATTAGTTAAAAACCTACAGTTCCAAGAGCAATACCAAATGAGGCTCGATAAGCCAGAGGACTTAATTTCTATAGAAACCTTCATCTCTTTCCCTCTGCCTGGCATGGCTTGTATGTGGTACGACAAAGGCAACCGTTTATCTGTCGAAACTGGTTGGCTTCCTCCATATCTCGTCGAAGGGTGTTGGTTAGAAGAAGTAAAAGCAGGGAAGATCACACGATAAAACCCTTTAGTTAGCAATTCAGTATAATAACGTTCAAATCGCCAAGATTAATCAGCAATCTGCAAAAATTGGTGAGTTAGCCGCGGATGACTTTGTTCGGAGTAAACGTCCTAATGCTGAGCTGCTTCATCCCAAAGATATTGGAACCTCAATTTCGAAGCCGGGCGATTTTGATATGGTTTACGAGGTGGAAGAGCCGCCACCAGGTGAAATTATAATTGTTGAGGCCAAAGGGGGGTAGCTGCCCTATGGGCAGCCGTAAGATTGGAAACGAAGCGTATCAGCAAGGGTCTAGCAAATAAGCTGAAGAAATCACTAAGCTAATGTCTGAAAACGAAGATGAAACGACAGAAAAAATAGCTGCGAAAAAAATCAGAGATGCATCAGATATAAAACTAGGAATAGCTGAGTTTAAAATTGATTAAGAAGGGTTAGTTCAACAATGCAAGGTAAAAAGCCAGCCAAAATTATAGAGCGTACAGCAAGGCCCAGGTTAGATGATAATAGCATTGCTTCTGAGAAAGATTATATCAATCGAATCTTAGATAAAAGAAAAGAAGGGCTCAAAATTAGGCGAGAGAACTTGATTAGCTTTGGAGATTATGCATTCGAGCAAGTGCGCTGGTTTACGTGGTATCAAGCTTCATGTGAAGACGAAAAAATTTGTACATTACGCCTTTATGAAACTTCGTTGATGAGTGCTTGTTATCATAGCCTTGCAATGCATCCCAATGATAAATTAACCATAAAGATCCTCGACTATCCTGAAGTAACATGGAAAGGCGAAGGTATTTTAAAAACAGGCTTCATTTGTCCTTCAATGTGGTTAGATGCCTATTTCACCTCTGTCATCGTTCGTGATAAACCCAGCATGGATGTATTGGCGAACTTTCCGATTTCTTTGATGAGACAGAGCTCAACCAAAGCGGGTGAGCTGTCTTATATGCTAGTAGACGTCATTCAGTCGTTCCACAATCGCACATCGGATTATCCTGATAAGCTGGTTGCAGCAATGGACGCAGCGGTAGCTCAAGGGGATAACTGGGCGTCGGAAATTGCGATGGGGATCCTAGAGACCTTCGCAGCGCTCACTACTAACATTGGTTATGACTTTGAGGAAGTGCTAGTCAAAAACCTACAATTCCAAGAAAAATATCATCTTCGAGAATTAGGACCAGATAGGACAGGCATCCGCACTTTTATTAACTTCCCTCTGCTTGGCATGGCTTGTATGTGGTACGACAAAGGCAACCGTTTATCTGTCGAAACTGGTTGGCTTCCTCCATATCTCGTCGAAGGGTGTTGGTTAGAGGATGTAAAAGCCGGAAATATAATTCGCTAAGATTCAAAGGGAGCTAGGTCATCATTTCTGACGTTTTGTTGCGTTACACTTGGCATTATGTGTCCTTTTTAAAGATACCTAAGCCCTTTTACTCGAATAGCTTGAAGCCCTCAGACGTAGTAGTAGAAGTAGTAGAGTTTAAAATTGATTCAAAAGGATTAAGTCAAAATGCAAAGTAAAGAATCGATCAAGATTGTAGAGCGCAAAGCAAATCCTGAACTTGACACACAAGCCATTGTGAGTAAAAAAAATTTTATAAACCGGGTTTTAGATAACAGAAAAGAAGGTCTTAAGGTCAGGCGAGAAAACTTGGTTAGTCTTGGTGATTTTGCCATCGACCAGGCTCGCTGGTATACCTGGTTTCAAACTACGCATGAAGACGAACAAATTTGTACATTACGTCTTTACGAAACTTCTTTAATGGGAGCCTGTTATCATCAACTTGCTATGAATCCCAATGAAGAATTAAGTATCCAGATACTCGGCTATCCAGAAGTGACATGGGATGGTGAAGGTATTTTTAAAACAGGCTTTATTTGTCCTTCAATGTGGCTTGATGCTTATTTTACTTCGGTGATTGTGCGTGATAAACCTAGCATGGATGTATTGGCGAACTTTCCGGTTTCTTTGATGAGACAGAGCTCTACCAAAGCGGGTGAGCTGTCTTATATGCTAGTAGATGTCATTCAGTCGTTCCATAACCGCACGTCGGACTACCCTGATAAACTGGTGGCCGCGATGGACGCGGCAGTTTCTCAGGGTGATGATTGGGCATTAGAAATCGCCATGGGTATTTTGGAAACTTTTGCGGCCCTGACAACTGACATCGGTTATGACTTTGAAGAAGTACTCATTAAGAACCTACAGTTCCAAGAGCAATACCAAATGAGGCTCGATAAGCCAGAGGGCTTAATTTCTATAGAAACCTTCATATCTTTCCCTCTGCTTGGTATGGCATGTATGTGGTATGACAAAGGCAACCGTCTATCTATTGAAACCAGTTGGCTTCCTCCTTATCTCGTCGAAGGGCATTGGTTAGAAGATGTAAAAGCAGGGAAGATCACTCGATAAATCCTTTAGTTAGCAATTCAGTAAATAATCCACCTTTCACGAGGTGGATTATATGTTTACCGATATTCAATCAACTCCATCTAGTGGATTGACTCAACAGGTTTCCTCTGTGAAAAACGCTTACAGCAAATGTTGGCAGAGTATCAGGCACAAAATAACTTTCCCCCAAGAGGTTTGCGATCAGATTTTAGAGGCAGCAAAAGAGTCATCCGTCGGAGAAGATGGCGTTCTCTCGCAAGTCAAAATCCGAAAGCCAAAAGGTAAAAAACATATCAGAAGCTCTAGTCAAAATTCCAGTCAATGAATTAATAAAACTAACGGTATCTCGCCCTTTTTGGGGGCATTAAGCGTTGGATGGGAGCCTACGAGCGATTTTTACCCAGCAGTCGGTGAAGGTGGAGTTAATCAATTTCTAGGAGAAACTAAAAGTTGGGACGATAGCTAGGTTATCCCATTGCAAAGTTGAGGATAAAATGAATTTTGAAGATGATCTTGTGACTATACTCATAAATTTCAGAGATAACATTATTAATGATATGGCTCTTAAAAAGTGGGTTACTAATAATGAGTGCGATTTAAAAGCCTTGCTAGGAAAGTCAGGGCTTACTTTGAAAATAAATAATGGTGATAGAAAGGCAGTTACGTCTGTAATTGCTCAATATAGTGGCTCGGAAAAAACTTATTTTATATAAGGAGGGCCCCTTCAAAGGCTTGACCGACGTTGAGTGCTGTGAAACAGCAATTGCTATGGCAGTTTCTAATGGAATTCTAAAAAAGTGCCTCAACCTCATTGGTTTCAGCCGTCCACTAAAGAGATCGGGGCCGCCGAGTTTTACGAATCTATAGGCAGTAAATCTGTTTCGAATCTGGTAATCCCAGAGCGAGCATCTAGAGGGTACTGGAAAAAATAGGTTAGATCTCTATTTTTGGCGTTCATGTTTCGTGACACATGGCATTTTATGGCTAAGACTCAACGGTATGTCACTTAACTAGGAGTTGTCCCCTAAAAAATAATGGCGTGTTTTCTTACAACCAGGAGACTACGGTATGGCCTACCTTGTAGAAGAACCCAAAACCCAGGGAAATTATTCTCGTAGACGTTAAGAGGTATTAGCCCACTAGACAGGCGTAAGGTTGGAAATATGGCATATCAGCAAGGGACAACTGAATATGCAACTGCAATTACTGATCTAATGGCTCAAAAGGACAAAGATACAACCGAATGGAAAGCGGCCAGAAGTATAAAAAGCATTGAGAAAAAAAACTCCTGTTAGATATATTCACACCGCAGCGGCTATTTCTGATGCTGGAGAGGTTTCTTCAGTTAATGTAAAAGAATTTAACGTAGAATTAGGACTGGATTAAATGTCTGATAATAAAAAGAAGGTTAGCATGAGGAGAAAGGCGGAACCTCAATTGACACCAAATGATGTCGCTGACTACCAAATGTATATCAATGAAGATTTAGATGAGCGCAAAGAGCTAATAGCAATCCGTAGGGAGAACTTAGTCGCTCTTAGCGACGACGTTTCAGAACAAGTGAGGTGGTATAGTTGCTTTCCACCTTCAATAGAAACTGAACAAATCGGAACACTTTGCCTTTATGAGGCATCATTGATGCGTGCTTTTTACCATCAACTTGCCATTAAACCAAATGAACCTCAAAGCGTTAAATTACCTGATTATCCAGAAGTGACATGGAAAGGCGAAGGTATTTTGAAAACTGGATGTTTACACCCTAATCGATGGCTAGATGCTTATTTTACTTCGGTGACTGTGCGTGATAAACCTAGCATGGACATATTGGCAAACTTTCCGATTTCTTTGATGAGACAGAGTTCTACCAAAGCGGGCGAGTTATCTTATATGCTAGTAGACGTCATTCAGTCGTTCCACAACCGCACATCGGACTACCCAGATAAGCTGGTTGCAGCAATGGACGCGGCGGTAGCTCAAGGGGATAACTGGGCGTTGGAAATTGCGATGGGGATCCTAGAAACCTTCGCAGCGCTCACTACTAATATTGGTTATGATTTTGAGGAAGTGCTCGTTAAAAACCTACAGTTCCAAGAGAAATATCATCTTCGAGAATTGGGACCAGATAGGATAGGCATCAGAACTTTTATCAACTTCCCTCTGCTTGGCATGGCATGTATGTGGTACGACAAAGGCAACCGTCTATCTATTGAAACCGGTTGGCTTCCACCCTATCTTGTTGAAGGACGTTGGCTAGAAGATGTAAAAGCAGGGAAGATCACTAGATAAATTCTCTTTACTTATAAGCCATCTTTTACGAGGTGGCTTATAAGTTTATGGTGAGGGGTTCGTTGTTACGCGATTACAAAAGAGGCAGCGAAGCGTTTTACTTCAAAGCAGTTGTTCAAAATGATTAAATCAGGAAGACTTCTCGACGGATTTAATCATTCACCATAAGACCTCTTTTATTTCGGAAAGGGGATAACTCGTTCAATAACTTCAGGGTAATGAATTCCAAGCCTCATCAGAAGTACAATAAGCGATTGCACTGGTACGATGAAGGCAAAATATATATCAAAAATAGAGTTTTAAATATGAGAAGCTTAGACGTAATGCTCGATCAATTCACCGAAAAAGAAGGGTTTGAGTGCTTTGGAGAGTTGAATGACGTATCAATTCATGAAATGGAAAATCAGCTAGGATTATCCTTTCCGGAGCCATATAAAGTTTTTCTAAGAAAATATGGTTACGTTGAGTGGTTTGGTCATACGATTTATGGATACTCTGAAGATGAGGACTATCTTACAGTTGAGCGCACTCTTGAACTTCGCGAGGATGAGATACCGAGTGATTTTGAGAAAATACCACAAAACGGTTGCGTATTAGAGCGCTATGCCGGAGGTGGCTACTACTTTTTATTTTCAAATGAATCAGAAAGATCGGGGCAAGTAGCCCTTTTCATAGATGAATTGTTTGGTAAAGAAGCCCAATCATGGACAACATTTGAGGCATTTTTGGAATATATGCTCAGCCTTTGAACTGTTGTTACATAGAGCCTCAATTTCGAAGCCAGGCGACTTTGATATGATTTACGAGGCACCAACTGAAATTACATACACAAGCAGAAATACCCTCTAGCGGTAAGGTTTCCAAGTTCAAAGCAAAAGAGTTTGATATAGATATAGGAGAGTTCAGAAGTGGTTGATAGCTCAGAGGTAAAAAAGGTTGAACGAGTAGCTCATGTTGAACTAAGTGATTTTGAAAGAGAAGCTTATCGAGAAGAAATAAAAGAGAGTTTAGACAAAAGGAAAAGGCGCATATCTATAAAAAGAGAAAACTTGGTTTACTTGAGCGATGGTATTTCTTATCAGCTCCGTCTGTATACATGGTTACCTCCATTAGACGATGATGAGAGAATCGGCACGCTATGTCTATATGAATCATCATTGATGCGTGCTTTTTACCATCAACTTGCCATCAAGCCAAGCGAGCCTCAAAGCATTAAATTACCTGATTATCCAGAAGTAACATGGAAAGGCGAAGGTATTTTAAAAACAGGCTTCATTTGCCCCTCAATGTGGCTAGATGCGTATTTTACCTCTGTCATCGTTCGTGACAAAGCTAGCATGGATGTGTTAGCGAACTTTTCGATTTCTTTGATGAGACAGAGCTCTACCAAAGCGGGTGAGCTGTCTTACATGTTAGTAGATGTCATTCAATCGTTCCATAACCGCACATCGGACTACACTGATAAACTGGTGGCCGCGATGGGCGCGGCAGTTGCTCAGGGTGATGATTGGGCGTTGGAAATTGCGATGGGGGTTTTAGAAACCTTTGCAGCGCTTACCACCGACATTGGTTATGATTTTGAGGAAGTGTTAGTCAAAAATCTACAGTTCCAAGAGAAATATCATCTCCGAGAGCTAGGACCAGAAAGATTGGGGATCCGCACGCTCATTAATTTCCCTCTGCTTGGCATGGTTTGTATGTGGTACGACAAAGGCAACCATCTATCTATTGAAACTGGTTGGCTTCCTCCCTATCTCGTTGAAGGACGTTGGCTAGAAGAAGTAAAAGCCGGGAAGGTCTCTCGATAAACTGCTTTAGTTAGCAATTCAGCATATAAGCCATCTTTCTCTTGAAATGGCTTTATATTTATGGTGGGGAGTTTGTTGTTTGCCGAACGACCAATCATTCGTGGCATTATCAGAAAACCCAAAGTTAAAAATCATATTCGATATGAATACGATTTAGACCATATTGATTGCGAGAAGAACGAAGTTACTTTTCATCGTTATATCAATCATTCAGATGGTAGTAAACGCAAAGTTCAATATGTTGTAGGTATAGAGGAAATTGTCCAAATCATCCCCTTAAATAAAACTCAAAGGAGGGGGAGTGTTGCGAATTATTATGGCGGTTCTTTAAGAAGAGGTTGTGGGCTCAAGTTAAATAACGAAATAGTTGGCGGGTTACCTGAAAACCATGCTGGAAATCACCAAATTAGTATCAATATTGCTCAGGAATATCCGGTCATGCATAGAGCTACCGAACTTGATTACAACATTAACAGAGGTGCAAATGGGATTGCACTTCCAACTAATATTAAAACATCTGTCGAAATAGGCCTTCCCTGACACGTGGGTAGACATCTAAGTGCAAGGCACCAAGGTTCTCAGGTGCTTTAGTTCGACGAGAAATGAGAGCGTTGTAAACTAAGTATGGTCGTGGTTTGATCGATGATATGATTTTTGTAGATGAAATTGGAAAAACAGAAAGTAACATTAGGAATGCTCTGGAAAAGAATGAAGCTCGATCGCAATTGGATGATCCGCAATGGAAAAGTAGGAAGTAGTAATGACACTTAAAATTTGGACCAACAAGGTAGATAGAGACTCCGATTTTACTCAAGGCAAAGTAACGCAGTCTAGTGTATTAATAGGATTGAATCTGACGGGAGGCGTTGCCCTAGGAGACAAATGGCCAAAAGTTACTATTGATGTCATATCAGATGACAAGCCTGCGGATAGTTTTCTTAGTGGTCCTTTATTAATCGTGAGTCGACGGTTATCTGATTTAATTTCTAAGCACACACAAACGAGTGAAGTTGAATTCCTACCGATTGAGGTTAATTACCAAGGTAAAAGTTTTGGTGAATACTATTTTTTAAATGTTCTTGCGATTTGCGATTTACTGGATAGAAATCATTCAATATTTAGTGAGTTTGATGGAGAGGTTGATTCAATTGATCGAGTTGTCCTTAAGAAAGATATTGAAATGCAGAAAACTATATTTCAACTGGATGCTATCGAGTGGTTATTATGTGTCGATGAAAAACTGGCTGAATTAATCGAGAACAAAGATTTTTCAGGAGTGGTATTTAAGTCAGAAAGTGAATGGCGTCCTTTTTAGAGCTCCTCGGGTATTTTTTTAGCCATCTCTTACGAGGTGGCTTTTATATTTATGATTGGGAGCTTGTTAGTTGAACTGTCAATAGTGGCATTACCAATATGCAGTCAATCCTATCCAGTGGATTGACCCAACAGGCTTCTTGTGTGAAGAAGGGCTAAAACGCTTGGGTCAAATGTAGGCAGAGTATCAGGCCCAAAGCGATGTCCCCCAAGAGGTTTGCGATCAGATTTTAAACGCTGCAAAAGAGTCATCCGTCGGAGAAGATGGCAGCAGACACGAAGTGCAGTATGTTGTTGGGATTGAGGAATTTGTCAATGCGCATGTTTTTGACTCTGAGAAAGTTGGCGGGGAAGAAGGTTGCACGATCTTCACTGAAGATCTTGTGCTGAATAAAGCAGAGTATAAAAAAACTCAGAAATCTATATGAGTGATTATGAGCTAATAAAACGAAACAAAGCAAAAATTGAAGAGTGTTTGAAAGAACGTTAAGAGGCTAGGAAGGCTCGAACTGGCGAAGATGGATATAACGCTCAAATCGCCAAGATTAATCAGAAATCTGCAAAAATTGGTGAGTTAGCCGCGGATGACTTTGTCCGGAGTAAACGTCCTAATGCTAAGCTGCTTCATCCCTAAGGTAAATTTAGAAGCCGGGCGATTTTGATATGGTTTACTAGGTGGCAGAGCCGCCACTAGGTGAAATTATAATTGTTGAGGCCAAAGGAGGGAGCAGCCCGCTGCGCAGCCGTAAGATAGGTAACATGGCATATCAGCAAGGGACAACTGAATATGCAACTGCAATTACTGTTCTAATGGCTCAAAAGGACAAAGATACAACCGAATGGAAAGCGGCCAGAAGTATAAAAAGCATTGAGAAAAAAAACTCCTGTTAGATATATTCACACCGCAGCGGCTATTTCTGATGCTGGAGAGGTTTCTTCAGTTAATGTAAAAGAATTTAACGTAGAATTAGGACTGGATTAAATGTCTGATAATAAAAAGAAGGTTAGCATGAGGAGAAAGGCGGAACCTCAATTGACACCAAATGATGTCGCTGACTACCAAATGTATATCAATGAAGATTTAGATGAGCGCAAAGAGCTAATAGCAATCCGCAGGGAGAACTTAGTGTGGGCTCCAAATCGGATTCAAGGTCAGTATGATATTTATGCGTTGCGGCAGGTTGTTGATACTCTTAAAGTGACAGATAAATGTTGGGTAAACGCGGTGATATAGTTAATGCTTTAAAATTACTGGTTAAAACCGCAGCTGAGGAGATAAATATGGCAGGTGAGCATAGCGCAAAAGATGTAATGGCCGCGATTAGATCCGGTGACGTGAGTGAGGTTGAAAAAATTCTCTCAGGAGATGACAAATTACTTCATCTAATTACGCCTCTGGGTTCTTGGTTGCATATCGCAACGGAGCAAGGGCAAGATAAAATTGTAGAGCTTCTGGTGAATCTAGGTATTGATGTAAATGTTAAGGGGGGGCCTTCAGGTGTAACTCCTTTAAATACAGCTGCATATGAAGGTCATTTAGACTTACTTACCTATTTTCTAGAAAGAAATGCAGTGATGGATATATCTGAACCAGACTGCAACCCATTGTTTGCTGCGATCCATGCAGGTCATAAAAATATTGTGGAGCTATTACTAAAAGCTGGTATAGATACAAAGGTAAAATATACTGGTAACTCTATGAAAGACATGGACGCTATAGCGTTTACTTATGAGTGGGGACGCAAGGAAATCGCAGAAATGATTAAAGAGCACAATAGGCACGCTTAGTAGAAGTTAATATGGTACGACAAAGGCAACCGTCTATCTGTTGAAACTGGTTGGCTTCCTCCCTATCTTGTCGAAGGACGTTGGTTAGAAGATGTAAAAGCAGGGAAGATCACTCGATAAACCCCTTTAGTTAGCAATTCAGTATATAAGCCACCTCTCATGAGGTGGCTTTTACGTTTTGTTGAGCTATATGGTGCGCATTATGTTGGTGCACTAAAACCATATTGGTGCACTTATTAGCGTGTTAAGCACCATTTCAAGAATGCGTAGTTTTATTAAAGTTCATACAAAACAATAAATTAAAGTGTAAGTGTTAGAAATGTAAATTGTGGAATGAGAATTGCTCTGTTAGACGCTCTATAAATTAAGTTCACCAAATTGGTGATGAGCCTAACTTTGATGCACAGGATAAGTGCGCTACAGATCAACGGAGACAATCATAATGAGTGTAACTGCCAATCAGGTACACGGCGCTGTACAAACTCTCACGCAAAGTTCCGACACACTTTTCTTACTACTTGGCGCAATCATGGTTTTTTTGATGCATGCTGGTTTTGCTTTTCTTGAAGTAGGAACCGTGCGCCAAAAGAACCAAGTTAATGCTTTAGTTAAAATCTTGGCCGATTTCGGTATTTCCGCCATTGCGTATTTTTTCATTGGATACTGGGTCGCTTATGGCGGCACCTTCTTTGCCGATGCAGAGACGTTATCTCAAGGCAATGGTTACGAGTTGGTGAAGTTCTTTTTCTTGCTGACTTTCGCTGCAGCGATTCCTGCTATTGTTTCTGGTGGTATTGCAGAACGAGCTCGTTTTTATCCGATTCTAATCGCAACATTTTTCACTGTCGGCATCGTATACCCGTTATTTGAGGGAATGATCTGGAACGGAAACTTTGGTGTTCAAGCTTGGTTTGAAAATACCTTTGGTTATGGCTTCCACGATTTTGCAGGTTCAGTCGTTGTGCATGGTGTTGGCGGCTGGATAGCGCTTGTTGCCGTCGTGTTTTTGGGCATGAGAAAAGGCAGAGTTCGAGCAGGAAAGCACACCAACTTTGCACCTTCGAATATTCCATTTTTGGCCTTGGGAGCTTGGATCTTATGTGTGGGGTGGTTTGGCTTCAACGTCATGTCAGCTCAAACTGTGTCAGGCATAAGTGGCTTGGTGGCTATGAACTCATTGATGGCAATGGTCGGAGGCATTGTCGCGTCATTGTTGGCTGGTAAGAATGACCCTGGCTTTATTCATAACGGCCCACTGGCTGGCTTGGTTGCTGTATGTGCGGGCTCAGACTTAATGCATCCTATCGGTGCTTTAGTGACAGGTGCGATTGCTGGCGTGCTATTTGTTTATCTTTTTACCCACCTACAAAACAAAACCAAGATTGATGATGTGCTGGGTGTCTGGCCTTTACACGGTGTATGTGGCGCTTGGGGTGGTATTGCCGCTGGGATTTTTGGTCAAAGCGCATTGGGTGGGCTAGGTGGCGTGAGCATTATCGTTCAGCTTCTAGGAACGCTTTTGGGCCTTTCCATCGCAGCGCTTGGTGCACTTGTAGTCTACGGTGCGATTAATACCAGTATGGGACTGAGGCTTTCAGAAGAAGACGAATTCAATGGCGCTGACCTAGCCATTCATAAAATATCTTCGACCAACGAGGATTGAGGCCAATATGGGAGCGGCATAAAGCCGCTCTTTTAGCAATTGTCTTTCTTGGCTTGGCCCGGAGGACAGAAATTACCATTACCTCGATGGTCATCATCATTGGTGCTGACTCTTACCTTTACATCATCGACTTCGCCTTCAACATTGGTAAGTTGACAGCCTGCCAAAGTCAGAAGCAATGTAAACGTTAGAGATACTTGTCTCATTGCTGTTCCTCTTAAATTGTAATTCTAATAGTGACCATTACGACTATGGTCTAATCCATATTACTACTGTTGCTATTCTTTCAGTGTTAAGCTAATGAAAAAACAGCAAGGATGAGTTATGAATTTCCCTTATAGAAATATTGTAGTACTTACTGGTGCAGGTATCTCGGCCGAATCTGGTATTCAAACATTTCGTGCGCAAGATGGCCTATGGGAGAATCACCGTATCGAAGATGTAGCAACGCCTGAAGGGTTTGCTCGCGATCCGGACCTTGTTCAAGATTTTTACAACCAACGCCGCAAGAAACTTCAAGATAATGCGATAAAGCCTAATGCAGCGCATGAAGCATTAGGTCGTTTAGAGGCTGAGTTAGAAGGTAAAGTGACGGTCATCACTCAAAATATAGACAACCTTCACGAAAGAGGCGGCAGTCAGAATGTGATTCACATGCATGGTGAGTTGCTCAAGGCGCGCTGTAGTGAATCTAACCAAGTAGTAGAGCACAATGAGGACATTAAGACAGGCGAACTTTGTCACTGTTGTCAGATCCCTTCACAAATGCGACCACATATTGTTTGGTTTGGTGAAATGCCACTGCGAATGGGTGATATCTACGCGTCATTAGAAGAAGCAGATTTGTTTATTTCTATTGGGACTTCTGGCGTTGTGTATCCCGCAGCAGGTTTTGTTCATGATGCAAAAATGCACGGCGCACATACCATTGAAATTAACCTAGAACCTAGTGCGGTAGAAAGTGAATTTGAGGAAAAACGCTACGGAAAAGCAAGCGTTGAGGTTCCAAAATTAGTTGACGAGATACTGGCTCTAGAAGGAAAAGAAAGAGCGTAATAACTTCAACAGGAAGAGTGTTTGTCTTGTCTGACCCGTCCTGATATGGGTTGACACTTTTTAACTAAAACGCTCGATGTACTTCATCGGGCGTTTTGTATTTTAAAG